>CALUSR010000003.1 GCA_944323485.1 Candidatus Gastranaerophilales bacterium
TTTTAGGAACCAATTTCGCCACGACTTTGATAATTGAATACTTTGTTTTGTCATGGGTGATTGGCGACTAACCGAAGATATCTGAGGTGTTTTTGTTTTAGGAACCAATTTCGCCACGACTTTGATAATTGAATACTTTGTTTTGTCATGGGTGATTGGCGAAATTGGTAGACGCACTAGACTTAGGATCTAGCGGGTACCCCCGTGAGAGTTCGAGTCTCTCATCGCCCATTTTTTATATTTATAAGACCGCATTTGCGGTCTTTTTTGTTGTCGACTCGAATTGGTATTTTGATTTGAAAAAATCAAAATACGAGAACTCCCCCACTGGCTCGTAAGGAGCCATAGCAAAAACTATACTCTGACTCGGTCTATATCTATAACCATATCCTCAGATATATCTGAGGAATTCTTCAACAATACATAAGCCTTCAGTGCATCTACAGCAGCATGCCCGCCGGGTCTGTCAAAAACGTATTTTCTGACCATTCCGTCTTCACTGTCTTGTTCCTTAATTGAAGAACTATCAATTCCTTTTATATTATCAACATCAAATTTTCTCTCTGAAATATCGCCTTTATAAATAACTCTTGCCTGTATTTTTCCTCCTCCGAAGGAAGTGTTGCCTACCGGTAAAATATTCATAGTTTTTCTCCAGTTCATAATTCTGCCTACAATTTCTTTTTATCACCAAAAAATGTGCAAGGAAAGATAATATAAAATGGATTTATATAGCAAATTCATCCAAAAATTTCCAAAACAACGTCATACTGAGCGTTAGCGAAGTATCTAATCAAAAAGGATTCTGAGGGCTAAAGCCCTCAGAATGACGGACTTTTAATAGTATCTGTGGAATTTGCTATATAAGTTCCATTTGGCAGGCTTTATGGTATTTTTTAGAATATGCTATACTTATTTCCATGCAAAAGGTTATTTTAATATCAGTTTTAATACTCAACATATTATTGCCGGTTGCTTTTGGTGAGCCACCCCAAACAATAATGAAACAGGCAACCATAGAACACTATATTATAAAAAATAATGATAACAACAAATACGGCATTATTGATAAGTCAAATAAAATCATTATCCAACCGGTTTATGACGAAATTAAAACAGAAGGAGAAACTTCTTATCTTCCCAAAAAGTATTATGAAAAAGTTATTTTTCGCACAAAATTAAACAATAAATACGGATTGGCTGATACGAACGGAAAAATTTTATACGAACCGCAATTCGACGAAATAAGCCGGCTTGGACATAATAATGTAACCCAAACCAGATATTTAAAAGTTAAAAAAAATAGCAAATACGCCTTATTTGATATAAAAGAAAAAGAACTCAGCGATTTTATATTTGATGAAATCTCTCTTAATTCAATAGACGAAATTCAAGTTGTCAAAGACGGAAAAAAATATCTGCTCTATCCTGCAAAAGGAATTTTAAAGGGAGTAGGCATTGTCTTATTTGCTCCTGTTGCTTTGGTTTGCGGACTAATTCTTGCTCCTTTTGCGCTTATATCCTTATTTTTCTCATCCCCATAAGAAATGAATTTTATCAACGCATGCTCCTGCTGTCAAAGCTGCAGCTTTTTTAGAGAGCATTTTCTTCTGTATAACATGCTTTTCTTTCCTTACATTATTTAATTTTATTCAACAAAAAGCACAATGCACAAAGTTCCTCAAATATAGCGCATGCCTTTTAAGATATTAAGTTTAAAAAACAATTATTTTTGATTTCAAGAAATAAACTAACGATAATACAAAAATTGTTATTGTCTTGTTTTATAAGAAAATTATTATTATATATTCTATATATATTTTCTGTTTAAAGCTTTAAAAAAACAAAAATAAAATATAATAAACCGTCATTATAAAATAAAAATGTATCAATTCATATATTTTTATGCCTTATTTTTTAATATACTTGAAAATTTTTAATTTTTAAATATAGTTTTTTGATTTTAAAAATTAAAAACAAAATACTATATTTACATTAGGAAACAGAAGAAATATTAAGAATTATAAAAATCTTTATAAAAATTTTATATCAAAAAAAATAAATACAAATTGCAAAAACTTGTAATATTTTTTCAAAAAAAATAAAACTTTTTTCTGAACTGATTTAAAATATTATTATTTTTCTTTAAACAATCACACTCTTTTTGAAAGTCATTTTTCCCCGTTCCAAAATTACCTGGCAATATTCATCCTTGAGGCTTTTTTTTAATAATATTAGTTGGTATATTTATTCTTTGTTGGAATAAAAAATAAACTCAAAAATTCATCTGGCGGAAAAAAAGGAAATTTAGTCTATCTATGTTAGGAATTCGGACAAACTACAATCTGGATACAAAAAGTAATGTAAAAAATACTCAGCCTTCTTTCAAAGGTGCTGAGATGATTGCAACAAATGCGTTTTCTTACCTGAAAGACAACCCGATGGTAACAACGGCTCTCATTGATACTGTTCTCTGTGACGTACCAAAAGCTGTTCAGGATACAAAACAACGTAATCCGTTTGCCGGTATAGAAACAGCTTTCAGAGAATTTTCAGGAACGTTTAACAACTGTTTTCTCCCGGGGATACTCGGTGCCGGATTCGGCTTCCTTGCTTCATCAGGCATAAACAAAACCTTTAACGTAAAAGCCAATAAAATCTGGGCTGATACTGATACAATAGATGCCTTCACTGATTTATACAAAAAAAGCAACGGTGACCAGAATGCATTTCTACAAAACGTTCTCTCAAAAGTATCAGCAGGACTTGATTCCTCTCATAAAATCAGCGGAGAACAAGCTGACAACATAGCTGATGCATTCAAAGGAATAATTGCCAAAACAGGCAATATTTCAAAAAAAGATCATACAACACTGGTAGCACAAATAGGAGAAGCTTTAGGAGGACACTGCGAAGAAATACGCTTCAACGGAATTGATACAAACGTAGATAACTTCATCAACGACACAATCAATATTTCGCGTGCTTTTGCAAGCGACAAATTGAAAGTTGTCAAAGACGGAGTCAAACAAATTGACAACACAAAACTCGACTCATTTGCTTCCGGTCTGAAAAATGTTGCAAAGACAAAAACAGCTCTTGCCTTTGCCGTTACAATTCCGATAGCCGTTGCTACACACTACCTAAACAGGGCTCAAACCAAGAAACGTTCAGGAAAAGACGGAGCACCCATCTACAAAGACTTTTCAGATAAAGATTACAAAAGAGAGCTTACTCCTCAGGAAAAGAAAAAACTCGGAGCTCAAAAAGTCCTGGCATCAGGCTCTCTTGCAGGGATAGCCCTTGCTGCAATAGGTCCTAAAAAACTATCTCAATTCGGAAAGACCATGCAATTTAGAAATTTCAGAACAAGCCTTGACCAGTGCAGAGTTGTCAGCACAGCTACATTTGCCAGCAGATTTATGGGTGCAGCCGACTCTACCGAACTCGGACAGTCTTTTATAAGAGATGTATCAAGTTTCATGTTCTTCTATGTAACAGGCGAATTCGTAAGCAAACTTACTGCAAAATCGATGGAAAAACCCGGTTATGACCTTTTCAGACAGGTTATGGACAAACCGCAGGAAAATGACGGCATAATGAAAAAACTGGCCTACGTTTTTAGAGGCAATGAGCTGAAAACCCACAGAGAAGTGCTTATCGAAGAAGCTATCAAAGCAGGCAAAAAACTTGATATTACGGATAAGGGAGCAATTAACACCAAAAAACTCCTCGAATCTCTCCCGCAAGAAGCGCAAGCTTTTGCAAAAAAACGTCTTGGAGTACTAAACAAAGCACAGGCTGCAAGCATGGCATTCTCTGCTCTCGCCCTTGGCGTCGCAATCCCTCAGCTTCTTATTAAACTGACTGACATCAACGAAGCAAAAAGAAAAAACAAAATGGGTGAACAACAACCTGCTCAACAACCGCAAAAACAGGAAAAAACTTCAACCGTAACTTACAAAAAATTTCTAAACAACGGCAACTTCGGTTCTTCCAGACCTCAGGAAGTGTTCAACGCTTTTGTAAAAAATAATCAGTAGTAAATAAAAAGAGGGCTTATGAAAAAAATACTCAAATATATGAGTTTTCATGCTGCGAAAAAAAATAATATTATAAGCAATACATGCTTTTCTCAAGAAGAACTGAACAACGCCAAAAATATAATACTTGAACTCCAAAGAAAAACAGCACTACAAATCGAAAACGGCTACGGACCGTTTCTCGCTGCAATATATGACGATAAAAACAACCTCATAGCAAGCATGCCAAACACCGTTGTCAACGACTGCAATTGCCTTCACCATGCGGAAATAAACACAATCAACGCAGCACAAAAAGAACTGAACTCATATGACCTCTCGAAATTTAACCTGAGCATTTATATCACAGCGGAACCTTGCATTATGTGCGCAGGCGCAATCATGTGGTCAGGAATCAAAAAAGTCTTCTACGGCGTAAGCTCTAAAGACGTCGAAGAAATAACAGGCTTCGATGAAGGATATAAACCTGAATGGATGCAGCAATTCAAAAAAAGAAACATTCTTGTATGCGGAAATATTGAAGAAGAAATCGGGAAAAATGTCCTGAGAAACTATGTTAAATCAGGAAAAACAATCTACAAACCGGAAAGACTTGCCTGAGCATAACTGTCAAAAATCAACATCTATATATTAATTATATTTATATATTTATTTTTTTACGTGATAAAATAAATCTCATATTCATTTTTTGATATAGAGTCATCAGATGTCACAAAAAAATAAAATAAAAAAAAGAAAATCAGTTGCATTCCCGATGATGGGAAATGTTTATATACCTGTTAAAACTATACTGAAAAAACTCGGCGCAAAAGTTGTCCTCCCTCCAGAGAATAACAAAACAACCCTCGACCTCGGTGTAAAAAACAGTATAGAAGGCATCTGTTTCCCTTATAAACTGAATCTCGGAAACTACATCCAAGCATTAAATTTAGGTGCTGATACTCTCTTGATGTTTCAGGCACCAGGAACATGCCGTTTTGGAACCTACACAATCACAGCATCCCATGTCCTTGAAAAAATGGGCTACAAATTTGAGATGGTTGTCTTTGATATGTACAAAGAACAGATGAAAGAGGTTATCAAAAAATTCTCCTACGTCGCACAAACAAAAAATCCTCTCAAAATAATCAACGCCTTCAGACTTGGTTTCAAAAAATTTTATGCGCTCGACAAAATAGAAATAAAACTCTTCAAAACACGCCCCCGTGAACTCAACAGGGGTGACTCCGAAAAAATATACAAAAGAGCCAGAAAACTCATTGATAAAGCAGAAAATTCAAGAGAATTGAAAAAGGTCATGAAAAAAGTCATGGCTGAATTTGACAGCGTAGAAATTGACAGAGAAAAGGACGTCCCGATAGTCTACCTTACAGGCGAATTTTTCGTTCTCCTCGACCCGTTCACAAACATGGATATCGAAAAAACACTCGGAGAACTGGGCATCGAAGTCCAGAGGCAAATCATGCTCTCTGACTGGTTAGAGCATGTTCTCACCCCTCATCTGTTTTACAAAAAAGAATCCCATAGAGAACGCTCAACCAAGTACGCTGCAGAATTTATGAAAAGAGCAATCGGCGGAGAATGCATCGAATCAATAGGCGATGCCGTATTTGCGGCAAGACACAACGCCGATGGGCTGATACACCTGAGCCCGTTCACCTGTAACCCTGAAATAGTAACTCAGAATATCCTTCCTAAAGTAAGCGAGCATGAAGATATACCCGTTATGTCACTCATACTCGACGAATTCACGGGACGTGCAGGTTATATCACAAGAATAGAAGCATTTGCAGACCTAATCAAACGGAAAAAAGCTAAAAAAAAGATGTTAATAAAAGCTTAACAAACTAAATTAATAATATTTTGTGTATAGTATCATAGAGGAATACAAAAGAGAGAGGGGCAAAAAACGATGTCATCAACAACTCAAGAAAAAGTAACACCAATCAAAAATTCACGAAATAAAATGACTCCCGACAGAATGAGATATTTCGGTCATCTTCTCGGCAGCATGGGAGATATTCTTCACTCAAGATTTTTGACCAAAAGACCGAGACCTTTCATTTTCTCTTTGATGGTTACAAGCAAGTGCAACTGCAATTGCGATTTCTGCTTCTGGAAATACCACAAAGACAACGACGATATGACTCTTGCAGAAATTCAAAGACTTATGAAAGAAGCAAAACAGGAAGGTTATGTCGACAGCATTCTATGGGGTGGTGAACCTCTTTTGAGACAAGATTTTGCTGAAATATGCAAACAATCGCATGACCTCGGATGGTACACCAAAATGGCAACAAACGGCTATTTTCTCGAGCAAAACCCTGATTTCGGAAAATATACAGATATCGCCTTTGTTTCACTCGATGCCATAGGCGATAAACACGACGAAATCAGAAAGATGCCAGGCTTATACAACAGAGTCGTAAACGGCATCGAATACCACAAAAAACACTCACCCAAAATGAGAATATACATCTGCTGCACTGTATCAGCAGTTAATGACTTCGAACAGCTCAAAGAAGTCGCAAAATTCTGTCAGGACACTGACATCCTGCTTTATTTCACCGTAAATAAAAGCAATCAGGACTTCCATGAATGGCAGGGTAAAGACTATCTCAAAAAACTTGAACTCGAAACGGATGCGCTTGCTGAAACCTTCATCAAAATCAAAGAGCTCAAAAAAGCAGGCTATCCGATTAGAAATTCTGACTACTTCATGGATTACATAATCAATAAACAAAACTACTATGAATGCCACTGGCCTCAGGTTGCAACAGTAATCTACTCAAACGGCGACCTGCTCAAATGTACTGATAGAAAACCGTTTTTGAATGTCAGAAACAGACCTTTCGGCGAGGCTCTCAGGTCAAAAGAATTCATAGAAGTGGCAAATGCTTGCAAAGACTGCAAACTGGCCTGTGTAGGAAACTATGCACTTGATGTTTCAGGTCTTTGGAGATTTGACTGGCCTGCCATCAAATCACTTGCTCAAATCGCAATAACCTAGTGGTACGTATATAACAAATAAAATAATAATCGAGAGAGGACAATGAAAAACAGACTATTATCCAACACCCTTATCAAAACAGCCCTGTTCATCGGGCTGTTTGTGCTGCACTTATCTTATGCAAACGCAATCTCAACTACAGGCATAAGCGCCCAAACGGAAGATTCGATGTATCTGAACAATAACATCAACAGTGCTCAGATTATTAACCAGAAAATTGAAGAAGAAAAAATTCAAAAAGTAAACGCACTGAAAGATGAAAATCAGAGCCCGATAGAAAAAATCTTCTCATCTGACATAAACAAAATGCAAGCAGGCTCATCTGATGTTAATGCTGTGATACTTAAACAAATCGGATATGACTTTTTCCAAAATGTTTCAACTTCAGGCATGGGCAAATATGACGGCACATACAAACTCAACATCGGAGAAAAAGTTAAAGTTTATCTCTGGGGTGACTCTGTTGATGTTCTCTCTATCAACGGAAGTTCTCTTATCTCACCTGTTGCCGATGCTCAGGTTGACTCAAAAGGAAACCTCTTTGTTCCAGGAATCGGAGAAACCAAAGCAGACGGATACAGCGTTGCTGATGTTGAGAAATCTCTACAGACAATGGCAAGCAGAAAATTTTCAAACATAAAAGTCAGAATATCTGTTTCCGACCAGTCTGATTTTGCCGTATTTGTTTACGGATATGTAAATAAACCCGGAAAAGTTGCCGTAGGGCATAACTCATCAATAATAGAAGCTCTTGCTGCAGCAGGCGGAGTAAACAAAAGCGGCTCTCTCAGAAACATTACCTACACTTCATCATCAGGTCAAAAACAAAAAGTTGACCTCTACGAAACAATTTTCAGAGGGAAAGACAGCAATATAAGACTGCGCCCCAATGACAGAATTTTTGTCGGCAACATAGGTTCTGTCATCGCTATCAAAAACGGAGTTAAAATTCCGGGCATCTACGAACTTTCGCCCTCAGAAAACATCTGGAATATCTTAAGCTATGCAGGCGGTCTGCTTCCTTCAACAGACAAGAACGTACTTAACATAAGAACTTATAACTCTCAAACAGGCGAAAGAATATCAAAAGATATCAACAAAGACGCTTTTGCCTCAACAAAACTCTCTAACGGAGATATTGTTGAATTTCGGGAACTCTACGGAAAAGCGGAAAACTTTATAACTCTCGAAGGTAATGTTAAACAACCTGCCATATTCGAATACAAAGAAGGAATGAAACTATCTGACATTCTCAAAGATAAAAATGACCTGCAAGAGGAAACATTCATTTATCAGGCAGTCATCAAAAGAATTGACGGTGACGGACAACAGGTCAAAGTTATACCCGTATCTCTTGAGGACTTCTTCAACGGAGGAAATAACCCCTCTCTTGAACCGAGAGATGTTATCACCGTTTACAAATCCACAAACACAAACTTCATCGAAGTCTACGGCTGCATCGACAGACCGAAACAAATTCCTTATACGGAAAATCTTACTCTCAAAGATGTTCTCGCTGATATACAGTTCATAGTATCCTCAAACTCTGATGCAAACATCAAAGACGTGAACAACAACGAAGAATTGCCAACAGAAGAGCCTGCTGCAGACAGCGAAAACACAAAAATGGCAATAGCTGCATCAACAAGCAGTGTACTTCTGCCATCGTCAAATGTTGCGGTTGAAATTACCGATAAAGACCAAAATACAAAAACATACTATCTCTACGACATCTTTATCCAAACAGATCAAACAAAAAGCATAAAAATTAATCCATACGACAAAATAATGTTCAGACCTCTCCGGGAAAATGAGATAATCAAAACGGTAAAAGTATCGGGTTTCGTCAACAAACCGGGTGTCTATCGTTTTGTAGAAGGCAAAAAACTCGTTGATATGATAGAACAAGCAGGCGGTCTTGATGATGAAGCTGACCTCAGAGGAATTGTATTTACCCGTGCATCTCTTGCAAATAAATCAAGACAAATGGTCGAAGAGAAGAACATGAAAGACATAAAACTCATTCAAGGTCAGATGGCAAGTAATCTTCGTCCGACACAAGATGACACCGAGGCAAGAATGCAGATGATGAAAGATATCGAAGAAGATAATCAGAATATCTCTTCCCAGCTGTTTGGCAGAATAGCCTTAGATATAAAAAACAACGACCTCTCTAAAATTAAAAAAGAACAAAATATCGAAATTCAAGACGGTGACGAAATTTTTATTCCAAAAGAATCAAATCACGTTACCGTAATAGGAGAAGTCTATAACGAAACCTCATTCCTGTATAAAGACGGTAAAAAAGCAGGATACTACATAAAAATGGGCGGCGGCTACACTCCAAATGCAAGAAGAACAAAAATATACAAAATCGGAGTGAACGGAAGGGCAAAAAGGACTCACCTGCTCACATCAAATTCAATTGAACCAGGTGATACAATTGTCGTTCCACGAAAAATCAGAGGAAACGACTGGATAGATATGGTTACAAAATCACTCCAGACAATAGTCGGAATGCTATCATCAGTCTTTATCCTCACAAAAATCTAAGAAACAACAATGTCATTCTGAGCTTTACCGGAGAATCTCAATAATGTAAAAGATGCTTCGCTTACGCTCAGCATGACATGTTCTCAAGGTCACTCTGAGCACAGCAAAGAGTCTATGACTTATGCGAGAGTGTGAATCAAAAGTTATTCGTAAAAAATATTTTTGTGATATATTTAAACCATAAGCCGATATAGCTCAGCTGGTAGAGCATTCGATTCGTAATCGAAAGGTCGTGGGTTCGAACCCCATTATCGGCTTATTTTTTACACTTCAAAAAACTTTATAGACAGTTCAAAAAAAGTCTTTTGCGGCTTTATATTGAATATGAACATCTTATTTCCTCAAATAAAAATTCCCATTTCTCAGGCGCCTCTCGCAGACAAAAGCAGGAACTCCCGTTCTTTATCTTTTGGCGGCTGGTCTGACATTTTTCTTCCAAGCAAGCGTTTGCAGAGCTGCAGAAATGTCGAACAATTTTTGAAGACAGTCAAAAAAGTCACCCCTGATGACTACAAAAAGCTCTCTGCCGAGCAACTCCAAGACTTTTTTTATTATAATCTTGATGATAATCTGCAAATTGCCGTTGAAGATAATCTTGCCGTTGCTCTGCCTCTCAAAGATTTTCTGGATAGAAAATACGGAAAAGACAAATATATCTTTGTATCAATAGGTTCATCACCATCCCCAATAGGAAGAATATTCGAATTTAGCGGGGTTGAAACAAAGTATCTGCCGATATCAGACTTGATGTATGCTGATAAATATCAAGATATAGTCAAAAGCGCCGGATTTGAGGATTATGAAAAATTTTTGAAAGAGCAGGGAATATCAAAAAAGAATCTGGAAAGACATAAAAAAACTTTTGTATTCTATGATTACACATCCTCAGGACATTCATTGAGTTTATTTAAAGATTTGATGATGTATCATTTAAACCTGCCTGAAGATAAGGTCGATTTCCGCAGTTTGAATGAAGATCTTTATTATTGCTGTGCTAAAAAAGAAAAACCTCTCAACCGGTTTGATGAAGAAAGCTCGAATAAAGATTTCGCTGATGATTATATAATGCAGTATCTGGCTGATTCTCATGCAGAATATTTCGGAGGAATAAGGCATCTTAGTTGCAGAATGCTGTCAAATATCGCAGAATGTAAAATTTATTCAAATGATACATCAAAAATTTACAACCTGTACGTTATGCACAGACTCGAAGAGATGGGAATATTGAAAAACAACCCGAAGAATAGAAAATCTTTGTAGATAGTGTTCAAAAACTTTCTTGACGGCATTACTTATATAATATAAGGAATGGTGATGCATGAAAATTTTCTTCAATTCAGCGACAAAAAGTACTTTTTATCCATATTATTCAAGCCAAAAGACGAAATTTCACAATACATCATTTTGCGGGTTAACAACGGATAAGTTTGAACGAAGCAAAGAGGTATCGAATTATCAAAAAGCAAAAAATTTGCTGTCTTCGACAAAAAAAATTACCCCTCTTGAATATAGAAAACTTACACCGGCCCAAATTAGTGCGGTAAACAACTATGAAACTAAAGAAGCAGTTGATGATAACATTGCCGTTGCACTGCCGCTCAAAGATTTTTTGGATAAAAAATACGGAAAAGATAAATATGTCTTTGTCTCTATCGGTACATCACCGGCACCTCTCGGCAGAGTGTTTGAATTCAGCGGTGTTGAAACGAAATATCTTCCTATTTCAGACTTGAGGTATTCAACAGGGTATCGGGATGTTGTTGAGGCTGAATATTTTTATGATTATGAAAAATTTTTGGAAGAGCAGGGAATATCCAAGAAGAATATTGAAGACAGCAAAAAAACTTTTGTATTCTATGATTTTACAGCATCTGGAAAAACTCTGAGAATTTTCAGGGATTTAATGTTGAAACACCTTGGGCTGCCTGAAAAACAGACAGATTTCAGGAGTTTGAACGAGGATATTTTAGCTTTGAGAGATGAAATAAGAAAAATTAAACCTGATGTAATAACTGACCGGAAATTGTTAAAAAAATTCAACATCAAAGATCCGAGTTTTGCAAATTCTTATATCGGAAATTATCTTGCTTTTTCCGAGGCATCTAAATACGGAGGAATTGCTCATCTTGACTATAGAAACTTTTATCAACTTAATGATGCAAAGAATTTTGAGAGTAAATCAGCAAAAATTTATAATCTGATTTTGATTGATGAACTTTCAAAAAGAGGTCAGCTTAAGCAAGTTTCTGCAAACTCACATTGTTTGTAGACATATTTTGTTTTGCAGCATTTGACATACAGAGAGAACCGACTAAACCTGATGAATAAATAGCGGCTTTTGAACTTATAGAAAATACTGTATTGAGTAAAAATCTATCTAAAAGTTTGTCACCTTTTATTCCGATAAAAAGAGGGAGGTTTAGCAGATTGAGCTTTCCCTTCTCTTCCATATATGTTTGAATAAGGTTTTCATGCATATCATTGCCATGGCTTAGAGGAAAGAAAGATTTGTCTATGAGGAATGTTTTTGTTTCTTTATCAAAAGCTCCGAAAGCAGTAAAGAGAATTCCGTTTTGCTTCCCTATAATTATCTGTTGTTTGCCGTTTTTTGATGGAAGTATCACCCCTTTTTCAAAAGCTTTTTGAGCCATCTCTTTCATTCTCTCATCAGAACAGACAAATTTGCCGCCCAGCAGATTATCAACAGGAGATGAGTTCATATCAATACGTTCAAAAAAGTCGGAAGATTTTAGAACATCTTTGGAGAAATAACGTTTTTTCAGCAACTTTTTGAATTTTTCGAAAGATTCTTTCGAGTGAAACCTCTCAAAATCTATGTTTTTTGAGTTCAGCAAATTTCTTGTATCATCACTCATATTTTGGATTGTTAATATACCTTTAGAATTCTTCAATAAAGAACAAATATCTTTGAATGAAAAACTTGATATACTATTTTTTCTGTTAAACAACTGTCTGAACATATCTTTTGTTTTATCATCAAGAGGTGCATTCATATAGACTGTTTTGTGAAGTATTCCGCAATCTGCATTTTTTCTGTACAAAATATCCCAGATACCATTGTTCATAGGGTCTTGTATAACTTCAAGAATTTCTCCGTTTGGTTTTATTTCATTCAACCTTCCTAAAAAACTGCTCATCTCTTCCGCTTCTTTAGGAGGAGTGATATCTATTGTCTTTGAAGGATTATTCATTATTCTCTTGAATAATTTTTTATTTGCTTTTTTGACATCAGGAGAACACAAATCTTTAAATAAACCGAGTGTATCAGAAGCTATTTCTTTTCCGATATAAACAATTTTTTCTGCAGTTTCTCCGTCTTTCATATATTTTATGTTGAACATCTGATTTGAGTCGGGATGTATTGTTATGCTAAGAATAGAATTGGAAGTTTTTTGAGGAAAAAACGCTTTGATGAATTCGCTCATTTCATGAGCCCCGTAGACTCCATCTTTGTTAAGTCCGTTTATGTTTTTTGTTTTAGCTCTGAAGTGGTCGAACGCTTCATCGCTTATTTGAACATTTATTTTGTTCAAGTTTCTGTACTCTCTGATGAGTTTTGCAGGAATACTCTGAGACTCACTTGTCCATACAGATAATTTTTGTACGCCTTTTGATAGTTTTCCCGTTCTGAATAACATAAGCGCACCGCCTAATAGCAAAATACTTGACGCACTAGCAATCAATGCTGTTTTAATGGTCTTTTGCCTAAATTCTTGTCTCTGTTCTTCAGATATATTATTTAGGGCATTAATATTTTTTAAATACGGAATTTTTGAAACAGGCAAAATGGTCTGTATGTTATTAACACCGGTGATACTCATTTAATTTGTATATTCCTGAATAAGTCTGACTATACAAATTTAAATATCACTGAAAGATAGATATTGACAGTTTATTAAGAAAACTAAATTCCCAAAAACATCCTTGTATTTTTAATATTCAACTTGAGAAGTATTGTTTTTGCTATATAAAGTATCAGCAAGCTGATAGCGGTAACGCTCACAAGCCTCATTGACACCGTTGCAATGATACCGAGGTTTATCTCTGTCCCTGTCGGAGCATATAGCATAATATATTTTTTGAAGAAAGCTCTATCAAGCAAAACATTAACGTAGTAATGTACAAAAAATATACCGAAGCTGTATTTTGCCAAGATATCGAAGGTTTTGTTAATGAATGTTTTACTCTGTATAAAACTGTCATATCTCTTCAAAAGAGCCATAATTATCAATGCGAGGACAAGTTTTGAGAATGTCGAAAGATGTATGTATGTTTCAGCCATAATGTTATATACAGACACTGCACTGAGCAGGACAAAAAGAGCACTCATTAAGAAAAGAGCTTTGTTTGATAAATCAATTTTATCCTTGTTCGCTGCAAAATACATTCCCGTCACATAAACCGATAAAAAGTGAAGAAAAGAACATGCTGCAATATAAGGACTGTTCCCATCCGGTCGTTGAACAAGAAGAGTCATCAATAACAACAGAGGGATAGATTTGAACAGCAAACCTTTTTTCTCGAGAAACAACAATACAGGTGCAAGAATAAAGAACACCGCCATCATCGGTATGAACCATGTCGGCAGATTGTGATAGTATCCGGTGCAGTAGAAGAGAAAGACCTGAATCCCTTTGTTAAATTCATGATAAGGGTTATCAACAGGATTGCAAAAGTACATGATATTTATTATCCCGGGAATTGATGTTATGAGATAAGGACATATTACATTATTCCATTTTTTTGAGAGATATGTCTGATACTCAAATTTATACGCAAGATGCTGGAATAAAAATCCTGAGATAAAAACAAAGAACACACTGCCGCTGCCCAAAAGCTCGGCAGAAATTGCACTCTGAAAAGATGTATTGTGCGAGAACAAAAGAGTATGTATTGCAACAATAGCAAGGATTGCAAAACCTCTGAAAACATTTATATAGTTCAACATTTGTTTTTTTGTCTGAGGTGTTTGCTGAAGAGTGTTTGTTTGTTCTGCTGATATACTCATAATCTTACCCTAAGAATGTCTTCCGCTCAGAGCCAAACCGACGGCTTTGAGCAATATGCTTATTTCCCAGAAAATGTTTCTTTTCTTTATGTAATAGAAATCATATCTCAATTTCTCAGTGATGTCATCTACCTGAACACAGTGTCCCTGATTTATCTGAGCCCAGCCGGTCCACCCCGGTTTTATCCAGTGGCGTCTGTTGTAGAAGGGAATTTCTTTTTCATATTTTCTTACAAAATCTTCGAACTCTGCTCTCGGACCGACAATGCTCATTTCTCCCTTGAGGATGTTTATCATCTGAGGAATTTCATCGAAACGGGCTTTTCTTACCCATTTGCAAAAAGGTATAACTCTCTCATCTTCAGTATTACCCTTATCCACCATGCCCGCTTTATCGGCATTCATACACATAGTTCTGATTTTATACAGTTTGAAAGGTTTGCCTCCCTTACCTATTCTTGGCTGGGTATAGATTATCGGTCCTCCGTCGTGGAGTTTTACTCCTATTGCAATAATCAAAAGAACAGGCATGGTTACCGTTAAAATAATTGACGCAGCTATGATATCATAGATTCTTTTGAGCACATCATAAACAGGTCTTTGAGTACTTGTAAAATTGTACATAAACCAGTCAGGAGTAATTGATTGTACGGGAATTTTGAATGCAATTTTTTCATAAAACGAAGGCATTTTCCATATAGAAACACCCTGCGGCACGCATTCCGATATATCCATAAGTGTCTGATAATCAGGTTCATGCCTGATAGCAACAATGATAATTTTTATATTGTATTCAGGAATTATTTTGTGCAAATCTGCTGTTTTCCCAAGAACATTTATTCCACGGTAGACAAGATTTGCCTTATTTGCATCATTATCAACAAACCCTTTAAGATTGAATTTCAGGACAGGTCTTTTGAGTATTTCATCCGCCATCAATTTGCCGATTTCTCCGGCACCGATAATCAAAACGTTTGTATCGGGTTTGATATGCTTTCGATGCCAGTAAAATAATGTCCTGAACAATGATATCAAAAGAAAAACAAGTGCTGTTTCACTCAACAGAAATTTGAACACCGTTCTGTTTTGAACATGAAACATAAGCAGCATAATACATACGGGCATGGCGGATAGAACAAGCCCCTCGATGAGAAGATAAGAATCTTTTAAGAAGAAGTTATATGTTCTTATTTTGTAATATCCCTTGAGAAACAGAACATACAATCCTATCAAAGTGAGTCCAGCAACTGTCAGCCATTTGTATTCATCAGGGAGAGATATTTTCTGATACAGAAAAAGCGAAGAAAACAGAAAAATCAACATGTCTGTGAATAACAAAACATAGACAGATTTTGAGAATATTTTCATCGCTTTTTCCTTATATCCGAATATTTATTAAATTAACCTACTTTGCAGAGGAGGCAAGTTCTTTTTGCTCCTCATCTTTCAGATGGCTGATGTCTTTGCCGCAGTGGCAGCCGCCTGCTTTTTCGCACCCGCCGTGGACTCCTCCCTGAGGAACCTGTCTGCTGCAGAGGATTTCTCTGTCATGATAATATTCGCCTTCGAGAGGGAAGATTGTCATATAAAAGTCATTAGCCCACTCTTCATCCATAATTTCCTTTACATTGCAAGAGTAGCAGTCAATTTTCTTCATTATCTCAGGATTGGTCAGATAATCAGCAGCGCCCTTGTGTGTTTCATACGGTTGAAATTCTTTATAATACTGTCTCAACACTTCAGGGTGGTCAACTATCATGCATGGTCTGAGCATGTTCCCGTCATAAGGAATGTTCTTTCTGATTGCTTTCATAAAAGGAGCCGCAAGAGCTTCTGTCAGTGTACAGTTGTTAACATTGTGAGTAGCCAGGTGAACAAAAGTGCATGGTTCAACATCACCTTTCGGGTTTACGTGAATATATTGTCTTCCGCCTGCTATGCAGCCCATCATCTCGGGGCCGTCACCCCAGAAGTCTACAGTAAACATAGGCAGAGTATTCCTTGCATTGTAGACCGCTTTTTTGATTTGATTTCTCTGGTTTGCATCAGGTACAAGGTCCACATTCGGGCTTTCGCCGATTGGCACATAATGGAAGAACCAGCTCCAGAGAACACCCTTGTCGCTCAGCATCTGCATAAATTCATCGGATGTGACATCATCAGTGTTTTCTCTTGTTGCTGTAATGCTTGCCCCGAAGAAGATGCCTGCTTTTTTGAGCTTGTCCATCTTTTCCATAACCATATCAAAGCAGCCTTCGCCTCTGATTGCGTCATTTTGCTCTTTCCATCCCCCAAGAGAGAACATCGGATGAACATTCCCGAGTTTTTGAAGACGTTCTATTGTCTTATCAGTCAGAAGAGAGCCGTTTGTAAATGTGATGAAGGCACAATCTGGAAACTCTTCTGCCAGCTCGAGAAACTCAGGTCTTGCAAAAGGTTCGCCGCCGACAACCGGTATCATATGGATGCCCATCTCATCTCTTGCTTCTTTGAATATCTGGCGCCATTTGTCCTTTGATAAATCTTCTCTTACGTCATATTCATGCGCCCAGCACCCTTTGCAGTGGAAGTTGCATTTCTTTGTAATGCTTGCAAGCAGTACTGTAGGAGGAAAGAAACCGTTTTTCTCATTGAACGCGGCTCTTTTCCTCTGGTTATCTCCGTAGTAGCCATGGACAAAAAAGTTCATAATCCATTTATCCCTGCAATTCGGGTGCAGTTCGTTGATAATTTTCTCCCACCACAAAAGATGAGGATGATCCGTTTTGAACAGCCACTGCATTCTTCTGGCATGGCGTTTTGAGCCTTCAGACCCCGCTATTTTTTCAAATATTTTGGCAAGTTTTATCAGATTATTTTTACTGTCTTTGCCTACGTAGTTCAATATATGGTGAATTGCAATTTCCTGACATTTCAGTTTAAGCTTGTCAAAACGCCCCATGGTTTTGACTTCCCACATTTTATCCTGTTTTTGAACTCTCAATTTCTTTCTCCTCTACAAGTCTTTGTAAATATATAAAATCTTTTTTAATTAAACTTTAAAGGAAATCTTGCAGCAAGTTTTTTTTGTGATTTAATTAAATATTATTAAAGGAATGTGACGTCATCCATGAAAAAAATTCTTGTAGTCTTTAACTCCCGCTCAGGCAGACAAAAAGCTTTTTCTTATAAGAGAATTATCTTCAAAAGATTCAAAGAAGAAGGTATTGCGTTTAAATTCATTTATATCAGCATGCTTCCTCTTATAAAAGATATTGAAAAATATGACACCATTGTCGCAGTAGGCGGAGATGGCACTGTGCTCGGGGTGTTGCCTTATATTGTTAACAGCTCAAGAAAGCTCGGGATAATTCCTTGCGGCACCGCTAATTTGTTTGCGGAAGGTTTGTTGATACCTTCAAACATCAACAAAGCGCTTGATATAATTCTTTCTGACAAGACCTCAGACATCGACATCGGCAAAGCTGACAACCAGTATTTCTCTTTGCGTGTCGGTTTAGGTTATGATGCAGATATTATCAACGGCGCCAAAACAGGTTTGAAGAACAAGATTGGTTATCTGGCTTACTTTTTGCAGGGGATTATCAGCTTGTTCAAACTCAACAGAAAGACTTATAAAATAAAAATCGACGGACGGGAAATTATTGTTAATGCAAGTTCTGTGATTATTTCAAATGCAGGCAATATGTTCAAAAATTTGTTCACGGTGGCGCCAAAAGGTGCTGTTGATGATGGTAAGTTAGATATATTTATTCTCTGCGCAAAGAATTTTCTTGATTTTGTAGAAGTGTTTATGCAGATTTTATTCGGATTTCATCATCCGAACTCCAAAGTTATGTATGCGCAGGCCGCTACCGTATCAATTGTTGTTGAAGATGAGTCTTTGCACATCGATGGAGAAAATCGCAAGCTTCCGCATAATTTGAATATATCCGTTCTTCCTGAAGCGGTAAAAGTCTTTGTACCGTAGTATGACAGCGCTTTGCTCAGAATGACTGTATGCTTATGTCTTCCTGTGCGCAGGCGGAGGAACTCTGAAAAGTCGCACAGCGCCCCAGCGTTTCAACAAAAAAATTCCGATTTTGCAGAAGGTTTGAGAAAATTCTATTGTTTTAGATTTGTGCGCAGAATGATGTATAAAAATTTTGTTAAAATATTTTGATATTTTGTATAAAACACATCTTGTTAAAAGTATAATTGATACAACCGCAAACAACGAGGGCAGGATGAATATTAACAGCTATATAGAAGAGTCAATCAGCTCAAAGAAGAAAATCCTTGAGAACAAAACAATCACTGCAACAATTCAAAAAATATCAGATATAATCATAGAAGCTTATGAGCAGGGTAAAAAAGTTCTCCTCGCCGGTAATGGTGGTTCTGCCGCTGACGCACAGCATATTGCCTGCGAGCTTGTATCAAAATTCCACTTTGATAGAGCAGCACTGAGCGCCTTTGCGCTGACGACAAACACCTCTGTTCTTACCGCAATAGCCAATGACTACGGTTATGAACATGTGTTCTCAAGACAAATTCAGGCAAACGGTCAAAAAGGCGATGTGTTCATAGCATTATCAACATCAGGAAATTCAAAGAACATACTCAAAGCCCTCGAAGAAGCAAAGTTAAAAGGAATGCTAACAGTAGGACTATCAGGCGAAAAAGGAAGTCTTATGGATGAAAAATGCGACTACCTCATCAAAATCCCATCATCCTGCACGCCTGTAATCCAAGAATCACATATTATGATAGGCCACATTATCTGTGCTCTTGTAGAGAAGGAAATTTTCGGCGATGAAAACTAAAAAAGAATACATAATAATGATAATATGCGCCGCTGTATTTGCTATCACTGCACTCTGTGCTTTGTTTGTACCCGCTGTCACAAGTGTTGACCTGAGCATAATCAGTTTTGTGCAAAATTTTCTTTCAGCAATTCCTTCAGAAATTCCCGCAACATTTACCAAACTAGGCAGCAGCGGCAAGCTGACAATTTTTGTTATTGCAATCGGGATAATTTTGATTCTTTTCAGAAAATATCAAAACGCCGTCATCTTCCTGTGCGGGATGCCTTTTGTCTATGCGTTCTATAAGTTTTTGAAAATATGCTTTGAACGCCCCCGTCCTCCTGTAGATATGCGGCTTGTCGAGGCATCAAACTTCAGCTTCCCGTCAGGACACAGCACAATGAGCATGATGTTCTACGGATTTTTGATTTATTTTGCATACAAGTTTATAAAAAATAAGATATTAAGAAATGTGATAATTACATTTCTATGTTTAACAATCTTATCAATAGGCTTTACCCGTATCTGGCTTGGTGTTCACTACCCGAGTGATATTTTGGGCGGTTTTTCTCTCGGGTTATTCTGGTTGAGTCTGTTCGTTGTTTTGGATAAGATTGACTGGAAGAAGGCAGTAGAAAGGAATAAATAATGAATATATGTGTCATTGGGACAGGATATGTAGGGTTAGTCGCAGGCACCTGTCTTGCCGATATGGGAAATAATGTCATATGCATTGATAATAATGTTGAAAAAATAAACAACTTAAAAGAGTTAAATATTCCAATATATGAACCTGGACTAGAAGAACTAATTAAAATTAATGTTGCAGAGAAACGTTTATCCTTTTCTACTAACTTAGATAAGGCTGTAAAAAATTCAACAGTATGTTTTATCGCAGTAGGCACGCCTCAGTCTGAAGATGGTTCTTGTGATTTATCTGCTGTCTTTAAAACAGCAGAAAGTATAGCCAAATCAATGAACGGATATAAAGTTATTGTCGATAAATCAACTGTACCTGTAGGCACTGCAGATAAAGTAGCAGAAATAATAAAACAACATACAAAATACGATTTTGATGTGGTTTCAAATCCTGAATTTTTAAAGCAAGGGGCTGCTGTAGATGATTTTCTATCGCCAGATAGAGTAATTATTGGTGCTGATTCACAAAAAGCAATTTCTATAATGCAAGAAATATATTCACCTTTTATGAGAACAGCAAACAGAATTATACTTATGGATGTAAAATCTGCAGAAATGACAAAATACACCGCAAATGCTTTTTTAGCAACAAAAATATCTTTTATTAATGAAATTTCAAATATTTGTGAAAAAGTAGGTGCAGATATAGAAATGGTAAGAGTTGGAATAACCACAGATAACCGAATAGGAAAACAATTTTTATTCCCAGGTATAGGTTATGGTGGAAGTTGCTTTCCAAAAGATGTTCAAGCGTTAATTTCTATCTCTAATCAAAATGGTTGTGATAGCTCAATCATTAAAGCTGTTCATGAAACAAATAAAAGACAAAGAAAAATATTCTTAAATAAAATTTTAAACTTCTATAATTCAGAAATTTCTGGTAAAACATTTGCAATATGGGGCTTAGCATTTAAACCTAAAACTAATGATATGAGAGAAGCACCTGCAATTACCATTATTAATGAACTTTTAAAAAGAGGAGCAAAAGTTAAAGCATATGACCCTAAAGCTTATCCAACTGCAAAAGAAATATTTGGAGATAAAATCTATTATGCACAATCATCTTATGACGCTTTAGACAATGTTGATGCAATGCTATTAATGACAGAATGGAATGAATTCAGATACCCTGATCTCGATAAGATGAAATCTCTTATGAAAAAGTATGTAATATTTGACGGAAGAAATCAATATAATGCACAAAGATTAAAAGCTCAGGGATTTGAGTATATTTCGATGGGATGTAAATAATGAACAATTCAAAAATAAAAATAGTTCAGGTATATAAACATGCATATCCTGATATTGGAGGAATTGAGGCAGATATATCTCAAATTTTTGATTGTTTGCCAAATGATTCCTTTGAAAAGGAAATTTTATGTTGCTCTAATAAATACAAATCAGAAACCATTGATAATGTAAAATTTACAAGATGTCCTTATTTATTTCAATTTGCGGCAAATACAATTTCTCCGGAGTTTATACTAAGGCTTTCTCAGGTAAAAACTGATGTCCTTCACTATCATATGCCATTTATATTTGCTGTTGTATGTCATTATTTAGCAAAACCCAAATATAAAAAAATGATAATTTCATATCATGGAGGAATCTATGGATATGATAAATATATGAAATATTTTAATAAATTATACGAAAAATTTTATACAGATGCTGATTTAATACATGTATATACAGAAAATTTATTAGATACCGATCCTATTCTGGAGCAAAACAGACATAAGGCAGCAATAATCCCTTATGCGGTTAAAATAGATGAAAATTTTAAGATTAAAAATAGAAATAATAAAATAAAACAACTTCTTTGTATGGGACGTTTAGTACACTGGAAGGGAATACAAAATGTCTTAGCTGCTATGAAAAATGTAGATAACGCAAATTTAAATATAGTAGGAGACGGTCCATACAGAAAAGACTTAGAAGATTTTATAAAAAATAACCATCTTGAAAGCAAAGTAAAAATGCTCGGAAAAATAACAGATCAGAACCAAAAAGAAGAAATATTTAAAAATACAGATATATTTGTATTCCCGTCAATAAGAAAAAGTGAATCATTCGGACAAGTACAAATACAAGCAATGCAATACGAAATACCAGTTATTAACACAAACCTAGGAACAGGTGTAAACTATATTTCTCTTCATAATGAAACAGGTCTAACTGTTGAACCAAATAATGTAGAACAGTTAACTGATGCTATAAATAAACTGGTTCAAAATCATGAACTGAGACAACAACTTGGAAAAAATGCAAGAAATAGGGTAAAAGAATTATTTGATATAGAAAAAATCAAAGATAAGTATATAAAAATGGAAAAATTTAATTTTTAGCTTACATTATTTTATAATAATATTTTTAATATTTTCTTGAGCTTTTATTTTTTTTATATTACTTACCTGTAATTTATATTCATCATAAGGAAAATTATTTATTATATCTAATATTTTCTTCTCAAACTCTTCATACGAATCTAGTAGATATCCAATATTTCCATATCTATAAAAATATTGACTTATATAATCATTATTAATTGCTATTAAAGGTTTTTCAAAATTTATTGCATCCATAAATGCTCCACTAGCAATTAATTTATAACTGTTATATTGATATGTACACAACGAATAATCCATACAACTTATTAAACTATTTCTTTTATCATTAGATATAACTTTTGTCGATAAAGAATTTTGTTGAACAAATTTTAAAGTTAAAAGACTTCTGTAAAAATCCTCATCTAAAATTCGACCGGAGAATATAATATTAAAATTATTATTATCAACTTGCGTTAATTTATCAATCAACTTCTTCAAATATGGTATATTTTTTCTATTTGAAGAAAGCCCAATAACTCCAAAATTTATTTTATTATTTATCAGTATATTATTTTCTTTAATTTTTTTATACAAATATGGATGTGGTACTGCTTGAATATAAGGATTTAAAGTGGGAATAATTTTTATTACATTTTTTTTAATAGACTCCCCATAAACAATATATTTCAAATTTCTAGGAGTATGAATGCTCATAGGAATTCTCAACCCAAAAATTAAAGCATAAAAAAATACAAAAAACTTATTTTTTTTAAAGCTATTAGTATATGCTTTTAAATCGATACGTTCCAAATCCCCATGTAAGCAACTAGTAACACTTATATTTTTATAAAAAAAACAAAATAATTTTATAAAATACAATAAAAAAGTAGATGTATATAAAAAAACTACTTTATGTTCTAAATTCTTTATAGCATATTTAAAAATATCCCTCACAACATTATAATCAAAAAAAAGTAATTTATAATCTCGAACAAAATCATCATACGGGTCTAGTCTATGATGTATAAGATTTGATGTATCAATATTGTGATCAACAAGAAGTCCACAAATGATTTTATAGTGTTCATCTCCACAAAAAAAATGTATTTTTTCTGTAGGATTATTATTCAAAAAAATAGCAATAACTGCCGCATTTATTTCAGAATGATGAACACCATCTTTTATATGTTCAATAACTATCATTATTTATACCTAAATATTTATAATATAATTATTATAATATAATCTAAACTATATATAGATTCAATAAAAATAACAAACTAAAAAATGAACAAATTCATAAAAATATTCTACATAGCCACACTCTCATTTTTATTTCTTCCTGCGTTTGCTTTTATATTAAACGCACGAAGTTACAGAATATTTTTTATTTTTTTATTATCATTTTTTATATTTTTCATAATGACACACCTAAAGACCTTTTATGTTGGAGTATATCAACTATACAGAAAAACCCCCTTTAAATATTTTATATATTTTTTATTATATATAATCATATCTACATTTATTTTATGTATTTTACATATTTATAACCCTATATCAGCAATATCTTACTTATTTCAATTTATATTCTTATATATTCTCCCTTGTTATCTTTTATCTGGATTCTTTATCCCTAAATATTTTAATATCAACAAATTCATCAAATTTTTTTTAATTGTACTATTTCTAATTTTTTTATTTGGAATAATTGAATATATTGGAAAAATTTTTAATATAAGTTTCATAATTAATATACAACACTTTCTAGCAAATGAAAGAACTTTATTGACAGACGAAAATAGAATCTTAAAAAGACTATCAAGTGTTTTTGCTGAACCAGGGTGGTTAGGTGGTTTTATTTTCTTAAATTTCCCTATAATTTATAATTGCTGCTTATCACCATATAAAATATTTAAAAACAACACAATAAATTATCTTATAAAAAAGACTTTAATCCCTTTAGCTTGGTTAAATATTTTATTTACATTTTCTCCTATATGGTTAATATTTTGTTTACTGCAAATAATAATTATCTTTAGAAAAAAAATTACACAATCAATCTTAAATATTAAATTTTTTGGATACGCTTCAACAATCCTATTATCATTATCTCTTATTATTTTTATGATTTTTAAACTTAGTAATATAAAACTTGAATATAATCAAATAGAACGAATAACAAAAACAATTATAAGTATGGCTAGTTTTGAAACATTTGTTATAGTAGAACCTTCTTTAGCTTCAAGAATTGTGTCGTATATAAACTTAATTAGATTATTTTTAGATAATTGGCCCCTTGGAGTAGGGTTAAACAACTCTAGAAGCTTAATAATAGATATATTTCAAACTTCGCCTGTACCAATGACTATGGAAAATCTAAATAATTACAAAAATGCACTTAATACAGGAAAAATGCAAATAAATAGCTCTATTTTATATTTACTTTTAGCTGAGACAGGAGTAATCGGAACATTCCTATTTTATTTATTTATATACAAAAATATAAAATATATAAAATACATAAATTGTAAACTAGATAATAGTATTATTACAATATTTAGTAAAGGTATTGAAGGCAGCTTATTTGCTTTTTTAGTTTATACTATATATGATGGTTTAATAGCAAATCCTTATATATGGTTTATGTTTGGGATGGTTATATCTTATTATTCTTATTATATAAATATTTGTTATTTACAAAAAAATATAAAAAGAGAAAATCCTTAATATAATAAACTAAATCGGACTACTCAAACTGAAAATTAATTTTAAAAGATAATAATTGATTCAATTATAATAATTATAATTTATGATTATATATTTTTTATTATAATAAAGTATAGATAAAAGAACCAAAGGAAATATTTCATACAAATGAATAAGGAATGTAAACTCTTAATAGACACATCTTTTTTCTTTAATCCTATTACAGGAATTGGCGCTTATACCTTAACGGTATTAAACATATTAAAATTAAACAATATAAAATATCAAACTTTAGAACTAAAACTACCTAAAGGAACAAGGAATAAATATATCTTCCATACTATATGGCTAAATACAATTATTTGGTTACATACATTTTGTAATAAACCAAACATAATAATTTTCCCTGCTTTTATAATGCCTTTTTTTACAAGAAAAAAAACAAAATACATCACAGTCATACATGACTTGGCTCATTTAAGAGAAAATGAAATGACAAAATATTCAAGATGCATTTTTGACCTTTCAACAAATATCACAATAAAAAAAGCAAATACAATCGTCACTGTATCAGAAACCATAAAAAATGAACTAATACAAACTTTTAATATCGACCAACACAGAATCAAAGTTGTATATAATTCTATCGGAGAACATTTCTTAAACTCAAAAAATAATCCTGAAATACTGGAGAAATATAATATAAGCCAACAAAAATATATCTTATCTGTAGCAACACTCAACAGAAGAAAAAACATCCCTGAATTGATTAAAGCTTTTGAATCAATTACTGATAAATATCCTGATATAAAACTCGTACTGGTCGGAGGAATGGGGAACGAAAAAAGAGAGCTACTAACAAAACATCCGAATGTTATATTCACCGGATATATCCATGATGAAGACCTCCCATCCTTATACAAAAATGCTCTATTGTACGTTTTTCCATCCTTATATGAAGGTTTTGGCATTCCTCTAATCGAGGCTCAATATTCAAATTGTCCTGTTCTATGCTCTGACATCCCTGTATTTCAAGAAGTAGCAGGAAACGGTGCAGAATTTTGCACTCCTGATTCAAATGGTATTGCTGCAAAGTTGGAATATCTCATAAATAATGAACAAAGAAGACTAGAACTAATCTCACTTGGTCAAGAGAATGTCAAAAGATTTTCTATAGAAAATATTGCACAACAACTAAAAGAGGTAATTTTATAAACAATGATTAAGCTAACATTAATTATTTTAATAATTATTTTTGTATTAAATTTAATTATCATGCGGATTTATTCAAGTATATATAAATCCGTAAAAAAACTAAAAAAAAGAAATAACGAGCCTTTGAATATCTCCACTAAGAAAAACATATTAAATATATTTAAATCATATTTATTTGCTTTTTGTAATCTTAATTTAATAGTAATAGGATTAATACCAAGTTTTCATATCCGACAATTTTTATATAAAAATATCTTTTTAATGAAAATAGGTAAAGGATCTAAAATTAGAGGATTTGTAGAAATTATATCTCCTTGGAACATAGAAATTGGTAAAAATACAATGATTGGAAAAAATGTCAAACTAGATGGAAGAAATGGATTAAAAATAGGAAATAATGTAAATATATCAGACTGTACCGCTATATGGACAGAGCAACATGATATAAATGATGAATACTTCAGATCTTTAAACTCAAATGGACAAGTTATAATTAAAGACAGAGTTTGGCTTTGTTTCAGAAGCATTATACTACCAAATATTGTTATTGATGAAGGAGCAGTAGTTGCATCTGGAACAATAGTAACCAAAAATATAAAAGAATTCTCTTTATATACAGGAATACCTGCAGAAAGAAAAAAAGAAAGAAATAAATCATTGAATTATGAATTAAATCTTACAGGATTTCATTTTTATTAAAAAGTAGATTTATAGGATTAAAACAACAATGACTACTATTAAAATTTCAATAATAACAACTTTCTACAATCTTGAAGAATATGCAAAAAGATGTGTTGATTCTCTCACATCCCAAACTCTTCAAGATATAGAAATCATATGCGTAAATGATGGTTCACAAGATAATACAATAAATATTCTTCAAGAACTTGCACAAAATGATAACAGAATAAAAATTATCGACAAAAAAAATGAAGGAGTCTCTATCGCTAGAAACACAGGAATTAACGCAGCATCAGGAGAATACATTATGTTTGTTGATGGTGATGACTATCTTGAACCAAATGCCTGTGAAATTTTATACAAAAAAGCAATCGACACAAATGTTGATATAATTTCTTTTCAAAGAAATTTCATAATCAAAGATAAAATAACTAAAGATAAATCTTTTTATCCTAATAATAATATAAAAAATAAAACATATTTGTTCTATGACAAAATAGATGAGACTTTTCAATCTATACAAATTCTTTGTTGGGATAAACTATATCGAAAAAGTCTTATATGTAAAAATAATATCAAATTTCCTGAAAACTTAAATTTTGGAGAAGATAGTATCTTTTTATTTTATTGTCTAGAAACAAATCCGCAAATTTTAATAATAGAAGACTACCTTTATAATTACACTGTTTCAAGAAAAAATTCTTTAACAGAAGGAATGAGTAAAATTAAACAAAACAAATACTCTACATTTTCTAAAATAGTAAAATGTATTAATTACATTAACAATAATCTTACAAAAAACAGATTATTACAGTTACATTCTATCAATCGTTTTTTTTATGTATTAATAAACATTTGTTCTCACCTATATTTTACACAACATAAACGAGAATATATCTCATTAATTGAACAAATATTGGACCTCTACAAAGATTTTGATAAAAAAACAGTCGAAAAGATGAACGGCTACAACCTAGCAAAAAAATATCTTCTGATGGACAAATACCATCTGTTAGGAATTTATTTATCAATTATCAGACCTGTTGGAAAATATTGTTTAGTCCGCCCTTATCGTATTTTGAGAAAAATATTCTAACACTTTTGAATACAATTTTTTGAATATCAAACTCAATATAATAGTACCCAAAAGTAATATTATCGCTATAAAAAATATATTAGAAATTGAATCTATAGGAAATATCCTGACTAAATATTTATGAGAAAGAATAATCAAAATCTGATGGATTAAATAACACTCCATACTTATAGAACCTAAAAATATATTTATCTTGTTATTCAAAAATTCATTCAAAATACTTGAAGTTCTATTGCATAAATACAAAATAGTAAAAGAAAATACAGGAATATAAACAACCTGCGTAAAAATCAGCTCATATGGTTTCATCTTGAAAGAAAATAAATATAACCCGACTAAAAATACTATCAAAACTACATCTAAAAAGTTTTTCAAATGTTTTTTCGACTCAAAAATATCAACCTTCACTAAATAATCTTTATAAAAAATCCCAACGAGAATACCTGAAAAATATTGTAAAAATCTTATTGGAGGAAAATGGTAGAAATAGGAATAAAATTTTATATCAAGAAAAGGAGGACTCAACAATACACTAACAATAATAAGAAAAATCCAGATAGATAGATAGATAGATAGATAAGACTTTACCTTAGCCATTTTTTTCAAAAAATAAAAAACAAAAGGTGTCAGAAGATAACACAAAAATATCGCCGAAACAAACCATGCAACAGAGTTAAACATAGAATAATTTTTCAAAAAAGATTGAATCATGGTCATATACAGAAAAATAAATTCGCATAATTTAACCCACAAAACTTTTTTCGTAACTATAGCAATAATCAATCCGATAAAACCGGTCAAAATATACAATGGATAAATTTTTATAATTCTCTTCATTATAAAAGTCTTAATCTTATCAAAATCCAACACTTGAAACTTATCAGAGTATCCAAGAGCAATACAAAAACCTGATAAAATGAAGAAAAATGTCACTGCAAAATTTCCGTTATATAAAAAATTCTCGAACAAAAAATTTCCTATCTGTGATTTTTTTATAAATGAAAAATGAGATAGAAAAATAGATAAAAATAAATAAAATCTCACAGATGTCAACGCATTAATCATAAAATCTACTCCCAATTGTTTCTTTCATCTTCTTCATAATCCTATCTGCAACAAACTTATGAAATACCAGATTCAAAATCTGTGCCAGAACAAGAGAAACTGCAATGGCATAAATCCCTATGCTATGTCTGAAAACAGGCAAAAGCGATGCAAATATAACCAAAAATGAAAGATTAATAAACAACACTGTCTTCGCCTTTTTGGACTGAATATTGACACATACATAAGGAGTTTCAAAGAAAATAATAAAATACCACGGACTCAAACACAAAAACAAAAGTGATATCATCTTCAAATCCAAAGCGGTCAGCCTATTAGACGTAATCAAAGAAATAACAGGTCCCTGCACAAAATACGCAACCACCACAGCCACAAAAAAGACAACACTTCCCCACATCAAAAACGACACGGAAGCTTTCTTGATAGACTCAACATCGTGTTTTGAAACAAATTTTGAAATCTTTGAACGCAGAATATTTTTGGATGGTCCGATAGAAAAATTATTGGCTATATCCAAAATCTTCCTCGCATAATAAAAATATGATACATACCCCTGAGGGAATGTTACCAAAAAGTTATTGAATATAACAGGAATTGTCATCGACCAAAAGCTGTTGCCAAACTGCATAATCATACTGTTTTTTATGAATCTCGTCATATAATCCTGCCATCCGACAAATTTAAAGCGTATCAAAGTCTTTGAAATATAAACACTTCCGAACAAAGCTACAAAAAACAGACCTATAGCCTGAGCATAGGCAAGGTAATAAATATTTGTATGGTGATTAAAAATCATAAAAATCTGTGTCAACACAACTAGCAGATTTGGAATAATCACAAGCATATAAGGAATTGAAAATCTCATCTCTGCATTCAACAAACGCTCATTTATTCCGTTTACCGGATAAAATACAAGCCCCAAAGTCAAAATAGACAACAAATTTTTCAAAATTTCAAATCGGTGAGAGTCAATATCAAGAGTAAAGAGTTTTATTACAAAACTTAAACCGAAATGGAAAACAAGACAACATATAATCCCTGCAAACAACGAAAAAATCAACGCACAATTATAAAAATCATGAGATTTTTTCAACGACTGCACTTTCAACTCGTTATAGAACTGCATAAACTGGTCTACAGGCATAAGCAAAATAAGACAAAAAACAGAAAATATAGACAAAGCAAGAAGATAAGCATCAGAATAAGCTGATACCCCAAACACCCTCATTATAAGAACCGAATTCAGTATCCCGACAGCTATTTGTATTATTACAAGAAAGTTATATTTGATGTTGAACATTCATTTATTCTATAATAAACAAAATATTTTCTTATATTTTTATATTTATAAATAATAATTACATATAAAATAATATTTTCCCATACAACAGAGAACCACCGATGAAAAAAATAAACAAAGAAAAAATAAAAACCTGGCTGGTCACAGGAGCATCAAGCGGCATAGGAAAGCAAATATCAAAAGAACTCCTCAACAGAGGATACAATGTCATAGCAATCGCAAGAAACATCCCTGACATCACTCACAGAAACGTCCTGTGCCTCTCTGTCGACGTAACAAAGCCTGATACAATCAACGACGCTATCAAAAAAGGAATCGAAAAATTCGGAAAAATTGATGTCCTGCTCAACAATGCGGGCATAACAGCAAGCGTCACACTTGAAGAAGAAACCCTCGAACATATGAAATCAGTCATGGAAACAAACTTCTTCGGATATTTCAACACCATACATGCCATCCTCCCCCACTTCCGCCAAAACAAAAACGGAACAATCATCAACAACATATCAGAATCAGGACTTACCCCGAGTGCCTACAGTTCAGCCTATTGCTCATCAAAGCATGCGCTTGAAGGGCTGACAGGAGTTTGTCTTATTGAAACACAAAAATTTTGCAGGGTAATGTCCATTGAACCCGGCTGGTTTGAAGGAACAAATATTATAAAGAATCAAATTCGTACAAACTCAGCTTATGACGAATACAAAGACCTTTCACCGCTGCACAAACCGGTTAACGGCTCTTTCAAAAATGACCTCACCATCGCTCTCAACGGCATAATCGATACGGTTGAGCTGGAAAAACTGCCAAGAAGGCTTATTCTCGGCAAAGATGCCTTTCAAAAAATAAAATCAGAAGCAGACTCTCTGAGAAAAGACCTCAAAAACTCCAAAGCACAAGCAATGAAATGCTCTATACAAAATACAATCTTCAACAAAATAAAACTTAAACTTATAAATATCTTATCCAACAACAAAAAACTTTCATGATATCATATCTCTTGTAAACAAAAATCACGGAAAGAAAAACAATGGAACCGCAAGAACTCGATGAAGAACTGACGATTGATCTCAAAAAAATATTCAAAACCCTATGGAGCAGAAAAAAAACAATATTCCTCACATTTGTCCTCATCACGGGATTTTTTACCGCTCTGACTTTTATCCTGCCGAAAAAATATACTGTAGATGCTGATTTGTATATAAACAAAACGGGAACGACAAACCTCTCAGATCTGAACCCTTTTGTTATCGCTGATTTAGGTGGAAGCGGCGGTGGATTATCAGGAATGCTGGCAGGAGGAGCTTCAGGATTAAATGATGAACTCGAAATAATCCAATCCCCGCTTGTAATTGACAGAGTAATAAAAGAAAACAACTTAAGATACAAAAAAGGAAAGAAAAAAGATGAATTTATTTCCACAAAAGTATTCCTCAAAAAAAATATTTCCATCGAAAACAAAAAAGGAACAAACGTCATCTCAATCACATACAAAAATAAAGACCCGAAAGTTGCATACAACGTTGTAAAATCAATAATCTCCAACTACCAGCTTGTTAATGAAACACTGAACACCCAAAAAGCCTCAAGCGATAAAAAACTTATGGAAGAATCTCTCAAAGACGTAAACAAAGAGCTGAATCAAAAAATAGCAGAGATGAAAAAAAGCGGAGCCATGCCAAACAGCACGATGATGGGTCAGGTCGCTGTTATGCAAGGATACAACAAAGCTATCAGCTCAGCGCTCAACACTGTAGCGAATCAAGCAATCGAAGGTCAAAAAAGACAAATAGCCGTTGATGCCGAAGTTGAAAAACTCAAAATGGTCAAATCAAAACTGGAATGGTCAACACTTGTTGAACAGATGGCTAAAAATGCAACAAACGTCACCATCCTCAAAGAGCCCGAACAAAAAAGAGATTTTGAATTTTCAGAACCAAAACTTCTGATTAACATCATCCTAGGACTCGTTTTCTCTCTCTTTGCATCCCTTGTTTTAGTAATTCTTCTAGAGAATACGGATAAAAAAATGACCTACTCAACGCTAGGAGAAAAAGTTCTCTATGATTTGAACAAAAACACGGATGACCTGAAAATTCTTCTCCTTGCTTCACCTGAGAAAAGTTTCACAGTTCTGGCTTTCGACGGCTTCAATACCGGAGATATGCAATCTTTGAGCACATTCTCAAACCTCAAAATAATCCCTGCAGACATCTCCCCTCAAACAGTCGATAACATAAAACGCACTGATAACATCATCCTCGCAAGCAAAATAGGACGTTCTTCAAGAAAACTTTATCTGCAACTCAAGAACATCTGTCAGGAAATGAAAAAAGACATCTATCTGGAAATTGTCTGATTATGAACAGGAACACAAAAATTTTATGTTCGACAAAATATCTCGAGCTGAAAGAAGCGGTGGCACCGAATGGAAAATCCGCATGGATTTATGCCCACAGACAAATCGCAACGGATGTTGTGGTGATTGTACCGGTGCTCAAATCGGAAACGGAAGAAAAAATCCTGTTCCTGAAAACTCAAAGACCGCCTCTTTATGCAGAAAATAAAGCGGATATAAACATCGAACTGCCTGCCGGACTTGTCGGAGATGAAAGAAAGGGAGAAAGTATCGAACAGGCAATTGAAGCAGAGCTGAGAGAAGAAACGGGACTGAGAGCCGACTCAATAAAAATAGTTTCCCGCAAAATTGCAAGCTCAGCAGGCTGTACATCAGAAACATCAACTATCGCATTAGCAGAAATCACAGACACAACTGAAATCTCAAAACCATTAAGCGATGGAGGCATTATTCTTGAGAGAATCTGGGTTAATGCAAATGACATCCGCGACTGGCTGCAAGAGCAGGAGAAAAACGGTTGTGCAATCAGCGCACAGGCTCTGTGCGGCTTGTTTTACTATTTCTCAGACACAACGGCTACATCACATCTCAACACAAAATAGCCCTCATAACTAAATTACTTTTCATTCATTAATTCTACAATTTAAATAGTATAAAGAATGAGGACACAGTTATGACAAAAACAACAGACAAAATCCTGAACCTGATGCTCATGGATGGCATTGTGCTGACAGCTCTCGGAATATGCGCAATTCTTCTTCCGAATTTGATGTCATTCACAACAAGCATAATCCTTAGCATAATTCTCACAATCTTCGGCGTTTACAAATTTATTAACACAATTATGATGAGAAAAGAAATCAAAAATCCATACCTGTCTGCAATAATCGGACTGTTAATTATTTCAGCAGGCATCTATCTGTTTTTTCATCCGATATTTAACCTGCTCCTTTTAACAATCTTGATTGCACTGTATTTTATTCTTGAATCAATAAACTCAATTTACCTGACTTTTGAAAACAGGGGAATTGTAAGATACTGGTGGACGGGATTTTTCATGGCGGCTGTTCAGCTATTTTTAGGAATTTTTATTCTCATTTCTCTTCCCTTCAGCTCGCTATGGCTGCTTGGGACTCTCCTTGGCATAAGCTTTTTGATTAACGGCATCCTGACAATCGTCATGTTTACATCGTCAAAAATGATAGAATCTGAACTCTAAAGAAAAGGGAACCAAATGGTTCCCTTTTCTTTAGCTTCTTATCCAAAAATGTTCCAGCATCTCTTTTACACTCTTTGTTTGTCCCTTTGTTGTCCGGGTAATTTCACCGTCAGCAATTTTTTGAGCAGCCTCAAGAACCGCATCGGAATTTGTTGAATACTTTGTTGCTGCCAGCTTGTTAGCTGCAGAAGCCTTTTCTGTATTCGAACCATTTATATAAGCATTCCAAGCATTAAGCATCTTCCAGTAACCCGTATCAAAAGTCTTACCGGTTGTCATGTAGTCTTTATTTCCGATTTTATACAAATGATCATCTCTTGTGGCAAAAAGAACTTTTGCCCTGTCTTCTCTGTTCTCAGGGTCAGAAATAATCACAACATCAACACCCATATCATCCAAATCACTCACTGCAGATGAATACTCAATTTCCTGCTCAAGTTTTTCGGCAAGTTTTGATGCAGTCTTTCCCATTCCTTCAGTAGACACCAAAACACGACCAAAATTTAAACTGTTATTCGACACATTCATTGACCTAAAACCTCTTATTTTGTATTCAATACCAATCTAAGTAACCTGAATATCTTTTATTGCTAATTTCTAGAAAAATCTTTAATATTTTTTCATAAATAAAAAACCTGCCTGAGAAACCTCAAACAGGTAAAGATACTATCAGATAGAGAAGATTTAGTTAGTACCATCTGACTCTGTTGTCATATGCAAAATGAGAATTGTGTCTTCGATAACTGTGATAATGCTTGTGTTTTTTCCTCTCACATCCTGAATCAAGCCCGAGGAGTCTTGCAAGCAGAGAATCATTCTGACATCTGTGATATCTCACAACTCTGTTATGCTCACGGTAAATATCCTGACTTTTGCCTCTTGCCTCAGCATCAAGCGGCAAAACAATTATCATAGACAAAATCAAAAATAATATACCAAACTTCTTCACCGGAACAACCCTCTTTCACTTCACTCACTAACTAAAACGATTTGAAACAAAAAAAGTTCATTTTTGAAAATATATCAAGAAAGCTACATCAAACACAGTATTTTCAAATTTTTCAAAATAAATTTTTCAAATGATTAAAAAGAAAAAAAATTCTTCTAACATGAAAACGGAAAGGAGGAGGAAAAACATGGTATCAGCAATCAGCACAGATCAATCAGAACTCTGGAAGCTGTTGATGCAAAGCTCTCAAACAAACAGCAGCTCATCAACAGAAAAGAACGCAGAAACTGACACAACTTCGTTTTCTGATGTTCTTCAAGGCAGCTCTGAAAGTGAATCTGTTGAAACTCAACTCTATGAACAACTTTCAGATATAACCCAAAACATGGGTGTACCTGCGGGTATGTTCATAGAAGACGCATCAGAAGAAGACTCAACAAGCGTATCATCAACATCCGGAAGCTCTTCTTCTGCATCAGGCGGTTCTTCTTCGTATGATGTCCGTGATACAAACATGGACGGAGTTGTTTCACAGGAAGAAATTGATGCCGCTCTTGGAATACAACAAGATAACCAAACAGCAAACTCCAAGCTGAAGCAGCAGCTTGAAACTGCCTATGGACTGAACACTGACTCAATGGAGTCGCTGTTGAGTCTTGTTGCCTAAAAAATGACTCTCAAGAGCTAATTCATATATCCTAAAAGATGATAATCTAAAAAATGGAGATAAAATACATAAGATTGCACCTCTGAGAATTTTATCTCCGAATTACTCAAGGAGAGTAACTCTCGTTTATCGGGAAACGGAAGGTTTCAAACAAGCTGAAATACTCAATCCGTTTCCCGGTTCCGGGGGTTTACAAACGAAAGAAACTAATAAATGTTCAAATACACACGTTATTTTCTCATAATCTTTGTTATCACAATGGTTATTCCTATCATCTCTATCTTCATGTGGACAAACCACCAGCTGAGAAAGATGGAAGAAAAAGCCTCTCAACATTTTATAGAAGTTGGAGTAACACAGCTCGATGAAGCTATAAAACAATACCAGAGTATCAGAGAAGGAATTATTCTGGAAAAGATTCAAAACATGTCGCCATCACAGCTGAATGAAGCTGAATTGAAAAAAGTTTTTGACGAAGATTCTCTTGAGTTTATCTACAAAAATACAGACAAAATAACAGCAGGATACGAGGTTATAAACGGCAAAAAAAACAAAAAACCTGAAATTCATAACGTCTTCGTCATCCCAATAAAAAGTCCTTACACAAATCTTAAAGGTATCAAAATAACAGAAAAATCAGATTTTAGTGAACTTAATATTCAAGGACCTTTTATTATAGAAGTCTATGCAAAAGATAAAATAGACAAAACATCCTTTATTGCCACCGTTAAAGACCCTTTTAGACCTCCAAGCATCCTAAAAAAGAGTTTTCTCTCTCCTCCGATACCTGATAACGTACGGAATACAGGCATACCGACAGACCCGTATAACCGTTACAGAATCAAAAAAATTCTTGATAAAAACGGCGATGCTGTTGCAACCTTTCTCTTGAAAACAACCATACAAACAAAACATATAGGTCCCCTCAAATTCCTTGAAAATTCTTTCGGGCTGATTATATTCTTCGGAGCAATGGCGTTGAGTTTGCTTATAGCTCTTTACATAAACAGAAACTTCATCACTCCGCTTATGGTGCTTTCAGAAGCCTCAAAAGAAGTAATGAAAGGCAACCTCGACACTCATGTGAGCACAAATATCAAATATGCACAAATTTTGAGCACCTTCGATAACTTCAATGCGATGGTAAAAGGACTCAAAGAAAAGGAAAAACTCAGAAACAGCTTCATAACAAGTCTTACTCATGACTTGAGAACACCGCTCATTGCACAGGAGAGATGCCTCACTTTTATCTCGCAAAAATTTAAACAAATGAAACTCGAAGAAGAATATGACCTCGCAAAAAGCCTAGAAAAAAACAACAAACATCTTCTCAGAATGGTCAACATCATCCTTGAATCATACCAGTTTGATTCACAAAATCAACAGCTCTCTTTTTCTTCAATCAATATTTCAAAAATAGTCGACGACTGCCTCGAAAAACTAAAACCTCTGCTGATAGATAAAAACCTCGAGGTCACAAACTCAATCCCTCAAAACCTGCCAGAAATAACGGCAGATGCAATAGCCTTGAGGAGGGTGTTCATCAATCTTATCTCAAACGCTGTAGAAAACCTCTCTCAAAATGATAAAATTAAAATAAGCGCAGCCATATCAGATTCAACCCTAAACATAACAGTCGAAGACAACGGTCCTGGGATAGCCAAAGACGATATGGAACACATCTTTGAGCAGTACTACACAGGCAAAAGTATTGATAGAAAACTTGGTTCAGGACTCGGTTTATATGTCTGCAAAAAGCTGATAGAACTGCACAACGGAGAAATTAACGTAAAAAGCGAAGTAGGTAAATATACAAAATTCAACATACAACTCCCCATACAAAGGAATAATACACTATGAGCATAAAAATACTGCTGGTCGAAGACCATGAACTGACAAGAAAAGGAATAGCTTACAGCCTCAAAACATTTCCGGATATAGAAATAATCGGAGATGTCGACAATGGCAAAAAAGCTGTCGATTTCATTTCTTCAAAAAAACCGGATGTAATCCTCATGGACATCGCCATGCCTGTTATGAACGGTATTGACGCAACAAAAAAAATCAACGAGTCATACCCTGACATAAAAATCATTATGCTCACATCAATCAATGAAAAACAGAGTGTTCTCTCTGCTTTCCACTCAGGAGCAAACGCTTATTGCATGAAGGATATCAAATCAGAAGAACTCATCAATATTATCAAAGCAGTAATGACAGGCGCTGTATGGATTGACCCGAATATCGCAAGATACGTCCTAGACATCCTTCAAACAACAGGTATACCGGCTGAAAATAAAACTCCAAATAACATATTCAATCTGACAGCAAGAGAAAGAGAAATTCTCAAACTCATAGCAGAAGGCAGAAGTAACAAAGATATAGCAGAAAAACTCGTTCTCTCTTTGCATACAGTCAAAAATCATGTCAAAAATATTATCCAGAAACTTGCCGTAGATGACCGTACTCAGGCTGCTATCCTCGCATTGAAAGAAAATTTAATCTAAAAAACGACCCTAAAGAGGCATCCATATTAAGCCGATATGACTACTTTGAGCCATTAATTTTCACCGTCAATATCCGTTAATATATAAGTACGGAGAATAAAATTTTATTCTGAAAAATCGAAAGGAGTTCTTAATGATTCAAGGAGTTTCTTCAAATAGTAATTCTCAATCTTACTATACGGTTCAACAAAATTATAATACAATGCTCGAATCAGCCGGTATCCCGAGTGAGGTAATCTCTCAGGGGCAAAGCGCAATAGAAGAGTATGCCAAACAAAATAATATTACATTGCCGACTGTTCAACAACCAAAAAGCAATCAGAGGGCACAAACACAAGAGGGTAACCTGTTTGGCAAACAGAATGATGCAGAGTCTGAAGCGCCTGATATGACCGATGAGTTGATATCTCTCGGCTTTCCGGCTGAAATTATTGCACAGGGGCAATCTGCCGTTGATAAATATGCAGAAGAAAACGGTATATCCCTTCCAACACCTCCCGAAAAACCTAACAACGTAGATTCTCCTCAACTAAATGTTACGGCCTGACTCAGGGGCGCTCGTATACATTTAGAGTTGAAAGGCTGTCTTCACCGAATGGGCAGTCTTTTTTTTATGCTTTTTCCCAGTCATTCTGAGGACGTTAGTCCTAAAAATCTCTATCAACAAGTTATCCCGTTTACCTGCTGGATGACTCATTAATTCCTAACTAACTACAAAATCAGAATTTTTTTATTGAAACTCTGTGGAGCATAGCGACTTTTCAGAGTTTCAGAAGAAAAATTCGAGATTTTGTTTCGGCTGCGTTTTTTCTTTCTTTGCTTGCGTTTCTTTCTTTTTGCTCGCAACAAAAAGAAAGAAATGAAGAAAATTTCAGACTACGCACAGTTCCTTCGCTTACGCTCAGGATGACCACCGTCATTATGACCCGCAGGGCTAAGAATCTTTTACACCTTCCGTCATTCTGAGGGAACACTGTGACCGAAGAATCTCTTTGTACAAAAAGATATTTCGCTTTCGCTCAATATGACATTCAATAAGCTCTGTTCTTTACACTTCCAGCCCTATAAACCCCATTCTCTCCCAAAACAATGTCCTTATAATAAACATTCCCTGCAAGCAGATGATTTTCTGATGATACAAGCTTGCCATCCTGATAACCGTCAGCTATCACCCCTGTTGGTGACTTCAAACCGGCACGCCCGACACTGGCACCTGATACACCGACAGTTGTAAAACCTTTCCCATGTGACATCACAGTACCGTTAATTTCGGACATGTTCTTACCTGATAAAACATCAGCAGACACTATATATCCAGGAGAAGAAAAAGATAACCTTTCAACAACTCTGTCAACATCACCCTTCTGCGGAGATAAAAGTCTTTTCAACAACTCAAAAAGATTTTTCGGCGCATCCTTCTCTTTTCTTGTACATCTGTGAAAAGAATCTTCATTTAAAACAAGCGTTCTTGAATTATCAAGACTTCCAATCACAAGATTCTTTACCTTCGAATTATCTCTTATGCTCAAGCGTTCAAGAACAGGCGGCACAACATTACTCACATTCATGATTACCTTATCTCCGTTTTTTGTATATAATTATAAAAAATAAAAAAATTACCCCTCAAAAAACTGCCCTATTTTCAGTCACATATTCAAAAAAAGTTACATAAAACCAATGTATCAAAAAGAAAAAAAACAACTCGACGAAATTCTCTCTCCGATATCTGACCATATCCTCAAAACGAATGAAAAACTTCTTGAAAATTTGTCAAAAGAAAATCAAACCATTCGAGAGATAGCAAAATACGCCGTATTTTCAAACGGCAAAAGGCTTCGTCCTGCCTTTGTCTTTCTCTTTGCCAAAATGGTAAACTCTGATATAACTTATAAACACTACCTTCTGGCTCAAGTAACAGAGCTTATACATATTGCAAGCACCATACACGACGATGTAGTTGATAACTCTCCTACCCGCCATCATCAACCGAGTGTGTTCAAACAATGGGGCATAAAAGAAGCCATCATCTCAGGAGACTTCCTCCTCGCAAAAGCAATGACATTACTCTCTCAAATAGAAAATACAAACCTGATCTCAATGTTTTCAAAAATTACGGAAGAACTCTGCAGCGGGGAACTGCAGCAGCTTATGCAAACAAATAATAACCCGACTCTTGACGAAATTATCGAAAAATCAAAACGCAAAACAGCAATGCTCTATATAGCAGCGGCAAAAGGCAGCTTGTTTGTTTCAGACGCAGACGAGCAGGCTCAATCGGCAGCTGAAGAATTTGCAAAAAACTTCGGCATAGCCTACCAGATTACGGATGATTTATTAGCATACAAAGATGATTATGAAGAAAAGTCACAATTTAGCGACTTTGAAAATAAAATATTCACCCCGGTTTCTTTCTTCGCCTGCGAAGAAAATCCTAAAATTATGCTAATGACTTCATATGAAGAGTTCCAAAATGAAATAAAAAAAACAAATGCTCTCGAAAAAACTAACCTGCTGGCTAGTCAATATATCAACAGGGCTATAGACTCTTTGTCATTTTTTGAAGATAATATTGCAAAGCAAACTATCATAAATTTGACAAACTACATAAAAGAAAGAACAATCTGATGTTTGAAGAATTCAAAAAAAAATACCTCACAAAAGAAAAACTCAAACCTATAATCAAAGAAACCGTTGAAACAATTGTTACGGTTCTTCTCATGGTTATCCTGATAAGATTTTTCATCGGGGAACCGCGTCTTATTCCATCAGGCTCCATGCATCCGACAATCTTAGAAGGGGATAGAGTTTTTGTTGAGAGAGTCACTCACTTCTTCAAACCTCCAAAACGCTTTGACATCGTAGTATTTTATCCTCCTCAGGCAGAACTCAAATATAACCCGATTGCACTGTTTTCAAGATACACAGGACTTTTCTGCAAAGATTTGGCATACATAAAAAGAATCATAGGTGTCCCAGGTGACCACCTGCAAATAAAACAAAATCAAAAAACAAAACAATACGAATTGTTTATTAACGGAAAACATGTTGACGAACCATATATTCTCAACGGATATATTCCACCGTGTGATAACAAAAAAATGTACTGTGACATAATAATCCCTGAAAAATCTTATTTTATGATGGGTGATAACAGAAATAACAGTTTTGACAGCAGATACTGGGGTGTTTTGCCTGAAAACAGAATCATAGGTCGTGCCGTTTTCAGATTTTGGCCGCCTATGCGTATCGGCCAGATGGATGATTTTAATCACAACTTTTTTAAGTAAAAATACCCTGATTAACAAATTGTAACATTCTTAAAATACTTTACTATCAAGACTTTTGACATACCAAGAAAACATAAATACTAAACAAATACATGCATTAAACAAATATTTGTATAAATTTCAATTTTGAATTATAATATTAAATATGACATAATTGTACATTGAATTTTAAATTGAGCTGGAAGAAAAAACGGTAGAAGAAAATGTCTTCGGTAAGAGAAAATATTGAAAAAATCAAAAGCGAAATTAGCTCAACAAATGCAAAATTGATTGCGGTTAGCAAATACGTTTCGATAGACAAAATTAAAGAAGCATATGAAGCTGGGATTAGAGATTTTGCAGAGAGTAAAGCCAATGACGCTCTTGAAAAAATAGAAATTCTTCCGAAAGATATCAGATGGCATTTCATCGGGCATCTGCAAACGAACAAAGTCAAAAAAGTCACCGGCAATTTTGAACTTATTCATTCCGTTGATTCTTACAGACTGGCTTCTTCAATTTCGGCTTTTGCAAAAAATCATGACTTAGTCCAAAATGTACTGCTTCAGGTAAACTTAGCGCAGGAAGAGCAAAAATCAGGTTTTTCCAAGCAGGAGCTCGAAGAAGATTTTGCTCAAATTATCACTCTCGACAACATTCATGTTGAAGGTTTGATGATGATGGCACCCTACACGGATGACAAAGTTTATCTTGGCAGGCTGTTTGAAGATATGAGCAATCTGAAGAAGGAGCTTTCATCGAAGCATTCTTATGAACTGAAAGAACTGTCAATGGGGATGAGCAATGATTATCCGCTTGCAGTAAAAGCAGGAGCGACGATGATTAGAATTGGTAGCAAGATATTTAACAGTTGATAATGACAGAGGGAGGAAGAACATTGTCAGGATTAGTAGATAAAATCAAGTCTTTTGTTGGTTTGGTTTCAGGGTTTGAAGAATCTGATGAAACAGAAGATAAAATGATTGAGGAGCTATATAAAGCAGGAGGGGCATATCCTGTGAAGGATAATTTGGCTTTGGCACCTCACCATGAATATTCAAATCCTCAGGGAAATTTGAAAGTTGTACACCATCCGAATGCTCGTGCTTACGAAGTTATGGTTATTGAACCGAGATCATTCGAAGAATCATTGGAAATTGTTAACAATCTGAGAGATAAAAAGTCAGCTATTTTGAATTTGCATCTTTTGGATAGAGAACAATCTCAAAGAATCGTTGATTTCTTATCAGGTGCTACTCATGCAATCGACGGCAATCAGCAAAAAATCGGAGAAGGTGTTTTCATCTTCACTCCGAGCAACGTATCTATTTCTGCAGAAACAGAAAAAGCTCGTGTTATCAGAGATGCTTTCTGGAACACAGGTTCTATGACTGCTACAAAATAGATTTATTTTGGGATTGTATAAGAAAAATTTTTGAAGACGGTATTCTGCCGTCTTTTTTTTATTTCAAAAAATATAGTATAATTTAGTATTATGAAAACACTCTTCAAAAATATATGGCTGAGAATAGAAGAACCTCTTGTATTTCATCCTCTGAGAAAAACTCTCGCAGAGCCGACAGGGAAAATCAAACACAAAATAGAAAACCTCTACATAAAATCAGGTAATTCAACTCTGAATGCCTGGTATCTTCATCCGAAAGGAAACAATCCTGTTGTCATCTACTGCCATGGACAGGGAGAAAACATCTCATCGATGCAGCAATCTTATGACTTCATGGAAGAAAGGGGGCTAGGCTTTCTTGCAGTCGACTACACTGGACATGGCAACAGCACAGGGCATCCGACAGAAGAGAAGATTTATTCAGACATTGACACCTGCGTCGAATATCTGAAGAACGAAAAACATTTTGATATGTCAAAAATCATAATCTGGGGGCGTTCAATGGGCGGAGCCATTGCTATCGAAGCATCAACAAGACATTCTTTCCTCGGAACAATTGTGGAAAGCTCTTTTACAAACATCAAAGATGCGGGCGTAAGCTTGTCTTACAGCAACCATGAAGCCATGGGTCCTATTAGACGTATTCTTTTCAGAAATGCCCATTATATGCCCGTAACCCAAAACTTTGACTCCTATTCAAAAATAGACAGAGTAAAATCTCCCATGCTAATAATCCACTCAAAACAGGATGAGCTGATTAACTTTGAACAGGCTCAAAAAAATGCCAGGAAAGCTGATTTTGCAAAGTTTGTACTTCTTGATGAAGGAGGTCACTATTATAGCAGCTGGGCATTTGATGAAATAGAAAAATTTATTAATCAACTAAGTCGGGTCGAAGTTTCGCAGCCCCTTTGAGATAAGCATGGTGAATAGCTTCCTGAGATAAAGAAGTGTTGACGACCATCAAAACTCTTATACATTTTTTCAAGCTCTCAGGAACGCCTAATTCATTTGTACAAATCATCGGAACGTGATTCCACCCGAGATTTTTGCGTGCAAATTTTGCAGGAAAAGCAGCATCAATATCTTTGGTCAGAGAAAATATAACATGAGAAATATCTTTCGCATCGATTTTGTTTTTCTCTAATAAAACCCCTAACAGCTCAACAGTTGCCGCTTCTATCTCAACTTCAGAATTCGATTCAATGGTAATGGCACCTCTTACTCCACGAGACACAAGATTTTCAGACATATTTCCCCTTTCGTTTTTGATGTGTAATAATACTAATTAAATCATGGAAATAAAATAAAAAAATGGCAAAAGAATTTAAAGTAGTTTCAAAATATGACCCGGCAGGCGACCAGCCAAAGGCAATCAAAGAGCTCTCAGAGGGCATAAAAAGAGGCGACGACACCCAGATTCTTCTCGGTGTAACAGGCTCAGGAAAAACCTATACCATTGCCAAGGTTATCGAACAGGTAAAGATGCCGACTCTTGTTATCGCACACAACAAAACCCTCGCCGCACAGCTATACGGTGAATTTCGAGAGCTTTTTCCAGATAACGCCGTTGAATACTTCATCTCTTACTATGACTACTACCAGCCTGAAGCCTATATCCCGAGAACTGATACCTTCATCGAAAAATCTGCAACCATAAACGATGAAATAGACCGTCTGCGCCACAATACAACAAGAAGCCTCTACGAACGACGTGATGTAATTGTCGTCGCAAGCGTAAGCTGTATATACGGCTTGGGGCTGCCTGAAAATTATTTCAAAGGGGCGTTGAAAATCAAAGAAGGCGACATAATAAACAGACATGACCTGCTCTCAAAACTTGTGGAAGCACGTTATTCAAGAAATGACTTAGAACTCAAAAGAGGAACCTTCAGAGCAAGAGGTGATGTAATAGAACTCATGCCTGCCTATGAAAACATCATCACAAGAATTTCTCTCTGGGGCGATGAAATCGAAAAAATTACCAAAATTGACGCAGTAAGCGGCGAAGTCCTCGAAATTTGTGACGAAACAATCGTCTTCCCTGCCGTTCATTACATCTCATCAGAAAACGATAAAGAAGAAACTCTGAAAATGATACGAGAGGAACTCCAAAACCGCCTTGTTGAACTCAAAAATCAAGGCAAACTCGTTGAAGCACAACGCCTTGACCAGAGAACTCGCTACGATATGGAAATGATTAAGGAAATGGGTTATTGCTCTGGGATAGAAAACTATTCAAGAATCCTCGAAAGAAGAGCACCAGGGACTCCTCCTGCGACCTTGCTTGATTATTTCAAAGGTGATTTTCTTGTTGTGGTCGATGAATCGCATGTTACTCTCCCTCAGCTCAAGGGGATGTACAACGGAGACAGAGCAAGAAAAAACACCCTCGTCGAATACGGCTTCAGACTTCCCTGTGCCGTTGATAACAGGCCGCTTACTTTTGAAGAATTTTTTGAAAAAGTAAAACAAAAAGTCTACGTTTCTGCAACGCCAGGAGAATTTGAACAAGAACACGCCCAGAATACGGTAGAACAAATCATCAGACCGACAGGTCTTCTTGACCCTGAAATATCGGTAAGACCAATCAAAAATCAGGTCGATGACCTGCTCTCCGAAATAAAAATAAGAGAAAAACTAAAAGAAAGAGTTCTCATAACAACCCTGACAAAGAAAATGTCTGAAGACCTGACAGAATACTTTACCCAGATGGGAGTAAGAGTCAGATATCTCCACAGCGAAATTCAATCAATAGAACGTGTGGAAATCCTTCGTGATTTACGTCTTGGAGAATTTGACGTGCTGGTCGGAGTCAACTTGCTGAGAGAAGGACTCGATTTGCCGGAAGTCAGTCTTGTAGCCATTATGGATGCCGACAAAGAAGGTTTCCTTCGTTCTGAAACAAGCCTTATACAAACAATCGGAAGAGCCGCAAGAAATGCCTGCGGGAAAGTTATTATGTATGCAGACAGAATAACAGACAGCATGGATAAAGCTATCACAGAGACGAACAGAAGGCGGGAACTCCAGATGGCATTCAATAAAGAACACAACATAACCCCAAAAACAATCATAAAACCGGTCACAGAAAATCTTCTCGAACTCGTCAACAGCTATCGAAACATCGAAGATATTGTGGCTCACCAAATGGCAGATATGAATGTCGAAATGAAAGACCTTCCGAAAGTTATAGACAAACTCGAAAAAGAAATGCATAAAGCTGCCAAACTGCTAGACTTTGAGCAAGCAGCCGAAATAAGGGACAAACTCAAAAAACTGCGTGAGCTCAATAAAATGAGATAAATCATTTATCTTCCATCATTCTGAGTGCAAGCCCGAAGCATCTCAACTTCATAGACTCTTCGCTGCGTTCAGAGTGACTTTTCCACCTTGCGGACGTCTATACCTCTGTTTGCAAGGAAAGACTTTAGAACTTCATCATATTCATCAGGCGTGTCATAGGTAATGGTAATATCCTTCCCTTCAATCAAATCTTCATCAGAGCCTATATTATCCGATTGCTCAACAGGTATACCTATTTCCGATAAAGCATATCCCGTATTCATCGCAACAGAAAACTTCTCAACAGAAAGCGTCTTGGCATTTCTTATTTCAAAAGCAGAACCAAAAGATATTGTCATAGCCTTGTTTCTCCATATCCATTCCGACATAAAGTCCTGTATATTACGGATAAAAAATCAAAAAAATTCTTTTTGAATAATATGTTAACTTTTGTAATTTTTTCGAGAAAACTTTCAATTTAATAGAGTATATATTTTTTATATATATAAGGAAATATATAGGCACAAGAAAATGTTAGACGCATACCAACTAAACTACATGCAGCAGCTCGGACTGCAGAAAAAAGACAACACCAAGCAGCCGCCTCCGCCGCCAACACCGATGGCGCAGATGATGACGCAGTTCAACTTCATCGCCTCACAACAAAACTACAATCTGTTGTATCAGGAGTATGAAGGGCTGAAGAAAAGAAAAAGCGAACTGCTGAGGGATTACAACCAGAAACTTGCCCAGAATGCTGCATTGAACAACATCCCGAGTTATCAAATTCAGGGGCTTATTGATGAAATCAATCAGGTAAACGCTCGCCTCAGAACTCTTGATAATCAACTAGCTCAATACTAATGAATCAAGCACGTCTTTAACCTGCTCAAAGACTTCATCGATTGACCTGTTTGCATCAAGAACCCTGAATCTCTCAGGCTCTGCTTTTGCCAGTTCAAGATAACCCATGCGGACTTTCTTGTGAAATTCTTTTGATAAAGACTCAAGTCTGTCTTTGTTTTCGCCGACTCTTTTCGAGGCGGTATCCGTATCAACATCAAACAGCAGTGTCAAATCAGGCTTTTTTGAATGAGTAACTATGTTGTTTAAAAGATTTATTTTCTCTATATCAAGCCCCCGTCCATATCCCTGATAGGCAACCGTTGAATCAATATGTCTGTCGCATACAACAACAACTCCACGTTCTATTGCAGGAAAAATTTTTGTATCTATATGCTGTGCTCTATCAGCAAGGTATAGCAGAAGTTCACAGTTATCGCTAACATCTCCTTCATAATTAAGCAAAATATCCCGCAGCTTCAAACCCAAATCTGTTCCTCCGGGATCTCTTGTGATTAGATAATTGATATTATGTTCATCAAAGTATTCAGCTATTTTCTTCAGCTGGGTAGTTTTACCTGACCCGTCAGCACCCTCAAGGGTTATAAATAAACCTTTTTTCATTATCCTGTCCTTAATGTTTAAAATGTCTGATAGAAGTCGTAATCATAGCAATTTTATATTTGTTTGCTTCGTCTATCACGTCTTTGTCTTTTATGCTGCCGCCCGGTTGAATAATAGCAGTAATACCTGCTGATGCTGCTGCTTTTATGTTATCAATCGCAGGGAAGAAACCATCGCTTGCAACTACGGCATCTTTCAAATCATCACAGACTTTTGAGAGAGCTATCTCCATTGCTCCGATACGGCTTGTCTGTCCCGCTCCGATGCCGATAGCTTTCTTATCTTTCGCAACGACTATAGCATTTGATTTTGCATGTTTTGCAACTTTCCATGCAAAGACCATATCTTCAACCTGTTCTGCAGTCGGTTTTTTCTCCGTTACAACCTTGAATGTATCCTTATTCAGCTCTGCTCTGTCCTCGCTTTGAATAAGAGTACCGAAAGATAACTCTTTTATGTCAAACTTCTTAAGTTGTCTATACTGTATGAGATTGTTGTTGAGTTTGATAAGACGAAGATTTTTCTTCTTCTTCAACAACTCGAGAGCTTCAGGAGAAAAATCAGGAGCAACAAGAACTTCAAGAAAAACAGAAGACGCATGTTTTGCAATTTTCTCAGTTACAGGCTGATTAAACGCAATTATTCCGCCGAATGCGCTCAGAGAATCACAGTCAAATGCTTTCATATAAGCATCATCAATGTCATTGCCAATAGCAACACCGCATGGTGTAGAGTGTTTAATTACTGCAACAGCCGGCACATCAGGAAACTCGCTGATAATATCAACGGCAGCAGACATATCATTGATGTTATTGAACGAAAGCTCTTTTCCGTTGAGAATATCAAAACTTGTTTTATTTGAATAAAACGCAGCAGCTTGATGCGGATTTTCGCCATATCTGAGGTCATATTCTTTTTTCAAAGAAATATTGAAAACATCAGGCAGATTGTTTGATGCAGGAAGCAAAACCTCTGATAAAGAATTTGAAATCATCGTATCATAAGCTGCTGTATGAGAAAAAGCCTCAACAGCAAGTTTTTTTCTGAAATCAATTGATGTTATCCCATCGTTTTGTTCAAGATTTTCAACAAGTTCTTCGTACTGGGACACCGAACATACTGACGCTACATAGTCAAAGTTCTTTGCAGCAGCACGTATAAGAGATACACCTCCTATATCAATCAACTCTATCATTTCATCGATGCTCAGATTATTCTTGAAAGGATAAAGATTGACTATCACAATATCAACAGGAGAGATAGAAAACTTCTCAAGCTGGTTAATGTGCTCGGAGTTATCCTGCTGGGCCAAAATCCCTGCAAAAACACGGGGATGAAGAGTCTTCACTCTTCCGTTGAGAAGCTCGCCAAATTCGTTCAAATCGGAAATCTCCTGACAGTTGATACCGTTTTCGGCAAGTTTCTTGAAAGTTCCGCCTGTTGATATAATCTCATATCCGAATTTTTCAGATAAAACCTTTGCGAGTTCAACAACTCCTTCTTTATTATAGACGCTTATCAGCGCTTTTTTCGCTCTCATATCTTTCTCCTGTTTTAAACTCTATCCACAGTTTATGCTAAAGATAAAAAAATTTAAATGAAAAATTTTTGGTTTTTTAGTGTAAAATTAAAGAGCAGCAGAATTATTTGGAACCTTACATGAGAGTTTTAATAATAGGATCAAGCGGTGTAGAACATGCCATTGCAAACAAGCTTGCAGCTGATAACTCGGCTGAGATGATTTTTGTCACCCCGGGCAACCCCGGTATAGAAAAAGTTGCAAACTGCATTAACATCCCTGAGAGTCAGACAAATGAACTGTTAGAATTTGCGATGGAAAATATGATTGATTTTACCATAGCAACTTCAAAAACAGCGCTAGAAGACGGTATTGTTGACAAGTTCAGAGCAAATAACCTTTTAATCTTCGGTCCTGATTTGAACTCGCAAAAAATAACCTCTCAACGCAGCTATGCAAAAAAACTCTGCTACAAATACAAAGTTCCTATCACAAAATTCGGCGTGTTCGAAAAAGAAGCAGCAGCAGTTGAGTTTCTCAAAACAGTAAAATATCCGGTTGCAATAAAACTCGATTCACAAAATTCTGCCGTAAACACTTACATTTGCGAAACTCCCGTATTTGCCCAGCAAATGATTGAACCTATTCTTTCTAATGACAACAAAAAAGTAATTATTGAAGAATACATCGAAGGAAAAGATATCACACTTTCTGTTATAACAGACGGATACAATGCTGTTCCTCTGCCTGCTTGTGTGTCATATCTTCATGCCCAGGACTGCGACGGCGGACAGATAACAAAAGGAACGGGTGCTTATGCTCCTGCAAGCGCCATAAGTTATGAAACAGAAGGTTTTATCGCAGGAAACATAGTCTTCCCGATTATAGACGCTCTGAACAATGAGAAAACTCCCTACAGCGGTATACTCACCTTCAGAATGAAACTAACCCCTCAGGGGCAAATTTTTCTGACTGATATAGACTCTGTTCTCGGCAACCCTGAAGCTCAAACAATTCTTCCTTTACTCGAAGAAGACCTGCTCAGGATTTTCTATTCAACAGCTATCGGCGCACTTGGAGATGACTACGAATCATTTATTACAAATGACAAATTTTCTGCAACTGCAATGTTATTATCAGGAGCTTACCCGTTTGATTTCAAACAAAATTTCACGATAGAAATTGAACCTGAGCTTGATGAAGATATCATCATTTGTCAAAATCAAACAATCAGAAATAAATATTATGAAACAGTCACAAAAGGAGGACGTCCGGTTTCTGTTACAGCGTTAGGCTCAACGTTGAACATTGCCAGAGAAAAACTTTATTCGGCTATAGAGTGCATAAACTTTGAAAATAAAAGATATCGTAAAGATATTGCACAAAATAAGGTAATAGAACTTTAAATTTATTTGTTTTTTATATAAAATATTTTCTTGTAAGGGTCGTGGAAATGGATAATATTAACAACTTAAGAGCCGTCATTCTTGCAGCAGGCAAGGGAACGAGGATGAAATCCTCCACCCCGAAAGTTTTGCACAAAATTTTCGGTCTTACCCTCATTGAAAGAGTTATCAATCAAGTCTTGAAAGTTGACGGCATAGATAAAATCTTTGTTGTTATCGGGCATGGCGCTGATATGGTTCAGGAGTGTCTTGATAAATCTTATGACAAAGAAAAAATTAAAACAGTCCTGCAAACAGAACAAAAGGGAACAGCGGACGCAGTATTCAGAGCTTATAACGACCTTGAAAACTTTGAGGGAAACGTCCTCATCCTCTGCGGCGATACCCCGCTTCTTGATGAAAAAACTCTCTCCGATTTTCTTGAATACCACAACATCAAACAGGCAGACCTGACTGTTATGTCTGCTTTGCTCGATAATCCGGCGGGATACGGCAGAATCATCAGAAAACAAGATAAAAGCCTCGAAAAAATTGTCGAACAAAAAGATGCAACAGATGAACAAAAGACAGTAAACGAAGTAAATGCAGGAGTATATTGCTTCAGATGGAAGAAAATAAAACAAGCATTCTTTGAAATAAGCACAAACAACTCTCAGGGTGAATATTATTTGACTGACGTAATTGAATGGGCAGTAAAACAAGGACTGAACACACAGGCATATATTCTTGAAGACAGCAAAAAAATGCTCGGAATAAACTTAAAAGAGCAGCTATCAGAAGCATTCAGAATTTTGAACGGTGAGAAACTCGAAGAACTTCACAAAAAAGGCGTAACTATCTATGATGACAAAAGCACGTTCATCTCACCTGAAACAGAAATAGATGAAGATACAATTATCTATCCGAATGTTTATATTGAAGGAACAAATAATTTTGGCAAACATAACATAATCGGTCCAAACACAACTGTCTACGGAAATGTTAAGACAGAAGACAATGTAAAAATTACCCAGTCACAGGTATCTGACCTCTATGCAGACAAAAATACAACTATAGGACCATTTTCACACATAAGAGACGGCGTAAAACTTGCTGAGAAAGTCAGAGTAGGCAACTTCGTCGAAGTCAAAAAATCAACCATAGAAGATCATACAAACTGTGCACACCTCAGTTATATCGGTGATGCCTCCCTTGGAAGCAATGTAAATATCGGCGCAGGAACAATCACAGCAAACTACAATGCTATAACAAAAGAAAAAAACAAAACCATTCTGAAAAACGGAGTCAAAGTAGGCTCAAACAGCGTACTGATTGCACCTGTCACTGTTGAAGAAAACGCAAATATCGCAGCAGGAACTATCGTCACAGAAAATATTCCACCTGAAGCGCTCGCAATAACCCGTTCACATCTAAGAATTATCGCTGATTGGGTTATTGAAAAAAAAAGACTTTTTTTAAAAAAATAGGAGACCCCAAAATTGTTACAGGAAATGAACATGCTACAAAATGACAACATCGTAAAACCGACACACGCCATCAAACTCTTTACAGGCAGAGCGAACCCGAAACTTGTTGAAGAAATTGCAAATTATCTCGGAACAACAGTCGGTCCGATGATAATCAAAAACTTCAGCGACGGTGAAATCTACGTCAAAGTTCAGGAAAGCGTGAGAGGCGACGATGTTTTCGTTGTGCAACCTTTATGCAATCCGGTTAATGACAATCTTATGGAGTTGTTGATAATCATCGATGCATTCAAAAGAGCAAGCGCAAAAACAATCACTGCAGTAATTCCTTACTACGGTTATGCAAGACAGGATAGAAAAGCTTCAGGACGTGAAGCCATTACTGCAAAACTGGTAGCTGATTTGATTACAACTGCAGGCGCAAACAGAGTACTGGCAATGGATTTGCATACAGGACAAATTCAAGGATTTTTCAATATCCTTGTAGACCATATCTATTCAAATCCTGTAATGATTAAATATCTGAAAGATAAAAACTTCAAACAGGAAGATTTGGTAGCAGTAAGTCCTGATGCCGGCGGTGTTGAAAGAACAAGGCATCTTGCAAAACAACTCGACTGCCCTCTTGCAATCATCGATAAACGCAGAGAAGCACACAACGTCGCAAAAGTCGGACATGTTATCGGAAACGTTCAGGGAAAAACTGCCATCATCTTTGACGACATCATTGATACGGCAGGGACAATCACGGAAGGTGCAAAACTCCTCAAAAGAGAGGGCGCTGCAAAGATTTATATCTGCGCAGCTCATGCAGTCTTCAGCGGACCGGCTATCCAGCGTCTTGAAGAAGCGCCCGTTGAAGAAGTTATTGTTTCAAATACAATACCTCTAAAACAACAAAATCTTCCGCCAAAAATTAAACAACTGAGCATAGCACCTCTTCTTGGAGAAGCAATCGCAAGAATACACGACGATGAATCAGTAAGTTCTTTATTTGAAGACTAAGTTTTAGGCTTCAGCCATAGTTTGCAGTGCGAGCTTGATTAATTCTTCGAAATTATCAGGCTCGTTTGCTTTTGCTATAGCGTTTTGCAAACCTGCTTTTATCTCTTCAGATGAGTACCCTAATGATAACAATATGGACTGTGCCTCCTCTATTGCAGAAGAATCAACTAATCTATCCGTATCAATCTTAATATCAACAGTATCGTCAATCTGCGCTTTAAAGTTTGTCATCTTATCTTTCAGCTCAAGAACAATACGCTGAGCAAGCTTGGGTCCGATACCTTTTGTTTTTGAAATTTTCTTTGCATCACCTGAAACAAGCGCCTCAACAAGCTCATGATAAGTCATGTTCTCTAAAAGCAGCATAGCAACTTTCACGCCTATACCTGATACAGACTGTAAAATATTAAACAAATCCCTGTCTTCATGGTCAAGAAAACCGCATAAAGTCATCGAATCCTCACGATGAATAAGGCTCGTAAAAATCTTAACAGGCTCATCAATTGAGCCGAGGGCTGATACAACACGCCTGTTTGTAACAACCTGATACCCTATCCCTGCAACTTCCACAACAATATAACATCCCTGCGGACTGTTCATAGTCTTTGAAATCAAAATACCATTTAAATAATTAATCATACCAAAAGCTCTCTACCTGTTTCTTTCAACATTTTTTTGTCTTCTTCAGGAGAAATTCCTATCGTCGTAAGCATATTCCCTATCAATACAGCATCAACACCGGCATCAAAACCTTTCGCCATGCCTGTTTTTGATAAACGCAAAAGCCGCCCGCCCGTGTAACGAAGACTTATATCAGGCATCATTATCCTGAATATCGCAATTGTCTTGAGAATTTCTTCTTCATCAATTTTATCAATATAACTCTCAAATGGCGTGCCTTTTATCGGATATAAAAAGTTCAGAGGTATCGAATTCGGAGAAATCTCCGCAAGTTCCATACCCATCTCAACGCGCTGTTCCCTGCTTTCCCCCATCCCGAGAATAACACCGCAGCAAAGTTCAAGCCCTTGTTCTTTCACAAGTTCTATTGTTCTGATACGGTCTTTATATGTATGAGTAGTGCATATCGAAGGATAATAAGACTTACATGTATTAATATTATGATGAAATCTCTTTAACCCGGCTTCTTTCAATGCAGCTGCCTCATGTTTATCAAGAAGCCCTATAGAAGCACAACTCCTTAAGCCTTCTACTGCATTCACCTCTCCTATCATCTCGAGTATAGAGTCAAAATCACTTTCTTCAGGATTTTTCCCTGATGTAACTATCGCAAATCTCGACGCACCGTTTTTTCTCGCATCTTCTGCCGTTTTTCGCACCTCTTCCTTACTCACAAGAGGGTGTGTTTCAATATCAGTTCTGTAGTGAGAACTCTGTGCGCAATATTTACAATTTTGAGAACACTTTCCTGTTCTTGCGCTGATTAAAGAACAAAATTCAACCTTATTACCAAAATTTGTTCCTGTTAAAACAGAAGAAATTTTGATTAACTCTTCAAGCGATTCTTCGTATAATTCTATAAATTCTTTCTTTGACATGCTTCAACCCATACTTCCTACTCAATTAATAGCACTAAAAATAAATAAATTGTAGACTTTTCAAAAATAATTTAATAATATTGTATATATAAAGTTACAAAGGCATTTTCATCTCATGATCATCTATATAGCCCTGATAATAATCATACTGTGCATCTTATTCTTAGCAGGTTATTTCCTGTTTAAATATCTCAAGAATATGTCTTATGAAGCCGACTATGAACAGGGCGTAGAACTTTTTAATAAAAAAAATTACAATGAAGCAGAAGAAGCTTTCGATAAAGTACTGGCTGTCAAAGAAGACCACTATCAAGCTCTCTACAACCTCGGGCTTACATGTTTGTATCTGAAAAAATTTGACAAAGCAAAAGATGTTTTCAAAAAAGCAATGCAAATAAATCAAACAGACAGTGACCTTTTCTACAATCTAGGCCTTGTTTTTCATCAAGAAAATGAGTTCGCAAAAGCAATTGAAAACTACAAAAAAGCACTCAGCCTGAATGAAAAAGACCAGTCAGCCATGTATAATCTTTCCCTTGCTTATAAACAAAACAAAAAATTTGATAAAGCTATAAACTTCATCTCAAAAGTAATCGCTCTCGATCCTTCAAACAAAGACTATCATCTGAGCAAAGGGATTATCTACCATGAGATGAGAAATGAAGAAGGGAAAAATGAATATCTTGACTTTGCAATAGAAGCATTTGATGATGTAATCAAACTTGATGCGGAAAACGAAGTTGCCTTAAAAGAGCTTGTCTTCTGCCACTCAAGAAGAGGTCATATAGATGGAACCATAGAAAATTGTGAAAAGCTTCTTGCAAAAGACAACGAAAATTGTGAGTTGAGAACTCTTTTAGCTTTTGCATATTTCAGCAACAAAGAGTATAAAAAAGCAATCAGCGAATTTCTCAAAATAAAAGACTCAAAAAATCCGCCTGAAGACATTGACCTGAACCTTGCGTTTGCCTATGATAAAAACGGCGAAAAAGTCGAAGCAAAAAAATATTATAAACAGTTTATGAAAAACAAACCGAATCATTTTGCCGCTCAACAGCTAAAAGTCTATTTTGAAGACAATCTCGATGAAAAAACGGCTTAAAAATCCTAATTTTTCGTAACATATGGATTTTTTACTTGAATTTAGAATGTTTTTCTTTTACCATAAACTGTACATCTGAAAGAATATAATCAAAAAATTAAAAGGATAAGAAAAATGAACCAAATTATTAGCGAATTGGAAAAAGAATATCTGAAAAGCGACCTGCCTCAGCTAAATCCCGGAGATACAGTAAAAGTATTCGTAAGAATTAAAGAAGGCAACAAAGAAAGAACTCAGGCTTTTGAAGGCGTTATCATCAAAAAACGCGGAGCCGGAAAAAATATCAATGACACTATTACAGTCAGAAGAGTATTTCAGGGTGTAGGGCTTGAAAGAGTCTTTTCTGTTCACTCACCACGTATTGAATCAATCAAAGTTCTCAGACGCGGTGATGTCAGAAGAGCAAAACTCTACTATCTCAGAGATAGAGCCGGCAAAGCTACACGTATTAAGGAAAAAATCGGCAACAAATAATGGCTCACATACACTGGTATCCGGGGCATATTGCAAAAGCCGAAAGAAAACTCAAAGAACAACTCAACCTAGTTGATGTCATCTTTGAAGTAGTGGACGCAAGAATACCTCTAAGCAGTAAATATTTAGAAATTCAAAAGCTCGTGGCTGACAAGCCGCGGCTTTTGATTATGAACAAATCTGATGTTGCTGACCCTATCAAAACAATTAAATTCAAAGAATTTTATCAAAAAAAATATAACCTGCCAACAGTAGCAACAAGTACCCAAACAAACAAAGACCTCTCATCAGTTATCAGCATGGGGGTTGAGCTTGGAAATGCAAAAATACAAAAATTGGTTGAAAAAGGACTCCTTCCAAGACCCGTAAGAGCAATGGTCATCGGCATGCCAAATGTCGGCAAATCAAGCATAATAAACAAACTGATAAAAAAATCAAAAACAAAAACAGGCGCAAAAGCAGGGGTAACACGCTCTTCTCAATGGGTAAGAATAAACCCGAAACTGGAACTTCTTGATACACCCGGGATTATCCCGATGAAGATGGATAATCAGCAAATAGCAACAAAACTTGCATTTGTTAACTCTGTAGGAGAAAATGCCTATGATGAGGCAGAAGTCGCTCAGGAACTCCTTGATTGTATAAGCAAAATTTACCCTGATGCACTAAACACTTACTACAAACAACAGGGTATTCCAACCCTCGAAAATATTGCCCTCGCAAGAAACTGGATTATTTCAGGAGGAAAACCCGATATAAAAAGAACCGCTTCTTTAATCCTCTCTGATTTCAGGCATGGAAGAATTGGGAAACTCACACTGGATGACACCGAAAACCTCAAAAATTAAAGACCTTCTCTCTTTTGATAGAGAGCTTTCAAAAACAAATCTAATCATTGGCACGGACGAAGCAGGCAGAGGTCCCGGCGCCGGTCCTGTTTATGCAGCTGCCGTGTATTTCCCGAATTATAATAAAGAACTCGAAGCCTCACTTGAAGAACTCAACGACTCAAAAAAGCTCACTCCGAATAAAAGAGAAAAACTCTTCGACATAATAAAATCAAATTCAATATACTCAATCAACTCAATAAGCGCAGAAGAAATTGATAAAATAAACATACTTCAAGCCTCACTGAACGCCATGAAAAAATCCTGCGAAGATGTGCTATCTCAAATAAAAAATCCCCAAAACCCGAAAATTCTTGTCGACGGTAAAATAAAAATCAGAAACACAAACATCGAACAGCAAACTATTGTGAAAGGCGACTCAACATCTGCATCTATAGCAGCAGCCAGCATACTTGCTAAAGTGGCAAGAGATACGTTTATGATTGCTCTTGCAAAGGAATATCCTCAATACGGCTGGGAACAAAATAAGGGTTATCTTACCAAAGCCCACCTCAAGGCAATCAAAGAGCATGGCATTACAAAATGGCATCGAAAAAGCTTTCTGAAAAATTATATACAAGGTTGTTCATTTTCCCAGAAAAAGCTAAAATTAGATTAAGGTTGAAGGGGATATGAAAAATACAATCGAAATCTTAGCACCCATAAAAGAACCCTATGACATCTCCGTTGCAAAAGATACGGAATGCCATGGTTTCTATGTCGACCATGATTATTTTATCCACAACGGATTTGAGTGTATCAAAGAATTCAAATACCACGCAAAAAAATTCGGAGTGAAATTTTATATCAATTTCAAACATACAATCGATGAATGGGAAGTCAACAATATCAGAAAAATCATAACCTATCTTAGCCTCTCACCCATCGACGGCATACTTGTCAACAGCTTTGCGCTGCTAGAAATGCTGACGGAATACCCGACTCTGCCGTTTAAAATCATTATAGACTCGGCTCTTAATATCCACAATCTCGCAGCTATGGACTTCATCAAATCGTTTAAACTCGTTGAAGGTATAAATATTACAGAAGAAATTTATACAAAAAATATCTCAACTCTAAAAAAATACACCCACCAAAAATTTGCAATAAACAGCGATAACATCCCATGGTGTATAGGTGACATAAAAAAAACAAAAGCAGTCAATTTGATTATCATAAAAGCTGACTTCGACACCAAAGAAGAGCTCAAAGAAGGCATCGAGCTCGTAAGAAATATCATCGATAAACCAAAGTTTCACAGAAACCAAAAACTCCCCTTCAAACAGCCAAAAGTCACCGCATATGAAACAAATCATTTTACCGGAAGATTTATTAACGAGAAAGGCAATGAATTTTCTTTCAGCGGTAACATAAAAAAATACGACCGTTCTTACTCTTTAGTCAAAATATCAAAAGATATAGACATATCTAAAATCAAATTGCCACGGCTGAACCTCAGACTTACAGGACTCGAACAAATTAAGAGCCTCAAAACCTTCATATCAAAATACAATTTCAACCCTGTCTACTCAATAGAATACGGAGAAATTGTCAGTACAGCCGACCTTTCAAAAAACAGCTTCAATGAAATACTGGAAAAAATAAAACTCTTCTGCCTCGAATATGGCATAAAATTGCAGATAAGCACACCGAGAGTCCTTATTGAACGAGATTTTGAACGTGTGTATGAATATGTCAAAATGCTGTGCCTGCAGGATCCTATACCATCAGCACTTGTTGCAAACAACATAGGGTTCTGGTGGACGGTCATCAACGACCCTGACTATGAAAATATACCTATAGAAATAGGCAACGGCATAAGCCTGCTCTCAAGTTTATCAATAAAATGTCTTGCAAGAAAACATCCGATAGAGGCAGTTGACCTGAGTGCATTCAAAAAATTCTCAGCAATAAAATCCTGCGCTGACCACATAAAAGAAATCATCCCCACCCGAAAACTCACGGTAGGAGGCAGTATCAGAATACCTGCATCGGGCCTTTGCCCGCTCAACAGCAACCCAGCTATTCTCTCAAGACTCTCATGCCCTGCTCCATGCCACCATGGGAATTATGCTGTCTTTGACCCTGACCTGCAAAAGCCGTTTCCTCTGTGTGTAGACGGATTTTGCAGAATGCACCTTTTTGATACACAAATACTTGATGTATTCAGATTTGTACCGCTGCTTGAAGAAGCAGGGGTCAACGAATTTGTCATAGACTTCACGGCTCTTGATGCAAAACTTGTTACCGTCCTGCTAACAAGATTCATCAACGCTCTTGCCCAAAATTCAGCATACAAAACAGATATAAACTTCAAAAACTCTTATTACAACCTGAAATAACTAAGCAAGACAATATAAATCAGAACTCAAATCTTCAAATACCACATCTGCGTTGTTCAAATAACCCTTATCTTTCATATGGTTCATTGTTTCTTCATCATCAACGACAATGCGAAAAACACCGTCATCATAATACTTTGAATAATGTGCCGAAGAAACAAGCATAGCCATGCTGATTGAGTCAACAAGATTAAAACCGCGCAAATTTAAAATTAATTTTTTGCAGTTGTTCTGAGTAATAAATTTAATAATTTCTTCCGAATTGTTTTTTAAATCCAACATCTTTGAAACATCAGGAATAATGCTGCAAGTATCCCTAGTTACCTGAAACTTCTTAAAAGGCATGTAAGGTTAGCCCCTTTCTTTATTTTTATTTTTTGAGAGTATATTTGATATATTTATTACATCGTACAAAATTTCAAAAAATTCAGTTCTAAAAACATTAATCACCCGTTTGCATTAGAAAAAAACCGGACGTAATTTCGCCCGGTACAAAATGATAACAGAGAAAAATTTGTTTATTTCACAAAAGAAAAAGCTATAATCTGATCTTCAAATATATTCAGCCACTCAAATAGTTTTCCGTTTGGCTGGCATTCACATGATACCGCTTCTGCCATACCATCCGCAGTCTCTACACTCTGTGTTGTACATCCGCAGGTTCCATCATCAAGGTCATAATCGCTGAAGTATTCTGATACAAAAACATTTGTGAGAGTCAGAAGACCGTCGATTTTCTTCTCCGTGTATAATTTCCCCTGTGCCTTAAAAGTATGTGTCCAGAGAATTATCTCGCTATAATCAGGCATAGATTTTGATATTTCAAAAATTTCTTTTATTCTGTTTGTCATCTTTTTCTCCTTATATATGAACAATCAAATAGTAAGAAGAAAAAACAAAAAAATAACCTGCCCGAACAGGCAGGTTATCAGCATAAAATTTCAAATATATTATAACAAAGCAGCTCCAACAACTCCTGAGAAATCTCCGAGTTTTGCTTTTGTAATCTTCAGAGAGCTGACTGCTGTTGGCAGAGCTTTTTTCTTTGTTTTCTTAACGATGATATCGTAGAAATAGTCAATTGAATCAACAAGTCCGCCGCCCAAAACAATTGCCTCAGGGTTCAAGAAATTGATTACACTTGACAATCCGCTGCTGAGATAATCTGAAGCTTCGTTTATGCAGCTGATAACAAGTTCATCGCCCTGTTCAAGAGCTTTTTTCATATGGCTTGAACGAATAGTTCCGTTTGCATAGTCATCTTCTTTAAGAATGCTTGTGATAAGAGAACTTTCTCCTCTTCTTAACTCTGCTTTAATTCTCTTTTCAATTGCCGTTCTTGATGCATAAGCTTCCAAACATCCGTAAGCCCCGCATTCACAAGGACGACCACCGCCATCTACAGTCATATGACCTATTTCACCGGCGGTACCGTTTGCACCACGCATAAGCTGACCATTGATAACAATGCCTGAACCAATACCGGTGCCGACAAACACACACAAGAAGTTGTTATAACCAACACCATTTCCGAATTTCATCTCTCCGAGTGTAGCAACTTCCACGTCATTACCTACTTTCACCGGCATGTTGAAGTGTTCTTCCAAGATTCTCTTCAACTCCAAATCAAAACAATTCAAGTTAGGTGAAGCAATCAAAACACCATTTTCACGATCAACCTGACCTGCTGCTCCTATACCGATTGAATCAATCTGATTGATTGGAATACCTGCTATACAGATAGCTTTCTCAACAGTTTCAAAGACTCTTTGAATAACAATATCAGAGCCTTTTTCTTTTTTGGTATGTTTTTTGGCATGCCCTACAACTTCTCCGGTTTCTTTATTTACTACTCCGGCAATAATTTTAGTGCCGCCAAGATCAATTCCTATAGAATATTTACCCATTATAATTTTTTCTCCTGAATAATCTCTTACCTTCATATTTGATTATACAACAAAATAAAAAACCGTCATTTCATTTCTTTGACGGTTTTTAAAATTTATTCAGCTTGTTTTTTTTCTTTTTTTGCTCTTGTTTTCTTTGGTTTTTCCTCTGAAACCGCTGTTTCAGGGGTTTCTTCCGTTTTAATTTCTTCTGCCGGAGTTTCTTTTTGCAAATCAACTTTGGCTTCTTCTGATGCCGCTTGAGCCTGATTTTTGAATTCCTCTGGCGCATCTTCTCTGTCAGGGTTCCACCTTGGAAGATTCAACTGCTTTCTAACAAGCCCTATACCAACGTGAACACGCCATTCATCCATCTTCAATTGAGCTGCAATAATCTTGTGACAACCTATCGGAGGCAGCGGCAACAACGGTTTGTAAAGATTTTGTATTGCCATAAGCTGCTCGGGAGAAACTGCAAGTTTTCTCTTCGGATAAGGAAGTTTAGGAAGATTCAGTTTTTGTCTTACCAGATTAATCCCGAAGAAAGTTTTTTGCGGCTCAAGCCCTATTTCTGCACCGATAACTTCATGTGCATCATAGTTTGGAAGAGGAAGCATTCTCTTGTATAAAACTTCTATTTGAGCTACCTGTTCTTTGCTTATAAGCAAGCTTTTCTTCTGCTTCGGAGCAGTTCTGTTTCCATATGGTCTTCTAAATCCGCCGCCACCGTAATTATTCGGTCTGCGATTTTGATATCCGCCTTCTGGTCTTCTGAATCCGCCGCCACCGTAATTATTCGGTCTGCGATTTTGATATCCGCCTTCGGGTCTTCTGAACCCGCCGCCATAGTTGTTATTTGGACGTCTGTCCTGATAACCGCCGCCGTAATTATTCGGTCTGCGATCCTGATATCCGCCATAGTTATTCGGACGTCTATCCTGATAATTGTTGTAACCTCTGTTTTGTCTTTCCTGATAAGGAGGTCTTTCTCCCATATCACCAGATGGCATATCATCCATCGGTTGTTGAGATTGAGAAGGAACATCTCCTTCTTGAGGCATAACATCATTTAACAACGGTTTTCTATCCGGATAAAGACAATCCGGACAGATTACTCTTTTTGGGTTTTTTGTTTCAAATTCTTTGCCGCATTTGGTACATTTATTTACATACATCCTCTTTAAGCCCCTTGCAAATAATTTTCTTTCTTTGCATTTCTCTTTCTAATTTAATAACAAGCTGAAATATTTTTTCAATATTCTAATACTATCATAAAATGTCAAAAATTCATAATTTTTAACATTTATTTTTCAATCAAATAATGTAGTTTTTACTGCCTGTTCAGGTATTTATTAAGACAATTAACTTTTCATCAGTTGTATCAATTCAATTTTACACAACCGCCATGCCCGATTGAAGAAAAAACTATTTCTCACTGCTCTCCTTTGAAAGCATAAATGTAACAGGTCCGTCGTTGACAAGGCTTATTTCCATCATTGCCTGGAAGCATCCTGTTTCAACCCTCAAGCCTGATTTCTTAAGCTCTTCAACAAATTTTTCATAAAATAACTTTGCTTCAAGCGGATTTTTTGCATTATCAAAGCTCGGGCGATTTCCCTTCCTGCAGTTTGCTGCAAGCGTAAACTGAGAAACAACGAGAATTTCTCCGCCTATATCTTTCAGAGAGAAATTCATCTTATCCTGTTCATCCTCAAAAATTCTGAGATTCACTACCTTATTCGCCAAAAATTCTATCTCTGAGCCGTTATCATTTTTCTCAACTCCGAGAAATATCAATATTCCCTTTTTTATCTCAGAATAAACCTTTCCGTCTATACTAACAGAAGCACTATTTACACGTTGAAGAAGAGCTTTCATCAAATAACTCCTTTTGTTTTTTCAAAAAATCAATCCCCAACCCGAGCCATTGTCTGCCTGATGAGAAAAAGTCCTGCAAAATGTCAAGCAGTTCATCCATCTTTTCTTTATCCGTATAATCATTTGGCTCCTTGAGAAACTCGTTCATCATATAATATTCTCTAATCAACAGAGAGAAAAATATCCTGTCTTTTGCAACATATTCTCTGATTATGTCACTGTAGATGTCAGAAATTTTTCCTATTCTATCTCTTATCTCGCCTGTCAAAATTTTTGCTCTCTGATAAGAATTTTTCAGTTTCTTAAATTCTCCCTCTCCTTTATCAAACAAATTCAGGCATTTTTCAAAAGATACAAGCAGTGTATTTGCCGTTGTTTTGAACTTTGCAAACTCTTTTGGAGAGACATAGTCTCTCAACGATGAGTCTATTATTTTCTCAACATCAATTTTTTCAGCTGCGTATTCTTCGAGAAAATCTTGCATTTTAATATTCTCAAATCCGTTTATCTGTGCGCCTCCGCTTTTGGTATTAAACAGCTTTGCATATGGAGCAATCTCAAGAGCTATGTTCTCAAAATGTTCTACAAACATTGCATACGCAGGCGATGTCAGAAGTTTATCTCCATTTTGTCCTACGACAAAGCAAAGATTTTTTGAATTTTCTTCAAGTGTTTCTTGTATTTTTTTCATGCTCTCATCTTTATCTTTGAGTTTTGCAGCACCAAAATATTTATCATAATCATCAACAAACAGCTCGAATTTTCCTGTAGAAACTTCTCTGTATTTAATATTATACGCACTGTTTGAAGCATAACACTGACCGTTTCTATATGCCAAATCCTGACCTGTGAGAATAATAGGATTGCATCCGAGCAAATATGCACTCTCAAGAGCGCATATTGACACTGTTCCCCTGCTTTTGTATTTATCAGCTTTTATACCGCTCAGATTCTCAAGCCATTCCGTAGTAATCATATTATCAGGATAGTAGTTGAATACACGATCCAAATCACATTCATAAACACCTTTAAATATAGACGGATAAAATATAAAATTTATCCCCGATAAATCAACATCCAATATTTGAGTCAAACAATAACGTGACTCTATCATCGCCACAAAATCAGGTCTTACTCCGTTTTTCAAAAGTGTTTTCAGGGCTGTACCGACACAAAACACAACAACATTATCCCTGTATTGTTTTATATACTCAACATTCTCCGTCAACGACGGACCTGCTGATACAATTACAGCAGGCTTATCTTTGAATTTGCCGAGGAGTGCTTCAAGTTCCTCATTTTTATAAATTCTAAACAAATTATTCAAAACCGATACAGTCCAGTTTGCAGACTGTCTTTGCAGTTCTTTATACGCATTTGTATAAATACTCCCCAACATAACAAGCTTTTTTTTCAACTCTGAAACAACAGATGGATATAACTGAACATAAGAAGTCAAAAAACTAAGCGTCATCTCACCCTTGAGGAAAAACAGCCGCCCCATTGCTATCTCAAATTTTTCTTCTTTATCGATGAGCATAACCGTAGATTTTGAAAGCTCAGAAGACAAGTCAACAAACTCAAGTGCCGCCCTCAAAATCCCTATATCAGGCTCATAGAGGATTATTTTACCTTTTGAATTTTTACAAAAAGCCTGAAGAAGATGCCCCATCCCGAGCCCGAAAATAATATGTATTGTATCCTTTTCATCTCTGTATTTTGTTTTTGCGACTATCTGCTCTGCTTCATAAACAGCATCAACTTCATCATGAAGAGGATGACCGTCAACAACCAGATTCAAATCACCGCATGTTGTTTCCCTCAATTCCAAATTGTGAGTATATTCTTTGATTGAAGCAATAGACTTTGCAAGCGCAGCATCATAGCGGGCTATCTGTTCAAGATTTTTCTCTAATATACTCTTTTCCACTCTGAAAACTCCTATGGATTTAATTTCTATGTTCTTTTTTGTCCGCTAAGCTGACCGCAGGCAGCCATAATATCAGCGCCTCTTTCTAATCTCACCGTAACTTTTTTCCCTGACTGCTCAAGAATATATTTAAACTTATTTATTCTGTTTATATCAGGCTTTCTAAATTCATCATTCTCAACAGGATTGTAAGGAATAAGGTTTATATTGCAATTCAACCCTTTAAGAAGCTTATTAACTTCTTTCGCATGTTCTATGGAGTCATTAACGTGGTCTATTACGGTATATTCAATTGTCACCCTGCGTCCTGTCTGTTCTGTCAGGTATCTCAAGGACTTTATCAGTTCATCAAGATGATAAATTGACTCAATCGGCATAAGTTTTTTCCTCAGCTCATGCTCAGGGGCATGCAATGACAGAGCAAGCGTCAGCTGTCTGTTCAGCTTTGCAAGTTCATAAATTTTCGGAACAATACCGCTTGTAGAAACAGTGATTCGCCTTATACCTATCTCAAATTCTTTGTTCAAAAAATCTATTGAAGAAACAACGTTCTCAAAGTTCAACAATGGCTCTCCCTGCCCCATATAAACAACATTTGTTATCTTCAATCCAGTATCACGCTGGATGGTGAGTATTTGCTCTATTATTTCCTTTACCGTCAAATTTCTGATAAATCCGCGTTTGCCAGTTGCACAAAATTTGCACCCTACAGCGCATCCTACCTGAGAGCTGATACAGGCTGTCAGGTTTGCTCTGTTATCAAAACGCATCAACACTGTTTCAACACAGTTTCCATCAGGGTATTCAACAAGATATTTCACCGTGCCATCAGAACTGATTAGCCTCTGAGAAATTTTTACATCGGTAATCACTGCAATTTCACTGAGTGCCTCTCTAAATTTTTTTGAAAGATTTGTCATCTCATCAACAGAGGAAACAGACTTGGAATAAATCCAATTGTGAAGCTGTCTTGCCCGAAACTTTGACTCTCCCATACGAGTCATCAAATCTTCAAGTTCTTCAAGACTCATCCCAGATAAAATAATTTTTTTGTCGCCGTGTTTTAAGGAATCCATATCTCAAACCACCATATTTTCTCTAAAATTTTAGCATGTGCGTTTTTTGCATACAAGTTAATACAATTATTTAGAAATGTAACAAAACATACTAAAAACCTAAAGTTTAAATAAAAACTCCCGATACTAATCATATAAGTAAGGTTAGTTTTATTAATACGAGGTTTTTATTATGGAAAATATCAGCAACAATCCCGAATTGATTTCTATTTCAGGAGAAATCAAAGAAGAAACACTCAAGCAGGTAGAAAAAAACGAAAGACAACCGAAATCTTTCCTTGAAAGACTTTGCGAACAGAGATTTGAGTCAATAAAAGATTTACTCTAATCAATCTCAAAACAGTCTGCACGAAAAACAATTACAAAATACAGTCAATAAAAATATCTGATACTGTCGGCTAAGGAGCAAAAATGCCTTTTGATATTCAAAATTTTATATCAAACTTAATCAACCAAGAAAAAAGCGGAGTAAATAAATCTGCTGATATTAACACGCTTTTACAACAGGTTATTTCTGCTCAAAATCAACCGTCTTATGTACAAACAAGCGGTACAATCTTCCCGGTCAACAATCAAAATAATATTGTGCAGACTCTTTGTGACAGTGATGGAACGAGAACGGAAACCCGGTCTTATGACCAGAACGGCGAGCTTGATAAAGTCGTCAAAGATGTCTATGATGATTATGGAACGCTGAAAGAAAGACTAATCTATGACGAAGACGGTAAATATACAGGAAAAATGTCTTTTGAATCAGACCCGCTCACAGGTGTCAACAAAACTATATCAACAGATGCCTACGGAAATATCACAGACATCTTGGAATCAAAACAAAACCCTGACGGTTCGAAAACAAGTATAACCAGAGATGCATCAGGAAATATTCTTTCGGCATCAAAATTGGAAGAAAGAAACGGTCAAACTATTATGACCATATTTAATGCTCAGGGAAAACGTACCGGAAGACAAATCACGCAAAACGGAGAGGTAGTTCAGACGATAAATTATTCATATAATCAAGCAGGAAAACTTGAAAAATCCGTCTACAGAGATTCTGAAGGAGAATTACAACGTACCCTCTATTTCTCCTATAACAGTGATGGACAAATTGAAAAAACAACCAATCGAGATGCCTTCGGAAGAACCGTTGAAGTTCTTGAGTCAACATATAACGCTGATGGAACACGAACAACCGTAAGAAAAAACGCAGAAGGCGAAATCATCGAAACAACAACTTTTGATAAATATGGCAATCAAATAGAAGAAATTTAAATAAAAACCTAACAACAAAATAAAAAAGCCGAACCTGATGTTCGGCTTTTTCTTTATCAAAGAGAATTAGTATCTGTCGAGATATCTGTTCAGCTCCCAAGGAGTAACTGTTGTTCTGAAAGAGTCCCACTCCTGCTCTTTTGCTGAAACAAATTCACTGAAAATATGTTCACCAAGCGCATCTTTAGCGACATGAGATCTTTCCATCAAATAAATTGCCTCTGCCAAGCTGCCGGGAAGAGAATCTATCTTATGGCGTTTTCTTTCTCTTTCTGAGAGATGATATATATTGCTTTCAACAGGTGATGGCGGTTCTATTTTATTTCTGATACCGTCAAGCATAGCTTCAAGCAACACGGCAAAAGCAAGATAAGGATTGCAGGAAGGATCAGGAGAACGTAACTCAATTCTTGTAGCATTCCCGCGCTTTGCAGGAACTCTGATAAGAGCACTTCTGTTTGCTAAAGACCAAGCAAGATAAACAGGCGCTTCATATCCTGGAACCAAGCGCTTGTAACTGTTGACTGTCGGATTGAGTATTGCCGTAATTTTCTTGACATGCTTCAAAACACCGCCGATTGCCCATAGTGCCTCCTGGCTCAGCTGGTATGGCATTGATTCATCAAGGAATGCATTCTTGCCGTTTTTGAACAATGACAGGTTACAATGCATGCCGGAACCGTTTATTCCGAAGATAGGCTTCGGCATAAATGAAGCATGAAGGCCGTATAATGCTGCAACAGCTTTAACAGCCACCTTGAACGTTGCAACATTATCTGCCGTTGTAAGCGCATCAGAATATTTGAAGTCAATCTCATGCTGACCGTCAGCTACCTCATGATGGCTGGCCTCAATTTCAAACCCCATCTGCTGAAGAACCTGAACCATTTCTCCTCTTACATTCTCTCCTGAGTCATCAGGACCGACATCATAATAACCGGCTTTATCATGAACTTCTGTTGTTGCATTGCCGTCTTCGTCTTTTTTGAAAAGGAAAAATTCAGCCTCGGGACCTACATTCATTGTATACCCCATATCAGCGGCTTCTTTAAGCACTCTTTTTAAGTTAGCGCGAGGACACCCTTCAAACGGTGTTCCATCAGGATTGTAAATATCACAAATCAAACGGGCAACCTGTCTTTCATCTTTGTGCCTCCATGGCAGCAAAGAGAAAGTTCTTCTATCCGGAACAAAAAACATATCTGATGTTTCTATGCTCCTAAAGCCTTTTATTGAAGAGCCATCAAGCATTATCTCATTGTTCAAAATTTTATCAATCTGGCTTGCAGGCAAAGCAATATTTTTTACCTGACCGTTCAGGTCGACAAACTGCAGCCTTATAAACTGCACATCCAAATCTTTTACAAGTTTTTTAATCTCTTCTTTTGATAATTCCTTACCATGTTCAGGAATATAATCCAACTGCGTCATGTTTTTAATCCCTTTTCTTTAATAACACCTCATAATTTTAATACTTATGCTTATTATTCGTCAAGAAGAAAATTAATTTCTTTTTTTCAAAAATTATTTAATAAAAACCAAAATTTAAAATATTTTTAACAAAAATGCAAAAATATTATATTTTATAGAACGATATTCAGGATAAGCATAGATTAATTCAATATTATTTTTGTAAATTATTTTTTAAAAAACAATTTTATTTTTAATATTTTCAAAACAAATTGTAATATTTTCCAAAATCAAATATTATTTTTCGATTTTCCCACATTTGAGATATAAAAAAAATGTTGTAAAATATATAAATAATCAATAAGCTTAGATAAGAAAAAAATAATGTTTATCTGCAAACATTGCAAATCAAAAGACAAATTCGAACTTATGTTTTCACCTGATTACAAGGGAGAAAGAACTTTTACAAAAAAATTTGACAAAGACGGCAATCTGACCATAACCGTAGGAGATTATACGTTCACACCATCTTTAGAATTTATGAATGCTCATGCGGTATGCAGTTTTTGCTCACACATAAACATATGGGGATTGGAAAAATGAAAAAATTATTCTTATCACTTGCAATAATGTTCTTAACATCGGTTTATGCCTTAGGCGCAAGCTATGAACCCAAATATTCGGAAAAAATAAACAGATACAGCACCGGTGTGTTTGCCGTAACAGAAAAAGTAACCGTATATGATGAACCATCAGATACTTCACAGATTGTTGATGTGATTGAAATAGACAAAACAAAAGAAAAAGTTCACTCAACTACCGGAGAAACATCATTTCATAGTGTATTCACAACATTCTCAACAGAAAAAAATCTTTACTTTATAACAGTAATCGATGAGGCCCAAGATTGGGTAAAGCTCTGTTATGATAACAAAACAGGCTGGGTAAAAGCCGGGACAAATTACTATATATGGAAAGATTTTTTGTTCCAATACGGAAAAGAAAACGGCTTATACTTTTTCAGAAATGCAAAACCTGAAAATATGGCACTGTATCAAAAGCCTGATGAATCATCAAAAAAAATAGCCTCATTTGACTATGCAAGACCCGTATTTCTGAAACTTATACGTGGAAGCTGGGCATTAGCAAGTATGAGCGATTTTGGAGATGATTCTTATGTCATAGGGTGGATAAGATGGAGAAATCAGGACGGCTCCTTCATCTTATTCCCTCACATCTAAAATTTCCAAAAAGAAAAGAGCCTGCTCAGACAGGCTCTTTTTGTGTATTTTCATATTTCTAGTTATCAAGAAGGTCATGCAGCAATTTATTCACAACCTGAGGATTGGCTCTTCCTTTAGTTTCTTTCATAACCTGACCGACGAAGAAACCAAAGAGTTTATCTCTTCCTCCTTTGTAAGCAGCAACCTGATCAGGATTTGCCTCAACAATCTTCTTTGCAACAGCCTTGATAGAATCTTCATCAGATATAACGCTCAATCCTTTAGCCTCAACAACAGCCTGAGCAGAACCGCCTTCTTTGAGTAGAGTTTCAAGAACTTTCTTACCGATGTTATTGGAGATAGTTCCCTTATCAATCATAGAAACAAGTTCAGCAAGGTTATCAGGAGTAAGCTTTGTTTCATCAAGAGCCAATTTTGTTTCTTTCAAATAAGCTGTTACATCGCCCATCAGATAATTTACGGCTATTTTGACGTTGACTCCCTTTTCAACAACTTTATCAAAGAATCTTGCAGTATCCATCTGTTCTACAATTACCGTAGCATCGTATTCAGACAGACCGAGTTGTTCTTCATATCTTTTTCTTTTTTGCTGAGGAAGTTCGGGCATTTTCTTTGCCACTTCTTCAATCATCTCTTTTGTAACAGTAACAGGCATTACATCAGGCTCGGGGAAGTATCTGTAATCATGAGCTTCTTCTTTGCTTCTCATAGATTTTGTAACACCCTCTGCTTCGTTCCAGAGTCTGGTTTCCTGAACCACATGCCCGCCTGATTCAACAACATCTATTTGTCTGTCAACTTCAAATTCTATAGCACGCTGCAGAGCTTTAAAGCTGTTCATATTTTTGATTTCGGCTTTTGTTCCGAACTCTTTCTGTCCGACAGGTCTGATAGAGATATTTGCATCACAACGTAATGAACCTTCTTCAAGGTTACCGTCGCAAACGCCCAAATATCTGACAATATTTCTCAACTCTTCCATATAAGCTCTTGCTTCTTCGGCTGAGCGCATATCTGCTTCGCTGACGATTTCAAGAAGAGGAACGCCTGCTCTGTTGAGGTCAACAAGACTATATGCCGAGCCTGCGATACCATCGGCGCCTGCATGAACCAGTTTACCTGCGTCTTCCTCCATATGGACACGGTTAATTCTGATTTTTTTGCCCTTAATCTCAATAAAACCGTTTGTAGCTATCGGTTTATCAAATTGAGAAATTTGATAACCTTTTGGCAAATCAGCATAGAAATACTGTTTTCTATCAAATTTTGTATAAGGAGCAATCGAACAATTCAGAGCAAGACCTGTCAAAATAGCCATGTTTAGAACTTCTTTGTTCAAAACAGGCAAAACCCCCGGCAATCCGAGTGATACAGGTGAAGTCTGTTCATTTTGCTCAAGTCCGAATTCAGTTCCGTCAGCACAAAATATTTTTGATTTTGTCTTCAGCTGAGCATGAACTTCAAGCCCGATTACTACTTCATATTTCAATCTTAAATCTTCCATCAAATTTTCCATTAATACTGCCCCTATCAGAGTTACATTATCTTAGTGAAATTATACCATAAGCAAAAAGTCAACGGTTAAGTAATTTATTTACTCTATTTTTCAAAGATTGCCGATTTGATATAATAAAGCTTATGAACGCAGAGTTGGAAAAAGTTATAGAAGATCTCAAAAAGAACCCGAAAGACCATGACCTGAGAAGAAAAATGGCATTTCTTCTTCATGACGGAGGGTATGAAAAAGAAGCATTGGAACAGCTGAAATATCTTTCTTCCATCTATGAAAAAGATGACGAAATTTATTTCCGCCTTGGCATAATATACGAAAAATTCAGACAGCTCAATGAGGCTATAGCGAGTTATGAAAAGGCCGTTGAGCTGAATCCCAAAAATCCTGACTATATGTATAATCTTGCATACTGCTACGACATTTCTGATATGACGGATAAGGCTATGGAATATTATCAAAAGACACTCAGTCTTGATCCGAATGATTCAAATGCCTATTTCAATCTGGCACTGCAATACATAAAAAAGAACGAAGCAGAAGAAGCCGAGAAAAACCTGCTAAAGACAATCGACTTAAACCCCAAAGACCCGTATGCACATTTTTATCTTGCTTATGAATATCAAAAAAGAGGTTTGATTGATAAAGCAACAGAACATTATAATAAAGTTATAGAAGTATGTCCTGATTACAGCTGGGCGTATTATAACCTCGGATATATTTATTTCAAAAAGGGAGATAAGACAAAAGCAAAAAAATTCATAGAGCAAACCCTCATCCTCAACCCGAAAGATGTTGATGCAGCCAAAACACTTGCCATGATAGAAATTTCCGAGGGAAAACTAAACGATGCTTATAACACTATCAAAAATGCAATATCATTCAACAAAGAAAACGGCGACCTGTATTTCAACCTTGCTCAAATACACAAAAAACTCGGAAACGAAGAGAAGATGATTTCATGTTTGAAATATGCAATCAAATACAGGGAGAATTTAACTTATTCTATTGATATAATAAAAGAAGAGCTGAAAAATTTTCAAAACAGAGGAAAATAAATTGTACTGCGACAGAGGAAAAGTTTATATAGAAGAAGATGATCAGTGCATCGACTGCGAAAATTTCACAAAACATGTTGACTGCCCGCTTATTCAGGCGCTTGCTTTAGGATATGTTTATATGGATGATATTCTGAATGTTACAAACTGCAATTTCTACAAACACTATGAAAGGCATCTCAAACTCGTAAAAGATTTGAAAAAAGAAGATTAACCCTCATAATGCTCATCAACAGATTGAGAAAGCTCTTTAACATATTTTTCAAGCTCGTCTATATCAGGTGATTTCAGATAGTCCATAATTTCCTTTTTCGTGCCGTATAAAATATGATTTGACACAAGACGGCTTGTTCCGTTTCGCCTTACTCCAAGTTTGAGAATACGTCCGTCTTTTGGGTTTGAGGCATCATAATCTATTTTTAAAGAAGCTTCATTGCTGGTTTGAGGGATGTCAAAAGCAATAGATAAGGGTTTGAACTTTCCGTTTTCAGGAACTTCCCGTTCTCGTTCCAACAATCTGTTGCAACATTTATCCAAAAACTGATGAGTGTTGAGTGCTGCTTCATCCATATCCCGAGTTGATTTGCTTCTTGTTGTGTTTGAACAAAAATTTGTATAAAGAGAAAAGTTATTGTTAATATTCATCTTAAATCACCATTAATTGTTATATTTTATATAAAAATTGTCAAGAAAAAAATTGCCACAAAATATACAACAGCTTAATGTAATTTTATAAGTCCTTCAAAGGTCAGTTTATCAACAATTTCCTGAGGAATATATTCGCTAACTCCGCCTGCCTCAGTTTGCAGTCGATAAGTAAGACGGGGTGTTTGAGAAGATATTCCGAGTTCGTTGAGCCTCAGCCATCTGTAAGTATCCGTAAGATATTCGTTATATGCGTCAAAACTTTTGTCATCCATCTTCTTTATGGCATCCATTATGTCTTTATATTTAGCATAATCTTTATGATCAGGAGTAATTTTACCCTGTCTTATATCATATGGAATGTGCTCTACTTCAGCAAACTCATGAACCATAGTGCCCCGAACCTGCAGCTCGCCGTTTCCTGTTGTTCCGTCTGCAAAAGTATGTTCAACATTCATCTGAGAAGATGTATACCCTGAAGCTTTTATTGCGCCATCATCAGTTGCCTTCTCAAAGATAGTTCCTTTTGATCCGAATTTTTCTCCCGACTCTTCTGTTGCTTGAGTGACAAGCTTCAAAGGACTGCCTGTTTTTTCTTTATATATCCGTGCTATTTCATCTATCTGAGCCCTTGTGAAATATGAAGAATACTCATCTCCGTAGTTATTCAGCTCGGTAATTTTTATCTTTTTATTATTTTGTATAGCATCAATCAATGCATCAAAAACTTCTTTGTTTTGAGCTTCTTTCAGAGGGTCAAGTATATTAGAAATATTGTGCTCTATCGTAGCTGAGAGTTCAGGAGAGAGATTTGAGCCTCCTTCAAAATAGTTTTGTATATCAGCATAAGTAATCCCCGCTTTTTGGAAAACATCATTGTGCGCAATAATATCTTCAACTATTGCTTGTGTTTCTTCCGGATTAAGATTTTTCATCCTGAGTCTTGTACCGTAGGCATCTCCTATTGCCCCACGGCAATCATCAATATCGGTTGTTTTTAATTTACCTTTTTCAAATTTCGATTTCAATTTTGATTTTATTGAACTTTCACCTTTTGAACGGGCGCCGACTCTATGTGTTTTAGCATCATCGGCAAAAGCTACAGAATCTTTTGAACCGAACACTTCTTCTATTTGTTTCTGAGCCTCGCTGACTTTACCAGAATATTCTTTTGCCAAAGACTCTGCCCTGTTGTCCAACACTTTATTGGTATCAGCATCAAGGTATATTTCTCTTTTCAATGAGCCATCATCATTATAATGAAACTTTCTTGCCGAACCGTTTGCATAATCAATGCTGTCAACTTTTCCGTTGGCTTTATGAGTATGAGTTTCAAGAATGCGTCCTTGCGCATCATTTATGGTATCAAGACGTCCGTTTCCGTCATAGTTTTTGACAACAGTAACTTTTCCGTCTTTTGAAATCGTACTTCTCTTTATTTTGCCGTTAGGATAATATTCTATATCTGCATAAGAGCCGTCTTTCAACTGTTTATGAAGAAAGCTTTTATCTTCTAATCCGAGAACTTCTGTTTGTTCAAGAGTATTTGATTCTTGATATGTTTTTGCAGACTTATCTGCAGGAAGAACTTCTATGCCGTCTTTTCTAAATTTTACGCCATAAGTAACACCGCCAAGAGCGCCTCCCATTACAGCCCCTCCGACAGCTCCTGACACTGCCGATGATGCAAGTCCTGCAGCACTAAATTCTTTGTCTTCTTCAAAGGCACATTCAATTGCATAATCCGCTGAATTCGATACGGCACCGTCTATTGCTCCGGCTTTTGCCCCTGTGATAACACCCTGTTTTACGGCTTCTTTTGTTGAAGAGGCAACAATTGTTCCAGCATTTGTAACACCGCCAAATGTTACAACTGACAGAACACCGTTTACAGCACCTGAAGCAGCGTCTTTGAGCCCGTCTTTCAATGTGTAATCGCCATCTATATCGTTGGTTGCTTTTTCCCCGCCTTCTATACCGACTTTTACTGCTGCACCAACTCCTGCTGCCGCCAAAAAGCCGAGGCCTCCTGTTGCCACACCTACTGCGGCAACTGTTATTCCTGATGCAATATTTGAAACAAGGCTCACCATTGAATCCTGTTTTGTTCTGTATTTATCTATAGCCTCTTCTGCTTCAGAAAGACTTATTTCTCCTTTTTCTGCTTTTTCTATAGTTTCTTCTATAGCGTCAGAACCATTTTTATGCCCGAAAAAGTTCTTTATGCCATCCCAGGCTTTTCCCAAAAATCCCTGTTCTTTTTTTGCATTTTCAAATTCTTCTCTCAAAGTTTCAACTGATGAAGCTCCATTTGTAGAACCAAACGTTTCCGTATTCTCAAATACAGATACATCTTCATTTAAGCTTTCACCTTTTCCTTGTATGCTATTTGAAGAAAAAGCTGTTTGCTTAAGTTCATAGTCAGAAGAATTTAGTGATAGATAGTTGGACATAAAAGTTCTCTCTATATACTTTATATATATAAAGTATATAGAGAGAAATAAATTGCCTTAAATTTTTTATTTTGTCTGTATATTATCGTCTATTATTAAGATTTATAAACGGAATGCTCTCCCCCATCATATATTGAGGAAGAATACCGTTCCATTTTTGAACAGCTTCATATTCAACGAGAGCTTTATTTTTTGAAAGTGCATTTGCTCTTATAGCCATAGATTTTGCTTCCGCTTCAGCAGAAATAATTTGTTGTTTTGCTTCTTCTTCAATTTGAACAGTTTTATTTTTTGCTTTCAGTGCATCCTGTTCTGCTGTAACCTTAGCTTCAATAGCTCTTTCAAATACATCCGAATAATCGATTGCCACCATCTGAAAATCAGTAATATTTATATAGTTCCTATCAAGATGTGTTTGGAGTTTTGAGAGAATTTCGCGAGTCGCTTTTTCTCTGTTTGCGACAAGATCCTGAGCATTCCATTTTCCTATTACATCTTTCAAAGTCCCTTCTACAACAGGGAGGAGAATTTTCTCACGATAATCAGTACCGACTTCTCTATACATTTTATGAGCGTTCTCAGGCTGCAAGTTGTAGTTGATGACATAAGATATGACAGCCTGTTGAATGTCCTTTGTATAAACAGGTGTCTGCATTGTGTCTTTTTGTGTTTTTACATCCATTGTTTTGATGTGTGATATGAACGGAGTAATCAGGTGAATACCTTCAGTATAACTTTCAGGAGAAACTTTACCGAGAGTAACCTTTACCCCTCTTTCACCGACACCGACCATGGCAATAGGATTGCATAATAAAAGAAATATAATTATTCCGAAAATTGTTAAAATCGTTGCAATATTTTTTGTAGTATTCATAAAAATGTATCCTTTCATTTTTTATCAGGTTAATGAAGTGCAAACAAAGATAACGCAACATAAACTGCAATAATAAAAATAAAAAATACGGCAAACCACTTAAATATTTTGCTGCCATATTTTCCGTAAATATTTATATTAAGAACAGCTCCGGCGATAACCAGAATAAGATTTATTGCAAGAATCAATGCAAGAATAATCATTATCAGCCGAATTGCCATGTTGAAAAACCTTCATTTATTTTTAATATCGAAATAATATCATGTTTAAGAAAATTTCTTATCATCCGTTCTTTGGAATTTCAACACAAAAAGCGGGCTTATTGCCCGCTTTTGATTTTATTATTTTATTAAAATTACAGATAAATACCAGCTTCACGAACAGCATCTGCAAGAGCTGCTATTTTCCCGTGGTAGACAAATCCGCCTCTGTCAAATACAACACATTCGATTTTGGCTTTTTTAAGTTTTGAAGCAATCAAAGCTCCTACTTTTTTTGCAGCGTCAATATTGTTAGATTTTACTTCTTCTTTCAGCTCCGGAGATAGCGTGGAAGCTGAAGCGAGAGTAACTCTTTTTTCATCATCAATAGCCTGAACATAAATATGTTTTCCGCTTTTGAAAACTGCAAGTCTCGGACGATCAGCGCATCCGAAAACATTTTTTCTGATACTTCTGTGTTTTTTCTGTATATGTGCTTTTTTATTTCTTGTTTTAATCATTTTTTCACCTAAGCCTTTTCATTTAACAATATCTTTTTATAAAATGATGACTTTAAATATGGGCTACTCATTTTATAATTTACTTATTATTTTTTACCTTTAGCGCCTTTACCAGATTTACCGGCTTTTCTTCTGATATATTCGCCTTCATATCTGATACCCTTGCCTTTATAAACTTCAGGAGGACGTTTGTCTCTGATTTCAGCGGCAACATCGCCTACTGTTTGTTTATTGGAACCTTTAACAGTAATTTTTGTATTACCTTCAACAGTAATCTCTATACCTTTAGGCGGTTCTATTTTTACAGGGTGAGAATAACCGAGCTGCAAGTTCAGGTTGTTTCCTTCTTTTGCTGCTCTATAACCAACACCTTGTATTTCGAGTTTTTTAGTGAAGCCTTCTTTAACACCAACTACTGCGTTGTGAACGAGAGCTCTGCTCAAACCGTGCAATGCTCTAATTTTGCGGTCATCACTTGATCTTCTCAGAACAACATGATTATCTTCAACAGCAACTGAGATTTCAGGAACAACAGTTACTACTTCTGTTCCGAGAGGTCCTTTTGCTGTGACCACGTTGTTTTCGATTTTTATTTCAACACCGGATGGGATTTCTACCGGCAATTTACCAATTCTGGACATTTCAAGTGTCTCCAAGTTTTTCTTTATCTACCAACTACCATACGTAGCAAAGAATTTCGCCGCCGACTTTTTCTTTTCTGGCTTTTCTGTCAGTCAACAAGCCTTTGCTAGTGCTAACTATAGCAATTCCCATTCCATCATAAACTTTCGGAAGCTTTTTGGATTTGCAATAGTTTCTCAAACCGGGTCTGCTTACTCTTCTCAAGTTAGTAATAATCGGTTTGTCATTCTCATCATATTTCAATGTAACTTTCAAAGTGTTGAACTTGCCGTTTTCAACAACTTCGTAATCAGAGATGTAACCTTCATTCTTCAATAATTTTGCAAGAGCAATTTTCAATTTTGAAGACGGCATCTCAACATCAGCATGCTTAACTAAGTTTGCATTTCTGATTCTGGTTAACATATCTGCTATCGGATCTGTATTCATGTATTTTTCCCCTTAGGAAATTTAACTAACTAACAATAATTACCAGGATGATTTAGTTACACCCGGCAAAAGTCCTCGATGAGCCATTTCTCTCAAATGGACTCTGCAAAGACCAAAATCCCTGTGGACTCCTCTTGGTCTGCCGCAAATGCTGCATCTGTTGTGAAGTCTTACTTTCGGGTATTTACCTTGAAGAGCGAGTTGTTCTCTCTTTTCTTCTTTTATTATCATTGCTTTTTTAGCCAATGCTCTATCTCCTATAGATTAGCTTATTTCTTTTTGAAAGGCATACCGAGTTCGCTCAGTAATGCTTTTGCTTCTTCATCCGTTTGAGCTGTTGTGATGATTGATATATTCATACCTTTTACCACATCAACTTCATCATATTCGATTTCCGGGAACAGGATTTGTTCTTTAATACCTAAAGAGTAGTTTCCTCTTCCATCAAAACTTTTTGCGCTGATTCCTCTGAAGTCACGAATTCTCGGAAGAGTTACGCATATGAGTTTTTGCAAGAAATCATACATTTTTTGACCGCGGAGTGTAACCATACATCCAATCGGCATACCAGTTCTTACTTTGTAAGTAGATATTGATTTTTTTGCTTTTGTTACAACAGCTTTTTGACCTGCTATTTTGGTCAAATCGTTTACACCTGAGTCCAATAATTTATGGTTTTGGACAGCTTCGCCAAGTCCCATGTTCAAAACGATTTTGACCAGCTTCGGTACTTGATGAGCGTTTGTGTAATTGAACTGTTTTGTTAAAGCAGGTACAACATCTTCGGTATATCTTTTTTTAAGATCTTTTGTGATTGTTGCCATTTTTGTTTTCCTTAAATATCGAGTTGTTCACCACATTTTTTACAAATACGTGTTTTTCGACCGTCTGCTAATGTTTCGTATTTGATCCTTGTCGGTTTTTCGCATTTCGGGCAGTAAAGCATAACTTTTGAAGAATAAAGCGGAGCTTCATATTTTACCAATCCGCCCTGAAGTCCGAGCATCGGATTTGGTTTTTGAGCTTTAGTTATTATATTTACGCCTTCTACAACGACTTTGTTCTCTTGAGGCAAAGATTTTTTGACATTAGCAACTTTTCCCTGATCTTTACCTGAGAGGACAACTACTCTGTCGCCTGTTTTAATATGCATTTTGTTGTTTCGTCTTGAATTGAATTTACTCATTAATGACTTCTCCTAAATAACTTCTGGAGCTAGTGAAACTATTTTCATATAGTTCTTTTCTCTAAGTTCCCTTGCGACCGGACCGAATACACGGGTTCCGACCGGATTACCATCTTTGTTGATAATAACAGCAGCATTTTCGTCAAATCTTATGACGGTTCCATCTGGTCTTTTCATACTTGCTTTTGTACGAACAACAACTGCTTTCACAATATCAGACTTCTTGACAGGCATGTTTGGCACTGCATCTTTCACAGCGCATACAATAACATCACCTATACCCGCATATTTTCTGCCTGAGCTGCCAAGAACTCTGATACAAAGAAGTTCTTTAGCCCCTGTGTTATCTGCCACTTTTAATCGTGTTTCTTGTTGTATCATTGTTTTTGTATCCTTTTTTTTAGAAGAACTATTTAGCTCTTTCTATTACTTCTGCTACTGTCCAGCGTTTTGTTTTGCTCACTGGTTTTGATTCGACGATTCTAACTGTATCGCCTTCATTGCATTCATTTTTTACATCACTGGCAACATAATTTTTTGTTTCTGTCATGATTTTTTTGTATTTAGGATGCGGTTCATAATCATTAACAGCTACAACAACTGTTTTTTCCATTTTATTACTGATTACCAGCCCTGTTTTTTCCTTCTTAGGCATTTTTTACCTCTTTTTTAGTTTGCTAACTCTTTTTCTCTGATAACTGTTTTGATTTGAGCCACTTGATGTCTGAGTTTTGAAAATTCAGTCAATGATTCAAGTTTTTGATTAGCCTTAGCTATTTTAAGTTCAAAAAGTTTTTTCTTTGACTCAATCAATTTATCTTTTAGTTCATCAAGAGTAAGCTCTTTAATTTCTGTAATTTTCATCATTACCACCATTGTGTTATTTTTCAACTATTCTGGTCTTAATCGGAAGTTTTTGAGCAGCGAGTTCGAGAGCTCTTTTTGAAATATCACGGGAAACCCCGGCCATTTCAAACAAAAGTCTTCCAGGTTTTACTACAGCTACCCAGTATTCCGGATTACCTTTACCTTTACCCATACGAGTTTCAGCAGGTTTTTTGGTAATAGGTTTATCAGGGAAAATCTTAATCCAAACCTGACCGCCTCTTTTGATGTAACGTGTCAGGGCTCTTCTTGCTGCTTCTATTTGACGGCTTGTAATCCAAGCAGGTTCGGTTGTTTGAAGACCGAATTCGCCAAATTCCAACTCTGTTCCGCGAGTTTCAGAACCAGTCATTCTCCCTTTCATTTTTTTACGATATTTTGTTTTTTTAGGCATTAACATTTTTATAGTGCTCCTAATTATTTAGCTTTTCTTTTACGTGCTCTTGCCAGTTGAGCATTATCGCCCTGAGAGACTTTTTTGGATTTGATGTTCATATCAACCTGTTCTCCCGGCAAAATTTCTGATTTAAATATCCAGACTTTTACGCCAATGAGACCCATAATTGTGTCTGCTTCTGCAAATCCGTAGTCGATATCGGCTCTTAGGGTTTGAAGAGGAATTCTTCCTTCTTTAGACCATTCAGTCCTTGCAATTTCAGCACCGCCTAAACGACCTGAAACGGCAACCTTAATACCTAAGATACCGGCTCTCATAGATCTTTGAATAGCCTGTTTCATTGCTCTTCTGAAAACAACTCTCTTTTCGAGCTGTTGAGCAATTGATTCCGCTACCAGTTGAGCATCAGCATCTGTTCTTGCTACTTCAACAACGTCAATCTGCACGTTTTTCTTAATATATGCTGATACTGCTTTTTTCAAATCATCGATTCCCTGACCGCCTCTTCCGACGATAACACCGGGTTTTGCAGTTACAACTGTTATATTAATATTTTGTGCTTTTCTGTCGATAACTATTCTGCTGATTCCTGCTGAATAGAGTTTCTTTTTGATATATTTTCTGATTTTTGCATCTTCGGCAAGATTAAGAGCATACTCATTACCCTTATCAGCAAACCAGTTGCTTACCCAAGGTTTAATTACTCCTAATCTGAATCCGTTTGGATGTACTTTTTGTCCCAAGGTTATGCCTCCTTATTTCGCTTTTACTTTGAGTGTTAGATGTGATGTACGCTTAAGTCTTTTGTAAATACGACCTTGAGCTCTGGGTTTAGCTCTTTTGTATGTTGCGCCTTCATCTGCAAAAATTTCTGATACTACAAGAGTATCTGCAGTGGCACCCCATTTTTCAGAAGCATTTGCAATTGCACAGTTTAAGTTCTTTAACACCACTTTAGCTGCGATATAAGGCATAAAGCGAAGGATTTTAACTGCTTCGCCGGCACCCTTGCCGCGTACTTCGTTAATTACCCTGCGGAGTTTTCTTGCAGGCATTTTTATATTAGTTTGTTTAGCCTTAGCTTCCATGACTATTTCCTCTTTGCTGATTTATCTTGTCCGGCGTGACCGCGGAAAAATCTTGTCGGAGCGAATTCGCCCAACTTGTGACCAACCATCTGCTCTGTTACATATACCGGAACATGTGTCTTGCCGTTGTGAACCGCTATGGTATGCCCCAGCATTGAAGGCACTATCATAGACGCTCTTGACCAGGTTTTTATTACCTTTTTTTCATTACTTTCGTTCATTTTATTAATCTTTTTTTCCAAAGATTCTTCAACAAACGGACCCTTTTTCAGTGAACGTGACATCAACTGTCTCCTTACTTCTTACGTTTTCTTACTATGTACTTATCAGACGGTTTAGCTTTTCTTGTCTTATAACCCATTGCCGGTTTACCCCATGGAGTTTGCGGTTTACCACCAATAGGAGATTTTCCTTCTCCACCGCCGTGAGGGTGGTCAACAGGGTTCATTACAACACCTCTGACAGTTGGTTTTACGCCCAACCAACGTTTTCTTCCTGCTTTACCCAAGCTGATGTTTTTGAATTCAGAGTTGCCGAGAACGCCGATTGTAGCGTAGCAATCTTTGTGAATCATTCTCATCTCTGAGCTTGGCATCTTAACAGTTACATAGTTTCCTTCTTTTGCCATCAGTTGAGCAGAACCGCCAGCTGTTCTAACCAATTGTGCACCATTTCCAGGAACCATTTCTATGTTATGAACAACGGTACCTAAAGGAATGTTGAACAAAGGAAGGGCATTTCCTACTTTAATTTCTGCGTCAGGACCGCTTACAACACTATCGCCGACATGCAAGTCCTGCGGAGTTAAAATATAACGTTTTTCACCATCGGCATATACTACCAATGAGATATAAACATTTCTGTTCGGGTCATATTCAACTGTTTTTACAACTGCAGGAACTCCGATTTTGTTGCGTTTAAAATCGATTGTTCTGTAAAGACGTTTATGTCCGCCGCCTTTATGTCTGCAGGTTATTCTTCCTGTATTATTTCTTCCGGTATTTTTCTTTAATCTTTTTACCAAAGATTTTTCCGGTTTGTCAGTTGTGATTTCTGAATAATCACTCTTTGACATTCCTCTTTGTCCCGGAGAAGTTGGATTTATTTTACGGATACCCATAATTATGCTCCTACTAAATCTTCAATAGGCTCACCGATTACTGTAACGATAGCCTTTTTACTTGATTGTGTTCTTCCTTGTTTCAGACCGACTCTTTTTTCATGACTCGGCATATAAACTGTTTTGACGCTTTTAACTTTTCTTCCCGGGAAAAGCAGCTCTACAGCCTGTTTAATTTCAACTTTTGTTGCGTTCATCAGAACTTCAAAAGTATATTTGTTGCCTTCCAGTGCAGTAGTTGACTTTTCTGTGATAAGAGGTCTTTTAATTACGTCATAAAGTCTTTCGTTTTTTACTTTTATATGGCTCATTTTTTCAATAACCTCTCTGTTATTTCTTTTACAGATGATTCAGTCATTAAAATTTTATCGGCTTCCAACAAGTCTTTTACGTTAATGTTAGACGGTAAAATTAATTTTACATTAGGAAGGTTTCTTGAAGAGAGTTGCAAATGTTGGTTTTCAGGTTGTTTATAATCAGCAACAACCAAAATTTTCCCCTCTACTTCCAGAGCTTTTAAAATTTTGCTGAATTCTTTTGTTTTCGGAGCACTGATTGTTGAAAAATCTTGCACCAAAATAATATCTGCAGATCTTGCGGATAAAGCTGATCTCAAAGCAAGTTTTCTTGCTTTTTGAGGCATAGAAAAACTGTAATCTCTTGGTTTTGGTCCGAATATTACACCACCACCAACAAATAATGGACTTCTAATGCTGCCTGCGCGAGCTCTTCCTGTACCTTTTTGTTTCCAAGGTTTCTTTCCGCCTCCGCGGACTTCGCCTTTTGTTTTAGTACAAGCAGTTCCTGCTCTTGAATTATTCAGCTGTCTTCTCAGGGCAAGATGCATAACATGTATATTCGGTTCGATACCGAATACATCATCGTTAAGATCTATTTGTCCTATAGAACTTCCGCTTCCGCTATGTATTGTTAACTGCTTTGACATTTTTATTTTCCTCAACTAGAATTATTAGTTCCATTTAATTCTTGATGGCTTAATAGTAACCAATTTACCTTCAGGTCCCGGAACAGAACCCTTAAGCAATATCAGATTTTTATCGCTATCAATTTTAACTATTTTCAACTTAGCAACGGTAACCATCTCATTACCCATGTTTCCAGCCATTCTTTTGCCTTTGAAAACACGGCTCGGAGATGTACCTGCACCAATAGAACCCGGTTCGCGATGGTTTTTTGAACCATGCCCCATAGGTCCTCTGCTGAAGTTATGTCTTTTTACCGTACCTTGAAAACCTTTACCGATTGATTTGCCGGTTACGTCAACTTTTTCAACAGAAGACAACACTGATAAATCAATGGTTTGACCGATTTTATACTCGGAAGGATTTTCTACCCTGAACTCTTTAAGTGTTCGATAGGCAGAAATTTCATTTTTCTTTAAGTGCCCGATTTGAGCTTTTGTTAAATGTTTTTCCTTACATGGCGTAGTAGCTACCTGAATAGCATTATAACCGTCTGTTTCAACAGTTTTAACCTGAGTTACTACTAAAGGATCAACTTTAATTACTGTTACAGGAACACATGTTCCGTTATCATCGAAAACTTGGGTCATGCCAAGTTTTTCACCGATTACTCCTAGAGTCATTTTTTACCTCTCTTTTGTGAGCGCTACGTTCGAAGAGCTTCGTAGATCACATTCATTTACTAACCGATATATTCAATTGTCAAATTATCTTATTACAACTTAACTTCGATGTCAACACCGGCCGGCAAATCCATTCTGCTCAACTCTTCAGTGGTTTGTTGTGTAGGATCGAGAATATCAATTATTCTCTTGTGTGTACGTATTTCGAAATGTTCTCTTGATTTTTTATCAACATGAGGTGATCTCAAAACACAGTATACACGACGTTTAGTAGGAAGCGGAATGGGTCCTGCAACCTTAGCATCTGTTCTTTGTGCAGTCTCAACAATTTTCTTTGCTGATAAATCAATTAATCTATGATCATATGCCTTTAAACAAACTCTAATTCTTTGTCTTTGTTGTTGCTTACTCATTTCCACTTACCTACTTACTTACGCCTTTCTTTTATTTTTTATTAATTAACTATGCTATGATTTTGTCTACAACGCCAGCACCAACTGTACGTCCGCCTTCTCTGATAGCGAATCTCATACCGGCTTCGATAGCTACAGGAGCAATCAATTCAACTTCCATAACTACGTTATCACCAGGCATTACCATTTCGCCGTCAAATTTGATAGATCCGGTTACGTCTGTTGTTCTGATGTAGAACTGAGGTCTGTATCCCGGGAAGAATGGAGTGTGACGACCACCTTCATCTTTTGTCAATACATAAACGTTTGCTGTGAATTTTGTATGAGGATGTATTGAACCAGGTTTTGCAAGAACTTGACCTCTTTCAACGTCTTCTTTACCGATACCTCTAAGCAAAGCACCGATGTTGTCACCTGCGATACCTTCATCCAATTGTTTTCTGAACATTTCGATACCGGTAACAACTGTTTTCTTAGTTTCGCCAAAGCCAACGATTTCAACTTCTTCACCGACTTTAACTTTTCCTCTTTCAACTCTACCAGTTGCTACAGTACCTCTACCGGTGATAGAGAATACGTCTTCAACAGGCATAAGGAACGGTTGGTCAACATCACGTTCAGGAGTCGGGATGTATTCATCAACTGCATCCATAAGTTCCCAAATTTTGTCAACCCATTTGTCTTCGCCTCTAGCTATTTTCGGATTAGCTTGAACAGCTTCCAAAGCCTTGAGAGCTGAACCTCTGATGAACGGAATGTTATCGCCGTCGAATTCATATGAAGTCAACAGATCTCTAGCTTCCATTTCAACGAGTTCTAACAATTCTTCGTCATCAACCATGTCACATTTGTTCAAGAAAACAACCAATCTAGGAACACCAACCTGACGAGCGAGGAGGATGTGTTCTCTTGTTTGAGGCATAGGACCGTCTGCTGCAGATATTACAAGAATACCGCCATCCATTTGAGCTGCACCAGTGATCATGTTTTTAACATAGTCAGCGTGTCCCGGGCAGTCAACGTGTGCATAGTGTCTTTTTTCTGTTTCATATTCAACGTGAGCTGTTGAAATTGTTATACCTCTTGCTTTTTCTTCAGGAGCAGCATCGATTTCATCAAATCTTTTTGCTTCTGCTTGTCCTGCTGCAGCCAATGTAGCTGTAATAGCAGCTGTTAAAGTTGTTTTACCGTGGTCTACGTGTCCTACGGTACCAATGTTAACGTGAGGTTTTGTACGTTCAAATTTAGCACGTGCCATTGTGAATCTCCTTTTATCAGTATCTCTACAATACTTTTTTCGTACTTACATTATTTTTAAAAGAATTACTTGTAATCTTTTTTGAGTTCTTAGTCAGCTCATGACGGGATTTGAACCCGTGGCCTCTCCCTTACCAAGGGAGTGCGCTACCCCTGCGCCACATGAGCACATATGGTTTGGGAGATTTGGGCAGGGCTGGATTCGAACCAGCGTAGTCAGCCGACGACGGATTTACAGTCCGTTCCCTTTAGCCACTCGGGCACCTACCCTCATTTTTTTGATTTTTAATGTACAAGTTTGCTTTTAAAAAAAGCCGGTGATAAGAATCGAACTTACAACCTACGGTTTACAAAACCGTTGCTCTACCGTTGAGCTACACCGGCACACGTCATGTGTAAAACTTAATATATAAAGGACAAACATCAATGTCAAGAGAAAAGTTTCACACTTCCGTAATATACAGAAAAACATGAAAATATTTTTGTAGCAAGCATATTTTTAAAAATTATTATTTTTATCAAATATATGTAAAGTTTTGTAAAAGGAGGGAAGTGAAAAAGCAATTTACAACTTTCACTAATTTTTTTTATTAGCAACAAAAGGTTAGTGATTATAAATATTTAGAGAAAGGAATTAGAAAATGTTTATTACTCCTCTGAGCCTTGCTGACTTTAAGGCAGGAAACGCTTCAGGATACAGATGAAAACGGAATAACCCCTGCAGAAGCTGCGTTGAGAAGAGGGGACATTGATCTTCTAAAAGCGCTGGTATCTCTAGTTGATGATGAAACAAAACCAAAACTTATCCATTATCATACATATGAAGAGCTTGGTGAGAAATTTGATTTAATAAAGAAAACCGGTGATATAAATCTTATACTGGATTTAGGTTACCCGGAGAGAGTAGAATGGATGCTAAAAGATCCCGGCTATTTGGAAGAAGCAATCAGAGAACATGATTCAAAAGTGGCTGAACATATTATAGATAAAACTAAACGCGGCTATCTTTCAGGCTTTTTTATAGACGATAAATTTTGTGAACCTAAAGATGCTGAATTAAGTTTAAGAGATGCAGTATCTTTGTTAAAACCTATGACAAATGAGGAAGATGCAAAAATATTAAATAGCATTCTTCAAAAAACAGGAATACCGGCAAAGGAAAATATATTCTTGACAGCTGTTGAAAATAATTCAACAGAAATAGCAAAATTCATGATGGATAATATTGAAAATGATGAAAAGAAAAAAATTCTGACAACCACCAATGCGTTAGGACTCGCTGTTAGAAACAACCATGAAGAAATAACAAAAGTTCTTCTTGAATCGGCTGAAGAAATTGGAGAAGAAACAAAACAAAAACTTATACAAGGACCCGGTGATACATCATTATTTGCAGATGTAGATGACTATGTTGACTCAATAGAATCTGTTTCTCCCGAGGTATTATCCTTGGTATTTGATAATGCGGATGAAAACACCTATTATAAACTAAGAGATAGTTCTAAAGGTTATGGTGGACCTACAATATTATCATCTGCTATTGGCTCAGGCCGATTTGATTTAGTACCAATTATTGTGCAAAAAGGTCCTAATTACCTGACGAGTCAAGAAGTAAAATCGTTGAAAAGACATTTTTACCATATGGATGAAAAAGCACTTGAAGAAGCACTCTCCATACCGACAATTCGCAAAAATATTGGAGAAATAAGCAGAAAGGCGATACCGGATGTTTCAGAATCAATAATTCGCCATGCAGAAAAAAACGGAAACAATCAATTGATGGTTGATGTATTATTGAACAGCAATGATGATTATCATTTAAAACCCCAGATGTATGACAAGGCTCGCAGATTGGCGTTAGATTCTGATGACATAAGTATCGAAGATAGTATCAGATTATTAGAAAAATATGGTTCAGAAAAAGATAAACCTGCTATTAAATATCTGAAATCCATGCTTCCTGAAGAAAAAACCGAACAGCAATAAATTTTATTCATACAAAAAACAATTTACTGAATGATTGTCTGACAAAAAATACCTTTCTGGGTATTTTTTGTTGCATTTATCCATCACAAACTCACATCTCGGGTGGAACCTGCACCCCGAAATAATCTCTCCGACCTGCGGTGGCTGACCTTCTATAATTTTTAATCTTTCTTTGCCTCCTCTCGGCAAAGACCCGAGCAAGCCTTTTGTATAAGGATGAGAAGGATTAAGAAACAACTCTTTTACCGATGCATATTCAACAACCGCTCCTGCATACATAACAGCGACATCATCAACATTCTCGGAGATAAGTCCCAAATCATGCGTAATCAAAATTAAAGAGGTTTTTCTCTTCTGTCTTATCTCTGAAAATAATTCCATAATCTGTGCCTGAACAGTTACATCAAGAGCTGTCGTCGGCTCATCTGCGATTATCAAATCAGGCTCAGACGCAAGCGCCATGGCAATAATCACACGCTGGCACATGCCTCCTGAAAACTGGTAAGGATAATCATCAAAACGCTTTGAAGCATCAGGAATTTTTACCATATTGAGAGATTCAAGAGCTATCTCTTTCGCCTCTTTTTTGGTAACCTCCTGATGGAGCAATATCACCTCCATAAGCTGGTCGCCTATGGTATAAAGAGGATTCAGCGATGTAAGAGGGTCCTGAGGAATGAGGGCTATTTTATTTCCTCTTATCATCCTCATTTCTTTTTCGCTGAGGCTCAAAATATCCAAACCGTTATAAACTATCTCACCCTCTGTTATCACGGCAGTTGAAGGCAGCAAGCGCATAACAGACATTGCGCTTAATGTTTTTCCGCAGCCTGACTCACCGACAATCCCGAGAGCCCTGCCATCTCCAAGTGAAAAACTCACACCATGAACAGCCTCAAACAAAGTATTAGCCCGGCGAAAACTTATTCTCAAATTTTTTATCTCTAAACTCATAACTATATTTTAACTTAATTCATACTAAAAAAACTACACAAGTTGTTAATTCTCATTTATAGATTTATAATTTTTTACGTGAAGATTTAGAAGGCAGAGAAGAACAATGAAAATCCATGAATATCAGGCAAAACAACTCTTCAGACAGTATGGAATAAAAACTCCGGAAGGCATTCTTGCCTCATCAGAGGAGGAAGCTATCAAAGCCTCCGAAAAAACAAATTTTCCATGTGTGATAAAAGCGCAGGTTCACTCAGGAGCCAGAGGAAAAGCCGGAGGCATAAAACTCGCAAAAAATATCGATGAACTAAAAACTTTTTCCTCTCAAATTATCGGCATGGAGCTGAAGAGTGTCCAAACAGGAGCTGAATCAAAAAAAGTAAGAAAAGTTCTCATTGAGCAGGGAATTGATATATCAAAAGAATTGTACCTCAGCATTACCCTCGACCGAGCCTCTGAAGCAGCAGTCATAATAGCAAGCACCGAAGGCGGAATGGACATAGAAAAAGTAGCTTCAGAAACTCCTGAAAAAATAATCAAAGAACACATCAATCCTGTCTTTGGCATTCAGGATTATAACCTTAAAAATATAGCATATGCTCTCGATGTTGAAAACAAAAAAGACTTCTGCATACTCTTAAAGAACTTATACAAATTATTCATCGATAAAGACTGCTCTCTAGTTGAAATCAACCCTCTTGTCATAACAAAGCAAAATGAACTTATTGCTCTTGATGCAAAAATAAACTTCGATGACAATGCACTTTTTAAACATCCTGATATTGTCGAAATGCGTGACCCTGACGAAGAAAATCCTCTCGAAGTCGAAGCATCAAAATACAGTCTGAACTATATCAAACTAGATGGAACTATCGGATGTATGGTTAATGGAGCGGGGCTTGCCATGACAACAATGGATATTATCAAACTTGCAGGATTTGAGCCTGCCAATTTTCTTGATGTAGGAGGCGGCGCAAGTTCTGAAAATATTGAAAACGCTTTCAAACTTCTGCTCAAAGATAAAAATGTCAAAGCTGTTTTTATCAACATCTTCGGAGGTATCCTCAGGTGTGATGTGCTTGCTGAAGGTATAAAACATGCAATATCAAAACTTGATATAACTATACCGATAATTGTCAGAATGGAAGGTACAAACAAAGAACAGGGCGCAGAAATTCTTAAAACATCAGGTCTGAAGTTTAGTGTTGCAAACAATCTGAACGAAGCAATAATCCTGTTGAAAAATCTGAAAACAACAGTTCACTAAAGTTTTATTTTTTAAAGGAAAAACAAATATGACAATTTTTTTGAATAAAAATACAAAAATAATAGTACAGGGTATAACCGGCAAAGAAGGTTCTTTCCACACCGAAAAATGCCTTGAGTACGGAACAAAAATAGTCGGAGGGGTTACCCCCGGGAAAGAAGGTTTAACAATATTAAACCTCCCTGTGTTCAACACGGTAAAAAATGCGGCACAAGCGCTGAGTCCTGATGCCTCTCTTATATTTGTTCCTCCAAAATTCGCAAAAGATGCCATAATGGAAGCAGCCGATGCAGGGATAAAACTGATTGTATGCATAACTGAAGGCATACCGGTTCTTGATATGCTCAGCGCAAAAAAATATGTGAAAGAAAAAGGCGCAAGACTCATAGGACCTAATTGCCCCGGAATTATTTCTCCAGAAGAAGCAAAAATGGGTATTATGCCAGGACATATCCACAAAAAAGGTCCGGTAGGAATTATATCAAGAAGCGGTACTCTGACTTATGAAGCTGTCTACCAGCTTACACAACTTGGAATAGGTCAATCAACATGTGTCGGTATCGGAGGAGACCCAATAATCGGAACAACTTTTATAGACTGCCTCGCTGCATTTGAGAAAGATTCCGAAACAAAAGCTATCTGTATGGTAGGAGAAATCGGCGGTTCTGCAGAAGAAGAAGCTGCCGAGTTTATCAGACAAAATGTTACCAAACCCGTCGTAAGCTTTATCGCAGGAATGTCAGCTCCCCCGGGAAAAAGAATGGGGCATGCCGGTGCAATTATATCAGGAGGAAAAGGAACAGCTCAAAGCAAAACAGCTGTCCTTGAAAAATGCGGAATTACTGTTTGCAAAAATCCTGCAGAACTGGGTATAACAATAAAAAGTGTGATGAAATGATTAAAAGAAAAAAAACAAAACAAATTTTTGTAGGCAATGTGCCCATAGGAGGAAATGCAGATATAGCAGTCCAATCAATGTGCAACACTCCGACATGGGATGTAGAAAAAACGGTAAATCAGATAAAAGAACTGGAAGCTGCAGGCTGCGAAATAATCAGAGTAGCTGTACCCGATAAAAAATCAGCAGACGCACTGAAAGAAATAAAACAAAATATCTCAATTCCTCTCATTGCCGATATTCATTTTGATTACCGTCTTGCTCTGGCAGCAATTGAAAATGGAGTGGATGCCCTGCGCATAAACCCCGGCAACATCGGAAAAGAAGATTTTATCAGGCAGGTTGTTGAGGCCGCCAGAAAAAAACATATCCCGATAAGAATAGGAGTAAACTCAGGCTCTCTTGAAAAAGAATTTTCTCACCTCGGAAAAGTTGATGCGATGGTCGCCAGTGCATTGAAAAATGTTTCAATACTTGAGAAATACGACTTCGATATGATAAAAATATCTCTCAAAGCAAGCGACGTATTGACAACAATCGAAGCCTACGAAAAAATCTCAGAAAAAACAGACTACCCTCTGCATGTCGGCATAACAGAAGCCGGCACCTTGAAATCAGGCTTAATAAAATCATCAATAGGTATAGGTGCTCTCCTGCTAAAAGGTATAGGTGATACAATAAGAGTTTCTCTGACAGCACCTCCGAAAGAAGAAGTCTTTGCAGCATATGAACTGTTGAAATCTCTGCAACTCAGACACAGAGGAGTCAACCTTATCAGCTGTCCGACCTGCGGAAGAACAAAAATAAACCTCATAGAACTGGCGCATAAGGTAGAAGAAATTGTTGCTTCCGTTGATAAACCTTTAACTATAGCAGTAATGGGGTGTCCTGTGAACGGACCCGGCGAAGCAAAAGGAGCTGACCTCGGAATAGCTGGAGGCATAGGAGAAGGGTATATTTTCAAAAAAGGAGAAATAATCAAAAAAGTTCCAGAACAACAGCTCCTGGAAGAGTTCAAAAAAGAACTCAGCTCAATGATTTAGGTGACTTATTTCAAAAAAGCTGGCTTTTCTTGCAGATAAAACTTAATATAATAATATGAAATTACAAAAGTTTTTACTGCTTGTAATATGCGCCTTATTAAATACCTCCTGCACATTGAGTACAGGAGATTTTGACTGGAAAAATATTTATTCCTTTGACTTCGACAATCTGAATTTCGCTCAGACAACACCACGGGATATGACAAATGAATGTCCGAAGTTTGTTCCTGTGAATACTCAAACCGACTACTTCCTAATGTCATCAAATCCTCAAAGAAATTTCTCAGCAATAAGAGCCGGCTTCAGTACAGATACATCAACTCTTGAGTGGATTGAATTCATTCTTAAAGAAGAAAAAACTCTTAATGACTTTATCAGTATCTACGGAACCCCGGTAAGTGTTGATACAACTTATGATACAAATGTTGATTACTACGAATTTGAAAACTTCAAACTCTGCACTGATAAAGGCGGCGAAAAAGTTTACAGCATGATATTCTATTCCAAGCCTGAAATACCTGAAAAAATCCAAAATCTTTATAAGATTCTTCCAACACTCAATAATCTTAATATCTCACCGAATCTACGACCCGGCACAACGCTTGAAACAGAATTCACCAATTCTTTCCCTAACATAATCGCAGATAAAGTTCATGGAGAAACAAGAGTTTATACCATCAGGGAAAATCTTGCCAAAGATTACAAAAAAGTCGAGCTGATTTTTGGTAACGGAATATTGAGTTTTATAAACCTCTTTCCTAAAGATATGCAACTGACTTCCATAACCGAAATTTACGGACAACCAAAGGTTATAGAGGATACTCCCACCCTGAAATTTTACGAATACGCAAACTTCATAGTTACACTTGACGAAAAAAATAATATAATAAGTATAGGGATTTTTGATTCTTGGGCAAATTATGCAACAAATAAATGATGTTAAAACCATAAATTGATTTTAAAATTAAACAAAAAGGATATAACTATGAACATGAAAACAAAATTGATGATTTCGCTGATGACAGTTCTCACTGTTTCAACAATTGCTCAGGCAGCTGTTTCAAGGTCAGAAATAAGCACCGGTGAATTTCTGATAAATAATGGATTTTCTCAAGAAACAGCAAGACTTGTAGAAATTAAAAATAAAAAATACCATGACCTGACCCCTGCAAGCGACAGCAAGTTTATCAACACAATGTGGAAAATAGACAAATACTTTGACCCTATGTATGATGACCCTACATTCGGTATTACTCAAAATATCAAATTTGATAACAATGAACTCAAAGAGTTCCCGGGTTATGAAAGACGTCGAGCCAAAAAGAAAATGAAACAACAGCAAAAACAACTCGAAGAACAAATGAAAAATGAGGGTACAACAGAATCTCTTTAATAATTTTCTGATGTCACTATTCCTGACATATATTCCATAGAGATTTCTTGAGAGTATTCAATAAACAAAAAAGAAAAGAATCCTGAAAACAAAATAAAGATTGCGGCAAATAAAGTCGCAATCTTTATTTTTATGCCGTTTTTCTGCGATAACTGATTATAACCAGGCAAAACTATCTGCCTTACTAACGAAAAATAATAATAAAAACTCAGAAATACATTTATCAAAATAATAAATAAAAACGGCAGCAGCACAAATCCGGCAAATGCTACAGACTGAAAAACATAAAACTTGCTGAAAAATCCTATGCTGAAAGGTAAACCTGAAAGAGCCAGAACAGAAATTATCAAACAAACAGAGGCAAAAGGCTTGCTATAAACAGCCCCCCTAACACTATCAAAAGTCACATGCCTGTCTTCTGACAACAGCCCAATTCCACCCCATGCACAGAAGTTCATAAAAATATACGCAATCAAATAAAATAACGCCGCAGATATACTCAACGCAGACCCGAGAGATATCACACAGAGAACATACCCGCCCTGAGCAATAGAACTGTAAGCCATCAAGCTTCTCAAATTTTTCTCTCTAAAAGCAAGCAAGTTACCAACAAACATCGTAAATACAGCAATAATTGCCACAAATGGATAAATAATCCATACATTATTAAACACAACAGTCAAAAGTCTTATCAATAACCCGAAAGCTGCAACCTTAGGAACCACGGATAAAAAAGCAGCAACAGGAAAAGATGCCCCTCTATAAACATCTGATGCCCAGCTGTAAAAAGGAACAGCCGCCAGTTTGAAACATAACCCGCTTACAACAAAAACTCCTCCAAGGACAGCTATATAACTACCGGAGGTTATGTTCTTGGCAACAGCTTCAAACTGAAACGACCCGCTCAAACCATACAAAAGAGATATCCCGTACAATACAATACACGAAGCAACGGAGCCGACAACAAAATACTTCATCATTGCAACAACAGAGAACCTATCATCACTGGAAAATCCGCACAGCAAATAACTCGATATCCCGAGCAGCTCAAGAGCAACTGTCATCATCAAAAAATTGTCAGAACAACTCAACAACATAGCCCCCAAAATTGCAGACAACAACAAAGCATAATACTCTCCGGCATATTTTTCCATAGACAAAACATACCTCTCTGATAATAAAACAGCAAAAATTCCTCCGACAAGAATCATCTGCTTGAACAAAAAGCTTAGAGAACAAACAGATGTCATACCGCTAAAAATATAGTTGCTGAATGAAAAATCAGGAGACAATGTCGCAAAAAATGCTGCCAGCAAAACAACGATATTGAATATAAACAGAAACCTCTTATTCAACCTCCTGCCGAGAATACAAAAAATAAACACTCCCACAAATCCTGCTGCAACAATCACTTCTGGCAATATTGTATTTTTTATATCAAAAAATAATTCCATAACAACTCCTAAATACTAAAAAAATTCTCAATCATCGGTGCAAAAATTTTCATAATCGACCCCGGATAAACTCCTGTTAAAACTATTAAAAATACTATCGAAATCATCACAACAGCCTCATGAACATGCATTCTTTCAATTTTTTTAAATTTCTCAAACAAAACTCCGCCGAAAACACCTCTCACCATATTTAACATATAAACGGGAGTCAAAATAACACCTGCCATCCCGGCAAATACAAAATGTCTTACAAGCTCGTTCTCGGAAATAAATGCACCGAAAAATGACATCATCTCCCCTGGAAAACCGGATAATAAAGGTATGCCTATGGAGGCAAAAACAACAACCAGCGTCAAATAGTATATTCCCGGCAAAACTTTTCCCAAGCCTCCGAGAAGACTTATATCCCTTGTATGAGTCCTCAAATAAATCATCCCTATCACCATGAACAATCCTGAACTGATTAACCCATGCGACACCATCTGGAATACAGCACCGCACATACCAACGGCGTTCAAAGCCCCCAAACCTACAAGAAAAATCCCCATATGAGAAATACTGCTGTAAGCTACCTGCCTCTTTATATCACTCTGGACAAATGCTACACACGAAGCATAAACTATATTAATTATTCCCAAAACAAATACGGCAAATGCGAATTTCACAAATATATCAGGGAAAAAGAATAAATTTACACGAATAAGACCATATCCTCCAAGCTTCAACAATACTCCGGCAAGCATCATACTGACAGGAGCAGGAGCATCAACATGCGCTGATGGAAGCCAGCTGTGCAGAGGAACAACAGGCAGTTTTACGCCAAAAGCAACAAAAAATCCGACAAAAGCCAAATACTTCACTATCTCGGGATAATCATTATACAACCCTATATAATCCATATCCATCGTAAGCATGCCTGTCTGAACATAATGGCAATAATATAACCCAAGAATAGACATAAGCATAAATATACTTCCGCCGAAAGTGTACAATAAAAACTTCATTGCAGAAGCCTCTTTCTTTCCGCTTCCCCAAATAGATATCAAAAAATACATAGGAATCAACTCAAGTTCCCAAAACATGAAGAACAAAAACATATCATGAGCAAAAAATACCCCCAAGACAGCCGCCTGCAAAAGAAAAACCATCGAATAGTAAAATCTCTGGTGCTCTTTTATATGGTGTTTGCTCGCAACAATCGCCATCAAAAACACAAATGATGTCAAAACAGCACAAATCAAAGATATCCCATCAAGAGATAACGAAAAACTTATTCCCAAAGGCTCTATCCATTTATAAACCTCACTGAGTGCTGACTCTGGCGAAAACGGATTGTACATTGCCAAAAACAATAACATATATAGAAAATGTATACTGGCACTAATCTGTGCAAAACATCTTATCTTGCGTATCGTGTTGAAAAAAGGAAAAAATAACATCCCTGATGAAATCAGAGGCAGCAAAATTAATGCACTTAAAGACAAAATTTTCATAACAACACCTCATCTCTCATACAAACAACTCCTTGAAACCATACAACACAATAAACAGCAAAATTAACCACCCCATTGATAAAACAACATACACCCCGATATTTTTTGAAGATAAACTCCTCAACAACAAACTGAACAAATTGACCAATAAACCGCAAATATAAACAACTCCATAAACTATATATCTGTCAACAAAATCAAATAGTTTCGATACAATACAAAAAACTCTAGAAACTACATTCTCATAAAACCAATCAACAACAAATCTCAAATTTTCAAACAAATAAACTCTTTTCCCTGCCTTACTCAACAAATATGCACCAATTACACCGCTTAATGATAAACAAACAGACAAAATCACAAGCAAAAAACTCGGACGGTACCCCTCTTTGAAAGAATAATATATAAGCTCATCAAAACTCTTTATCCCAAAATGTCCTCCAAGCAAAAAACCAAACAATACACTCACAACAACTAAAGTACAAACAGAAAATATCATCGAAAAAGGTATGGAACGAACTTCTCCAACACTCCTATTCTCTTCTCCTTCAAATACAAGAAAATAAACCCTGAACAAATAAAACGCCGTCAAAATTCCAATAGCACAAAACAAAACACTCAACCAAATATTTCCTGATTCAAAAACAGCCTGAAAGATACACTCCTTTGAATAAAACCCGCTGAAAAATAAACCTGATAAAGAAATAACCCCTGCAAGAAAAGAATAAGCAACAACTGGCATTCTCTTTCTTAAACCGCCCATCTCAAAAATATCCTGCCTTCCTCCAAGAGCAAATACAACACACCCTGCCGCAAGAAATAATAAAGCCTTTGCAAAAGAATGAGTAAACATATGAAATATCCCGGCACTATAAGCCCCCAACCCTATTGCAAAAAACATATACCCGAGCTGAGAACATGTTGAATAAGCAAGCACCCGCTTTAAATCTCTCTCAAATAAAGCAAATACCCCGCACAACAATGCGGTGAATATACCGATAACAACAACAGCACCCATCAATAAAGACGAAACTTCAAACAAAGGATACATCCTTGCAAGCAAAAATACACCTGCAACAACCATCGTAGCGGCATGTATCAATGCACTGACAGGAGTAGGAGCTTCCATCGCATCAGGCAGCCAGACATAAAGAGGAAACTGCGCACTCTTTGCACATGACGCCAGCAAAAATAATAACCCGATAATAACAACCGAATACCCTCCGAAAACATCTTTCAAATAAAACACAGCCATATTCAAATCTGAAAAACTCAAAAAAGATAAATCTGAATTTATCCAGTAGTTGAATGTAAATATCCCAAATGCAACCATTCCGAGCAAAAAGCCAAAATCTCCGACACGGTTTACAATAAATGCCTTATACGCCGCTTTCGATGCGCTATTCTTCCAATACCAGAAACCAATCAGCAAATAACTGCATAACCCCACCATCTCCCAGAATATATAAGCTTGAAACAAATTGGGACTCAAAACTAAAAAACACATGGCAAAATTGAACAACGCCAAATATCCGAAAAATTTGCTGTACTCTGGATCCTCTTTCATATATCCCATCGAAAAAATCTGCACAAGCAAACTTATAAAACACACCATTACAACCATCGTCGCAGAAAGGTTATCAACCATAAACCCGAAATCAAACGACAACGCATCAACGCTTATCCAGCTGAAGGTTCGCTCAAACCAGATATTCTCTGAAATATAACAATAAATAAAAGCAAGAACTCCGAAAACTAACCCCAAAAAACTGGAACTGAGAGTCAAATAAGCAGAAATACGACTGTTTCTGTGCAAAACAAACATGTTGCCTGTTGATATAATCAAAAAAGCAATCAGCGAGAATAATGGAACAAGCCATATATAATCAACAAAAAAACTCACTATTGCTTATCCTCCAAAACATCCTGACTGTTCACATCTATATTCTCTGAATGCCTGCTCAATGCAACAACAATAACCAAGCCTATCGCCATTTCACATACGGATATTGCCATCACAAATAAGATAAAAACCTGCCCGCCCAACACCATCCCGTCACAAAAATAAGCAAATGCAGCCAGATTAATATTCACTGCGTTCAACATAAGCTCTATGCCCATAAAAATCCTCAAAAGATTCCTTGACACCATCACGCAACACAACCCTATGCAGAATAGCAGTGCAGATAAAATAATATAATGAACCAAACTTACCTCAAGCATTTCTATCTCCTCTCTTTACCTGCTATAACTGCAGCCCCTAAAAGAATAATAAGCAAAATCAGCGATAACACCTCAAACGGTAAAATATAAGAAGAAAATAACTCTGATGCTGTCTTAAACGTCGAAGAAAAAGCCTCAGGATGAATACTCTTCTTCAAAACTGCCGGCAATCCTCTGCCTCCATCGCTCATAGTAAAAAATAAAATCATCAAAATTCCAAAACAACATATCCCTCCTATCAATGAACGCCAAGAAAAAGATACCCCTAAAACTCTGTCATCTTTCTTCGAAACCAGCATAATCGCAAAAGACATAAGAATCGCAACAGATACTCCATACAAAATTATCTGCGACGCACCTGCAAAATCAGCACCTAACGAAAAAAATACTCCGCTGACACCGAGAAAACACACCATCATACACACCAAGGATACAGATATTGACCTGGCAGCAACAACCCCTAAAGCTGATATGAGAATTAAACAAAACAAAAAAGCAAAAATCAAAAAATTCAAAATTCCCATATCTAACCCTCTTCCTCTTCAAATCTTGACATCTCATCAATTCCTCTTATAAAAACAGTCTTGTCACTATCAGCCATCTCATACTCAGGCGTCATTTTCAAGACTCCCTTCGGGCAAACAAAAACACAATTCCCGCATAAAATACATTTACCTGAATCTATCTCAAATTTGTTTATAATAACACTGCCATCGATTCTCTCAGCTTCAATCTTTATGGCATCAATACATGGACAAACTCTGATACAACTGCGGCAGCCTACACAATCGATTTTCCCGTTCTTATCAACATTTATTGCCAAACAACCTCGTAATCTGCTGCTGAATTTATCTCTCTTCTCCGGATACTTCACTGTAACGGCAGGACGAAACAGATGAATCGCAACCATCTTCATCCCTTCAAACAATGCAAATATTCCCTTCAAAAATCTCATATACAACTATCCCGCAAAATATCCAAATAAAGCCAACAAAAGAAGATTAACAACAGATATCGGAAACAAAAATTTCCAACAGAAAAAAATCAACGAATTCATCTTCATACGTGGAAACGTAGCCCGAATCCATATCACCATAAATATAACAAAAAATACTTTTGCAAACATCCAAAAAATTTGTTCAAAAAACACAAAAAATTGTCCCCAAAAAGACTCTTCAGAAAACACCCAAAAAGATACATAATTCCCAAAAATAGACGTGTATCCCCCTAAAAATAAGACAACAAATAAACAGCTTAAAATAAATAACAAAGAATACTCGGCTAAAAAAAACAACGCAAATTTCATCCCGGAATACTCTGTATTATACCCGCTCACAAGCTCGCTTTCCGCTTCCGGCAAATCAAACGGACACCGGTTCAGCTCTGCAAGCATACATACAAAAAAGATTAAGCAACTCACAAACCCTACGATTATATTCCAGTGAAATACACCGCCTGACTGACTCTCTGCAATCACCAAAGGATTCATGCTTCCGCATAACAAAACAACCCCGCATACACTCAACAAAAGAGGCACCTCATAACTTATTACCTGAGATACCGCCCTCACGGCACCGAGTAAAGAATACTTATTATCACTGCTCCATCCTGCAAACAAAATTCCGACAACGCTCACAGACAATACGGCAAAAAACAAATATAATCCGACTGACGACTCAACCCCTATCAGCCATTGATTGAACGGCATAAGAGAATAAACAGCCATAACAGGAACAAAGAAAATCACGGGTGCTAAAGAAAACAACAACCTGTCAGCACCGGAGTTTATTATATCTTCTTTGAATAAAAGCTTTATAGCATCTGCCGTTGTCTGCAGCACTCCCCATGGCCCAACCCTGTTAGGACCTAATCTGACGGTAAAATACCCTAAAAGCTTTCTTTCCCACAGCACAAGAGCAAGCACACTTCCTATCAAAAGCGCTGCGCAAAAACAAAATACAACAACACACCAGCTCATTATAATAAACACCCGGGGTATCGAAAAATACTCAAAAATTGATACATAAATATCAAACATCTACCTGTCTACCTCCGGTAAAACTATATCAAAGCTCCCTAAAATAGCAATCAAATCGGCATACAATACTCCCCGCATTACCTCCGGCATTACCTGCACCGCATTAAATGAAGGTGTACGCCATTTTATGCGTGTCGGTTTGCCTCCCCCCTCAGACTTAAGATAAATCATAGCAGCCCCTCTCGGCGCTTCAACGCAAACATGCAAATCTCCCTCGGGCACCTTCAACGTAAGAGGGTTAACCTTCGTAAAATAAATCTTGCCTGCTTCGGTATCTTTGATATTCTTTAAGCCCTGCAAAATTATCCTGACTGACTCTCTCATCTCTTTCAAACGAATCATATAACGTGCATAACAGTCCCCATCGACATCAGAAGGAACATCAAAGTTTATCTCATCATAGACCCCGTAAGGCATATCCTTCCTCACATCAAATTTAACCCCGCTCGCTCTTAGGTTTGCTCCGCTGATAGCATATTCAACAGCCGTCTCCTTTCTCAAAACACCAATACCCTTAGTCCTGTCAAGAAAAATAGGGTTTGAGGTGATTATCTTCTCATATTCATCAAACATAAACGGCAGTTTTTCACACAACCTCTTCACATCGTCAAACCATCCATCGGGAACATCATATCTGACCCCGCCGAAGAAATAATAATTATACATCATCCTCTGACCCGTCAAATTTTCAAGCAGCTTGAGTATATCCTCCCGCTCCCTGAAACAATAAAATAAAGGCGATGTAGCTCCCAAATCAAGCAAAAATGTACCTAACCATAAGACATGAGAAGCAATACGATTCAACTCCATCGTAATAAGCCTCAAATATTCGGCATATTCAGGCACTTCTATCCTTGCCGCTCTTTCAACTGCATAGCACATCAAAGCTGAATAGAAAAATCCCGACAAATAATCAACTCTGTCAACCATCGGCAGATATTGCGCATAAGTCCTTGACTCGGCAAGCTTCTCCATACCTCGATGAAGATAACCTATCACGGGTTTTACATCTTTGATATACTCTCCATCAAGTGAAACATACAACCTGAGCACTCCATGAGTACTCGGGTGCTGCGGTCCTATATTCAAGTTCAAAATCTCGGTCTTATTCATCTCCGCTCATTCCACCTCAAACGGGAATCTTTTGGAGCATAATCCTTCCTGAGAGGATACCCCATCCACCCCTCAGGCATAAGTAATCTCTGCAAATCAGGATGGTTTGCAAAAATAACTCCGAATAAATCAAAAACTTCCCTCTCATACCAATTTGCACAGGGATAAACAGAAGAAACAGATACAACCTCAGGGTATTCCCTATCCAGTTTAATCTTCACCGTCAGTGACTTCTTTTTGAAAGTTGAATAAAAATTATAAACAATCTCAAAACAATCACTGCAATCAACGCAGCTTAGGCAGAGCAGCATATCATACCCCTCTTGTTTTAAAACGGAAACAACCTCAAGAATTTTCAATTTATCAACTTCAACAACAGGACCGGATGATGCATCAAGAGTCTTGTTATCGGTAATCTCCAAAAACTCATCTCTATTCATCACTTACACCCCACAAATAAACCTCTGCTTCATCGGAAATCATCAGCTCTGATTTTTCATCAAATCTCACAAACGGCCTGTGAGCAGCCATAAACTTCTTCCTATCCTTCAAAGACTCCGTTCTGATTTTCTTCTGCAATTTCATAATCCCATCTAACAAAGCCTCAGGACGGGGGGGACACCCGGGGATATAAATATCAACGGGAATTAGCCTGTCAACACCTCTGACAACAGAATAAGAATCAGCCTCAAACATTCCCCCGTCTATCGTGCAGGCACCCATTGCAATCACATACTTCGGCTCTGGCATCTGCTCATAAAGCCTGATGAGAACAGGTGCCATCTTGTGAGTAATAGTTCCGGCGGTAATTAACACATCAGCCTGTCTCGGAGTCGCTCTGAAGACTTCTGAGCCGAAACGTGCAATGTCATACTTTGAGAGAGAAGTGGAAATCATCTCTATCCCGCAGCAAGAAGTTGCAAAAGTCAACGGCCAGACAGAATTTGACCTTGCCCAGTTATACAAAAAATCAACCGCTGATAATATAATCTGCAACTACATCCCCCTTTATTTTTTGTAATCAAAAAAATCTCTCTTCATGGCATATCCCCATCCGAGAAAGAGAATAAAAACAAAAACTACCCCTGATACAAACGCAGCAAGCCCGAGTTTTTTGAAATATACTGCCCACGGCAAAATGAACACCGCCTCAACTTCGAAGACAATAAACAAAATAGCCGTCATATAATATTTTATCGGAAACTTTATCTGAGCATCTCCATCAGGACGCACCCCGCATTCATAAGTCGAATTTTTCTCTTTATACGGCGCCTTTGCACGAACAAGAAATGACGTAAAAATTGCTGCAAAAGCAAATATTACCGATAAGAGAACAAATCCCCCGAAAACTCCATATTCCTCTATATACATTTGTTTTACCATTAATAACTCTTTATTTAATTCTATATCATCGAGGGGTAATAAATACTTATTTGTTAATTAATTTAAAGACATTTTAGCAAATATTATATTGACTGGATTTCTCAAAAAAAATAGTCCAAAATATTATCAAAAGGAGGGCATGAGGAAATGCAGCTATTTAAACACAGCCTGTATGAACTGTCAAAAGGCGTAAGAGGACTTGTTCTGCTGACAGATGAAATTGACAAAACGGATAAAATGGTTGAACGCCTTGAAAGGGAGCAAATCCCCTATGAATATCAAAAAATCAACAACAACAAAGCAAACCTTTATTTCGGAAAGCAGGAATGTGTCGATATCATCAAAAAATTCAATACAAAAGAACTCAACAAGCTCTCAAAAGAGCAGGATTTTATCCTCGGGACAATGCTCGGATACAACCTCTGCGACCAGTGCAAAAGATACCTGAGCAAAAAATAGGACTCACAGACAAACGGGTGATTACACTTACCGCCGATGAAAAAAAGGAAATATTCCATCATTATGAAAAAGGATATAATGATAGGAGAAATATATGAAAGTAAGTATCCTCGACGGTTGTATAGTCTGCGGCGTCTGCTCATCAATCAACTCTGATGTGTTCGAATTTGATGAAGACCATATCAACGTCCATGAAGAATATGTCAAAGGCAACGAAATCGACTGCATCGACGCAGCTGTCAACTGCCCCGTGAATGTAATCCAAATCGAAGAATAAAATTCAAAAGCCTCCTTCTTTCAGGAGGCTTTTTGAATCAACAATTTTTGCAGATACAAATTTAGTTTTGTTTCACCCATTTTCCATTTATGAGTTTGATTGATGATTTTTCTGTAGTCGTAATATCTCCATCTCTAAAATGTATTTTAACTCCCTCTGCGTAAGAAGAAGGAGAGCCGTTCTCAAACTCAAGTTCTTTCGCTATCTTTTCTGCTGCCATCTGCTAATTCTTCAAAGCCTTCCTGGTAGTAATCAGGCTTTCCTTCGATAAAGTTTATTCTTTTTGCACACTTACTGCCTCCACCTGCTAATTTTTCATAGCCTTCCTGGTAGACATTAGGCTTTCCTTCGGTAAAGTTTATTCTTTTTGCACACTTACTGCCTCCACCTGCTAATTTTTCATAGCCTTCCTGATAGTAATCAGGCTTTCCTTCAGAGAGCACAAGATTTTTTGCATACTTCCAGCCGCCACTTGCTAATTGTTCATAGCCTTCTTGGTAGACATTAGGCTTTCCTTCGGTAAAGTTTATTCTTTTTGCACACTTACTGCCTCCACCTGCTAATTTTTCATAGCCTTCCTGGTAGAAATCAGGATTTCCTTCGGTGAACACAAGACTTTTTGCATGCTTCCTGACTCCATCCGCTAATTCTTCAAAACCTTCCCGGTAGTAAGACGGTTTTCCATCCTCAAAATCCATATCTGTATTTCCGGTTATATCTTCTATTCTAGATGGTTGTAAAGAGTCAATTTCTGTTTTTCTGATAATGGTAGAACCATCTTCTCCATATTCTATCAGTTTTTTAGGTTTTCCATTCTCAAGTTCAAATTTTCTCAAAAGTTTTCCATTTTCTCCGACTACATCACGATATCCGTTTTTGGAGCCGTTATCAATGAAGGAGATGACCTCATCAAATGTTTTCTTCATTTTTTCAACTGTTGTCGAAACAATATCATCCCCCATTTTTTTGACATCTTCTGCTGTATTATTTGCCTTTTGTGCAAACTCTTCAGCTGATTGAATGGTTTTTTGCACTTCTTCTGGTATTTTTCCTTTTCTCAGCATTGATATTCCAGCAAATGCAATTGCTGCAAGCCCTGTCGCTGCAGCAGCGCCAATGAGTGCTTTGTTTACTTTTTTCTTTCCTTCAGGTTTTTCAGGTGTCTGAGCTATTTCTGTCTGTTGTGGTGCCGAGGCTCTTCTCGTGAGAAAATCATTGAGAATTGGGGATGGATTTATATTTGTCATAAGAACATACCTTTATTTTTTATATATGTTTATTAAACCTGTATGAAAAAATAAAATTGATATTATATTAATTTTATTTAAGAAAAAAACGGCGATATACGCCGTTTTTCTATCTACTCCATACCTAATAAATTGGTCAGCTCTTCATCCTCAGGAGAGGGATTTTTAATTTTTATACCGAATTTTTTCATAAACGTTTCATAAACCCCTGGAGATATATTATAAGGGAGGATATTTCCTATTTTATAATTTCTTATTCCCAAAGAATAGAAAGATAACAAAACAGGCAGCAGGTTATCCTGACCTGAATAGACAACAACAGATATAAGATTTTTCTCTTCATCCTTAGTTAAAAACTCCCTGAAAAAAGATATGAACCTCAGCATAGAATAAAAATTTTCATAGATACCTGCTTCTATAAACCTTGGTATTCCTTCAATTGTTCCAAGTTCTTTTTCTTCAGGAAGATATCCGAATCCTGAAAATTTTATTACTATAGAATCTTCAGGCAGAGTTTTGAGCAAATTTTGCATATATTCTCCGAAAGACGGCATCAGAAGACTTCCGCTCACAAGAAATATATGTTTGAGTTTCCCTTTTTTGAAAAGAGTTTTCATCTTTTCGATATAAGATGATAAAATCCCTTTTGTACAGTCTATATCAACAAATTTTTCAGACGGAGTTTCTATAAATCCCTCGGAATCCATAGCTGATGTCACAACTTTTGAAAAATTATCTTCGCTGACATAATCAACGCCTCTCCAAAACGGGATACTTGTCGTAAACATCCTTCCTCTATAGACTTCAGGCGGGTCATAAGAGCAGTCAGAGTTTATCATAACAGGTCCAGGAAAGCTCTCGATATCCATCTGCTGATCAAGCAGGATATCTCCATAGTTTCCGACTAAATTCGAAAACTGACGCAGCTCAGGATAGCAAAAGGCAAGCATCATTTCTCCATGGGTGTAGACATCTATATTTTTACTCTGTGTGGTTTTCAAGATAGCTTCTAAATCTCTGATGTTATTCCCTGAAACAAGGATGGCTTTCCCTTTTCTCGGAGTAATTCTTACTCTTGATGGAGATGGTTCACCGTATCTGGAAATAAGCGCATCATCAAAGAGGTGCATAGAATCATAATATATTTCCCCTGAATCAATCAAAATTGCAGAAAGTCTCTCCTCAGATACATAGTCTATGCTTAAAGAATATAGTGTTTCAAGGAAAAAGTCATAAATTTTTTCGCTTTCAAAACCAAGATTTTTTGAATGCCGGGCATATTTTGCTATTCCTTTGAGGGCAATTATCACAAGTTCTCGAAGATTGTATATATATTCATCACTGAATATCTCACGCTTTTTTCGAAGAAGTCTTTCGCCTTCTTTGAGGATATCAGATATTTTATACTTTGCATGCCAGTGATAACCATCAGGCATTATATCAATCGAGAACCCTCTGTCCTTTGATATTTGCACATACTTTGCCTTTATTGCGTCTTTTGCCTGTTCCAGTTCTTTTACAAGCTCCAATATAACCCTATCATCAATAAGTATGTTATTGATTGTCACATAGAAAACTTTTATTGCTATATGGTTAAATTCATCAATATTTCCGCTAAAGTGTTTTATTTTATTTGCATATACGCTTATATATTGAACGCCTCTCATCAAATATTCTTCAATAGCGCTGCCGGTTGGACTTTTTGCACAAATTGATTTTATACGGCACGCTCTTGTATAAGAATCAAAGTTATCGCCATAAGAAAACATATTTTATCTCTCATAATCTCTTCTTTTGTATTTTAAATCTTTTAAAAATGTTTTAAATGCACAAAAAGTATAAAAAATATCTTCTTAAGATAGCCCTTTCTCATGTATTTTTGAGGATAAAAATTTTATACAAAGATGCTTCGCTTACGCTCAGCATGACGTTTTTCCCCGTCACTCCGATGCAACGCCGAAGAGTCTTGTTTCCGGTTTTCTCTTCAACCGAAATGAAAAAAGAGAGAGAAAAGAATCTTTTCTCTCTCTTTTTTTAAAGTATATTTCAGCTTATTCTATTGTAAAATCAGGAGAACCGAACATACCCTCGATTTCTTCCAAAATCGCAGACGGTTTTCTTGCATTACCTTTAGCTGAACGCTGCTGCTGCAGGTCATCTTCTTCAGATGAATGAGTGAGGTGATAGAAACCTGTACCTGCCGGTATCAATCTACCGATGATAACGTTTTCTTTCAAGCCTCTCAGGTAATCTTTCTTACCTTCTACTGCAACTTCAGTCAATATTCTTGTTGTTTCCTGGAAGCTGGCTGCTGATATGAAGCTTTCCGTATTCAAAGAAGCCTTTGTAATACCGAGCAATACATATTCATATGTAGCAGGAGTACCTTCTGTTTTTGCAACTTCAGCATTCTCAGCTTCAATAGTTGCAAGTTCAACCAACTCACCAGGCAGAAGTTTCGTATCGCCGGAGTCAACAACTTTAACTTTCTTGGTCATCTGACGTACGATAATTTCGATGTGCTTATCGGCAATTTCTACACCCTGTGAGCGGTAAACTCTTTGAACTTCATCAACGAGATATTCCTGAACAGCTTCTTTTCCGCTCAATCTTATAACATCATGAGGGTTAAGAGGACCGCTTGTCAAAGGCTGACCTTTTTTAATTTCCTGTTTATCGGATACAACAATGTTTGCGTCGATAGGATATTTAATTTCCTTACGTCCTGCTTCAGTTACAAAGAACAATCTTGCAGAATCTTCGTCATATTCGATTTCAACAGTACCGTCTTCTTCTGAAAGAATAGCACTTTCTTTCGGCTTTCTTGCTTCAAGAAGTTCTTCTACTCTCGGAAGACCTTGGACGATATCACCCGTTTTTTGACGTTCAAAAATCAAAGTACCAATCATATCACCACGGAGTACGAGGTCATTCTGGTCAACCTGCAAAAGAGCACCGGCACTGACCAAATAAGGTCTGCCTTTTCTTATAACAAGTTCTTTTGAAGTTACATCAACTACGACACCTGATACCGGAGAAATCTGTCCTTTTTCTGAAATCGTCTGGTCAATTGTGACAAAGTCACCTTTTTTTACTACAGCTTTTGAATCAAGAGCTATTTTTTCTTTCGCTTCATCAGAAATCAAAAGCAGACGACGCAGTTCAGCACCTTCTTCATAATTTTTCAGGCTTGCCACTGCATCATTTGCAGCAAGGACCTGAGTTTTTGAAACAGGTGATTTAGGTTCGATTATCTGACCGTTTTTGACCAGCAGTTCTATTTGCATAGAGTTTTTCTGCTGCAGGTTTTCAACTTCTCTTCTGATAATCAGGTTCTCAAGAACGACTATTCTCAAGTTGTTATCATGTTTTTCAACAAGCCCTTTCAGGTGGCTCAAATAGCCCTGCATTTGGATAACAAGGCTTGTTCTGACAAGAGCGGCACCTTCAAGATTTCTGATTACGCTTCCATCTTTATATTGAAGTTGTGTAACAGGAACTATATCGATGATTCCGTTTTCTGTTGAAGAGAACTTAATAGATACTTCCTTAGGAGTCATATCATATTCCTGAACAGGTCTGATAAGAATCTGTACAGGAACATCATCCATCACAACTTCTTCTTCCTCAGATGATTCTTCCATGATGGTTTCTTCTTCCATCATTTCTTCTTCATCATCGATATCGCCTACTTCTTCATCGATAAACAAAGAAGTTGCATTATCCTGAGAAAGAACCGTAATTAAAGATTTTTCCTTAACCTTTATACCTTTTGCAATCTCAGTTCCTGCTTCAACTATATCACCATCTTCAACTTTCAACTCATTGATGCTGTCGATGGTTTTGATTTCACCGGAGCGGATTACAACTTCGTGGATAATATTGTTGAATTCACGAATTTCAACAATACCGTCGATGTGAGTGTAAACATCTTTAACTACTTCGGTACCTGCTGTTACATAAGTGCCTGATTCTACCATCTTCAAAGAAGCATCTTTGCTCATTTGGTGCGTTTCTTCAGGAATGAACAAAATCTTACCGGGTTTTGTAATTATTTGATGTTCATCAACTTCTATTCCTTCGTATCTGATTTCACCGCTTGATGTAACAACATTCTCTTCATCAATCAGCTCGGCGATAATCATACCGTTTTCAACAACCGTTCCTTCAGGCGATTTAATAATATATTTCTCACCTGTTGATTCAACATTCCAGATAAGTTCTTTCTTTGTATCCTCAAGAACAGCGTTTTCAGGTTTAATTGAAGCGATTACGATTGTAAGTTCTTTACCTCCCACAACCTTTGTGATTTTTCCTTCTTTTTGAAGTTCCAGTCCTTCGCTGAATCTAACTTCACCGCCATGTTCGCTGACTATTGATGTTTCAGCTAAGATATCGCCCTGTTTAACATTCTGACCGTCTTTAACAAGTATTTTAGAACCGAACGGAAGGTTATAAACATCTCCGCCCAATACCCATATAATACCGTTTTTATTCGCAGTTCTTGAAATGTTTCCGTGTCTGTCACGTTTTTCATCGGCGACAAGACCATCATAAACAATTTCACCGCTTACGTCAGAGTTGATATCTTTTGTTGCTTTCTCTGTCAGACGGCTTCCTTCACCTTGTGTTGCAGGTTCAAATACAGCAAGGATATCTCCTTTATTAACTTCAGAACCTTTTTTAACGTATACAACAGCATTGTAAGGAATATGATATTTATGTTTTCTACCTTTTTTATCTTCAAGTTCGACATCTATTTCTCTGATGCTTACCTGCACCATATCACCATGACGTGTTCTGAAATCACGAGTAGGAATATCTGAAGCGATAACACCGTCAAAATCAGATGTAATCTGGCGCATAGAACCTGAACCACGGAATACACCGCCTGTGTGGAATGTTCTCATGGTAAGCTGAGTACCTGGTTCACCGATACTCTGCGCAGCGATAATACCGATTGCTTCACCGACGTCTACCAGACTGTTTTGAGTCAATGCCCAACCATAGCACTTCTGGCAAACACCGTATTCAAGACCACAGGTAAGAGGAGATCTGACTTTTGCTGATTGGAGATGCAATGTTTTGATTTTTGCCAAGTCTTCTCTTGATATTGTTGTGTTTTTCTCAACAACGACATTACCTTCGGCATCTTTAATGTCTTCGGCGATTGTTCTGCCTAAAAGACGTTCTTCCAAAGAAACAATATCTCTATCACCGTCTTTGATAGCAGTCATAATAATGCCATCATCAGTTCCGCAGTCTTTATCTCTGATAATAACATCCTGTGCAACGTCAACAAGTCTTCTTGTCAGATATCCTGAGTCAGCTGTTTTCAAAGCTGTATCAACAAGACCTTTTCTTGCACCGTAGCTTGAAATGATGTATTCTGTAACGCTCAAACCTTCTTTGAAGTTTGACTTAATCGGCAAGTCGATAATCTGTCCCTGAGAGTCAGCCATCAAACCACGCATACCGACAAGCTGGCTAACCTGAGAAACGTTACCTCTTGCGCCTGAGAATGCCATCATATATACAGGATTCAATCTATCAAAGTTATCAACAACACTCTTTGTTAACTTTTCTGTTGTTTCACTCCAAGTATCGATAACTTTTGTATAACGTTCAACTTCGGTAATTTCACCTTTGATATAACGTTGTGTTGATTTTTCGATTTCCAATTCGGCTTCTTTAAGCAAATCTTTTTTTACAACAGGAACGTCCAAGTCTTCGATAGAAATTGTTGTGCCTGCTTTTGTTGCATATCTGAAGCCAAGGTTTTTCAGAGTGTTCGCAAGATAAGCCGTCTTAGCTCCGCCGAATTCCAGATAAATTTGAGCCAGAAGGTTTTTCAAACCTTTTTTATCGACTGTTGTATTTATGAATTCAACACTCTTTTTTGTATGTTTTGGTATTAAAGTACTCATCTAATTATTACCTCAATCTGTTCAACTATTCTTAAGAGCTCAAAACAGCGCTTCTTACCGCTTCGTTGAAAATAATTCTGCCCACTGTAGTTTCGATTTTCGCACCGTGTTCATCTCTTACTATAATCTTGTCATGGAGTTTCAATATTCCTGCTTCATGAGCGGAGATTGCATCGTCATAAGAGAAGAAAGTGCCTTTTATCTGAGCATCTTTATCTTTCAATATGGTCAGATAATAAATACCAAGAACCATATCTTGTGAAGGAGTAATTATCGGCTGCCCTGTTGCAGGAGCTAAGATGTTATTTGTAGCAAGCATAAGCATTCTTGCTTCTGTCTGAGCTTCTATTGACAGTGGTACGTGAACAGCCATTTGGTCACCGTCGAAGTCAGCGTTAAAAGCCGTACATACAAGCGGGTGAAGTTGGATTGCACGACCTTCCACAAGTACAGGTATAAATGCCTGAATACCAAGTCTGTGCAGTGTAGGAGCTCGGTTCAGAAGAACCGGATGCCCGTCAATTACTTCTTCCAATATATCCCATACAACGTTCTCGGAACGTTCTATTTTCTTTTTAGCTGATTTAATATTTTGAACGATACCTCGTTCTATCAATTTGTTTACAACAAAAGGCTTGAACAGTTCGATTGCCATCTCTTTAGGCAAACCGCATTGATGCAGCTGAAGCTGAGGACCGACAACAATAACGGAACGACCTGAGTAGTCAACACGTTTACCGAGAAGGTTCTGTCTGAAACGACCCTGTTTACCTTCGATGATATCGCTCAATGACTTAAGAGGTCTGTTATTCGGACCGAGAACGGTTCTTCCTCTTCTGCCGTTATCCATCAGGGCATCGACAGCTTCCTGAAGCATTCTTTTTTCGTTTCTTACGATAATTTCAGGAGCTCCCATCTCAAGCAATCTTAACAAACGGTTATTTCTGTTGATAACTCTTCTGTATAAATCGTTCAAATCGCTTGTTGCAAAACGTCCGCCGTCTAACTGAACCATAGGTCTTAAGTCAGGCGGAGTAACAGGAAGAACATCCATAATCATCCATGAAGGATTTGTGTTGCTGGCAGAAAGAGCTTCAGCAAGTCTTAATCTTTTGATTAATTTTGCTTTCTTCTGCACTGATGAACCGACATGAGCAAGTTCTTCCCTGATTTGTTCAGCCATATCAGCCATGTTTATTTCTTCGAGCAGAGTTTTTATTGCCTCGGCACCGATACTGACTTTCAGCTGAGTATCTTCATGTTCAAGAACATAATCTTCATATTCTTCTTCCGTCAACAACTGGCATTTTTTGAATTCTGTTTCACCCGGATCAAGAACAATGTAGTTATTAAAATAGATAACCTGTTCCAAATCCTTCAAAGACATATCCAAAAGCAAACCAAGGTAACTCGGAATACCTTTCAAAAACCAGATATGGCTTACAGGTGCAGCAAGTTTTATATGACCGATACGGTGTCTTCTTACTTTGCTGTCAGTAACTTCTACGCCGCAGCGTTCACATATAATCCCTTTGTGACGAACTCTTTTGTATTTACCGCAATAGCATTCCCAGTCTTTTGATGGTCCGAAAATTCTTTCGCAGAACAGACCGTCTCTTTCCGGTTTCAATGTACGGTAGTTAATGGTTTCAGGTTTGGTAACCTCACCGTGCGACCATTTCAGAATACGCTCAGGAGAAGCGATTCCGATTTTTATATAATCAAAATAATCAATACTAGTAGACAATGGTCTTTCTCCCTTTATTTAAATTCTTTATTAATTTCTAATCCGTAATCACACCAGGTGATTCAAAGAAGTTTATATTCAACAGCTCTGAATCAATATCACTTATTGTTCTTTTTGGAGCTGACTTTCTGATATCATCCGTATCACTCATAAGGTCAATTTCCTGACCGCCGCGTTTTGCAACGGTGATATCCAAGCCCATACTCTGTAATTCTCTTACAAGAACTTTGAATGATTCAGGGATACCGGGTCTCGGGATATTTTCACCCTTGACAATTGCTTCGTAAGCTCTGCTTCTGCCGTTTACATCGTCTGATTTGATTGTAAGCATTTCTTGCAATGTATAAGCAGCACCATAAGCTTCCAAAGCCCAAACTTCCATCTCACCGAATCTTTGACCGCCGAATTGAGCTTTACCGCCCAATGGTTGTTGTGTGACAAGTGAGTAAGGACCGGTACTTCTTGCGTGAATTTTATCATCTACTAGGTGAACTAACTTGAGGAAGTAAGTTAAACCGACAGAAACAGGCTGGTCAAATTCTTCACCAGTTCTTCCATCTCTCAATATAACTTTTCCTCCCGGTTGTACCCAGGTGTTTCCGGTTTTTTCTATAGCTTTTTGCAGCTCGAGAGCCGTAGAATGAGCTGATGCATATTCTTCTCCATACATTTCATCAAATGGAGGAGCTTCATAATAACAGTCATTCATATAAGCTATGAAACCTAAGAGAGCTTCATATGTTTGTCCTACATTCATACGGGATGGAACACCGAGCGGATTCAATACGATATCAACAGGTGTACCATCAGGGAGGAACGGCATATCTTCTCTTGGAAGAATTCTTGAAACAATACCTTTGTTTCCATGACGTCCGGATAATTTATCTCCTACCGATACTTTACGTTTTTGAGCAATGTAGACTCGAATTACCGTATTTGCTCCCGGTGGAAGTTCATCGCCTTTTTCTCTGTCAAATACTTTGACATCGACAACACGACCTCCCTCACCATGAGGAACTCTCAAGCTGTTATCTTTTACATCTCTTGCTTTTTCTGCAAAGATAGCTCTCAATAGTTTTTCTTCAGGCGGGTGTTCTGATTCTCCTTTCGGAGTAATTTTTCCTACAAGGATATCATCTGCATAAACTCTCGCACCGATACGAACAATACCTCTTTCATCCAAGTGTCTTAAACTGTCTTCCGAAACATTCGGAATTTCACGGGTAATTTCTTCAGGTCCGAGTTTTGTTTGTCTTGCATCTATTTCCAATTTTTCAATGTGAATACTTGTGAAGACATCTTCGATTACCAATCTTTCATTCAGCAAGATAGCATCTTCGTAGTTATAGCCTTCCCAAGGCATATATGCAACAAGGATATTTTTACCGAGTGAAAGCTCACCGAATTTGGTAGCTGCACCGTCAGCTATTACATCACCTTTTTTAATCTTCTGACCTTCTTTTACAATAGGTCTTTGGTTAATGCAGGTATCCTGGTTGCTTCTTACGTATTTCATCAAAGAATAAGTTGTCTTTCTTCCCTGATTATCTACAACAAGAACTTCTTCACCTGTAACTCTTTCAACAGTACCATCCTGTTGAGCAACAACAACCATACCGGAGTCTTGAGCAGCTCTTCTTTCTAAACCTGTACCGACTCTTGGTCTGTCAGTACAAAGAAGAGGAACAGCCTGACGTTGCATGTTTGATCCCATCAAAGCACGGTTAGCATCATCGTGCTCGATAAACGGTATCAATGATGTTGCAACAGAGATAATCTGAATAGGTGAAACACCGACATAGTCAACTTTTGATGACAAGCCCATTGTAAATTCACTTCGGTAACGAACAGGAACATATTCAGAAACTATTCTTCTGTCCTTATCAAGAGTGATGTCACTCGGAGCTACACGGAAGTTTTCTTCTTCATCGGCGCTGAGGTATTCGACTTCTTCCGTTACCACACCGTTTTCAACTTTGAAATAAGGTGTTTCAATAAATCCATAATCATTGACTCTTGCGTGAGTAGCGAGAGAACCTATCAAACCAGCGTTCGGACCTTCAGGTGTTTCTACAGGACAAATTCTTCCGTAGTGTGAAGGGTGAATATCACGAACGGCAAATCCGGCTCTTTCTCTTGCAAGACCGCCAGGTCCGAGAGCTGAAATTCTTCTTTTGTGAGTTAACTCAGCAAGAGGATTCGTCTGATCCATAAACTGTGATAACTGAGAAGAACCAAAGAATTCTTTAATCGCAGCTATCAGAGGTTTTGTATTCAATAAGTTCAGAGGAGTCAAAGACTCTGTATCCTGAAGAGTCATTCTTTCTTTTACAATTCTCTCAAGTCTTGAAAGACCGATTCTGAATTGGTTTTGAAGCAACTCTCCGACTGAACGTATACGTCTGTTGCCCAAGTGGTCGATATCATCCAAACTTCCTTCATCATAAGTCAGATTGATAAGATATTCAATTGAAGCAACTATATCCTGGATTGTAAGAGTTCTGACTGTTTCAGGAACGCTCAATCCGAGTTTTTTGTTCATCTTGTAACGACCGACTTTACCAAGGTCATATTTTTTGTCATCGAAGAATCTGCTTTCAATAATAGCCTTACCGCCGCTGACACTTGCAGGGTCACCCGGACGGAGCTTTTTGTAAACTTCAATAAGCGCTTCTTCAATTGTAGAAGTCGGGTCTTTTTCAAGTGTTTTTTTCAAAAATTCACTGTGAGTGAACAATGAATCCATCTCCTGCTCGCTGATACCGAGAGCTTTCAGCAATGTTGTCGCAGGAATTTTTCTGTTTTTATCAATTTTAACAGAGATAACGTCATTTGAATCCGTTTCGATTTTCAACCATGCCCCTCTGTTTGGAATAAGAGTTGCATTGAACAGACGTTTACCTGTCGGTGAAATTTCTCTCTTATAATATATACCGGGAGATCTTACAATCTGTGATACAACAACACGTTCGGCACCGTTGATGATAAAGGTACCTTTATCCGTCATTGTCGGAATATCTCCGATATAAACTTCTTGTTCTTTTATTTCACCTGTATCACGGTTAACAAGACGCATCATAACTCTCAGCTGTTTTGAATAACTTGCATCATGAATACGAGCTTCTTCTTCCGTATATTTCGGACTGTCAAACGTATAAGACGGCAAAAAATGCAACTCCAATCTTCCTGTATAGTCCTTAATAGGTGAAAAAGATAATAATTCTTCCTTTAATCCTTCCTTTAAAAACCATTCAAAAGATTTCTTTTGAACTTCAATTAAGTCTGGCAAATCGTCCAATCGGGTATTAGGGATACCCATTGGCGTAACTCTTTGTACATATTCTTTTGTCGACATTACAAACCTCGCCTATATGTGGTGTCTAAAAATTTCATCAGCAAGACACACTATCCCACCAATTATATAAATAGTATAGCAAAAAACAAGATAGTCAAGTTCCCGAAAAAATTTTTCGGGAACTTTGACTATTTTTATTAATAATTGTTAAGTTGTATTTTGTTCATAGTCTTTCTTTACTTTAATTGTATGCTATCTCAAAAGTCAATTTCAAATTAAGATCCGAGATATCCTAACCTTAAGTTAAAGAAGAAACTATTTAAGTTCGATAGTAGCACCAGCTTCTTCGAGTTTTTTCTTGATTTCTTCAGCTTCTTTCTTTTCAATGCCTTCTTTGATAGCTTTAGGAGCATTATCAACCAAGTCTTTTGCTTCTTTCAAACCAAGACCTGTGATAGCTCTTACTTCTTTCAATACAGCGATTTTATTAGCACCTGCGCTAGCCAATACTACGTTTACTGTGCTTGCTTCTTCTTCAGCTGCTGCACCGGCTGCTGCTGCAGGGCCAGCTGCGGCTACTGCTACTGGAGCTGCTGCTGATACGCCAAATTTTTCTTCCATAGCTTTTACTAATTCAGCTGCTTCCAACAATGTTAAAGCTTCTATTTTTTCCAAAATTTCAGTTACGTTACTCATTTGTTTTTCTCCTTTTATTTTTAAAATTATTCTCTGACTATTCAAACTATGCAGACTTTTTCTGTCTTACCTGATCCATAGCATAAACCAGTGATCTCATAACAGCATTTACTGAATTTGCGATACCGGATGCCGGTGAGTTTATGCTGCCAAGAATTTTTGCATAGAGTTCTTCTTTGCTCGGTAATTTTGCCAAAGCTTCTACTTCTTTCGGGCTCAAAAGAACACCGTCAACAGCTCCGCCTTTGATTTCACCTTTTTTTGAATCTTTCATAAATTTTGTGAAAACTTTAGCGGGAGAAACTTCGTCACCAAAGCCCATAGCAATTGCAACAGGTCCTTCGAGCAAATCTGACATACACTCAAATGGAGTACCCTTGATTGCAATTTTAGCCAATGTATTTTTAACTACTGTATAATCACCGTCTTCTTTTTGCAAACGACGTCTTACGTCTGTGATTTCTGCAACAGAAAGACCTTTGTATTCAGTAACTATCATTACCTTTGCTTTTGCTACATGTTCTTTTATAGCTTCAATTTTTTCATTCTTAAAGGCCTTTGTAGCCATACTGTTTCACCCCTTTCGGCATAAAAAAATTCTGCACATCACGCAGAACTTCATAATCAAAAATATTTAATTTATTTGATTACCTCGGTCGGCGATTGCTCATTAGGTCTTTTCAGACACCGACTGTCTGCGGTTGTAGAGGTATATTATATTAAACATTTTTGAAAATCAACCATAAATTTACTTTTTGTTAACAACAACTATATATGATGGATTCTTCACTTACGCTCAGAATGACAAAATCATAAATTTTTGAATGAAAAAAAGAAAAAATTTTTTTTAAGTTCCATTCCAATATAAATAAAAATTAAAGTTCTCAGAAAACTTACTTCTTCAAATAACTCTCAATAAAACCGTCGATATCACCGTCCATCACGGCGTCAACATTGCCCATTTCATAACCGGTGCGAAGGTCTTTTACCATTTTATAGGGATGGAAGACATATGAACGAATTTGCGACCCGAAGTTAACATCCATAACTTCGCCCTTCAGCTCGGAAACCTTTTGCTCATGCTCCTGTTGTTTCATTTCCAGAAGTTTTGATGCGAGAAGCTGCATGGCAATCTCTTTATTCTTAAGCTGAGAACGTTCCTGCTGGCATTTTATAACTATGCCTGTCGGTTTATGAAACAATCTTACTGCTGTTTCGACCTTATTCACATTTTGCCCGCCGGCACCGCCTGAGCGCATGGTTTCAAATTCAACCTCATCAGGGGGAATTACTATTTTCTTCTCGCAATCTTCTATTACAGGGCTGACTTCGAGAGATGCAAAACTCGTCTGGCGTTTACCGTTCGCATTAAAAGGAGAAATCCTGACAAGACGATGAACTCCTTTTTCAGCCTTTGCATAACCATAGGCATACTTTCCTGACACTCTGAAAGTACAGCTTTTTATACCTGCTTCATCCCCCTCTGAAGTATCAATTATGTCAACATGCCAGCCTTTTCTCTCAGCCCAGCGGATATACATACGGAGAAGCATCTGAGCCCAATCCTGTGCATCCGTTCCGCCGGCACCAGCGTTAACGGTTAAAAGAGCATCGGACTCATCATATTCACCTGACAACATCTTTTGAAATTCCCATTTTTCAAGCTCATCAGATAATTTCTTCAAAGATTCGGAAGCCTCATCAAGGAGAGAAGCATCGGATTCCTCTTCAAAGAGTTCGACTAATGTATTTGAGTCATCAAGAAGGGTATCCCAATTTTTAATTTTTTCAAGGGAAGACTTTGCGTCATTGAGTTTTTTCGACACTGACGCAGCTTTATTCTGGTCATTCCATATATCAGGATTTTCAAGTTGTTTTTCAAGAGAGGTTATTTGATTTTGAAGACCGTTCGGGTCAAAGACACTCCTTTGCTTGAAGGAGTCTTTTCTCAAGCTCTTTAGACTGTCTCTTCAAGTCAGTTATATCAACACTCATAAAATTCTCCGACTACTGTTTTCCGCAGCATTTTTTGTATTTTAACCCGCTTCCGCATGGGCACATATCATTTCTCCCGATTTTTTCTTTTGAAACAGGGGAGTTATCACTGTCTTCTTCCGGTGATACGCCGTATTTTTCGGCAGCCTCTGATAGAGATGTTTTGATAGGCTCATCAGGTTCCGGCATGCCCATAATTTCAAAATGGAACTGCATTCTGAATAAATGCGTAACTGTTTCAGCTTGAATCTGGTGCATCATATCATTAAACATCTCAAATGCTTCACGTTTGTATTCAATGAGAGGATCTTTCTGACCGTAAGCACGAAGCCCGATGCCCTCTCTCAGCATATCTATGTTGTGAAGATGGTCAATCCATTTATTATCAACGACTCTAAGAAGAATATCCTTTTCCGCAACTCTCATAATATTATCGGGAGCACCGTATTCTTGAGGAACATAAGCTCCTTCTCCTTCGGTAAGACGCATCAGTTCATTGTATCCTTCAACAGCCTGCTCTTCGTTATTTTTGTAAGCTTCTTTTGCCATTTCGGTAATTTTATCGCACATCTGCGCAAAAGTGAGAGAAGAAATATCCTCTTTCTTAAGCTCCGATAACTGAGGGAATACAGAACGCACAGAGTTGAGCAAAGCATTCAGGTCTTCTTCTGTGTAATCCTGAACAGCCATCTCAGGATTGAAATATGTTCCGACAAGTCTTTCAACTTCTTTTTCTATCATATAAAGAATATCTTCGTAGATATTTTCTCCTTCGAGAACACGACGACGCTGCTTGTAGAACAGCTCTCTTTGCTGATTCATAACATCATCATATTCAAGAACACTTTTTCTTATATCAAAGTGATATGTTTCAACTTTCTTTTGAGCTGATTGTATTGTCTTGCTGATGATTGACGATTCAATAGCCATAGATTCATCAATATTCATTGTTTCCATCAAAGAAGAAACTTTATCGCCGCCGAATATTCTCATCAAATTATCCTGCAAAGATAAGAAGAATCTGCTTGACCCCGGGTCTCCCTGACGGCCTGCACGACCTCGCAGCTGGTTATCAATACGGCGTGATTCATGTCGTTCAGTACCGATAACATGCAGCCCTCCTGCAGCCCTTACTATTTCCTGTTCTTCCTGAGTAATTTTGAATGCCTCTTCAAGAATTTCTTCTCTTTTTTGAGCATAATCTTCCGGAGTCATCTCTTCTTTTTTAATACCCCGTTGAGCCATCAAATCTCTTGCAAGAAACTCGGGATTACCGCCGAGAAGAATATCCGTACCACGACCTGCCATATTGGTAGCGATTGTAACAGCTCCCGCGCGACCTGCCTGTGCGATTATTTGGGCTTCTTTCTCATGGTGTTTTGCATTCAAAACATTATGAGGAATGCCTCGTTTTTTCAACAATGATGAAAGATACTCTGATTTTTCAATGCTTATTGTACCCACAAGAACAGGTGCTTTCTTTTCGTGATATTCGATTATTTCATCAACAACCGCCAAAAACTTCTGTTTTTCAGTCTTGTACACAACATCTGACATATCTATTCTTATATCAGGTTTGTTTGTCGGTATTGTCGTTACTTCAAGGTTATAAATCTTTCCGAATTCAGCTTCTTCGGTCATAGCGGTACCTGTCATGCCGGAGAGTTTCGGGTATAGTCTGAAAAGGTTCTGGAAGGTAATGCTAGCAAGAGTTTGAGTTTCGTCCTGAATCTTTACGCCTTCTTTTGCCTCGATTGCCTGATGAAGTCCGTCACTCCAGCGGCGTCCCGGCATAAGTCTTCCGGTAAACTCATCTACAATTACGATTTCACCGTCTTTAAGAACATAATCGGTATCTCTTATAAATAATTCTTTCGCTCTCAAAGCCTGTATAAGATGGTGAGCATACTGAGTTGAGGGATCGAAGAGGTCTTTGATTTCGAGCATTTCTTGCGCTCTGTCAATCCCTTCTTCGTTCAGGATAACATTTTTATTCTTCTCATCTACAGTGTAGTCAACATCTTTTTCAAGTTTTGGCGCAATCTTAGACATAATCACATATGTATCGGCAGATTTATCAAGCCTTCCGCTTATAATCAACGGTGTTCTCGCCTCATCAATCAAAATACTGTCAACTTCATCGACAATAGCATAATTGTATGGTCTTTGAACGCATTGCTCAAGACTTCCGGCCATATTATCTCTCAGATAATCAAATCCGTACTCATTGTTTGTTCCATAAGTAATATCAGCGGCATAAGCCTCTTTTTTACGGGCAAAGTCATGGTCATTTGACAAAACAAGTCCGACGCTCATTCCCAAAAATTTGTAAATCTGTCCCATCCATTCACTATCACGTTTTGCAAGATAGTCGTTAACGGTTACAACATGAGCGCCTTTGCCTGTCAGAGCATTCAAATAAACAGGAAGCGTAGCGACAAGTGTCTTACCTTCACCTGTTCTCATTTCTGCTATCTGCCCTTTATTCAATACCATGCCGCCTATTAACTGAACATCATAGTGGCGCATATTCAAAACTCTCTTTCCTGCTTCTCTTACTGTTGCAAAAGCTTCAGGGAGAATCAAATCAAGAGCTTCATTCTGGAGAATCAAATCTTGTTTTTTATCTTCAACTTTTCGTCTGTTATCGAGCTTATTTTTGAACTCAACCGTTTTTGCCCGGAGTTCATCATCAGATAATTTTGAAAAATCTTCTTCCAGTATATTTATATGTTCAACTATCGGTAAAAGAGTTTTAACCTTTCTTTCATTCGGGTCCCCCAATAGTTTTGCCAATAACTTCATCATAATTTTAAATTCCTCTTCCCTCAGGATAAAAATTCCTCAAATATAATTTTATCACAAAAAAAAGAGGGTTAATAAATTACCCTCATATTAAACTTTAAGTGCCACAATGGGTTACGCTTTTATTAAACTTTTTAGAGAAAGATAAGCCGCAAAAGAATTTCTTACTTTGCTCTTGGCTGAAAGAAGTACCACCTGTTGTTCTATTTACGGCTTATCATCAGGTTCAGCTATCACGCATATATATTAATAAAAACATTTGTTGTTCAACAATTGCATGATATAACTAAAAACTTAACAATAATTAATATGTTCAATAAAAAATTTCTGTTAACACCATGCCAAATTTTTACAAATTTTGGAGCGCATCAAAAATTTTCTCACCTGTTTTCAGCCCGAACATATCCTGCAGTTCTTCTTTGTTTGCAGCGAGAATGCCCTCTATCGTTTCAAAACGTTCGAACAATTGTTTCTTCTTCTTTTCTGACACTCCTGGGATTTCATCCAACGAAGACTCTACCGCAGTTTTTGAACGCAGCTTTCTATGATAAGTTATTGCAAATCTGTGCGCTTCATCCCTGACTTTCTGGAATAAGAACAATGCCTTCGAGTTGAGAGGAAACAAAATTGAATTTTTCTGATGAGGCAAGAATACCTCTTCTTCACGCTTTGCAAGAGATACAATATCTGATGAAATTCCGCCGAGTTCCTCAAGAACTCCGACAGCTGATGATAATTGCCCTTTGCCGCCGTCTATAATAATCAAATCAGGCATGGGCAGATTTTCTTTTTTTAGACGTGAGTATCGGCGCCTTATTACCTCCCGCATAGACTGGAAGTCATCCACCTGAGTATCTTTCAGCGTACGAATTTTAAATCTTTTGTACATGGATTTTTTAGGTCTGCCGTTCTCAAAATAGACCATTGAAGCAACAGTGTTTGTTCCCTGAATATGCGATATATCGAAACATTCTATTGTATGAGGGAAATTTTTTAGTTTTAGTTTTTCCTGAATATAAGCGCCAACCTCATTCCACTCATCAACCATCTGTGTCGAAAGAGCAAGTTTCAAACGGTCAAAGCTGATAGAGGCGTTCTTGTTTGCGAGGTCTATCATCTCTTTTTTTCTGCCGATTTTTGGTACCGCAACATCAACCTTTTTGCCTTTCTTTATTTTCAGCCACCGTGATATCAAATCTTTTTCTTCTTCTGAAATTTCGAGCGGCAAAAAGATTTCTGACGCTATATCATCAGTTGAAATATAATAATCCTTCAAAAATCTCTCCAAATATTCTTCTGTTGTGTTTTCAGGAGAAATTTCATAATCAAAATCCTGTTTATCAATCAACCTGCCATGCCTGATTTTCATGACAACAAAGCACAGGCGGTTGCTCTCACGATAAAACCCGATAATATCCTGAAAGATATTTGTATTTTCTGAAACAACCTTCTGGCGCTCCATAACTTTTTTTACGTCAAAATAGCTGTCACGGTATCTGGCTGCCTTTTCATACTGCTGTTTCTCTGCATAAACTTCCATCTGATGTTTAAGCTGTTCGAGAAGTTCCCCCTGATTACCGGATAAAAACATCTCAACCTGTTTTACAAGAGCCTTATACTCCTCTGATGAAACAAGTTTCTGGCATGGTCCGAGGCATTTGCCTATTTGATAATAGATGCATGGACGGTCTTTAAATCTGGGAGTTTTGCACTGTTTGAGAGGGAAAATTTTCTTTATCAACTCGAGAGTAGAATACATCGCCCTTGAGTTTGTATATGGACCGTAGTATCTTCCCTTTGCCATATTTTTATTGGCTCGTCTTGTAACAATTATGCGAGGATAGTCCTCATCGGTAATCAAAAACCATGGAAACTTCTTATCATCCTTCAAAAGAACATTATACTTAGGCTTATGCTTTTTAATCATGTGAGATTCAAGAATCAGCGCTTCTACCTCTGTATCTGTCACTATATATTTGAAACTCACAATCTGAGGCACCATCACTCTCAGCTTCGGAGAGTCATGATTTTTGTTAAAATAGCTTCTGACACGATTTTTGAGAATCTTTGCCTTGCCGACATAGATAATTTCACCGTTTTTATCAAGCATAAAATATACTCCGGGCATATCCGGAAGTAAATTCAGCTGTTCTTTTAAAGGAATGTTTGTCATACCTTTATTATATTATTTTTTTCATCAACGTGAACAATCTTTGGAACGAGTTTATCGGCTTCCTCGGGTGTGCACTGAGCAAATGCTACAATAATAACTTTATCACCGATAGCAACTTTTCTTGCAGCTGCACCATTCAAACAAATATCACGGTTTCCCCGTTTTCCTGTTATGACATAAGTTGAAAAACGCTCGCCGTTATTTATATCAAGGATATCAACTTTCTGACCTTCTCTTATTCCGGATGCCTGTATAAGCTCTTCATCTATGGTGATAGAGCCGACATAATTCAAATTTGCATCTGTTACCGTTGCACGATGAATTTTTGAGTACAACATCTCTATTAACATAATTCTAACCTCTATGAAATGGTTTTCACCACTTCTATCATTTTTTCAACTGCCTCATCAGGAGTAAGTTTCATAACTTCTCCGGTTTCTCTAATCTTAAATTCAACCAAACCTTCAGAAAGAGTTTTTCCTGCGGTAATTCTATAAGGGAATCCGATTAAATCGGCATCCTTAAATTTTACGCCTGCTCTTTCCGGTCTGTCATCAAGAACAACCTCAACACCTGCTTTTTGAAGTTTTTCATAAATATCTGAAGCAACGCTCATCTGCTGCTCATCCTGGTCACTGACAGGAACCACAACAACATGATATGGAGCAATCTGTACCGGCCATTTGATGCCATGCTCATCATGATATCTCTCAACGGCAGCAGCAGCCGTCCTAGAAATTCCTATACCGTAACATCCCATTATGAAGGGTTTTTCTTTTCCATCTTCAGCTGTAAATGTTGCATTCATTGCCTTTGAATATTTTGTACCGAGTTTGAAAATATTACCGACTTCAATACCTTTCGTAATCATCAGATGTCCGTCGCACTCAGGACACCCTTCTCCGACCTGTGCAAGTCTGATATCAAACAGTTCAGGCAAATCAATATCAACGCCCCAGTTTGCGCCGACAAGGTGCTTATCGGTCTGGTTTATGCCGACTACGAAATTTTTCAAATCTTTAACACTAAAATCTGCAACAATTCTTACATTTTTCATTCCCTTCGGACCGATAAATCCAGGTTCTGCACTGAATCCGTTTTTGTTCATCAGTTCAAGAATTTCTTCTGATGTAGCAATTCTGATTTCATTTGCACCAAGTGCATTTTGAAGTTTAATTTCTTCTACATTCTGATCACCTCTGATGAGGGCTATTGCCGGTTTGCTGTCTGCTATATAAACAAGAGCTTTACAAATAATTGTTGAAGGAATTTTTAAAAATTCTGCAAGTTCTTCAATTGTTCTTGTATGCGGAGTATCCACTATCTCAGCTTTTTCAAAACGCCCCGTCAGCTCAGCAGGCAGCATCTTTGATGTTGCATTGTTTGAGTTTGCGGCATAAGAGCACTTATCACAGTACAAAACATCATTCTCCCCGCTGTCAGTCTTTGTCAACACCATAAACTCATGGCTGACGCTTCCGCCGATTGCACCTGAGTCACTTCTTACCATACGTGTTTCAAGCCCGCATCTAAGGAATATCTTGGTATAAGCTCTTGCCATCTTTTCATAAGCAACGTCAAGCCCTGCTTCATCAACATCAAAGCTGTAAGCGTCTTTCATAATAAACTCACGTCCTCTTAAAAGCCCGAACCGAGGACGAATTTCATCTCTGAATTTATTTTGAATTTGGTATAAGTTGACAGGCAGCTGGCGGTAAGAACGAATCTCATCACGTGCAAGCGCAGTAATCACTTCTTCATGAGTCGGTCCGAGTGCCATTTCTTTGCCATGACGATCTTGAAGACGCATCAGCTCTTTTCCGTACACAGCCCATCTTCCTGACTGTTCCCATAATTCTTTAGGCTGAACAATCGGCATCAGAAGCTCTTGAGCACCTTCTTTGTCCATCTCTTCTCTTACTATATTTTCTATTTTCTTGAGAACTCTCCACATCAGAGGAAGATATGTATAAATACCCCCTGCGAGCTTTCTCATATAACCGCCTCTTAAAAGAAGCTGATGAGAAACGACTTCTGCATCTGAGGGAACTTCTCTCAGAGTCTGAACAAATAAAGATGACATTTTCATATTATAACTAACCTCTTATTCCATTTTTCTTAATGATATAACAAAAAAATAAAAAAGAGGACATTTTCATCCTCTTCTGTAATTTATCCCCAATCTCCAACCATTTACGTTGGTTTAGTTTATATACTAATATTCTATCCCTTGTCTTGCCATAACTCCCGTATCAAAGTAGTGCTTAATGGGTTTCATCTCCGTAACGAGATGAGCCATTGCTATCAACTCGGGGTTAGCTCTTCTCCCTGTCAGTACAATCTCCAATTCCTGAGGCTTGTTCATCAGAGCCTCTTTAATTTCTGAAATTTTTATCATCCCTAAATCAGCACAGATATTAATCTCATCCAAAATAATCAACTGATATTTCCTGCTCTGGATGGCTTCTTTGGCAAACTGCCATCCTCTTCTTGCTTCTTTGAAATCTTCAATACAAACATTGTGAGAATAAACCACTCTGTCCATACCGAATTGCGCTACTTCAAAGTTTGGCAAAAATTTTGACGCAGACATCATTTCGCCATAGTAGTTAGCACCATTATCCCCTTTTGTGAACTGAATCATAAGCACCTTCCACCCATGACCCAAAGCTCTCAGTGCCAATCCCAAAGATGCTGTTGTTTTCCCTTTTCCGTCCCCTGTGTAAATCTGAATGTAGCCGTTTTGTAACATAGTAAGAATAATTCCTCCGAAAAATCAATGCAGCGACAACAAGATAACAAAATAACCAACAACGTTATTTTATCAGTTAAAAGTTACTAACCATTTTTTAGAGTTAAACTTTTTTATATCTTTATCTTTATTATCTCTATCTTATTATTATCTTTTATTTTTTCCAGCAATGTAGATTCGAAAAGCTATACCCGATATAATAGAACAAAACTCACCCGTTGGGCAAAAAAACTTTTGATTTGTTACATTTAAAATTTTACAACGCTATTGAAAACGAGAGCAGCTCTGTTTATAGGGTTTTGTAGAAAAAATTAACAACAAAAAAATTAAACAATCTTAATGAACTATTGAAAAAGCCTAAATAAAATAATTACAGCTATATTTATTAAAAAAATTAGTGCATTATTTCTTAAACTTATTTCTGAAAAACTGAAACATCGTTCTGAAAAAAATATTTTTTTAAAAAACCTTAAAAATTCTTATCAATTAAAAAAATCTATAGCATTCGGATTATTTATAAAATATCTGTTATGTTATAATGAAAAAGAGAGAGAAAAACAGAAAGTATTTCATAAATGATGGAAGAGTCATTTAATAAACAAGACATAGATTATTGGATAAAGGAATATAAAAACTCCAAAAACGAGCACATTAAAGAACAGCTGCGCAAATTTATTGTGATTGCCTGTACTCCGCTTGTCAAAAAAATCTCTCATGGTCTTGCAAGAAGAAACACTGACCCGATAGAAGACCTCATTCAGGTCGGAAGCGTCGGGTTGCTTAAAGCCATTGATAACTATGACCTGACACAGGGCTCGAGTTTCAAAACTTATGCAACTTACCTTATCACAGGAGAAATAAGACACTATCTCCGTGATAAATCTTCAATGATTAGGGCACCAAGGGAGCTGCAGGAGTTATCATACCGTGTAAATCAGATTATACAAAAACTCACCGTAGAACTTGGAGAACCTCCGTCAGATTTGGAAATTGCAGGAATGCTGCAAATACCTGTCCAGAGAGTCAACGAAGTAACTGAGGTAGACAGAAGAAAGAACACTGTTTCTCTTGATTATATTGCCTCGTCGAGCAATGACTCAGACCAGCCTTTGATTGAACGATTGGTTGACAGCAATTATCAGGAAAAAATTGACCGTCAGGAAATAAAAATTATACTGACAGATGCTCTTGAGATGCTTGATGAAGATTTGAAAAAGATTGTGCTAATGAGCTATTTCAAGGATATGAGCCAGCAGGAAATTGCTGATGAACTAGGGATATCTCAGATGCAGGTAAGCCGGAAAATCAAAAAAGCACTGAATGAGCTGTTTAACATAATCAAAAATAAAGAAGAAATGCTGAAATAATGACTCTTGAACTTTATTTGAATATATTTGCGGCAATAATCGGGCTCTGCATAGGTAGTTTTTTGAATGTTGTTGCCCTAAGACAGTTGAAGGGAGAAGAGTTTGTCCTGAAAGCATCTCATTGTCCGAAGTGCAATAAATTCCTCAAGTGGTATGATAATATACCTGTTTTATCTTATCTGTTCTTAGGCGGTAAATGCAGATTTTGCAAAGAAAAAATCAGCATACAATACCCGCTTGTTGAAGCATCAACAAGTGTTGTGTTTGCTCTTTTGTTTTTCTTTTTCGGCTTAAGTTTCAAAACATTGTTTCTGATGATTTTATCATCTCTTATGATTGTCATGTGCATCACTGACATAAAAGAGCAGGCTGTATTTGATGCAAATTCATATCCTGTCATAATCTTAGGCATTTTATACAACGCGCTCAACCTTGGAGATATCAGCCTTCTGAACTCTTGTATGGCTGCAGCTGCAGGTTTTGTATTTTTCGAGATTGTAGCAAGAAGCGGAAAACCTTTCTTTGGAGAAAGAATTTTCGGTGAAGGCGATTCGGTAATCGCATCTGGACTCGGAGCATTCTTCGGATTAAAAGCTTTAATTCCGATAATTATAGTCAGCTTTATCATTCAAGTTCTCGCAGGCATGCCTGTTGTTGTGAAAAATATGCTGAAAGAAAAAGACTACAAATCGGTAACTGCCATATTTGCATTATTTTTCTGCATAATACTCGCTTTTATAAATAAATATATAATCAGGCATGAAGAACTTATTTATTATTCACTCGGTTTATCGGGATTGACAATGATTATTGCTATAATCTCTACAGTAATAATCCTCAAAGGAATAAAAGAAAGACAATCTTTCACGCTTTTGCCTTTCGGACCTGCACTGATTATCAGCGGACTGCTTTACATGTTTGCGGGTTCAAATCTTTTATCCTGCTTAATCAAACTCTTTACATAATCCCGTGTGTTTTTATCCACCTCAATAATATCAGCAAGCGACGGATTTCTGAGAGTTTTATGTTTTGATAAAGCATCTTCGACAATCTCCCAGATGCGATAAAGAGGAATTTTCTTCTCTAGATATGCATATACGGCAACTTCATTTGCGGCATTCAACACAACTGGATTCGTTCCGCCTTCTTTCCCCGAATGATAAGCAAGTTCAAGACAGCGGAATTTTTTAAAATCAGGCTTTTCAAACGTAAGCTGTCCGATTTTATAGAAATCAAAGCTGTCAGTTTTTATCCCCTCAGAGCGTTCAGGATAAGTCAGAGCGTATTGTATGGGAATATGCATACTTGGAATTCCCATCTGTGCAATAACGCTTCCATCATTATATTCAACAGCGCTGTGGATAACACTCTGAGGATGAATAACAACTTCTATATCATCATAATCAACTCCGAAGAGATGATGAGCTTCAATTACCTCAAGACCTTTATTCATCAATGTGGCAGAGTCAACGGTTATTTTGTTGCCCATATGCCATTTCGGATGATTCAGCGTTTGCTCGACTGATGCATTTTTCATATCTTCAAGAGATTTATCTCTGAATGGTCCGCCTGATGCCGTAATAAGAAGTTTTCTGACCATACTGATATCTTTTATACACTGATGGATGGCTGAATGTTCGCTGTCAACAGGAAGAAGTTTTGCTTTTGATTTTTTCAACCTTTCATTCACAATATCTCCTGCGGCAACAAGCGTCTCTTTATTTGCAAGCGCCACATCAACATTGCTGTTGATGGCGGCAAGTGTCGGGAACAGACCGTTCAATCCGGTAACACTGACAAGGACAATGTCATTTATCGCATTTTGAGCAATTTCAACAAGCCCGTCATTACCGCAGAGCACAGTCAATCCGGGAAATTCTTTTTCCAGCGCCAAAGCAGCATCTTTATCATCCATAGAAACAACTTCCGGATTATACTTTCTAATCTGCTCGCTAATCAGCTCAATATTATGTGCGGCAGCAAGGGCATAGATTTCAAAGTTATCAGGCATCCTGTCTACAACCTCTAATGCCTGCCTGCCTATTGAACCTGTTGAACCGAGTATGGAAATTTTCTTTTTCATAATAAAAAAGTATAGGACAAACAGAGTTTATTTCACATTATTTTTTTGTCCGAATAAAATCAAGCTGTTTGATTCTTCAAAGTCACCCTGAATAATATGTAACTTCTTCGTGCTGCTTAATTGGTAAGTGTTACCGGAGAACGGATCATACCAGAAGTCAACGTCTGAGAATGGAAGATTTGAAATATCAACAACCACATCTTCCTCGGGTTCATTTCTTGATACAATAACTATTGCACACTCATCATCGAGATATCTGGCATAAGAGTACAATTTGTTCTCATCATCAACTTTAACAGTCAAGAACACACCGTCTTGCAAACATTGTTTATGCTGGCGGAGACTTATCAGCTGTTGATAGTACCCGAATATTTTCCTTGGCTCTTGATATGCAATTAGGTTGTCAAATACATCCCATTTCATAGGACGTCTGTTATCAGGATCTTCATTCCCCTTCATCCCTATTTCGTCACCGTAATAAATCGTAGGTGAACCGATAAGACTAAACTGCATCAGCAGCGCTGTTTTATAAACTTTAAAATCACTCAAAACAGAACGCAAACGCCTTGTATCATGAGTTGAAAAACAGTTAAACTGCGATTTATCCGTGTTAAATGAAATATTTGCATAATTCTTATGCAAAATCTCATCAAGCTCGCTGATAGAAATTTCATCCTCTGATTGCACTCTGTCACTCTTTGGTTCCAAGATTTCTCCTGAGAGAAAATTCAATATAACTTCTCTTATAGGATAGTTCATAACAGCATCAAAGCGTCTAGGACGATTTTCAAGGTTTGAGTTTAGGAAACTGTTGGTTATTTCATCATTTGACCATATTTCGCCCAAAATATACAAACTGTCTTTGTCTCTTCCGAGATGTCCGAGTTCTTTTCTCATCTCTTCTCTGAACTCTTCCCAGAACTCATGAGCATTCTCAAGCAAATCCGGCACATCAAGTCTGAAACCGTCAAAACCAAGCCTTAGAACCCGTCTTGCACTTTCAAACAGATGTTCTTTTACATCAGGATTTTTGGTGTTGAGCTCAGGAATCTCAAAGAAGCCAAACCAACAGTTATAACTGGGCTGATTGTTTATATCAGTAAGCAGATAATATGGTTGGTCTGCTATAATGGCACCAAGAGATGAATTTTTAAATTTCTCTGGATTTTCTATCGGAAACCTGTATTTTCCTCCCCATATACTGAGATAACTCTCTTTAGACGAATCAAAAGAAGCTTCTCTCGGGTCATTTTCAACTTCCACATTGGTGTATTTCGCTTCATTTGAATTCTGCAAAATAGGAATTTCTACCTTTTGCCCGTTTTCAAAATAAATACCTCGATACCAGTCAACATACTGCGATTCGGGACCGTTTTTAATAATATCTTTGAATGCATAATGGTTTAATCCGGTATGATTAAAGACAACATCAAAAATAATTTTTGCACCTTCCCGATGCAATGCTTCTATCAACGATTTCAAATCTTCTGATGTTCCAAACTGGGGATCTATTTTCATTAAATCCTCAGGCCAGTATTTATGATTTGACGCAGCAGAGTAATAAATTGAATTCAAATAGATTGCGCAGTCGGTCAAATCTCCGTTATACAGCTCTTTCAAATAGTCTATTTTTTGTTCGATACCCTTCAAATCACCGCCGAAACTGTTAAAATAATCAGGTTTATCCCCCCAGTCCGCCATGCCCGGTTTATTACAGCTTTTATGAAATCTATCAGGAAAAATCTGGTACCAAATAGCATTTCTTGACCACTCGCATGTGCTGATTGTCGAATAATAGAGCTCGCTCATATCAGGATAATAAGAGTCACCGTCTATCAAAAATTTATATGGTTCTCTGCCAGGTCTAACATCAAATACCCCCACCCAGTGGTTATTCTTATCTTTGATGAGAGCATAATCTTCAAGCACCGAATAATCTCTTCCCCATTCATTGAACTCGCCGAGGAGATGAACACTCTTTATCTCCGAATTCTTGTAACCGCAACTGTCAGGATCAAAGCAAAAAATTTCTTTCACCAGTCCTCGTTTTTGCATAAACCAAGCTCCTTATATAAACTAACCACCAAAGACACTATAGGATATTAATAAATAATACCACATTTTTTGTTCTGTTAACTCGTTTGCAGTATAATTATTACAATATATATATGAGAAATAATTATGCCTCAAATACTAAAAGAAGAACTCAAAGAACAAATTTTATCCGCAGCTAAAAAAGAATTTCTGACAAAAGATTTTCAAAATGCAAGTATCAGAAACATAGCAAAAAGCCTATCATGTTCAGCAGGCAATATATACAATTATTTTGAAAACAAAGATGCTCTATTCCTTGCGACAGTGCAGGAAACCATCTCTGAATTTGAAGAAGCAAGAAAATATATAGAAACAACTCTGAAAGATAAAAAAACTTTGATTTATCTAAACTTTGACAAATCAAAAACTTATGCAAACCTTATAGTAAACTTCATTCTAAAACACAGGGAAAATCTCTACCTGCTTTCTTGCAAATCAAGAGGCTCTCAGCTTGAAAATTTCCTTGACAACTGGGCTAAAGAATATGCCAAACTCGAATATAAAAGCATTACACTAAAAGCAAAAGGACATAAGGAATTGTTCAAACATCTGCCGAGTCAGTTTTTTATTGAAAATTTATGTTTGTTTTTCTTTGACTGTGCAAAATCTCTGGTAGAAAAAGATTTGGACGAAAAACAACTTGTAAAATACTTGGGGGAAATTTTTTCGTTTATTTATCAGGGTTGGGAATATTATATTGATTTCTAGTTTTTGATTATGCAATCAGGTTCATCAAGCCTGAGCCTGTTTTCTTCTGGCTGTAAAAAGGATTTTCTTCCAACAATGATTCAAGTGAGCTGTATCTTTTTACTCTTGAAGCTCTGAATCTCATTTCTGCAAATTTATCAACTGTATTTTTGTATGCATCTTTTGCGAATACGTTTGTTAAAAATTCGTTAGCTTTAAAGTTTTCCATAGTCAAATTCCTTATCTCTACTGCTTTTATGTGTGTCTTATATATTATTAAAAACAAAAAGTATATATTTATTGTCTTTTTGATATATACTTTGCTTAACATTTAGTTACATTTATATTTTTATTTTGTGATAATCTTGAATTAACAAGGATTTTCAGGATTATGCCCACAAACAGTTATTCTCAAAAATTTGATATATCAAAATCGCAGGAACTCAAAAACAAACTCTCAAACTTCTCTTTTGAGGAGACGGCACATGCACTCTGGCGAGCAAAAGGCAGTGGGGTAACAGTTACTTTATACAAAAGCGGGAAAATTCTTGTTCAGGGAACAGGTACAGAAAACTTTATTCATGAATACCTCGGGCAAAATGTCGAAAAACAAACAACCCTCAATCTGCCGACAGAGAAAAACGACAAAATAGAACATTCTTTTACCTCATGGATAGGAACCGATGAATCAGGCAAAGGAGATTATTTCGGTCCGCTGATAATTGCCTCAGTTGCTATTACTCCCAAAAATCAGGAAATTTTGGGCAATCTTGGAATAAAAGACAGCAAAAAACTTGATGACAAACAAATTGCACAGCTTGCGATAAAAATCAAACAAAACTCTCTGTTCTCGATAGTCACAATCACCCCCCAGAAATATAACGAGCTCTATAAAAGCTTCAATAATCTGAATAAACTTCTCGCCTGGGGACATGCAAGAGCCATCGAAAATATTCTCGAAAAAGCGCCTGATGGAAGCATCAAAAATGCTATTTCCGATAAATTCGGAGATGAATCATTCATAAAAAATGCTTTGATGAAAAACGGAAAAAACATAAATCTAATCCAAAGAGTTCGTGCTGAAAGTGATTTGGCTGTTGCGTCAGCATCTGTTCTTGCTCGGGATGAATTCGTGAAAAGAATAGACAAATTATCATCAGAATTTGGGATTTCTCTGCCTAAAGGGGCTTCATCCCTTGTTCTTGAAGCTGCAAAAGAATTTGTAAATAAACATGGAAAAAGTCAATTGAACAGAGTAGCAAAACTTCATTTCAAAACGACTAAAGAAATTTTATAAATAAATTATCCATTTAACGTATAGACAACTATTACATATTCCATGATAATAATATACATATTTTTGCCGTAATCTTAAAGGCAGAGATATGCGGCAGAAAACAACCATGAAAAATAATTTATTTCAAAATACAAAATCATTTATTGAACAAAATTCTTCTATAGAAGAAGCTGTTGAAAAATTCAAAAAAGAGGCGGAAGATACTCTTGTCGTTCTAGATAACAATTTTTCAATAAAAGGCTCTGTATACAAAGAGGATGTCATGAATTATTATGAACAAAACAAAAATTCACGACTTCTCAAAAAAGAAAAAATATCAAAACTTATTTCAATAAAAAAGTCAACAATTATTATGTACCCGCAGAATAATATAAGAGAAGTTCTCGCTCTTATGAATAATATGAAACCAAAGGCCATTGCAATCGCAAACAACCCTTGGGAAAAGAAATTTCTGGGGATAATAATGCCTAAAGATTTGAAAAATCTGAAAACATATCAATCTCTATAAGCCGGTAACATACTCAGGAGTTGCAAGAACAGATATAATTGAGTGTTCGTCCAAATATTTTTGAGCAACAGCCTGCACTTGCTCTGAGCTGACTTTTTCTATTCTATCAAAAATTTCAGCATCAAATTCAGCCCCAAGTCCCATAAACTCATAATATGCAAGATAATAAGCCTGCTGAGAATTTGTTTCATGATAATATTTGCGTTTTCCAAGAAGATTATTCTTCGCTCCTGAAAGTTCTTTTTCACTCAGAGGAATATTCTGAATTTTACCTATTTCTTCTCTGAAACCATCAAGAGATATTTGAATATTCTTCGGTTCAGTTCCGATATAAATCGTAAAAATACCCGTGTTTTTCAGTGATTCATAAGAACTTCTCACATCATAAGCAAGCCCTTTTTTATCTCTTAGTTCAAGCAAAAGGCGGGAGCTCAATCCGCATGCGCCCAAGGCTGTGTTCATTACACTCATTGCAAAGAAATCTTCATCCTCAAGCTTCGGAGCCAACCACCCCTGAACAATCTGTGCCTGTGCAGCATTTTTCTTTGCTATGGTAACCGTTCTGTTCTCCAAAATAGGAGTTATCAAAAACTCAGGACGTATGACACTTTTATTTTCAATAACACCAAGAGTTTTATCAAGTTTATCAACAATTTTCCCGTAGTCCATAGAGGATACAACGGATACAACAATATTATCTGCAGAAAAAATATTTTGATAAAAACTCTCTACCTTCTCTTTTGTAACATTTGTCAGATTATCAAGAATTTTTGTATATGTATTCCCGTAATAATGATTCGGGAACATATTTTTTGCAAGATTATCAAAAGCCTGCAATCTTGGAGAATCCAAATCAGCCGTAAGCTCTCCTCTAAGTTTTGAAATCTCTTTTTGAACTTTTTCAAAAGTTGACTCTTTCAATACCTCATCTATTAAATCAGAAGCCACATCAAAATCTTCATCCAAAAAATATGCCTGAAGCCTTATATAATCATGTTTAACATCAACATTGAACTCAAAACCGTTATTATCTATAATATCCGAAATTTCTTCCGCAGAATGTTTTTTTGTCCCCTGCAAAAGCAATCTGCTCATAACATTTGAAACTCCTGCCTCCATTGATAAGTCATTCAACGAATTAAAAAAAACATTCACTGCTGTTCTCGGTGTGTTTTTATTCTGTCTGTACAGCACGGTGATTCCGTTTTGCAGCTTGTATCTGTTCAAATTATTCATTTTCACCTGCTCCTTCCGGCATAATTACTGAGATAGTAGCCTTGTTTATATCAAGATATTTCCTTGCCGTTTCCTTCACATCTTCTTTTGTAATAAAATCCAACGTTTTCAAATAATCATTCAAACTGGAAACATCATCGCACACCGTAATATTAAATCCGATTGTTTCACCTATTTCAGAAACCGTTTCAGATAACTCGGCAAAGCGTATCTTGAGTTTTTTCTTAGCTTTCTCAAATTCATCATCGGTAATCTGCTCATCTAACACATTCTGGACCTGTTCTTTTACCTGAGCAATTGCATCATCTTTTCTTGACGCATCAAAATTTGCCTGAACATAAAAATTATTCCCGTCGCGAAGGGCATAGTTGCTTGTATCAATAATATTAAATACAGGATTTTCAGGCTTCTCTACAAGATTTTTGTATAATCTCGAACTTGTTCCGTCACCCAAAACAACACCGATTATATCCATAATCAAAGTATTTTTCATATCATTTGCAGGGGCACACTTATATCCAAACATAAGAAAGCCAGTATTTACACTGTGAGTCGACTCAACATATCTTGTTTCTGTCTGCTCATCTTCCTGCTCTCTCTGTACAAAAAGAGGTTTTTGAGAATTCCGTTTTTCATCAAAAGAAAATTTTTCAAGAATTGAATTCAACACTTTTTCTTTATCAAAATCACCAACGACTATGGTTGTCATATTCGATGGAACATAATGAGATGCATAATAATCATAAATTATCTCTCTCGGGACAGAGGAAATCACCTCTGATGTACCAATGACTTTTCTTTTATAAGAATGCTTCTTATACATCTCTGCATTAAGCTGCTCATAAGTTCTGCTCCATGGTCTGTCCTCGCACATCTTAATTTCTTCGAGAACAACATATCTTTCTCTTTTCTCTGAAGGTACTTCTTTTGAAAAATCAAATGAAGGTCCTATCTCTTCATCAGGAAAGCAGGCATTCAGCATCATATCAGAGTGCAAATCAATAGCAATTTCCAAATTATCATCAAGATTCGGAATGGTTATGTAATAAAAAGTATAATCCTTGCTCGTCCCTGCATTGATTATAGCCCCTCTTGACTCGAGAGTTCTATCAAAATATCCCGCCTTAAACCTTTTTGTTCCTTTAAACATTAAATGCTCAAGAAAATGAGAAATACCGGTGTTTGAATCATCTTCATTAATCGATCCTGTCTTGACCCAGGTACTTATATTCAACATCTCGCTGTCTTTATGTGCAAGAATGACAGTATGCCCGTTATCCAGTTCATAGATGTCTATAGGTTCATCCAAAAAAGGATAGGGCTGTTTTATCAAATTTTTAACCGAACTCATATAGATTACTCCAAAAATTGTTTTATTTTATAATAATTCTAGCAAATATATGCCAAACATAAAAATAATATACAAAAAGTTATCTTTGCAGTATTTCTGAGTATAAGATACTCTAAGAATTGTATTTAAAAAAAAAATTATTTATTAATTATTAGCACAATATTTTTGAGGATTGTATAATTAATAAGGTAAGAAAAAAATATAAATAATAAATGTTCTAATAGGATAAAAAGCGGGGTATTATGACTACATTAACAGACAACAAAACAGGTCAGGTAACACAGATTATAGGTCCTGTTATCGACGTTGAATTTCCTGAAGGAAATTTACCTGAAATTTATGACGCACTGACTATTGAATACGAAAACAACGGTCAAACGGTAAAACTCACAACAGAAGTACAACAGCTGCTGGGTGAAAACAGAGTCCGCTCCGTCGCCATGTCAAGCACAGACGGCATAAAAAGAGGCATGGCTGTAACAAACACTCAACAACCGATTAAAGTACCTGTTGGGAAAGCTACTTTGGGAAGAATTTTGAACGTTTTGGGCGAGCCTGTTGATGAAAGAGGTCCCATCGAAACAAATGATTACAGTCCTATACACAAAGAATCCCCTTCTTTGACAGATCAAAATACAAATACCGAAATTTTTGAAACTGGCATCAAAGTTATCGACCTTCTGCAGCCTTATCAAAAGGGCGGAAAAATCGGTCTGTTCGGTGGTGCAGGTGTTGGTAAAACAGTTTTGATTATGGAACTTATCCACAATATTGCGAAAGGTCACGGCGGCGTATCAGTATTTGGCGGCGTCGGAGAAAGAACGAGAGAAGGAAATGACCTCTGGAATGAAATGAAAGAATCAGGCGTTATTGATAAAGTTGCTCTTATCTACGGTCAGATGAATGAACCGCCAGGAGCAAGAATGAGAGTCGGTCTATCAGCACTCACAGTTGCAGAACACTTCAGAGATCAGGAAAAACAAGACGTGTTGTTGTTTATCGATAACATCTTCCGTTTTGTACAGGCAGGTTCAGAAGTATCAGCCCTGCTTGGACGTATGCCGAGTGCCGTAGGTTATCAGCCGACGCTGACAACGGAAGTCGGTGAACTTCAAGAAAGAATCACAAGTACAAAAGACGGTTCAATTACTTCGGTACAAGCAATCTATGTACCTGCTGATGACTTGACTGACCCGGCTCCTGCTACTACATTTGCCCACCTTGATGCTTCTACCGTATTGTCAAGGCAAATTGCATCTCTTGGAATCTACCCCGCTGTAGATCCTCTTGAAAGTACCAGCAGAGTATTAGACCCGAATGTTATCGGAGAAGAACATTACAACGTAGCAAGAACGGTACAGCAAATTCTCCAAAAATACAAAGACCTTCAGGACATTATCGCTATCCTCGGTATGGATGAACTTTCAGAAGAAGATAAAATAGTTGTAAACAGAGCAAGAAGAATTCAAAAATTCCTCTCACAACCGTTCTCCGTTGCCGAAGCATTCACGGGAATGAGCGGTAAATATGTTAAACTCGAAGATACAATCAGAAGCTTCAAAGAGATTATCGAAGGTAAATACGACCACCTCCCTGAGCAAGCCTTCTATATGGTTGGTTCAATAGAAGAAGTGGTTGCAAAAGCTGAAGCAATGAAAGAATAAACGAGGTATAAATATGCCCTTAAAACTAAAAGTAATCACTCCTGAAAAAATATTGATTGATACAGAGGTTGATGAATTTTATTCAACAGCTACGGATGGAGATTTTGGCATAATGCCCGGCCACATTCCGTATATGACGCCTCTTGCTATCGGCGTATCAAAATATGTCCAGGGTGATAAAGATACATATATATCAACTATCGGAGGGCTGTTTCAGATTCAAAACGATGAAATCATCGTTTTGACTGACTCTGCTGAGTTCGGAAATAAAATCGACGAACAAAGAGCCAAAGAAGCAAAAGAAAGAGCAGAAGCCCGCCTTGGTTCACTCAAAACAGAAACCGATATAAGAAGGGCAGAACTTGCTCTTGCAAGAGCGATGGCAAGACTAAAAGCTGCCCGTAAATCAAAATAAAAATGAATCTGCAAACAAAACTTAAATTGAATATTGCCCATCTCTATCCGGAATTACTCAATATTTACGGGGATATGGGCAATATTTATGCCCTCAAAAAAAGATGCGAATGGCGAAATATCAGTGCAGAAGTATATAACATAAATCAAGGAACAGATATAAACCCTGATTTATTCGACATCTATTTTATCGGAGGCGGACAGGATAAACAACAAATTGATGTCGCAAAGGAGATGCAAAAACAAAAAGAAAATCTCAAACAAGCAGCAGAGAATAATGCCGTAATGCTCGCAATCTGCGGAGGGTATCAGCTGCTTGGGAAATATTATCTTCCCCATAAAGGAGAAAAACTTGAAGGAATAGGCATTCTCAATGCTTACACTATAGCCGGCAACAAGAGATTTATAGGAAATGTTACCGTAAAATCAAATTTTCTATCCCCGGAAACAATTGTCGGCTTTGAAAATCACAGCGGGCTGACTTACCTCGAAGAGGGGACGACTCCGATAGGAAAAGTCATCACCGGCAATGGAAACAACGGAAAAGATTTAACGGAAGGAGCAAGATACAAAAATGTCTTCGGAACATATCTGCATGGCTCACTTCTTCCCAAAAACCCTCAATTTGCTGACTATTTGATAAAACTTGCCTTAAACAAAAAATATAACTGTGAAATTGAACTGGACAAACTTGATGACTCCATCGAAAACACTGCCCACAAGGAAGCCACAACCCGTAAATACTAAATCAATCGTACTTTATATCACAATTTATATTCAAATTTTAATTTAAATAGATGATTTTATATTCGCTTGCTAATGATACCTTTTACTTAAGGTTTACTCGATACATAATAGAAGAGTTGAGAAAGGAAAAACATGAGCAAGATTAGTGAAATCAGCAGCAGCTTAAGCATCTTTAAAAGAGCAACGGCTGTAAAAAATGAAAACAGTGCATCATCTTTTGCATCAAATCCTTTTGGTATCAGCTTCAAAGGTAAAGCTTTATCAATGGATGCATTTGTATCTAGCACAAAAGAACAAACTCCTTCATTCAAGGAAAACATTCAACAAAAAGGTAAACTATTCGCTTCAGCAGTAGTTACCAACATGACAAATTTCAAAAATTCATTTACGGAAAAACTTCAACCGGTAATCAACTTCGGTAAAAAAGCCAAAGAAAACATCTCAAATCTTTGGAACAAAATGAACAGCTATGAAATTAAAATGCCTTCATTCAACTTCGGAAGCGAAGGAAAAATTAATGAACTGACAAAACTTCCGGTATCGGAACTTGAAGAACAACTTAGTTCTCATATAGCAGCTTTAAGTTAGAAAAGAGGAATGAAAAATGGCAAAAGTTGAACACATTATCGAAGCACTCTGCCGTCATAAAGATGACAGCGCAGTAGAAGTTTTAAGCAGAATCGGCACAAACTGCCCGATAGATGATATCAGAGAACAAACTGCAAAAGCTCTGGTAAGAAGAAACACACATGACTCTCTATCAGTAGTTATAATTAACAAAGGAAAAGGTATCAACGACCTGAACCCTAAAGTAGCTATGAGCGTTATAAATGAAATTATTTCTCTCAAAGACAAATCAGAAGCTATGAAAATCCTTGAAGATACTATCAATATGCACTCTGATGAAAATGTCAGAGAAACAGCCCGCTCTGTAAAAGCTTTGATTGAATTATCTTAAAAAACAAAACTCTGAAATACATATCAACAAAAGACCAATTTAATGGCATATCATAAATAAAAGAGTCCTTATAATAAGGACTCTTTTTTAATTAAGACAAATTTGTTTATTTATTGACAACTTGCTGATAAATATGAAGAGGCATAGTATCAATATCTTTTGAAGACTCTCTCTCCTCGCCTGTCAAAGTTTCATAAACACCATTCGGGCTCATAGACATAAATTCCTTGCCTGAGAGTTTTTTCAACTTATCAAAACCTTCTTTAAATTTATCTGAGTGCAAAATAGTGTCCAAATCATCATCTTCAAAAACATCAAGAATAACGCCTGCAACTCTTGCACCTTTTACGCTCATATTATCAGCTTTCATCAAAATTTTGAGATTTTCGCTATATGAAGAGACTTCATTTTCTCCATCAGGTCCAAAAACAGTGTCCCCTCTGAAAGAAACCTGTGCTCTGCCCTGAGCATCAAGAGCATTCATTGTTTTTTGAATAGCTTGAGGAGCTGATGTTTGAGTTTGAGGAGCAGCAGGAACCTGAGGCTGAGGAGCCGGTTGTGTTTCGCTTTGTCTCAAAGAATTTGCACCGAATGTTTGTACTGCGTTGATGTTCATAATATACCTTTCTTAAAAAACTATTTTTTATTGTACTCTTGCTTAAAAAACAAACAAAAAATTTTTTGACAGTTTTTATCCTATTTTTTCAAAACTAAAACCGACTTCCCTCATAGAATTTTCTACTTTTTCATTATCCTGAGTGTAAAAATCCAACTCAATTTCTTCTCTATCAGGATTTTCTTCAAGCTGGGCACTAACATCATTTCCGTTTTTGGCTATGCTCATGAGATATCCGAGAGTCATCTCCTGCAAAACAGATTTGTTTATCCCTGTTTCCTGCGTTTCAAAAGCCTTATCTCCGGGCTTTTTCAAATTTATCAAATACGTTCCTCTGAAAGAAACAGGCGAACCCCCCATCATGTTCATATCTTTTGTCCTTATTTTTTAACTACAGAGAAATAAAAAAACAAAAAGATTTTTTCTGAACACATGAAAAATTTTTTCTAAATAAATCTTAAACTTCCTCTCTCTGCATCAATCATATATTCAACCCCTATCGGAAGAGTATATCTTGGTGCAACATGCGACGCATCAAATCCATAAAATACAGGTATTCTTATATCTTCAAAAAATTCTCTCAAAAATTCTTTCAACACATCCTCATCAACACCGCAGCCGCTGAATTTTGCAATAACAACTCCCCTAACTTTATCAAACACCCCGCATAAGCGTAACTGCGTCAGCATTCTGTCTATCTTATACAACGGCTCTGATACATCCTCAAGAAGCAATATCTTCTCCTCAAAACCAATCTCAAAAGGCGTTCCCATCAAAGACAAAATCGTAGCCAAATTTCCGCCGGCCAATACCCCTCTCGCCATGCCAGGACTTATACAAACAAAATCATCATTATGCACAAATCCCCCAACAGGATGCCCCTCAAGAATATCAAAAAAACTCTTCACTGTTATTGCATATAAATCATCAACCCCGAAATCACTCACGGCAAACGGTCCATGATAAGTTACAAGCCCTGTCTTCATATAAAATACATTCAACAAATTTGTTATATCACTATATCCACAAAATATCTTAGGGTTTGCCTCTATCAAATCATAATTAATCTTATCGAGCATACGAAGCGTTCCATATCCGCCTCTTGAAGATAATATCGCACTGACTGACTCATCCTCGAAAAAAGTCTCAAGCTCTCTGACTCTCGTATCATCATCCCCTGCAAGATAGCGTTTTTTATCCGTTACATGGTCAGAAAACTTAACCCTGTAATCATACCTGTCAAAAAATTCTTCTATTTTTTCATATGGAAATTCATCTTTTACACACCCGGCTAAAGACAGAATCCCTATTGTATCACCTTTTGTTAATTTCTTTGCAAACATGATATTTGATTTTTCTTTATAACAACAGTTTGTAATATAATAATACTATTAAATATCATATTTTGGAGAAGAGCAAGTTGGGCGAGTCATATATTCCTCTTTATCGTAAATACAGACCTCAAACTTTTGCTGACCTCATCGGTCAGGAAGCATTGGTCAAAACACTTTCTAATGCCATAAAACTCGATAAAGTTGCACACGCCTATCTGTTCACAGGTCCAAGAGGAACAGGGAAAACTTCATCGGCAAGAATATTTGCAAAATCATTGAATTGCATTAACGGTCCGACTACGGAACCTTGCGGAAAATGTCCTAATTGTCTAGATATGATGAACGGCAGCTCGCTTGATGTCATCGAACTTGATGCGGCAAGCAATAACAGCGTAGAGGATGCGAGAAATCTTCTTGAGAAGACCCAGTTTGTTCCAATTTCCGGAAACTACAAAATTTATATTATCGACGAAGTTCATATGCTCTCAACAGCAGCATTTAATGCATTACTGAAAACGCTCGAAGAACCTCCTAAAAAACTGATATTTATACTCGCAACAACAGAACCTCATAAAGTTCTTGAAACAATTATCAGCCGCTGTCAGAGGTTTGATTTCAGAAGAATAAAAAGCGAAGATATCTTCAAAAGACTCAAACATATCTCTGAACTCGAAAAAATTAATATAACCGATGAAGCTATCAGGCTTATTGCAAGAAAATCTTTCGGAGGAATGAGAGATGCTCTTGCCATGCTTGACCAGGCAAGCGTTCTTGCATTAGACGGCAAAACCATAGATGTCCCTGACGTTTTGAGTATTATCGGCTCTCTGAGTGAAGATTCGCTATTTGAAATAGTCGACACTCTGGCGCATAAAAAACCTGAAAAACTCCTCGAAATTCTCAATAAAATTTTGCAGTCAGGCAATGAACCTTCGATGATTCTCAAAGAACTGACTTTGTATTTCAGAAATCTCTTATTGATAAAATCCTGCAACCTATCTGATAACAAAGATGAACTTCTCGAAGTGTCAAATGAATATATTCCAAAACTCAAAGAGCAGGCAGAGTTATTTGAAGTTGTCGAAATAGCACAAATTATAGAAAAACTCTCTGAGTATAACAATAATCTTAAAAACAGCACAAACCAGCTGCTATGGTTAGAAGTTATGCTGATAAACATCCTCTACAGACAGGATATCAACACAATTAAAAATCTTGAAAAAAGAATAGAAAAACTCGAAGAAAAACTAACAAATCCTCAAAGTATTACTCTTACAAAACATCAAGAGCGGCAACAGACACCTGAGGAAGAATTCAAGTCTGATATAACACCGGCACAGCCGCCGAAAATGGTACACTCAAAGGAAGAAACTCCCGGTCAAAAAATAACTCAGGAATATCATCAGGAACCGCCTGCAGCTGAAGATAAACTCGAAAAGCAGCTAAATTCAGCGCACACTGAAATCTCCGGTGATTTGAAAGAGAGATGGAAAACAATCCTCACGAACATCGAAAGCGTGCCATCACGCATGCTTTTCTGTAATCTTTCAAAACCGGTTGAAATAAACGAAGACAGAATTGTCATAACATTCAAAGTCGAATCATTCATCAAACAGGCAAAAGAAACAAACAAAATTGCTCCGCTTGAGAAAGCCGCCCAGAAAATGTTCGGAAAAGTTCCTCAAATTATTCTTCGCACTCCACTGGAAAGCGATAATAAAATAGAAGAATCAACGAAAGAAATCGCAAAAGAACTGGCTTCCTCTGAAAAAAAAACCGAACATTCAATCCAGATAGAACATAATCTTGATGAAAATCTGGAAAAATCACAGCAGGAAGTACTCAAAGAAACAACCCAGCCCCAAGCTGCTCAAAAAAAAGTGAAAGACCTTGCACATGCCTCAAGTTTATTCCTCGAAGAAGAGGCAAAATACGTGGTAGATTTGTTCCAGGGTAAAATAATAAATTAAAAAATTTTTTGTAAATATTTATTAAAATAAGAAAATTTTTGACCTTCAGGATATTTCTTATATTCAAAATAAGTCCAAGAAGGGAAAGATTATGTTATCATCAATTAATTTTCAAGGAAATTACAACATCGACCCGTCTAAAGCAAGTCCACTCTGCAAGGTTGTAGCAGCCGTTGACATCAGCAAGTTTGCAAAAGAATTCGACGGAGAAATGACTTTCAACCCAGAAGCCCATGATGCTTTTGATGCCGTTCAACAGCCATATACCTTAGCTATAGATGAAGATAAAATTTCAAAAGAAAAGTTTAATGCGCTTCTTGATGAGCTTGATGCTCTCGATGTAAAATTTACCAAAGAAAAAGACTCTGACTCAAAGCTGGATATACAGGGATGAATGTAACAAAATATTTCAATAAACTTTTTTTCACAAAAAAACTCTTATCATCAATCCGTTTTAGCTATAAAATAAATACACGGTTTTTTCGTGAAAGGGTATTGTAATGACTTTAGCAAATCAAGATAACAGTTTGATTATAGAAAGCCTTATGAAAATCATCGAGAGATATTCCTCTGATGAAACAAATGTAATAAAAAGCATAAAACCGGATTTTATTAATAAAATAGAAAAATTATTGACTCAAAAAAATATCACACTGGCTATCTCAGGAGAATCGGCATCCGGGAAGTCAACATTTGTTGAAAGTATACAGGATTATATCTCATTCCTGCAGGAATTCAGCGAAGATAACATCCTCACCATTATCTCAGGTGATAACTACTTCAACGATATATCAAAAGAAATTAAACAATACGGAAGTTTTAACGCTCTCATCGACTCAGGTTATAACCCTGATGCCCCTGAGAGCTTTCAATTAGATTTAATGAGAGAAGATATCGCAAATTTGAAAAATGGTATAGACATTAAAATTCCGCAGTATAAAGTCAACGGAACAGGAATCAGTGTGCCCAAAGCAATAGAGAAGAAATCTTCAGATATAAACATCGTTGAAGGAATCTGCGTGTTATATGACAAAGTCCATGACCTCTTCGACATCAAAATCTATATCGATGTAGATGAAAATATAAGAAAAGAAAGATACCTCTCAAGAGCAAAACAACGCAATCAGAGTTTGGAAGAAGTCAAAGAGCAGTGGGAAATCGTAAACAAATCGGCAATCAAATACATCAGACCGACAAAAAAACATGCTGATATTGTTATCAATGGAAGTATCGATATCAAACAACTCAAAAATTTCGCTTCTGATTTACTATCAACAGTTGCTTCTTTCAAACGTCAGAAATCTTCAGAGATTTTCAACAGAGAATTTGCTCTAAAAAATGACTAAAATTCATTATTTATAAAAAAAGGAACCTGTCGAAAAATACAGGTTCCTTTTTTATTTGTTCTTATGACTAAAAATCAAGCAAAATCTGTTTTGTTCCCTTTATCAGATTTTCAATTTTTTCAGCCTTATCAGCGGCAGAATTTGACTTTGTTTGTGCTGACTGTTGAGTTTGATCTGCTGATGGAACGGTTTGCGTGGTATCAACAGAAGAATCTGTCTGGGTTCCTGTTTGATTTGTCTGTGATTGAGAAGAACTATCAGAATCAGACTGTGTTGTATCCGAAGACGAAGTTTGCTGCACCTCATCTTTTATCCACTTAAACATCTTAACAGAAGCAGGTTTAAAGACATTTCCATTTATTTTTACAAGAAACATTCCGGCGCCATCACTGTTGTCATTTAACTTTGGAACCTGAGCTCTGTCTGATTTTCCTTCTGTTGTCTGAAAACCGGTAAGAGGTATATTCAACAACTCGGTAAGCGGAGTCAGCTTGCTGACAACCTTATCAAACGCCGCCTGAGAAAGAGGCCCTAACGCATCAACCATATCTTGAGACAAACGCCCGATAACCTGCAGATTACCGTTAAATGTTATGTCATTCAGATTGCCTTTCATATAAATACTCATCTTTGGTCCCTGAGTTTTTAAAGAATTGATATTGATATTCCCGCCTTTGGAAAAAGTCAGAGTACCATAGGCTTTATTGAATTTACCGGTCTGATTAAGAGTAGAAAGATTGATAACTTTATTTATCGCTGCTGATACAGCATTATTTGAAAGAATATTTGAAGCCTTCAAATAAAAATCCAAACGTCCGAGATTTCCCATCTCACCATCAGAAATGGTTATGTTTACGGTTCCGTTCAGTGTTTTCGTAATTTCCTCAGGTGTTATTCCGCTAAACTTCAAATTAGCATCCGCAGAGGCATTTCCTGAAATTGTCTTTGAAGGCATACCAAGAAATTTCACTGCAAAAGTATCAGAGTTAATATCACTACCATGTACTGACATATCAACAGCACCGTTCATAAGGTTGTAAACAACTTTACCGCTTGCAGTACCTCCCATTGTTGATGTTTTCAACGAAGATAATATAGCATTATATTTCTTATCCAGACTAAAATTTGATGTAAGATTGTTAAACTCTGTTTTGTTCAACATCAACCTTGACACCTTCAACGAACCTGTTTTAATGAGAACAGGAGAGTCTCCGGTTGAAGCTGATTTTGAAGAAGCTGATGATGCCACGGTGTTTGCTGCTGGAGAAGCGGGAACAGATGCAAAAATGGAACCTACTTCATCTATATTCAAGAAAGATGAAACAACAGCAACATTTGATATGGTGTAAGGCATCGAGAATTTTGAAGGTCCCTGAGCATTGATGGACAGACTGCTTGATTTAGCTTTCAAATCAGGAATTTTGACCGATAACAAATTATTTTCAATCTTTATATCTATAACCCCGGCACTAACACCCATATCAGGAAGAACAAGGTTCTGAACTTTCAGATATCCCTTCATCTGGGGATTTGTTAACACTCCATTGAGAAGTAAATCACCTGCAAGAAAAGAAGAGTTAGAAATTCCGACAGGAAGATTTACCTTTATCGGAGAAACCGTATGAACTCGAACATTCGCAAGCGACGGTTGTTTTTGATTCAAAGCATTTATCTTGCCAGATACATCAAGGAGTTTCTTCGAATTTGTTGTATAAAGTCCTGTGTTTACTATTTCAAAAGAATTATTTTCCAAAACACCATCCAATACAATATTTGTGTTTTGGTCAAATCCTGTCAGCAGCAAATAATTTGATGAACTGTTCGAAACAACGGCTTTTGTGCTTATTTTTTCAGGAGTACCGCTTATTTCAAAAGTTACGGGAACAGAACCTTTTGCAAGTCCCTGCATTCCTGCCAATTTTGCCATATCTTTTTCATTGAGCTTCCCTTTAGCAAGCAGATTAAATTTTATATCATCATCAAAATCAACATTACCGTTAATATTGAAAGATGAACTCGGAGAATTCAAGAATAAAGAAGGAATATCAACTTTCAATTTGCCATCAAGCAGTGAAACAAGCCCGTTGTTTACAGTCAAAGGAACAGGCAGATCCTGATGTTTTATATTAAAAGAACTCAAACGAATCTCAACCTTAGGCTGAATAGTTTCAAGCTTGCCTGCAAGAATAGCCTTAGCTGAAATAACCCCGCTCAGGCTCTTTACTTTATCAATTTGTTTCTTTGTTTCTGTATCAATATTTTTTGACTCTTTCAATGACTCGAACAAAGAATGTAAATTCAACGATGGAACCATCGCTGTGATATTTGCAATCATTTTATTGTCTATATTTCCGGAAACAACAAGAGGAGATTTGTCTATATTTGCTTTAATATTATCAATTACCACACCGTTGCTGTTCAAAGCTATTCGACCATTAAGATTATTCAAAGAAGGTTTGAATCCTTTATAACCGACAGAAATACGATTAAGGTTTATATATCCGGAACAATCAAGTTTATCAGCAGAACTTTTAACCTTTGCATCAACCAAAAAAGAACCGCCGACCAAAACATCTCTGATATTAACACCTGGAATAATTGTTTCTATAGCCGCTACAAAATTCCTTAGATCAACCATGCTTATTTCGCTTGTTTTTACGGCAATATCAGTATTTACTTTTTTCTTGAAATCAGCTTTACCGTTAACTTTTATAACAGAGGCCCTGCTTACGTATAATTCTGAGTTTATCCCGAGATTATGCCCCTTAAATACAATATCTATACCACTTTCAGGGAGTTGATAATCATTTATTTTTGCACTCAACTTCGTAACTTTAAAGTTTCCGTTTATATTATTAAGACTTTTTATATTAAGTTTTGTATCCAACTCGGCACGAAGATTGTTCTTGGCTATTTCAATAACAGGATTCATCTCTTGTTTTGAATTATCCTCAGAAACAGCAGCCTCACCGCCTTCCATATCTTTCATAACAGAAGCAAGATTAACTTTTATATCTGCCTTGTAGTTAAAATGCTCATTACCGTTAATAAGAAACTTACCGTCAACTTTGGCAGACACATCTTTTTTTAAATCAAAATTATCAATGAGAATGTTATCACCCTGTGCTACAATTTCAAGCAAAAACGGGTCAAACGCATCAATAAATACAAATTTATAATCAGTTATTTTTACATCATGCAAAATAATATTAAACATATCAGATGAACTCTTAGGAGCTGATGCAGCGCTTCGATTTTCATCTGATGGCATCAGCTTTTGAAGACCGACAAATTCTCCATCTACCGTTCTTGCCAGATTTATACGGAGTTTTGAAGCATCAAGAGAAGATATTTTAACCGTCTTAAACAACAATGGCAGGATATCCATTCTGACATTCAATTTTTCCGATGAAAAAAGAGAATCCGCATTTACATAGTCAACAACAGGCTCTTCCAGCTTAACATTTACACTGAGAGGAAACTCAAGACTTATGTTCATTTTTTTATAACCGAGCTCTAATCCTGTTGCCTTTGTAAACTCTGAATTTACGGATTTCTTAAACCCTTCTGAACCGACATAGATATTCAATGCCTGAAAAAATACAAAAAATACTACAATAATCCCGATAACAGAACCTGTTATCAACTTACCTTTTGCAGACTTGAAGAAATTTATTACTTTATTCATATAACATCCTCACTCCATAAAATCCTTAATAATTATTCTAATATAAAACCATTAAAACATAAACCTCGATACACAAATGGCAGCAGTAATTCCTATAATATCAGAAATAATACCGACATGAAGGGCATGCCTGAATTTTGTGATACCTACTGCACCAAAATATACACTCAGAACATAAAATGTTGTTTCAGAACTTCCCAACATAACAGCTGCCATCTTTGCAGCATAAGAATTTCCCCCATGTTCATGCACAATCTCAGACATAATACCAAGAGCTCCCGAACCTGAAAGAGGACGAACTATCATCAAAGGAAGCATATCAACCGGTATCTTTAAATATTCAAAAACACTGCCTATAGCTCTCTCAATCAAATCAATTGCGCCTGATGCCCGAAACATACCTATCGCTACAAGAATAGCCACCAGATAAGGAATAATTTTTACTCCGACAGAAAAACCGCTACGGGCACCTTCGACAAAAGCTTCATAAATAGCAACTCGCTTAACTGCTCCGAACAGCAAAATAAAAACTACCATAACAGGCAATATCCACAGAGAAATAACATCAGCAGCATACTTCAAATTATCCATTTTTTCTCCCGAATTTTTCAAAAATTTTCGTAACAACAATCGCAGACCCGAAAGATATACATGTGGCAACAAGAGTCGGGAAAATTATTTCAGTAGGATTCGTATTTCCTGCTGCAACAAGCACTGCAATTGCAGAAGCAGGAATGAGCTGAAAGCCGGATGTATTCATCCCCAGAAACATACACATAGAGTTGCTTGCCGTATCTTTTTTATCATTAATCTTCTGCAGCTCCTGCATCGCTTTTATGCCTATAGGAGTAGCTGCATTCGTCACACCAAGAGCATTTGCCGAAAAATTCATGGCAATATGCCCTATTGCGGGATTATCCTTTGGTATTTCAGGAAACAAGCATCTTGAAACAGGAAGAAAAATTTTTGATATCAAACGGACAAGACCTGATTTCTCGGCTATTTTGACAAGCCCGAGCCAGAAAGCCATCACTCCGATTAAGGAAATAGACAACTTCACGGCAAATGACGCATTATCAAGCATCGCATTTGTCACCTTCGAAATATTTCCCGTGAATATACTAACAATGATGGAGACAACTATCAAAAACAGCCAGATATAACCAATCATAAACTCCTCCCGTCATCTTTTTATTTTAAACCAATACATCAAAAGATAGATATTTATTAACTTTTATCTCTTAATATGCTTTAATAAAGATAAAACTATATGTGAACATGTCTATGGGTAAGCAAGGCTCACAGCAAAATAAAAATAATATTTCCCTGACAGGATACAAAAGCCTTCACATATTAGGGTTGTTGACAAAATCACCTCAAAGTGAAGCTGATTTGAATGAGCATTTTGCAAATAACAAACTCATCGGGAAAAAAGTTTCTGATGACAGTATAAGCTTGTATATAAATACCCTCAGAAAAATCGGATGCAAAATACCAAGACCGTCAAAATCAAACAACTACAAATATGAATTGACTTATAATCCGTTTATATTAACTCTTGATGAAAAAGAAAAACAAACTCTATCAACAGCCATAAAACATCTTGCAAAAATAAATAACTGGGAATTCATATTTGACGTCGACAATGTTTTTCTCGAACTGCAAAATCTTATAAATATCAACAAAGATGAAATACTCAGTTCTATATCAAATATAACAAACATAGACAGACAAATTATTCTGAAACTCAACCTCCACTGCAAAAACAAAAACGTAATAACAATACTCCATAGAACTCTCTCTTCTGATGAAATAAAAAAAATAACTATTCTTGCAGATGAAATGTTTCTCGAATCGGGGAAATTGTATGTATGGGGTTATAACTTTAAACAACAGGAGATGCAGTATTTCAGAGTAGATAAAATTTCTGACATAAAAAAAGTGGGCATCAGCAACAATGAACCAATAATCAAAAAACCAATAGCTGTATATAAACTCAAAGATGAACTGGCAAAAACATTCAAAATTGATGAAAACCAGACTATTATCTCCAAAAAATCAAATGAATTGATAATCGAAGAACAAATTATCAACAGATTCAAATTTGTTCAAAAAATTCTTTCCTACGGAGCAAACTGCACTTTGTTATCACCGCAGAATATCGTAGACGAAATAAAACTTACTCTCGAAACTCTGGAGCAGATATATGAAGAATGAGAACAACAAAAATTTTATCCCGGCAGCCTATAGAATACTATTTCTTCTGAACCTCCTAACTAAAAAAGACATGACACTCAAAGAAATAGAAGAAAAGTTTTCTCAAAATGAAGATATTCAATGTGAAATCAGAAAAGAAACCCTGCTCAAATACCTAAAAACTTTAAATCTGTCAGGTTATAAAATAGAAAAAAACGGAAATAAATACGGAATCAAAGAATTTCCGACAAAACTGAATCTCTCTAATTCTTCCATAAATACACTCATAAATCTTCAAAAATTTATACAGGGACTCTACAGACACAAACTTTCTGTTGAATACAGCGAATTTATAACTCACATCTCTAAATACCTGACAAAAGAAAAACTGAACAAAATATCAAACCTCAAAAACGATAACAGAGCTATTTTCAAAGAATACCTTCACTATAAAGATATACTTACAACAATTGATGAATACCTGAACAAAGGCAGAAAACTCGAAATAACCACGCTTTATCAAAAGAAAATACTTTTGGACTCACCGGAGTTGGATTATTATGACAAAGAAATATTTTTGAGCGGATACAACAAAAAAACAAAAGAACTCACATCAATTCCTGTTGAAACCATTACCAAAATTAACCTCTCCTCTCAGGTATCAAGCAAAATAAACATCTATCCTTCTATAACGTTTAAACTCAAAGGAAAACTATCCCACAACTATAAGCTGAAAACAAACGAAAAAATACTCTCCTATGATAAAGAAAAACAAGAATTAATAATTCTAAATACAAAAGAAGACAAAAATCTTCTATTTAGACGAATCATTAGATACGGACTTCTCTGTGAACTCCAAAGCCCAAAATATATCAAAGAAGAATTCAAAGACTTTATTTCTCAGATGAGGAAGAATTATCAATGAGCAAATCGCACAACTCTCTTATAGCCCCTCTTCCTCCATCCTTCGATGAAATAAACACAGAACTCTCTTTCACTCTATCAACAGCATCATGAGGACAACATGATAATCCCGCTTTATCCAAAATGCACAAATCAGGCAAATCATCCCCCATATAACACACATTATTTAACTCAAGATTATAAATTTTTAAAAGCTCATTAAGCGCCTCAAGCTTATTTTTTGCACCCTGATAAACATGTGTAATGCCTAAATCTTTTGCACGTCTCTCAACTATATCAGACTTTCTTGCGGTTATAATAGCAGTAATATACCCGTAATGAGGTAAAAGACTCAACCCCTGTCCGTCTTTCGCATTAAAAGTCTTTATCTCTCTGCCATCATCACAATAAGATATATCGCCGTTTGTCATAACTCCATCAACATCAAAAACAACCAGTTTGATGTTCTTTATCTTCGATATAATATTTTGCATCTACGCAACTCCCATCTTCAAAAGATCGTGAATATGCACCATTCCTATAGGATGCATCTGCTCATCATTCACAACAAGAGACGTGATGGAGTTTGCCTCCATCAAATGCAGCGCCTGCGCAGCAAGAGCATTTACTTTTATCGTTTTTGGATTACGGGTCATCGCTTCTGATACAACCAAATTATCCATATCTTTATAATGCAAAACAGCCCTTCTTATATCACCGTCAGTCAAAATACCGGCTGTTTTTCCGTCTTTATCCACAACTATAGCGGACCCGAGCTTCTTCGCTGAAATCTCTTCAAGTGTGTTTTTGAACAACTCATCTTCTCTTACTAGAGGTAAATTTTCTCTTGCAATCATTACCTCTTCAACCGTATACAAAAATCCTCTGCCAAGAGCACCCGATGGATGGAAGAACAAAAAGTCTTCTTTTGTAAATCCTCTCTTTTGCAAAAGACATACAGCAAGCGCATCCCCCATTGCCAAAGTAGCCGTAGTGCTTGCTGTCGGAGCTTTACCAAGAGGACAAGCTTCCTTTTCAACAGATATATCAAGCACGGCATCACTCAAATGAGAAAGAGTTGAATCCATCTTGCCGGTCATCCCGACAAGTTTTATCCCCAATCTTTTGACTATAGGCAGCAAATGCAAAAGTTCAGAAGTTTCTCCGCTGTTTGAAATTGCAATCACTACATCATCTCTCGTCAACACCCCTGAATCTCCATGAGTGCTGTCTGCAGGATGCAAAAAATAAGACGGCGTCCCCGTACTTGAAAGAGTAGCAGCAATCTTCTGACCAATAAGCCCTGATTTTCCCATTCCTGTGACAATTACACGCCCCTTGCAAGCATAGAGAATATTCAGAGCATTCTCAAAATTTTCACCCAATCTTGGAATAAGATTTTCTATAGCCTCTGCTTCTATTTTCAGAACATCTTTCGCAAGAATCAAAAATGCACTCTCTTTACAATAAACCATCTTTACCTCCGAGCTATAACCAAATTATACTTTGCTCAACATATGTATAATCAGCTTTATTAAAAATAATTTACATAACCCGTATTTTAAGCAAATTTTCAATACTTTTGGTTTTTAATGAAACAAAAGGTAGGTAGTAAAATATGGTTAACTTTTCTTATTTTAATATAGCCAAAATCAATGGAGACTCAGGTCCCTATGACAACAAAATACAAAATTCGTCAGTAAGATACGGAAGAAATGCAGCAGCCAACTACAAAAAATATCTTGAAGGAGGACAAATACCTCCTCTCAGCAGAGAATATAATTTTCAAACTCTTGAAGATATATCAGAATTTACAAAAGAATTAAACTCTCCTGAACAACAAAGAGCTCTCAAATATCCTATTCAGTTCTCTTATAAATATCTCCCGGGAATAGTCGATGTACAAAATATCGACACCAGAGCGCTCCTTGGTTCGGCATTCGAAGAAATGGGAAAAACAACAAAAATCCCCGTTAAAGATTTTACACAGCAGTTACAATCCGCATTAGGACCGGACGTTTCAGCTGAAGCTCTTGATATAAACAAAGACAGCAATATAGATATAGGCGAATATGCAACATCTACTCTTGTTGCTGATATGCTCAGCTCAGATAAAACAAAACTCAAAAAAGAAAATATCACGGGAACAATAAATAATCAGGGAGAAAACAGCTCCTTAGCTTATATAAACTCTAAAAACAAAGCTGTTGCCTCTGCAGAATTTAAGGCAATATACGACGACTTCAAACTGGATGAAGCGACAAAAGACTTTTTATCAGACCCAAATAATACAGTAATCTAAAGGTTAGAATACATTTTCTCAATAACATCTTTATAATATTCAAAGACGTTATTTCTTCTGATTTTTCCAGTTTGAGTGAGAAAACCTTCTTCTTGAGATAATTCTCTATCAAGAAGCCTGAAATTTGCAATTCTCTCAAACTGAACAAAATTAGGACGTTCTTGAACTCTCTTTTTTAACTCGAGTTTTATGAGTTCTTTCACCCTCGGATTTTCTGCAACAGAAACCTCATCAACATCAGCATCTTTGCCGAGAACGGATTTCAAGTTTACGACATCAGGAACAACCAGAGCTCCAAGCGACGGTTTGTCCTGTCCTGTCAGAACTATCTGCTTGATATAAGGACTCTCTAAACATGCATCCTCAATCCCCTGCGGCTCAATATTCTCACCGTTTGATAAAACAATAGTTTCTTTCTCCCGTCCGATTATGATTATATTATTATCTTTCGATAAATAAACCAAATCACCGGTATTTAACCATCCATCATCAGATATAACTTTTTGGGTGCTCTCTGGATTTTTATAATACCCCATCATAACCTGAGGACCTCTTACCATAAGAACACCTCTCTGACCAAAGTCAACTTCCTGTCTTGTTTCAGGATTTTCAACTTTTATCTCGGTATAAGCGAAAGCAGGACCGATAGAATTCAAGAAACCGGATGATGGTTCCCGAACAGAAATAATCGGAGATGCCTCTGTCAATCCGTAACCGTTGCGAACTTCTATGCCTACAGCATCAAAAAATTCGTCTAAATATCCGCTCAGTGCACCGCCTCCGCTTATGCCGAACTTATAATTCGGAGAAAAAGCAGCTTTTATCTGTTTATAAACGGTAGCAGACGCAATCTTATGAACAGGATACAAAAGTATCAAATCACACAATGCACAAAGTTTATCCCAAAGAGAAGGACAGGGCAGCTCAGTGCATATTCCTTTCAAAATTCTTCTCGCTTTCCTGAATTTGATACTCATTCTAATCAACGTACGGATTTTCTCTTTCTTCTTCTCGGGAAGAGAGTTCAACTTATACTGTATCCCTGAATAAATGCTCTCCCATATCCTCGGAACACTAATCAAAAAGTCAGGCTGATATTTGAACAGGTCTATTTTAAAGTTCTTAACGGATGTATAAATAAACGACACACCCTGCGACATAAGATAATACTCGCATGTTCTCTCATAAGCATGCCATATCGGTAAGACACAAAGAGCAGACCCGTAGCAGTTGACTCTTATTCTGTAATGAGCAACCTCAACCTGAGAAAGCAGATTGCGATAAGACAACATAACACCCTTCGGCTCTCCGGTCGTGCCTGATGTATAAATCAATGTGGCAAGCGAATTTTTGTCTATTTCAACTTTTTCAAAAGTTTTCTTCTCTCCAAGTTTTATCACTTCTTCAAAAGTATAAACAGGAATAACTATATCTTCTGTATCATAAGACTTATCACCGCTCAAAATCACGGCAAATTCAACTGATGTTTCTTTCAGATATTTCTTCAATCTGTTCAGAACAAATGCATTCTGCACAAAAACAGCCCTGCTGTCACTGTGCTTAAGAATATAAATAAGCTCTGCATCTGATGAACCTATTCCCCTGACGGCATTAACTATACCCGCAAGAAACATTCCCTGATCAGCAATCATCCAGTTTGCAGAGTTCTCGGAAAACATTCCGACATGATCGTCTTTTCTCAATCCGAGCTCTCGAAGTCCCATAGAAAAAACTTTAATCTTTTCAAATAACTCTGAGTAAGTATACTTTACACCTAAATAATCATCCTGCAGCGCAACGATTTTTCCATGACGGGATACAATCTCTTCCCAATAATCAAAAAAACTGTCTGCAACAACAGGTTTTTCAAAAACTTTTCTCTCATCCATACCCTGATAATCCATAAAATTTTAAACTTATTTTTTTATTAATTTAATTTTAACATATTCTGTTTCTATGTAAATTTCAGAAATTAAATTTTATTGAAAATCCATATTTCTGAGACTCAGAACTATCCAAATTTCTTGTCTTTGACGCCTTTAACTGAAAGTTTACATTATTAAGTTTAGGGATCTTATCACCCAAAAAATAATCAAGAATAAACTCATCCGTATACGCATCATAATCAGAATACTGCTTGTGCTTCGCCCTGAAAGTCAAATTCTTCGTCAAATACAACTCGGGCATAATATTCCAGTTATCAACATAAACATTTCCCAAAAGACTCCTTGACACCTCACTACGAAATCCCAAACTTTTGAACCTGTAAGAACTGAACAACCCGTAAGATGAATTATTTTGATTGTCTATATTCTTATCATAAAAAGCTCCGCCAATTTTCAAATTGGAAAAAACCTCGCTGCCATACCCGAACGGCTTGAAGGAAAGAACTCCTCCCTTTGCAAGCCCTTCATCAGATGAAAGCGCATTATCCAGATTATATGCCCCGACTGCATAATCAAATAAACCGCTGCTGCCAGAAAATCTTACGCCAAGGTCATTGACCCCGTAAGCATACTCTGCATCTTCAATAAATGAAATATAATTCCCGTTGCTGTTTGATAATCTTGCATTCCCAATCGCAAAACTATTATTTTCCCCTACAGAAAAAGATATAAAAGAATTCGACGCAACGGTTTGATTACCGTCTATTGTATTCAAATTCTTCGCCGTAACACCTATGTTATAGTTAATTTTATCATTTATTTGACCGCCGTAATTTGCATCCATCCTATCAACCGCCTGATATCTGTGCAAATACTGAGTGTCCTGCCCGTAATATCTGAGCGAAAACTGGAACTTCCCCTCACTGTCAAGAGCACTGTCATAAAGTATCGGTCTCAGCTCATTGACTATCTCAGGAATTTCAGTGTTTTTCGGAATATAAAGCTGCTGAGGCTCGGAGAGAATAAATCTGTTCGTTGAGACCATCCCTTTTACAGGAGAAGACGGAGAAGATGACACCTCATCATCTGATAAATCAAGTGTTATCTCCTCATCTGCATAAGCTAATCCGCTAAAAAAGCATAAAATTAATGCTAAAAAAACTCTTTTCATAGCTCTAATTTTAGCTCATATAATAATTATTTTCCATATTTTAATTGGGAACCATCGTCCATATTCCGCAAGGACAAATCCCCGCACAAATACCGCAGCCAATGCATTTTTCATCATGGCTTATGTATTCAAAAGTACCGTCATCATGCTGAATACGTTCAATTGCACCATTCGGGCATGTATCCCTGCAATACCCGCAATCTCTGCAATATCCGCAGCTCATACAACGATTTTGCTCTGTTGAGTTATCAGCTTCAAATCTCTGGTAATAGTTAAACTTCAACCTTTCAGAAGGAATAAGCTCTCTTTCTTTACCAGATACAAGCTGTTCTTGATTAAACATTCTGTCTATATTCAAAGCTGTATTACGCCCATCTCCCATTGCGTTGGTAAACAATGAACAACGATGAGCATCCCCAATTACAAAAACTCTATCATTAACTATCGAACGTAAGTACTCATCAACAAGAACTTGAGAGCGCTCATTCAAATAATCTTTTTCAAGAAAATCAAATACAGGTCTGTCACCGACTGATATAATAACACTATCAGCCTCCAAAAACCTTCCGTCTTTCAAATAAACCCCATCTTCTGTAACTTTTTCAGTAAAAGCAGGCCATAGAATTTTTGCCCCGAGAGATTCAGCATGGGCTATCTCCTTATCGAAAGCTGACGGTTTTTGAATATCAACGGCAGTAACCTCCAGAGCACCCAGTTTGTAAGCTTCAATGATAACATCCATCGCAGCATTACCGGCACCAATAACAACAACCTTCTTGCCTATTTCGGGCTTTTGACCTCTGTTTACGGCCTTCAAAAATTCAAGCCCCTTTATCAACCGCTCATGTCCTTCAAACGGTATGACAACAGGACTATGCGCACCTACGGCAACAACTACGGCATCAAAATTCTTCCGCAAATTTCCAAACATCTCTTTTGTTACTTTTGAAGATGTATGTATTTTTACTCCCGAGTTCTTGAATCTATCCATCTCTATCTTTAAAACATCACGGGAAAGACGTTCATTTGGAATAACCTGTCTGAGTTTACCGCCGATTTCTGTATCCTCTTCATACAAATCAACACTATAACCCATCATCACAAGATGCCATGCGGCTGTAATCCCGGCAACTCCGGCTCCGATAATCGCAACCTTCTCCTTTTTTGATATCGGAGGAACAGGCAGCTGAACCTTTGCTGACATACCTCCAAGCAAACCTATTTCAAGAGGAGAATCGACATCACATCTTGAGCATTCATCCATACAAAGATTCGGACATACCTGAGCACAAACGGAAGCCGGAAACGGACTGTATTTCAAAATTAATTCATAAGCTTCTTTATGCAAGCCTTTTCTCAAAAGAGAAAACCTCTGCTGTGTAGGTATCCCTATCGGACAGTTATATTCGCAAGGAGCACTGTAAACATAATTTTTCCACTTTGGAATTTTCAAACGGGTTTTATCACGGGGAACAAGTTCACCTACCTGAAAATCATCTTCGATTAAATCGCCGAAAATCCCGCCCTGAACCCATTCATTAAGACGAAAATCTTTCAAAGAACGTCTCGTTTTCTTTGAACGTTCTTCATAAGTTTTAGCAACAATTTTCTTCCACTTTGAAAAATCAGCAATCTCCGTATAAAGATGTATTTTACCTATTTTTGAAAGAAACTCCTTCAAACCTTCTTTCAAAAAGTCCAAATCACTCGAGTCTAACTCCATTACCCACACATCGTCAGAAACACCCGAGAGATTTCCTCTCACATAAACAGTACCTCCAACCATGCCCGTGCAGGCTCTATCACCTAAAACAGAGTGAAAATCTTCACACTCATAGCCGCAAACAACAGCAACGCCGCCTCCCATAAACTCAAAACTGAAAGACCCTGTATTTTTCAATACCCAGAACTCGGGTTCCGGGAACTTCGGATCATGCTTCATCAAAGCACCTGAGCGGGTACCGCTGCGACCGCCGATAAATATCTTTCCTGATGCAGCACAATGAGCTGTTGTATCACCGGAATCCCCTTTTACTACAATTTCAGCCCCCGAGTTCAACCAGCCAACATCAGCAGGAGCACTGCCTTCTACTATAATTTTTGTATGAGGCATCCCCATCGAACCAACTCTTTGCCCGGGATTTTTAACCTTAAAAACCAGCTCCCCGCCGTCTTTTCTCCACATAGAGCCGCCGATATTATGCTGCCCGGATGCATTTATATTAAACTCGTTTACTCCCTCATCAACCTTTTTATAAATCCACTGAAGAAGCTCCTGTGTCGATAATCTTTTATTGTTTTCTAAAGTATTTATTTCTGCAATTTCTGTCATTTTTTATTCCTAACAAACATGTTGTATCTGAAGACGCTCTGCAACATTTTTATCTACCGTAACCAATGCATCCGAACGTCCTACGGGTAAAGAGCTGTTACCTACCGGTGCAAGAAGTTTTTTCAACTCGGTGTCGGTTGCCTTGAAATAATTAACTATATTCTCAGCGACCCTATCAATATCGAGTCTGTTTACAAGCAGCGGATTTTGAGTTGCTATTCCTACAGGACATAAGTCTGTATTGCATGCATTGCACTTGCCGAAATCATTTCCGACGCAGCCTGCCATCTGCAAAATTAATCTGCCTGCAAAAACACCGTTTGCCCCAAGGCAAATCATCTTGAATGTATCAGCAGCAAGATTTCCGTTCATTCCCATTCCTCCTCCTGCCCAGAGTGGAATCTGCCCCTGCTTGCCCTGATGTACGGCTGCGAGATAACAATCTCTCAACTTTGATACAATCGGGTGCCCTGTGTGATTCAGAGAAATTTCATGCGCAGCGCCTGTGCCGCCGTCCAAACCATCGAGGAAAAATCCTCCGACTATGTTATATGGATCTCTCAAAAGATTATTGTAAACAGATACACTTGTAGATGATGCTGCAACTTTAATTGCGACAGGAACCTTAAATTTGAATGCGGCATTCATTGATAAAAACATCTTCTGAACACTCTCTTCAATAGAATAAAGTCCCTGATGATTTGGAGGACTCAATAAATCAGATTTTGGAACCCCTCTGATTTCCTGTATGTGTTTTACCACTTTTTTCGCCATCAAAAGACCGCCATCACCAGGTTTTGCACCCTGACCTATCTTAATCAGTATCCCCGCAGGATCTTCTATCATATCAGGCATTGAGTTTATAATCCTATCCCAGCCAAAGTGCCCTGATGCTATCTGCAAAATCATATATTTCAGATAACGTGATTTCAAAAGACGCTCAGGAATACCTCCTTCTCCTGTGCACATTCTGATTGGAATACCAAGCTCTTCATTCAAATAGGCAGTCGCAATTGCAACAGCTTCCCACATTCTCCATGACAGAGCCCCTATTGACATATCCCCGATAATAATCGGATAAATCCATCTGTTCGTAGGCATATTTGACTTAAGCTCAAGATTTCCGTCTTTCACGTCAAATGTCATATTTTCTGCAGACATAACACGCCCGAGAGGTGTTCGCATATCAAAAGTGTGACGCAGTGCATCCAAAGAAGGGTCTGTCATCTGAGAGATACGCCCTACCTTAATTTTATCAAGAGTTCTTCCCTCAGTATGAATATTGCAACGTCCGCCTCTTTTAACTGATTCGCCGGTTGCGCATCTATAACGAGTACCATAAACCTCACGTTCATTTCTTACCGGTTTGATGGCATTGTTTGCGCAAACTTTTTTGCAAATCCCGCATCCTCTGCAATAATTTGTATGGCTTACAACCTGCTTGATATAAGGCTGTGCCCATGTTTCCTCTTCCTTTGTAAAACCATCCTCATCAACTTTTGCCTGAGTTTTCTTTATTTTCAGAACATCCACTTTTAATGCGCCAAAAGAACATGCAGCAACACACTTACCGCACATAGCACATTTTGAACGGTCATATTCAATTGTCCACGGCAGCTCGTCCACTGCCAGCTGATTAATCTTTACTGCTGCCATCTTTCCACTTCCAAATTATTATCTACAACAACCATCTCCCGCTCATTGGGATAAATATCATCTTCGATGTTTCTTTGAGGCAAAATTTCGTTTGCGCCTGTTACCTCTGAAGATATAACAACCATATCATCGGTTCTCGCTACAACAACAGGTCTGAGTTTTTTTGAATCGCATAAAGTAAACATCGTCCCATCGGGAGTAACACCGATTATGGTATTAGGACCATTGATTTCAAGATTTGATAAAGAAGCTTTTATTCTCAATAAAACCTCTCTGTCTTGCCGTTCCTGTATATCAGAATAAGGCAGAGGCGTCACGGTGTGTTTATAATACTTAAGAGGCCACTTCAAAATTTTATGAATATAATGAAGTGTGTATAAAAAACACTGAGAATCTGACTCAAAACCTATATACCCTTTGTAGAGATTTTCCTGGAACAACTTGTTCTTTTCATAAAACGTATTTTCTCCGTTTGCAAGCGCTGTATAGCCCTGCAGAAAAAACGGGTGAGCAGCGTATCTGACGATATCATAATTCGTATTTTGACGACACTGCGCCGTTATAATCTTTGCCGTAAAATCAGAATTGGGATGCCATAAGTTAAAATACGTCCCTATATCTCTCGGGTCGCCGATTTCTTTCAGCATCACAACATCGGGCCAGAAAGAATATACATACCCCTCATCAGCTTCCTCAAGAGCTTTTCTGAGCTTAAGCCTTGTATCAACAAGCAGTTCCTGTTTTTCATCATCAGGGGCATATTTAAAACTCTTCGGATATTGAAAAACTTCAAACACATAATTTGGCATAGGTTCTATATTCAAACCATCTTTGTTGCAAATTTCAGGTGACCACTGAAGAACACGAACAAAACCGATTGAATGAAGAATGCTTTCAGCAAGTCTCATCCCCTCATCAGTGCAAGCCATAGATAAAGTCGGTAAATCTTTGTATTTCTCAAAAATACCACCCAAATCTTGCATTACAAATGCAAATCCTGAGTTATCATGCCCCTTTTGCTGCGAGCGCATAAGCTCAAGAGCCTTTGAAGGGTGAATATATTTTTTCGACTTAATTGCACCGATTCTACACATAATCCAAACATCCGCCTCATTAAAAACTTGTATTTTGACAATACGATATTTTTCCTTTTCATGTCAAGAAAAAATTCAGCTCAAATATAGATAAATTAAAGATTAGGCTATATTTAAATTATTTTCCAAAATTTTACATGATAATATCTGCAATTTTTAGCCTAACAAGCTTTTTCAGATTCTCAACACTCATCTCTACCTGATAGCCTATTTTACCTGCACTGAAAATTATCATATCAAAATCACAGGCCGATGAATGAATAACCGTTTCAAAATTCTTCTTCATCCCAATCGGAGAACATCCTCCATGCACATACCCGGTCGTCGGGAGCAAATCTTTCTGCTTCAACATCTCAACGGATTTTTCATCTACCGAATGCGCAGCTTTTTTTAAATCAAGTTCCTCCTCAACGGGAATCATAAAAACATAATATTTTTTAGACTTTCCTATAGTAACAAGCGTTTTGAAAACTCTCTTCGGATTTTGCCCGAGGACTTTTGCAACATCAACACCGCTTATTGCGTCTGTATCCGCATAAGTATAATGATTGTAAGGAATTTTACTTTTATCAATAATCCTCATAACATTTGTTTTGTAATCCATATTGCCCTCATAGGAATAAACTGAATTCATATTGATTTTACTATAATGTTTCGGAGGTTTTAATATTTTATTAACGAATGTAGAGAATCTCTTGACGAAGATATAATTTTATACGAATATACAAGAATGAAATAAAGAAAAGAGGTATCAGAAATGAAAGAAGGAATACATCCTGATTATAAAAAAACCACAATAACCTGCGTTTGCGGTAATGTAATAGAAACAGGTTCCGTAAAAGAAGGTATAAGAGTTGAAATCTGCAATAAATGCCACCCGTTCTTTACTGGAACTCAAAAGATTCTTGACTCTGAAGGTAGAATTGAAAAATTCAACAAACGCTACGGCAAAAACTAAATTTATTTGCCATATCAAAGAAGTTAATAAGCCCGTTTTTACGGGCTTTTGTTTGATAAATTTCAAGAGAGCAGGTGCACCATGAAAGAGAATTTCCCTATTGTTAATTTAATTAGCATGCCAGATGATATGCTCAAAACTATTTATACGGCATGCAGAACTTGTTACAGTGCAGACTACCCTATAAACATCTGGGATAAAAGCAACGACAGAGAAAAAATGCTCAAACTCGTCAAAAATGTTCTCGCTTCAGGTCACCACAGCACAATAGAACACTGCCATCTTGTTTTCTCTATCAGCGGTGTTTCAAGAGCATGCACCCACCAGCTCGTACGTCACAGACATATGTCTTTTTCTCAAAAATCTCAAAGATATGTTACTGAAAAAGGAGAATTTGAATACATCACTCCTCCGACAATCAAAGGAAGCCCTCTTGAAGCAGAGTATGACGAGTTTATGAAAAAAACAGCGGAATACTACTCAAAACTTATATCAAACGGAATACCGGCGGAAGACGCAAGATTTATTCTGCCAAACGCAGCATCAAGTTCTCTTATCGCAAGTTTGAACCTGAGAGAACTCATACACCTTGCAAATTTGAGATTATGTACAAACGCACAGATGGAAATAAGAATTTTAACCAAAAAAATGTGCGAACTTGTTGTAGAAAAAGAACCCTGGTTGAAAGAATACCTTGTCCCCAAATGTGAAGCAATAGGTTACTGCAACGAACACAGAAGCTGCGGACGTGTTCAAAAAAGAGAAAAAGTCTGATAAGAGGTTTATCATTGATGAAAGACATGTTAGAGAAAATCAAAAGCATTGAAAAAAGCTACAACGAATTGGGCGTAACTTTATCAGACCCAGAGGTTATTCAGGACTATAATAAATTCAAACAACTCTCTAAAAAAAGAAAATCAATGGAAGAAACTGTCGAACTCTATCATAAATGGCAGGATGCGGAGCAAAGGCTGAATGAAGCCTCATCAATGATAAAAAATGAATCTGATGCTGAAATGAGAAGTTTTCTTCAGTCAGAGATTGAAGAGTCACAAAAAATTATCGAAGACTCTGAAGAAAAAATGAAACTCCTCCTCCTACCCCGTGACCCCAACGATGATAAAGACATTATGCTTGAAATCAGAGGCGGTGCAGGCGGTGATGAAGCAAATATATTTGCCGGAGATCTGATGAGAATGTATCTCAAATATGCAGATAAACAGGGATGGCAAACTCAAATTCTCAGCATATCAAACTGTGAAGCAGGCGGAGTATCTGAAGTGGTAATCTCTATTCAGGGTGATGCCGTATATAGCAAGCTTAAATACGAATCAGGAGTGCACAGAGTCCAGAGAGTCCCCGCAACGGAATCACAGGGACGTGTTCATACAAGCACTGCAACAGTAGCCGTTATGCCAGAAGTAGGAGATGTTGAAATAGAAATTAACCCTAATGACCTTGATATTTCAACAGCCCGTTCCGGAGGAGCAGGCGGACAGAATGTCAACAAAGTCGAAACTGCAGTCAGAATCGTTCATAAACCATCTGGCATTATGGTCCACTGCACGGAAGAAAGAAGCCAGCTGCAAAACAAAGAACGGGCAATGCAAATCCTCAAAGCAAAGCTCTATGACATAGAAGTCCAAAAGCAGATGAAAGAAATCACAGACCTTAGACGCTCTCAAGTCGGTACAGGTGACAGAAGCGAGAGAATTAGAACCTATAACTTCCCTCAGGGCAGACTTACAGACCACAGAATAGGGCAAAACCTCAACGTTTGGACGGTAATTGAAGGTGATTTGGACGAACTTCTCAATATGTTAATCAGCTACGATCAGCAAAAGAAACTCGAAATGCTAGCACAAACAGCTGAATAACCGCTGAAAATTTTAGGATAGAATTTATAATGGATAAAATCATTGAAAAACTTCTTATGGAAGTGAATAAACCCTCCCGTTATACAGGAGGAGAAGTCGGTTCTGTTAGCAAAAACTGGAATAGTTCAAAAGTTCGTTTTGCCATTACATTTCCTGATACTTATGAAGTCGGAATCTCAAACCTCGGATGCAGAATCCTCTACCATGTTCTGAATAAGCAGGATAAAGTTTTATGCGACAGAGCGTATGCTCCTGAAAAAGATTTTTATCAAAAACTAAAAGACAATGATATTCCTCTCTACGCAGTAGAATCAAAAAGACCTCTCAAAGATTTCGACGTATTAGCCTTCTCGCTGCAATATGAACTCAGCTATCCGACACTGCTTGCAATACTGGAGCTTGCAAAAGTAAATATCTTATCAAAAGACAGAGCTGATGATGAACCTATTGTCATAGCAGGTGGTCCGGGGGCTTACAACCCTGAGCCGATGAGCGATTTTATCGACGTTTTTTTGATTGGAGATGGGGAAACCCTCCTCTCGGAATTTTCAAAAAAACTTATCGAATTCAAGGGACAAAAAAGAGAAAAAATTCTGAGAGAACTGGCAAAACTTGATGGAGTCTACGTTCCTGCGTTTTATAAAAACAAAAACAATGATTTCTCAGCACCGGAACCAATTGACTCAAGCATTCCGCAAAAAATAAAAAAACGAATTGACTTATTCACAACTGAAAATACCCCGACAAACTTTCCGGTTTCTTTCACAGCAGGAGTTCATGACAGAGCAGTTGCAGAAATCAGAAGAGGCTGCGGAAGAATGTGCCGATTCTGTCAGGCATGCTTTACAAATCTGCCGGTAAGAGAACGTGATAGCAAAGAAGCGGCACAAATAGTTGATGAACTTCTCCACAACACGGGTTATGAAGAATACTCTCTTCTTTCTCTGTCGTCAAATGATTATACAAACATCGAAAACCTTGCCTCTTATCTCTGTGAAAAATATTCAAACAGCGGAGCATCAATATCTCTTCCAAGTCAACGAGCGGACTCTTTCAGTCTGAAACTTGCTCAAACAGTAAGTTCTGTCAGAAAAAGCACCCTCACATTTGCCCCGGAAGCAGGCAGCCAGCGACTCCGTGATGTAATCAATAAGAATCTTACACAGGAACAAATTCTTAATGCGGTTATGACCGCTTATGAAGCAGGCTGGTCAAAAGTTAAACTATATTTCATGATAGGACTTCCGACAGAAACATTTGAAGACCTCGATGAGATTATCAATCTTCTTTGGACAATCAAAAAAGAAGTCTATAGAGTAAAATCAGAAAACAATATTCCTCATCACCTTGATATGACCTGCACTATCTCAACTTTTGTTCCAAAAACATTCACACCGTTTCAGTGGTGCGCTCAAAACTCTATGGAACTGATTGATGAGAAAATAAAATATCTGAGACAAAAGTCAAAATTCATCAAAGGTTTGAAAATGAACTTCTCTGATACTTTCCTCTCGCAAATCGAAGCTGTGTTCTCAAGAGGCGACAGGAACCTGAATAAACTTATTCTGCAAACCTTCAAAAACGGCTCGTATCTTGATGCCTGGTCAGAGAACTTCAACAGAGAGTTATGGATAAAATCGGCAAAAGAAACAAACATAAACTTTGATGACTACGCCCAAAGACAAATTCCTCTTGATAGTGAGCTTCCCTGGGGATTTATCGACACAGGGGTGAATATTGACTGGTTAAAAAATGAATACAATCAGGCAATGAATAATCAAAATTCACATCCATGCGATGAGAAATGCACAAATTGCGGTGTATGCCAAAATACAAAAATAAAAAAACTTACCTGCCAAAAGACATCCTTTGAAAAGCCGGCTGCAAAAATATTCAGCACTCAGAATGATTCTGTTTATAAATACCGCATAAAAATAGAAAAAAAGGGAAACCTAAAATATATCTCCCATCTTGATTGGGCTGGAACGTTTTATAAAGCCTTAAGGAAAACAGGTCTTGACCTTGTATTTACACAAGGTTTCAACCCGTCCCCAAAAATTTCAATGGGAGTAGCCCTCCCTTTGTTTGTTGAAAGCGATGGAGAATTGGTCGACATCGAATTGTTTGATGACATACATCCTGAAAAACTAAAAGAGCTAATACAGCCAAAACTGCCTGACGGCGCCAGTATAGTCAAGATAGAACAGATAGATAAAAAAACACAGGCTATAGAAAATGAAGTGTCATGGGCAAGATATATTGCACAACCTCTTGACAAGATAAATATAAAAGAATTAAACTTATCTTATAAATTAAGTGAGTTTTTAGAAAAAACTAATCTGTTTTTAGAAAAAACTACAAAAAAAGGTTTGAAAAAACAAATAAACATAAGACAATCGCTGCATAGTGCAACAATCAGCGATGAACATTCGGGAAAAATAGAGTTTACACTAAAAACAGCACAGGGAGCGCCCCGTGAAATCCAGTCACTTAGAGCAGATGACTTTTTGCAAATGCTCACCCCAAATCTAAGATGGAATATAGTTAGAGTAGATTTGTTAGATGAGAATTTTAAGAAAATATTTTAATAAGGATTTGAAAAAAAATGAATAAGTCAATCGTTATCTCAGAACGGGATAATATAGCCGCAGTTCTTGAGAATGGTCGTGCTGCAGAATTTTATATACACAAAGGGGATATTCTTTTAAATGATGTATATCTTGCAAAAGTAGAAAATATATTACCGAGTATCGACGCTGCTTTTGTTAACGTCGGGAGCGACAAGATGGGCTTTCTCCATGCTTCTGATGTTATCGGAAGAGGTGCTCTTCAAGATAAACTTAAACCGGGACAAAAAATTATAGTTCAGGTTGTCAAAGAACCTACCGGACATAAGGGACCGAGAGTAACAATGTCTTTGAGCCTGCCCGGAAGATTTCTCGTTCTTATGCCTGAAGAAAACGGTATCAGCATAAGCAGAAAGATTTCTTCAGCAAAGGAACGGGCAAGACTGAAATCAATAGTAAGTCTTATAAAACCAGCAGGTCTTGGAGTAATCATAAGAACGGAAGCAGAGCATCAAACAGATGCAGAAATTCAGGAAGACCTTGAAATTCTCCTCGAAAAATGGACAACCATCGTAAACTCAGCAGACACAATAGAACCTCCGAATCTTCTTTATCGTGATCAGGATTTGTTGTACAGAGTAATCAGAGAGGCCTGCACAGAAGATATAGAAGAAATTATATTCGACACACCGTTTGCTATGCATAGAGCAACCCAAATTCTTCAGTCCTGGAATATGGGAAAGAACATAAAACTCAAAACGTACAAAGGAAGCGAGCCTATTCTTGTTGCAACGGGCGTTGATAAAGAAATCAAAGCTGCGCTCCAAATTAAAGTTAACCTGCCGTCAGGAGGATATCTGTTCATCGAAACAACTGAAGCACTCTCGGTAATTGATGTTAACAGCGGTAAGTTTACAAGCTCAGCTACTCAAGCAGAAACAATTAAATTCACAAACCTTGAGGCGATTGATGAAATAGCACGCCAGCTTAGATTGAGAAATATCGGCGGTATGATTATCATCGACTTCATCGATATGGAGAGCAGAGTAGATAAAATAGCAATCCTTGAAGCACTTGAATTAGCTCTTGAACCGGATAAAGCAAAACCAACCGTCGGTCAGCTCTCTGACTTGGGTCTGGTAGAACTTACAAGACACAGACAGGGACAAAGCTTATCCGAAATATTTACAAAAAAATGCCCTGCCTGCGGTGGAACAGGTCACATTATGGTAGATTTTAATTTTGCAAACTCTCCTCAGGAAGCTGAGGCAAACATGAAGAATGCAAAATTAAATAAAATCCCTCAAAAGCAAAATAACAACAAGTTCCAGCAAAATAACAATAATAATCTGAAACCGGACAGATTGAAAAACCCTCAAAATCAAAACCAGAGGACAATGCAGACAAATCCGTCCGCAACAGCAGAGGCAGCTGAAACAAGACAAAATCAGCCTCAGGATAACTTTGTTCTGACAATGAATAAAGTAGAAGACTTTTTCACAAAAACAAACTATTATATTAACGTAGCCAAAAACATCAAAATAGCTGCAGTTCCATCTTCTTTTATTCATAAAAATCTGAGCAACAACTATCAAAAAGATGTGTTCACAATCATCGCAGAACTCGAATCGGATAAAGAACCTGTTCAAGTTCAACAACAACTTGATATACAACCTGAAGAAACTGTTGTAACGCAAGAAGAGCAAACAGAACAACCAGCTGCTGTTATTGAAGAACAGCCAAAAGAAGAAGAAAAAACAGAAGAAAAACCTAAAAGAGGAAGAAGGACAACCTCTACAAGGAAGAAAAAAGAAGAAAGTTCAGAATCTGAAACAACTGAAATAAAACAGGAAACAGAACAAACGGAAGAACCAAAACCAAAAGCAAAAACCGTTGCAAAACGTCCGAGAAGACCACGTGCAACCAAAAAGGCAACAGAAGAAAAGGAAGAATAATGAAAAAAATAATAATATTTTCACTAATATTATTTTCCATCATTACTTTCAATAATATATCACTTGCAGAGTATGACAATCATACTCTGCAATCTTATAGCACAACCCTTGCCCAAAAAACAGAAACAGATGACCTTCCTGATATACCTCAGACGCTTGCTCCTGAAGAAAAAGACCAAATTGACAGCTATCTGAAGCAGGATGAACCTCTGATGAGCACAAACATGTTATTCAAGGCTCTAAAGGCTTTAGGACTGGCATGTGCCTCATTTTTCTTATTTGTTGCTGTCATTTTGTTAATCAATAAATTTCTCTTCAAGAAAAATATATCTTCCGCTCAAAACGTGGCGATGCCACAGCACGAAACAGAAGAACAAAACGACGAATTCGACAAAATCAAAGAAAACTACCAAAAGGAAATGAATGCCAAAGTAGGCGAAGTTATATATGATTTTTACAAAAGGAATATGGATTAATAAGTTTTTATCTTATCAGGCTTTTGAATTACAATATTCCTGACTTCTTTTATATCAACTCTGGCTTGGGATAACTTCTCTTTATTCTCTTCTGAAACACCGTTGCTTGTCAGAATTCTGTCTATCAATCCGTTGTTAACACGAATAACCTTATCCCAGGCATCTATTTCTTTGAGAGTATCTTTTATCTGAGAAATATCATAATCATGTGTCACTTTTGACCCGTAAGATAAAACTTCACCGGTAGAAGATGTTATCTCTCTTCCGCCCTGTTCAAAATAAACTTTGAAAATAGATTTTATATCACTCAACTCAGAATGCATAATCTGTATCGCATCCTGTATGCGCAAATATCTTTCAAATAAATAATCAACATTTTCAAGCTGCGACATCTGCCAGGCATTCTTCTGCCGGTATAAAGCCTCAAGCTTCGGATAAGAAAGAGCAAGCCCTCTAGCATCAGCCATCGCTCTATGGCGTGTATCCGTTGTTACTCCCATGCGAGCCATCAAAGCATCCAATCCGCATGAAAATTCATCGGGAAAGACTTCTTTAAACATCTGCTGTGTATCAATCCTCGGATTTGTAAGCTCTTTTTGATATAAATCTACAGATGCCTTATTCAAATAGCTGTAATCAAAAATAACATTATGCCCTACAATAGGATAATCTTTGATAAAATCAAGAATTTTGGGCATAACCTCTTCCAACACAGGTGCATCCTTGACCATATCTTCAGTTATTCCATGAATTTTTATGCTTGAGTTTCTTATGTGTTGTTTTGGGTTGATTAAAGTTTCATACTCTTCGACAATTTGCCCGTTCACAAGTTTGAGCGCCGCAAATTCAACCATTTTCTCACGGGTAAAATCAAGCCCCGTTGTTTCTACGTCCAAAACTATTACTGTATTATCTGTCATCTTCAACTTCTTTTGTTAGTTATCCCTCTCAACAATATTCTATCATAAAAGTCTTATCAGATGACAACAAAAAGAAAAACGGCTCATAAGCCGCTTTTTAGTCATTATTCACATATCAATATCACTTTAATATGCACTATCTAATGACTAAACCCTAACTCCTCCCCCAATATTTGAAGTTTATTTATTACTTCAAGGGTCTTATTATAATTTATATCTGCCTTTATTCTGCAATGAAAAGCCTCCGAAAGCTTATCATTGAATGTGTACTTAGACTTAACCAACACCTCATACGCCTTGTCTATTGCATTTGAATTTGTTTCTTCATCATTAACAAGCAAAAAAATAGCAGTTTCTATTATCCCGGCAAGCTTAAGCATATGTGCAGGCTTATTCGATGAGGTATAAACAGGACTGGTCGTGCTAGCTTTCTTTATAATCACAGATTTTGCACTGATATCAGCAAGTATATTCGCAAGAGAAACAATATCTCCTTGACAATAAGCATTTGCGACTTTAGCCTTCAGCCCGACAGCTCTTTTTATCCCGAGTTTCATCTCATCTTTCATGGGATGTTCTGAGAAATAACTATAATCTATGGATTTTAATATATTCATAAATTTGAAATTAAATATGTTTTGTCGTTTGTATCTAAAATTAAAACACTTTTTTTGTTTCCTGTTAAGAGCCTTTATTTAAAAACTTTTTCTCATACCGTTCCCAAAATCCACAAAAACCGCTCCGGCATGTAATTTACAAATTTTTGAATACTCAACATTTACATTAATAATTCTTAATACAGTATATACTTTACTTAAAAAATTTAACATTAAAGTATTAATTTCAAAAATAGGAAAACTGTTCAATACAAAAAATATATCTTTGTTGATTAATTAATAATAAAATAGGAGGAACCTGCTATGGAAACACAAATCTACACCCCTAAAGAATTTCCCGAATTATTTAATCTGAAATCACTCTCAAAACAAGCCGTTGACTACCACATCAAACTCTATGACGGATATATAAAAAAACTCAACGAAATTCAGGATGAATACAAAACAATCAATCTCGACACAGCAAATCACAACTACTCACACCACCGTTCCCTGCTTGTTGAAAAAGCATACAACTACAACGCCGTTGTTTTCCATGAAATGTTTTTCGAAAACCTCATCTCAAAACCGTTTGAACCTGAATGCTGGTTAAAAGAAAAAATAGAAAAATACTTCAAGTCCTTTGACACCTATATCAGAGACCTGAACGCAACCGTAAGAAGTTCCCGTACGGGATGGGCTATTACAGGTTACAACCACACTGATGACACCATTCAAAATTACGCCATAGATTCCCACTACATAAGCGTTCCCATAAAAATTTCTCCTATACTGGTAATTGATACATGGGAACACTCATTTATGCCTGATTATGGAATAGATAAAGCCGGTTATTTTGAACACCTTATTCCCGAAATAAATTGGATTATAGTCAAAGACCGCCTGCAAAAAGCAATCAGTGATGTTTGATTTCTCTTGATAACCCAAGCTCTTCAAGAGCATGAATAAAATTCTCTGCGGCTTTCTTCTGAGTTTCAGGAGGAACAATCCTCAACAACTCGATAACCTTTGAGAGAGTGGGGTCTTTGTCATACCACCTGTTTTGCTGCGGAGGTTTTACCATATCATAAAATTTTGCAACGGTTTCTTTACCTACTTTTTCCTCTATTTTTTCAAGAAAAACCTCTGCCTGAGCTTTCAACTCATCCTGATAGTTTCGCAAAAGCTCTATAACTTCCATTAAGAGAGGATCATAATCATACCAGCGTTTATATTCTTGGGACATATCATTCCTTTTTTATTTAATCAGTAACGGTTCTTCCATCTTGTAGTTATCTACCCGTTTGGCATGCCCTCCGAGAGAAGTCAGCTTATCAACAAGATTTTCATATCCGCGGTCAATATGATGAATGTTCTGGATAATAGTACGCCCATGAGCTGATAAACCTGCGACAATCAATGCACCGCCTGCCCTCAAGTCGCTTGCCTTTACCTCGGTTCCCGTGAGTTTTTCGACACCTTTGATTATGGCGTGATTCCCGTCATGGTGAATATCCGCCCCCATCCTTGCAAGCTCTCCGATTTGCATAAAACGATTTTCATAAAGATTTTCCGTTACAATACTTGTACCGTCTGCAATTGCAAGAATAGAGCTGAAAGGTGACTGCATATCAGTCGGAAATCCGGGATAAGGCTGTGTTACAATATTTGTTGCCTTAGGACGTCCGCTGCAGGATACTTCCATTGTCAAAGGCTCAAGAATGTTCACCTCTGCACCGATTTCAATCAGTTTGTTAGTGACAAACGTAAGATGATTTGGAAATACATTTCTAATAATAGCATGCCCTCTTGTCGCAACAACTGACGCCATATAAGTGCCTGCTTCTATTCTGTCAGGCATGGTTGTATAAGAAATAGGCTTAAGAGAGCCTTTTGGAACACCGTTTATAACTATCTCAGATGTGCCTGCTCCTGAAATATCAGCACCGGCCAAATTCAAAAAGTTTGCCAAATCTGCAATTTCAGGTTCTTGTGCGGCATTCTGAATTCTCGTAGAGCCCTCTGCAAAAACTGATGCCAGAATAATATTCTCCGTTGCTCCAACACTCGGTTTATCAAGATAAATATCAGCGCCGACAAGCTTTGAAGCTTTTGCAATAACATAACCGTTTTCTATCTTGACCTTTGCTCCAAGAGCCTCAAATCCTTTTATATGGTAATCTATCCTTCTCTCACCTATTGCGCATCCGCCGGGCATCGCAACTTTTGCCTCCTGACATCTGCTCAACAATGCACCGAGGACAATAAATGACGCCCTCATCTTACTGACCAGTTCATATGGGGCGACAACACCAGTTATATTTGACGCATCTATTTCAAGAGACTTGTGAGCTTTGTCATATTCAATCTTTACGCCAAGACAGTTGAGGACTTTTATCATTGTATCCACATCTGTCAAATCAGGGACATTATACAATTTGCAGGTGTCACTAATCAAAATACAAGCGGCCATCTGCTTCAATACGGCATTCTTTGCTCCGCCTATCGAGACTTCTCCGTCTAACCTTGTTCCGCCGTCAATAACTATACACTCTGACAATGGTATCCCTCCATTCGGTAGAATTTTCTTTATTTTTTTTAACACTGGATCCTGCATCTTTATTTATTATCTCTCAAACAAATCAGATTACACTATATATTATAATTTTATTATAGAAATAACAGAAAGTCGTTAAGTTTTTGTTATATCTAATACATTTAACTTATTTTTCTGCAAAATTCATTTTAATGTTATAATTTATTAACTGAGATATTTCCTGAAATAAGAGTTTATAGAGGATAGATAAATGAAAAAGAATCAAACAATAGGTTTTTATATACTGCTCGTGTTTCTAATCGGTGCATTGTTCTTTTCATTCAAAGGACAGGGAACAAAAACAACAGTTAAAGAACTGTCTTACAGCTCTTTTCTGAACAAAGTCGAGCAGAAAGAAATTAAATCCGTTACGATGATGGGCAACTCCATCAACGCCGTTCCTTCATCAGAAAAAAATATCAACTATTCGGTAATAATTCCTATGAATGACCCGAGTCTTATGCAAAAAATGGAAAAAAATAATGTTGATATAACCGTCAAAAACGAAGAAAATAAAGGACAGCTTTTAGGATTTATAGGATCTTTATTTTTTCCGATTTTATTCCTGATTATTCTTCTGTTCATATTCAAAAGTGCGCAAGGAGGCGGTTCTCAGGCTATGTCCTTCGGGAAAAGCAAAGCCAAAATGATGGTGGATAACAAAGTTAAAATTACATTCAAAGATGTCGCAGGCATCGATGAAGCAAAGCAGGAACTCGAAGAAATTGTTGACTTCCTCAAAAGCCCTGCAAAATATTTATCTCTCGGGGCAAAAATTCCTAAAGGTGTTTTGCTTGTAGGCTCCCCCGGGACAGGTAAAACCCTTATGGCAAAAGCAGTTGCAGGAGAAGCAGGCGTTCCGTTCTTTAGCATAAGCGGTTCCGACTTCGTTGAAATGTTCGTTGGTGTCGGTGCATCAAGAGTCAGAGATTTATTTGAACAGGCAAAAAAACACTCTCCTTGTATTGTATTTATAGATGAAATAGATGCCGTAGGCCGCCAGAGAGGAGCAGGTCTAGGCGGAGGACATGATGAAAGAGAACAAACCCTCAACCAGCTGCTTGTTGAAATGGATGGTTTTGACGGTCAAACAAACAGCATAATAGTTATTGCTGCAACAAACAGACCTGATATTCTTGATAATGCACTTCTTCGTCCCGGACGTTTTGACAGACAGGTTGTAATTGACAGACCGGATGTCCTCGGCAGAGAACAAATTCTCGAGGTTCATGTAAAAGGCAAACCCCTTTCAAACGAAGTTGATATCAAGACTCTTGCAAAGAGAACACCCGGGTTCACAGGGGCTGATTTGTCAAATCTTTTGAACGAAGCTGCATTGTTCGCTGCAAGAAAAGAGAAAAAAGAAATCGAGATGGATGACCTCGAAGAAGCAATCGACAAAATCATCGCAGGACCAGAAAAGAAAAGTAAAATTATAACTGATGAAGAAAAAGAAAACACGGCATACCATGAAGTCGGGCATGCCCTCATCTCAAAACTTCTTCCAAACTGCGACCCGCTGCATAAAGTGACAATTATCCCTCGTGGTATGGCTCTTGGAATAACAATGACGCTTCCTGAGAAAGACCATCTGACTTACAGAAAAGAACAGCTCTATGATCAAATAGCAATGCTTCTTGGCGGCCGTATCGCAGAAGAGCTCGTTTTTGGCGAAGACAAAATTACAACAGGCGCCTCAAATGATATCCAAAGAGTGACCGATATAGCAAACAAGATGGTAACCTCTTACGGTATGAGCAAGGATTTGGGACCGATGACATTCGGCACCCACAACGAACATGTTTTCCTAGGGCGTGACTTCGGTCATGAGAAAAACTACTCTGAAGAAGTTGCTTTCAAAATAGATAAAGAAGTTAAATCTATCGTAGATGAACAATATAAAAGAGCAAAACAACTTTTGATTGACAACAGAGATATAATGGAAGAACTTGTCAAAGTACTCCTTGAAAAAGAAACTCTCGACAAAGAAGAAGTAGATGAAATAATCGAAAAAGTCAAAGAAAAAAGAAATGCCTGAAATTCAAAATCACAAATAATAAACACAACAAAAAATACCTGCTAAGGCAGGTATTTTTTGTATTCGAATATTTTTTTAATTATCCGAAGAAACTTCCTGATGAACCTTCAAGAACCATAGTGCCAACTGCTTTGCTGAACTGGTCTTTTATTGTTTCCTGCTGAAATTTATCAGGAATTTTATCACCGTTTTCATCTTCGCTGACACCTGATACAGCCTTGAGTCCTGCACCGACACCAACAGCATTTCCGGCGACTTTAATCAAACCGTTCTTTCCTGTTCTTCTTTGTACATATTTATCAAATGCAGCCAAATCATCTTTGTTCCAGTCAGATACAGACTTTTTGAAGCCTGAAGCATATTCAGCTTTAGCAACACCGAGGTCAATACCTTTATTTCCCTTTACCCAGGAGATAAATGCATTATCTTCAGGATTTATATCATCGACATTTTGTTTTATTTCTTTAGCGAACTGAGCTTTTACAGCATCCAAATCGATATCTTTCGATTTTTTCAACCATTCGGGAAAAGCCTTCATCTCATCATCGGTCAAATCAGCAACACCTTTAGCAAGATTTTTTGAGAAAGCTTTTCTCATATTGTCTTCGTCAATACCTTTTGAGGCAAATTTTCTGATTTTATCGGGCATTCCTTTGACCATTCCGACAACAGCTTTCTTAATCCTGCCTGCATCTTCTCCGACTTCGAGTTTTCCTACACTTTTTTCAAATCCGTGGAATAACTCAACTGCTTTATCTGATACATTGTCAAGATATTTGGTATTTGAACTGAGAGATGACAATACACCTTTTGCTGTTTTGCTCGCTACCAAATAACCGCCAGTACCGATACCAACCAACATAGCGAGAATACCCAGAGTTTTCGTTCCCTTGTTTCCTTTATCAGCAAGGTCAATAACAACACTGCTCACCGTATCGGCAACATCAGCTTCAGAAAATTTCGGAGCTTCATTCTGCTGTTCCCGTCCCTTAAAAGACACATGACTCTTTGGTTGCAGTGGCTGACATGAAATATTGTTGATTGTGTTCATACCTAATACCTTTTTATACATTAAGCATACTCACCAATATAAAGATTATAAAGGATAAAGATTGCTAAATAAAGTTTTTTTTATTAAAAAAACTTTACAAAAGTAATCTACCCATCAAAATACTTTCTATCCTTGATTTTTTCAGGCAAAAAACTCTGTTTGAAATCAGGGTTTTCATGAGTATAAACATAGCCTACACCAAAGCCGTATTTTTGAGCATCCTTATAGTGAGCATCCCTCAGATGGTCAGGCACGGGATAATCATCACCGTTTATTTGAATATCCGATAAAGCCTTATCTATAGCCATAATCGATGCATTAGACTTTGGTGCCCTTGCAACATATTCTACAGCCTGGGCAAGAGGAATACGCCCTTCGGGCATGCCTAAAAGCTCAACAGCACGGTAAGCATTCAACGCAACACCAAGAGCATCAGGGTCAGCATTACCGACATCTTCACTTGCGCAAACAATCAATCTGCGAGCTATAAACCGTGGGTCCTCTCCAGCTGCTATCAACTTCGCCAGCCAATAAATTGCAGCATCGGGGTCAGAACCTCTCATGCTCTTTTGGAAAGCAGAAGCAAAATCATAATGTTCCTGAATGCCATATTTTATGTTTCTCTTCTGTGTAAGTTTCTCCAGCAGTTCAGGAGTCAACACCCGCTCTCCGTCAACGATGTTTGCGCTAAAATACGAATTTTCGACAAGATTTAGTGCAAGACGGGCATCCCCGTTGCTATATTTCACTATCAGCTCGCCAATTTTCGGATTAAGAGTAATTTTCCCGTATTTTTCAATCAAGAACTTATACCCCTTCCTGATAATTTTCAATAAGTTATCATTGTCAATCGGTTTGAGCATAAGAGTCTGAGTTCGTGAAAGAAGAGCCGGTACAACCTGAAAAGACGGATTTTCGGTAGTTGAACCGATTATATAAAAAGTCCCGTTTTCAACATAAGGAAGCAGGGCATCCTGTTGTGTTTTTGAAAACCTGTGAATTTCATCAACAAAAACAATCGTCTTCTTTCCAAGCATCTTCAAATTGTCTTTTGCCTGCACAACAGTATCTTTGATATCCTTTATACCCGAGCTGACGGCACTCAGCTCAACAAAACAACTGTCTGTATTTTTAGCAATAAGTCTTGCAAGAGTAGTCTTACCGCACCCTGGAGGTCCCCAGATTATCAAAGAAAAAAGGTGAGATGACTTCAAAAGATTTAAAATTGCGGAATTTTGCCCGAGAACCTCCTGCTGCCCCAAAAACTCATCAAGTGAAGACGGCCTCAGCTGTTCAGCAAGAGGAACCTGTTTGTATTTATCTTCGAGCGTATCAAATAAATTCATTGTTTTTCTCACCCTGTATAATATAATTAAGTGTAACATCAAAAGTTTATGGAGTTTATATATTGAAAACTTTTATTAAACTAACTCTATGCCTTATATTCTCTGCATTTTTATTGAGCGGATGCACCAACAAACAAATGCAGGAAGAAAAAATAACAATTGAATTCTGGACTCTTCAGCTTAGTGATTTCACTCCTTATATGAACTCTATGATAGATGAATATGAGAAGTCCCACCCTAATATAAAAATCAAATGGATTGACGTTCCTTTCTCTGAAGGTGAAAAAAGAGTTCTCGCATCAATAATGAGCAATCATGTTCCCGATCTCGTAAATCTCAACCCGTCTTTTTCATCAATACTTGCCTCAAAAGGGACACTGAGTAATATATCAACATATTCAGAGAAAAAAGACTTCGATGACTTTCTCTCCCCTGCAATAAACCTCTGCACTCAAAATGAAAAGATTTACTGCATACCATGGTACATAACATCTTCGATAACTTTATATAACTCAGATTTGACAGAAAAAGCAGGCATAAAAAAACTTCCGCAAAAAGATGAAGAGTTATATGAATTTGCAACACAAATAAAATCTAAAACGGGGAAATATGCTCTTATGCCGACTTTATCCGAAGATGGTTATATGCTGAAAAATCTTGTCAAACACAATATTCATATAATAGATGAAAAAACAGAACAAGTTTCGCTCAACACAACAGATGTTCAAAATATCTACAAAATTTGGAGCGAGTTGTATTCAAAAGGCTTTATCCCGAAAGAATCAATCACCCAAACCCACAGGGAAGCTCTTGAAAAATATATGTCGGGAGAACTCGCAATGCTGCAGACAGGTGCAAATTTTCTTGTGATGATAAAAGACAACGCTCCTGATATATATAAAAAAACAAAACTTGCTCCCCAGCTGAATTTGGAAAACGGAGTTGTAGACTTCTCTATGATGAATTTGATAATTCCCGAAAAATCAAAACACAAAAAAGAAGCTCTTGAATTTGCCTTATTTTTGACCAACGAAAAAAATCAACTCGAATTTTCAAAGCTTGCTCCGGTTTTGCCATCATCGAAAAAAGCTCTCGACAATGACTTTTTCGACAGTAATGCAACATTAATAGAACAGGGGCGTAAAATTTCCGCTTATCAAATGAAAACGGGAGAAAAAAACATTCCTCTTTATCCGCAACAAAAGGAAATAAATACAACCATTGATTATGCATCTCAAAAAATTATCCTGAAAAAAGAAACTCCTCAAAACGCTCTTGATGAAGCTGAGGAGAAACTGAAAAATATCTTATTCAAATAAAAAACATTAATACCCTGTAGACCCAAATCCTCCTGATGCTCTGTTTGTTGCACCGACTGTTTCAACAACTTCAATCTCCGCTTTAACAACAGGAGCCACAATCATTTGAGCAATACGATCTCCCGGGTTAATTGTATATTCTTCCTGAGAAAGATTGATAACAGGCACCTTCAACTCTCCTCTATAATCCTCATCTATTGTTCCGACACAGTTCACAAGGGTAATGCCATGTTTTATCGACATGCCGGATCTGGGTCTGACCTGCGCTTCGTACCCGTGAGGAAGTTCGATGATTATACCTGTTGGGACAAGCTTTCTTTCAAGAGGCTTGAACACCATAGGCTCATCAATCCCTGCTGTCAAATCCATGCCGGCAGCGCCTGATGTTGCATATTCAGGCAGAGATTTGTTGTTATCCAATTTTTTTACCTTCAAAACTATTGTATTCATAACTCCTCCTTTAGCTATATTTTTGATAATATTCCTGCTATTTCATCTATTGTTTTAGATAGTGCAATATTATGCAGCTTTTCTTCTTTCACTTTCTCATAAGAATATAAAACTGTCGTGTGTTTTCTTCCTCCCAACGCTTCGCCGATTTTCGGAAAACTATATCCCATTGTTTCTCTTATCAAATAAATCGAAATCTGACGGGCTTTAGATACATCCTTTGACTTCGACGGGCTCATTATTTCATCAGCATCTATTTTGAAATACTCTGCAACAATATCAACAATATCCTCAACACTGAGATTTTTTGGAGCAGAAACCTCTACAATATTTTTTACAACATCAGGAACTACAGGAAGGCTGTTTATACTGCAATATGCAATCACTCGATTTAAAGCGCCCTCAAGTTCACGGACATTATGACTGTAAGCAGATGCTATCAACTTCAAAACATCGTCAGAAACATTCAGCTTCTCTATCTCAGTTTTTTTCTTCAAAATAGAAACTCTCGTTTCAAAATCAGGCGCTGATATATCAGCAAGCAATCCCCATTCAAAACGGCTCCTCAATCTGTCTGTCAGTGTAGGTATTTCCTTCGGAGGTCTGTCACTTGTAAGTACAATTTGTTTTCCTGAGTTATAAAGATTTTCAAATGTATGAAAAATCTCCGTCTGCGTTGTTTTTTTCGACTCAAGAAACTGAACGTCATCAAGCAGCAAAACATCAACATTCCTGTATTTTTGCCTGAATTCCGACATCTTGAACGTAGAGTTTGAACCTGATTGTATACAGCTGATTAAATCGTTCATGAAAACTTCCGTGTTGGTGTATTTTATCTTAAGCCGAGGATGATTTACCAGAATATAGTGCCCTATTGCATGCATAAGATGAGTTTTGCCAAGCCCGGTACCACCGTAGATAAACAGAGGATTATGCAGCTTTGCAGGTTCTTTTGCAACAGCCATCGCAGCTGCATGAGCAAATTTGTTGTTTTCGCCGACAACAAAATTATCAAAGGTATATTTCAAGTTGAGGTTGTAAGATGTACTCTTCAGCGCATCTATCTGAAACTCGTTGAACACAGGCTTTACCTGAGGAATAGCCCCTTCTCTTGTTGTTAGTTTCATTCCTGATTTCGGCTCAACAACCTTTTGAGCAAACTTTTTCTCTAACTGATTTTTTCTCTGCAAAAAGTCTTCTGATAAATCTTTTTTTAGAACTATATTCAGGTTATAACTGCGTCTTGTTGTATCTTTCAGAGCTTTACATATCAGAGAAGAAAAGCGTTCCCTCACCCAATCTCTGCTGAGAGTGTCTTTTGTTGCAATCACAAATGTCTTATTCTCAACACTCACAGGAGTAATAGGTCTTATCCAGGACTCAAACTTCGAGTGTTCTAGCTCATTGCTGAGACAAGTCAATACACCTGCCCAAATTTCTTCCGCTGTTTTTTTTTCCGCCATAATATCTTTATTTTATTCTAACCATTCGATTGTATACATTATTTTACCGCAAATTTTTCATGAAAAAAGTAAAGTTTATTTAACTTGAAACGGACACTTGCTGCACCTCGCCTTGGGATGTTTTATTAAGTTATCTTCAAGGTCATACATCTCTTCTATATGAGCAACAAGAGAATTTCCGCATACAGGACATTTCAACCCCTCATAAATACCATCAAGAATACACAGTCTGATTGACTCTATAGCATCATCAAGACTTTTGTGCGATTCATCAAAATGTTTTTCATGTTTTTTAATATCAATCAACGACAACCTCAATGCCTTCGCAAGACGCTGTCTGATAGTTGAAGGTAAAAACAGCTCCTGGGCTGATTCTATTCTTTCAATCATCTCAACCGGAACATTAGCCTTATGAGCAAGACCTGTCTGAGATAAACCCATTTTTTCTCTTGTTTGTGATATAAACTGAGCCAGCGACATCTTTTCCATGTTAAGTATTTTATTTTTTCCCCTCATTGATGATAAACTTGACTATATAAGATTTTACTATAAGGATAAAGAACTTGAAAGAAAATTTATCACTCACATCAACAGCAATCGGAAGCCTGCCACACAACAGCGCACAGGCGGCACTCGACCTGATTTTTTCAACACCGATAGATATCCCCTTCTGGCCTCAGCTCTCAAAAGTAAGCCCAAAAGAAGACATGATTATTCAGCTGAATGAGAATATCCCGGGGCTTAAATTTGATGAAGAAAATAACAAACTGTTCTTTGATACCGAATCAGAAGAATTTTTCCTCGGACTTGAAGAATTTTTTGAAGATTATGAAAAAATTACCACGGAAAAAAACTTTGACTTGCTCGAAAAATATGCAATAAGCGAAAAGTTTGCATGCTCTATTCATCCTTTTCTTGAAAAAATCAAAGAAACAAAACCCTTCTATGCAAAAGGACATGTAACAGGCCCTTTCAGCTGGGGAGTAAGCATCTGTGACCCTGAAAAAAAAGCAGCATTCTATGATGAAACTCTAAGAGATATAATCATTAAAGCTCTCACCCTGAAAGCTCTCTGGCAGGTTATAAACATCAAAAAAGCATCACCTGAAACAACACCCATAATCTTTCTTGATGAACCGACACTATCACAATATGGAACATCGGCATTTCTTACGGTAACAAAAGAAGATATAACAAACAGCATAAGCGAAATTTCACACGTTTTGAGAGATAACGGAGCTCTCATAGGCGTCCATTGCTGCGGAAAAACAAACTGGTCACTGATTACTGACAGCGATGTTGATATTCTCAACTTCGACGGTTATTTCTTCGGAGAAAGCCTCTCAGCTTACTCAAAAGAAATAGACGGTTTCCTCAAAAAAGGAGGACTGATTGCCTGGGGAATGGTTCCGACTCTTGATCCTGATGCTCTTGAGAAAGAAGATGTGAACTCACTTCTTGAAAAATTTGAAGCTGATAAAAATTATCTCCTCAAAAACGGCATAAATGAAAAACAACTCCTCTCTCAAAGCATAATAACCCCCTCATGCGGCGCAGGAGTGCTAAGCGAAGAACTTGCACAAAAAGCAATCAGGCTTACAAAAGAGCTTGCTGATACACTGAAAAACACTTACGGGGGAACATCAAAATGACTCTGACTCTTGCGATAATCGGCAAAAGCGGCAGCGGAAAAACAACCGTCACAAAAGCATTCATGCGTGTGATGAAAGAAAAATATCCGGAAAAATCAATCCTTCTCTTTGACAACGACTTAACCTGCGAACTCGGGCATACCTTCGGGCTTGACATAAGAAACACCGTATATGGAATAAGAAGCGGCAAACACGAGTATAAAACAGGTATTCCGAGCAAAATGACCAAACAGGAATACATAGAATGGGCGCTTGAAGACATCGTCGTCAACCTTGAGAAAAATGTTGATATTCTTGTATCCTGGTTAATCGGCTCAAAAGATTGCCGGTGCCCTATTACCCAGCAAATAAACGATGCCCTTGCAAAATTTTTCAGACAGTATGATATAGTCATTTTCGACTGCGAACTTGATTTGAAATACCTTAACCAGCTTGTTGACTGCCATATTGATACGGCGCTTATTATTGCGGAACCGACTGAAGAATCGGCAAGACTTGCGGCAAGAATAGAAGAATATTCCGCAAAATATGCAACAGGAGGACAAATCGGAGTTGTTCTCAACAAAATTCAAGGGAACACTGATGAAACAGTATCAAAGATGATTAAAGACAATCATATCGATATACTTGGCGTAATACCCTATGACAAAGATATAAACGGCATCACAAAAGAATCAGAAACAGTTCAAAATGCAATCAAAAATATGCTGTTCAGACTAAACATCGCAATTGATTGAGGTAGAAAAATGATTTTAATCGACGGAAAAACTACAGCAAAAAAAGTTTTTGACAAAATCAAAACAGAAACTGAAAATCTTGAAAAAAAACCGGCAATTGCCGTCATAATCGTAGGAAATGATCCTGCCAGCAAGATTTATGTCAACAGAAAACACAAAAAAGCAAAAGAAGTGGGAATAAACTCTCTTGTCATAGAATTCGACGAAAATATCTCTCAGGAAGAACTCGAATCAAAAATAAATGAACTCAACAACGATGACTCAATCAATGCAATTCTTGTTCAACTTCCGCTGCCAAAGCACCTGAACACGTACAGGATTATAGAAAAAATCCTTCCAATAAAAGATGTCGACGGGTTCCACCCGGAGAACGCAGGTAAAATAAACATAGGCATAGAAGCTTATGCAGCCCCATGTACTCCACTCGGTGTTATGACCCTGCTTGATGAATACAAAATCAATCCTGAAGGCAAGCATGCCGTTATCATCGGGCGCTCAAACATAGTCAGCAAACCTCTTGCATCAATGCTGTTATCAAAAAATGCAACAGTCACAATATGCCACTCAAAAACACAAAATCTGAAAGAAATCGCATCAACTGCAGATATCCTTGTTGTGGCGACAGGTAAGGCGAATATAGTTACTTCTGATTATGTCAAACAGGGAGCTGTTGTTATAGATGTCGGAATCTCTCGGGATAAAGACGGAAAAATTCACGGCGATGTTGACTTTGATAATGTGGCGGAAAAAACATCATACATTACTCCTGTTCCAGGAGGAGTAGGAGCTATGACCATTGCAATGCTTATGCAAAACACACTGAGATTATACAAAATACAGAGAGGTCAAAAATGAAACTAATAGGCGAAAATATTCATATAATTTCAAAAAGAACAAGAACAGCCATCGAGGAAAAAGACAAAGAATATATCAGGAATCTTGCAAAAAAACAAACAGATGTCGACTGGATAGACCTGAATATAGGTCCTGCAAGAAAACAGCAGGGGACAATGAGATGGCTGATTGATACGGTAAGAGAAGTCAGCGATAAACCTCTCAGTTTTGATACAACAAATCTTGATGAAATTAAATCAGCCCTGCAATATGTCGGCACCCCTCAAAAAAGTTTGATTAACAGCACAAACGCCGATGATGAAAGGCTCAATCCTCTGAGTGACATTACAGCGGAATACGGCTGCAGCCTTATAGCTCTGACCATGGATAACAAATCAGGAATCCCAAAAGAAGCCGACCTCCGCCTTGAGATGGCCTGCAAAATCATAGAAAAAACAACGGAATCAGGAATTGACAACTCAAAAATATTTATCGACCCTCTTGTTCTTCCGGTGTGTGTAGACCAGTCACAAGCGCTCGAGTCGCTCAACTCCATCAGAATGTTCAAAGAAGCATTTGACCCTCAAGTCAATACAACCATTGGACTTTCAAATATTTCTAACGGCTCGCCAAAAGAACTGCGTCCGTTGATAAACAGAGTTTACCTCACCATGGCATCAGGATGCGGGCTGGATAGTGCAATAGTCGATGCCTGCGATGAAGAGTTAATCAGAACAGTAAAAATGCTTGACTCATCAACGCCTCAAAATAGTACGGATGAACTCCTGCTTAATATATACAATATGATGCTCAACTTCGACGACCTCGAAAACGTATCCTATGACAAAACAAACGATGATGAGGTAAAAATCTTTAAGACAGCTGAAATTCTTATGAACAAACATATTTATTCCCACAACTATCTGGATGTGTAAGATGAAAAAAATATTCGCAGTAGATGACCATATAGAGTGGCTTAATTTTTATAAATCAATTCTGCCCGAGTATTTTGATGACTTTTCCTATACAACAGCCATGAGCGCAAAGGAAGGAATCAAAACAGTTGATGCCCATCCGGATAACTACTTTGATTTTATACTCTCCGATTTGGAGATGGAAACAGATACCCCTGAAAAATGCGCCGGTATGTATTTCATCAAAAATATCCTGCATAAAACAGATAAAAAGAAAATAACTATTATCTCTGCATCTTTCAACATAGACTCTGTTGCAAAAGAACTCGGAGTCAAATTTATAGCAAAAAGAAGCCTTGTTTATAATCCTTATCTCATAAAAAAAATCGAAGATTTTTCATAAATATCAAACTAAAGTTGTAAAAAATACAAACTTTCCATCGATTTTATAAAATAGAAAAAACATCTATTATGTATACATCAGGGATAGAAAGTGTAATCGTAAAGTTCTTATAACCCTGCTGCATCAACTGATGCGGTTAATTAAGTATAAACAGAACAAGGATGTAATATAGTCAACAAAGGAGTATGGACATGAGTATTGTCGTAAACACAAACGTGGCATCTTTAATGGTGCAAAGAAACTTATCAAAAGCAACTTCATCGCTGCAAACAAGCATGCAGAGATTATCAACCGGTATGAAAATTAACAACGCCGGTGATGACGCAGCAGGTCTTGCATTATCCGAAAAAATCAACGGTCAGTTGAGCGCATCGGATGTATGCAAAAACAACGCTCAAACAGGTATAAACATGCTTAATATTGCAGACGGCGACCTTGATATAATCAATCAAAACTTACAGAGAATTAAAGACCTGGCTGTTCAATCAGCAAACGGTGTTTATTCAGACAGTGAAAGATTATCTATGGATCAGGAAGTTCAACTCCGTATCGAGGAAATCAACAGAATCGCATCAAGCTCAACTTTCTCTGATGTAAACCTCCTCGACGGAACAATCGCCGATATGAAATTGCAAATAGGCACAGGCTCCGATGAAGCTCAAAATACAATCGATATATCAGATGCTTTTCAGGAAGCCACTGCAACTGCTCTCGGCGTAACTGCAGGCGCAAGCATATCAACAGCGGCAAACGCACGAGCTATGATTGACCTCATTGATACAGCAGTCAACAACATCTCAACAAGAAGATCAGTAATCGGTGCTTCAGTCAACCGTCTTAACTCAACAGTAGACAGATTGGACGTAAGAAAAGAAAACTTACAGTCAACCTATTCTACAATCAGAGATACTGACATCGCTTCAGAATCAACAAACCTGACAAAACAACAAATCCTGCAGCAATCGGCAGCAACACTTCTGCAGCAGGCAAACCAAACACCGGCACTGGCGCTGACACTAATCTAGCAGAAAATAAACTGATAAAAGACCGCTTTATAAAAAAGCGGTCTTTTTATTATCTCTACAGACATGAAGTTTGTCTTATCGCCTCATAGACAACTATCGCAACAGAATTTGACAAATTCAAACTCCGCTGACCTTCTGCCATGGGGATTGTCAAACAGCTTTCTTTGTTTTCCCAAAGCAATTTTTCATCAAGCCCTCTGGTTTCAGGTCCAAATACCAAAAAGTCACCCTCTTTGAACCGATTATCCGTATATTTCTTCTCAACTTTTGTTGTCAAATAATAAAAGTTCGATGTCTTATACTCTTCTTTCAACTCTTCAAGAGAATCATACCTGTGAATTGTCACACTATCCCAATAATCAAGCCCTGAGCGTTTTACCCTCTTATCATCAAGAATAAACCCGAGCTTTCCAACAAGAAACAAATCACACGATGTACAAGCACACAACCTGACTATATTTCCTGTATTTTGAGGAATTTCGGGTTCAACAAGAACTATATGAAAATTACTTTGTTTCATTTTTCGGGAAAAATCTCTTGCTCTCAATTACAACAGGAATCCCTCTGATAACACAGAAGAAAACAGCAATATATGCAGAAACATACGCAATTGTCGTAACAAGTTCTTTTCCGGTATAATCAGCCTGCATATGAGCCAAAATCAACAGAGCAAAAGCAATTGCTTTGAATATTGCATAAGAAAATCTGCAAAAATTGGAAGCAACAATGAATTTACCAATCTTTGACTGCATCATGGTTGAAGAACCAAATGCCGTATACCCCTGTTCAAGAGCAACACTTCTAAGACCGTCCACAATAATTCCTCTGCAAACAACAACAAGCGGAACCCACACAGGCAGCCAACCTATTGCGCAAAAAGTAATCCAGTATACATTCTCAACAACTCTGTCTCCGAGAATATCAAGAACAGCACCGAATTTTGAAGACTCATTAAATTTTCTTGCAAAATAACCATCAAGACCATCCATCCAGATAATAATTATGGTCATCAAAAATGAACCCATCAAAACCTTATCCGAATTATGGAACATAATCAAAACAGTAACAAGCAGTATAGCAAAAATAGTTCTTAAAATTGTAATAAAATTGGCCATCTCAACCCCCTATTTATTCAAACAAATCTTACCACTTAAATTCTTTTCTTGCAATTTCTTTAAGACGATACAATTCATCTTCTATCCGAATTCTATATTGTTCTCCTTCTTCTTCACTGCAATCATGAGGGATTTCTATTTCATTTCCCATAACAAGAGTCATCCTCGTGAAGAAAGTCAACAACTCGTATTTATCCCATGAGTTGAACCTGACTATCGGGTTCATCTGGGCACTAATCGGCACAACCGTTGCTCCTGAGAGCTGGGCTATTTTCAAAATACCGTTTTTAACTTTATACGCAGGACCTTTAGGTCCATCAACAGTATAAATAACAGACTCTCCGTTTTTTAGCGCTCTGATAATCTCTCGCAGCGCCTGAGACCCTCGGCGTTTATGCGAGCCTCTTATTGTTTTGAAATTAATCATCCTGCAGATACGATTTGCAATTTCTCCGTCGTTGCTCGGACTAATCAGAATATTTATATTTGCACGATCTTCTTTTGAAAAACACCCGACAGAATTCTGAAGCCCATGCCATATCGCATAAATAACGGGTTTATTAAATTTTTTATAGTTAACTATACGCTTTCTTGTGAACAAATCCAAAAAATAAAAATAAATCAATGCAAAAAACGATATAAAATTAATATATAGATTATCAAAATAACTCTTGTTTATATTATCTTTGTATAACATGTCTCTCAGACCTGCAGCAACATGTTTTGAAGAAACTTTATCCTCCAGTTTTTCCCGCATCTCACAAAGAGAACTTATCATATCTTTTCTTGTTTTTTCATCAAATGTCAAATCATAAATCTTTTCTGCTATCAATCCTGGATTTGACTTGCTCTGGATTAACTCTGGAACAACCTCTCTTCCGAGAATAATATTAGGCAGCGAAACAAGCTTTATATACCTGATTAATAAATACACGGCATAAAATAACCACGGTGCCCGGTAGCTTATAATCATCGGCGTCTGATACAATGCTGCCTCAAGAGCTACCGTTCCCGATGCAAGCATAAGTGTATCCGCACAGCTTAAGAGTTCATAATTTTTATTTTTCAAAACTTTTATATTTGGATTATTTTTCAAATATTTATTCAATAACTCATCGCTGATGGTCGGAGCCTGCGCAAGACAAAACTGAATATTATCTGATTTTTTCTCGAGAATTTCAACAGACCTCATAAAAGTATTCATTAAATTCTCAAGCTCAAACTTTCTCGACCCAGGAAAAATTCCGACAATTTTCTTATTTTTATCAAGATTATTTTCTTCTATAAATTTCTCTCTATCATAACGTTCAGGCAGCTGAGAAACAAGAGGATGCCCCACATATTCGCATGGAATACCTTCTTTTTCATAAATTTCTTTTTCAAAAGGCAGAGTCAAAAAAACTTTTTTGACATATTTTTTTATAGTCTTTATCCGATGCCTGCGTGTAACCCAGAGTTGAGGACAGATATAATAATAACATGGTATTCCCATCCGGTGCAGGGCTTTTGCCATACGGAGATTAAACCCTCCGTAGTCAACAAGCAAAACAGCATTAGGTTTAAATTCTTTTTTCAAATAACGCAAAAGATTTTTTCCAAGACAAATATGCTCCCATATTGCCTTGATATCAAGTCCGACAACATTCATCTTCGAATGGTCGCAAAAAAGTTTTATGCCCTCTTTTTTGAGTGCTTCACCTCCGATTGCCTCTATCACAACATCAGGCATAATAGAGCGCAATTCTCTGACAACATACGAAGCATGCTGATCGCCCGAGTATTCGCCTGTTATAATAAAAAGTCTTTTCATACCGCAATAATTACGATTTTGTTCTTCTCTGCAAATTTTACCATCTCTTCCTGCTGGACGATAATTGTTTCGCCTGACTCAATTGCAAGAACATTTACATGATATCTTTTCATAACTTTGAGAGTATTCATCCCTACCGTTGGAATATCAAAACGCTTATCTTGAGAAGGTTTGCTGACCTTAACGACAACAGAACCTTTTTTACCGAGCTTTCCTCCCCGTTCAATTGCTTTATCAGTCCCTTCAATTGCTTCAATAGCAAGAATCATTTTGTTTTTGATAACAACAGACTGACCTACATCTATATCTCCGATTTGTTTTGCAACTTCATAACCGTATTCTATATCTCTGATTTGCTCTTCTGTCGGTTTTATCGAAGTCAATACACCTTTTGGCACCATCAGAGATTTGATAAAAATAGTCTGATCAAGAACTTCTATCCCTTCTTTTTCAAGTTCAGCTACAGCAGCCTGCATAATTGCATCATCATTAAGCTTGATATTCTTTTTCAAAATTTCTATTGCCATGGAATCAAGCTTCGGATTTTTCAGTAACATACCTTTATGAACTTTACCGAGGAAAGTTATCTGCTTGATTTTTTCTTCTCTCAGAGCCTCACGGATTTTCATAATTTCCCCGGGACCAAAAGCATAAACTTTTTTGCATATTTTCTTCAACTCAGCTCTATTATCAGAGGACAGCGAAACAGCAACAACTTCAAATCCGCTTTTTTTCGCTTCCTGTGCAAATTTTACGGGGAGTTCTCCGTCACCTGCAATTAAACCTTGTATTCTCTCAAGAGTAAGACTCATTTTTATCTCCAAACTATTCTTAATTTCCGTTTTACATCATTATATTACAAAAATTTTACTCGGGCATAACAATTGATGGTTTTATTAACAAAAACAACTCATCAAGACGGGCTTTATTGTGCAAATACAACCATCCTATAAGTGCCTCAAATGCCGTACTTTGCCTGTACTCTGACTGATTTGCACGTTTTCTGGTTCCTGAATGTATATTTCTGGCTCTTCTTACAATATCAGCCTCTTCTTCTCTCAGATACTCCGACAAATTTTGAAGCAACTCAGCCTGAAACTCCGCTCTCACAAAAGATGTTGTCAACTTATGCAGCTTTTGGGTATCAGAAGTCATATTTATGGTTATTTCTCTGATAAATAATTCATAAACAGCATCACCGAGATGCGCTACATTCCTCAGATGAAAATATTGTTCGTCCATCACTCGATTATCCATGAGGTACCGTCTTTTGTATCTTTAAGAATAACACCCGATGCTGCAAGCTCATCTCTTATCTTGTCCGATAAAGCCCAATTCTTTTCCTGACGTGCATTTTTTCTGATATCGAGTATCAACGCCATAAGGTTGTCTACAAGTTTGTTATCACCTGATTTTGACTTATCAAGAGAAAACCCTAAAACATCAGAAAGATGAACCAGCAAAGCAAAAGACCTGCCAAGTTCTTTTTTATCATCCGAATTCTTTGCTTTCTGAGCTTTTGTAGCCAAATCAAAGAGAATAGCCATTGCCCTTGATGTATTAAAATCATCATCCATTGCCTCAACAAAAGCTTTTGCCTCATCAGACTCTAAATCAACAGCCAAATCATCGCCTGCATATTCTTTCAAATCAACAACCGCATTTTTCAGGCGTTTAACACCGGCTTTTGCAGACGTAAGAGCTTCATCATTGAACTCTACCGGCATGCGATAATGATTTGTCAAAATAAAAAACCTGATTGTATCAGCGTCATAAGACTCAAGCAATTTATTAATCGTCACAAAATTTCCGAGAGATTTTGACATCTTCTCTTTGTTGATGGTAACAAATCCGTTGTGCATCCAGTATTTGGCAAACGGAACTTTGAAAGCGCATTCTGATTGAGCTATCTCATTCTCATGATGAGGAAACAACAAATCCTGCCCGCCTGCATGGATATCTATTGTCGGAGCGAGATACTTTCTCGCCATTGCAGAGCACTCTATATGCCACCCGGGACGACCATGCCCCCATGGGCTCGGCCATGAAATTTCACCCTCTTTTGCCGACTTCCACAGAGCAAAATCAAGAGCGTCCTCTTTCTTATCGGAAGCTTCAACCCGTGCGCCTGCTTCGAGGTCTTTTATACTCTGGTTGCTTAGCATTCCGTATTTCGGAAATTTTTTTACACGGAAATACACGTCGCCATCAACTTCATAAGCAAACCCGTCATCCTGAAGTTTTTTCACTATGGCTATCATCTCTTGAATATTTTGTGTGGCAAGAGGTTCTACATCAGGTGAAAGAACATTCAGAGCCGCCATGGATTTTTCAAACTCTTCGGCGTATTTTTTTGAAATAACAGAAGGAGTCGTTCCTTCTTTTTGGGCACGGGCAATAATTTTGTCATCCACATCAGTGATATTTCTTGCATAAGTAACATCATATCCTCTAAAGCGAAGATATCTCACAACCATATCCCAGGTAATATAACAGCGGGCATGCCCGAGATGAGCATAGTCATAAACCGTAGGTCCGCACACATACATCTTGACTTTCTTCCCGTCAATAGGCACAAATTCTTCCGTTTGATTGGTATATGAGTTGTATATTTTCATCCTTATGCTCCTAGATTGCCATAGCTTTCTTTACTCGTTCGACCACCCTGTTTTTTCCGAGAACAGAGATAATTACACCGATATCGGCACCTCGTGTCCTTCCTGTAATGGCACCTCTGACAATCCACATGGTCTGTTTCGGTTTGATGCCTTTTTCTTTAAATACACCTCTGAACGCTTCAAGCTGATGGTGAATTTCTTCGACATCATCAAACTTCAACTCATCGCACAATTTGAGAAAAGCCTCCAAAACTTCTTTGCCCAAATCTGTTTTCAAAATGTCGTTCTTAACATCTTCATCTATAGTCAGCTCATCTTCGAAGAAATAACTTACACCGTCTTTTATCTCAGATAAGAGAGATATCGGCTCTCTTGTTGATTCAATTATTTGCTGGAGCTGTTTTTCACTGTATTTGCTCAAATCATAATCAGTCAAATAAGCTTTTGCACGATTTGTAATATCTTCGATAGGCAGATGTCTGATATAATGACCGTTCATCCATTTCAACTTGTCATATTCAAAGATGGAATTGCTTGAAGATAATCTCGACAAATCAAAATCTTTTGCAATCTCATCAAGAGTTTTGATTTCTTCACCATCAGAAGGTGACCACCCTAATAAAGCAATAAAGTTCACAAAAGCCTCGGGCAAATATCCCTGAGCAATAAAATCACTCACGGCAGTTGCACCATGCCTTTTTGATAACTTACTTTTATCCGGTGCAAGAATCATTCCGACATGCGCAAATTGGGGAACTTCCGCACCAAGTGCATTATAAATCATAATCTGCTTCGGTGTATTTGAAATATGGTCTTCACCTCTGATAATATGAGTCATCTTCATCTCAATATCATCAACAACTACGGCAAAGTTATATGTAGGAATTCCGTTTGATTTCATAATTACAAAATCACCGACAAGCCCTAAATCAAACTCAAGCTCGCCTTTTACAAGGTCTTTAAATTTCATATGCCCTTCAGGTACTGCAAATCTCAAAACAGGCTTCTTACCCTGTTTTCTGAGTTCTTCTTTCTGCTCAGGAGTAAGATGTCTGCATTTTCCTGAATATTTGTAGGCTCTTCTTTCTTTTATTGCCTGTTCTTTTTCCGCATCGAGTTCTTCCTGAGTGCAGAAGCATTCATAAGCATAACCTTCATCAAGAAGCTTCTGAGCATATTTTTTGTAAATATCAAAACGTTCCGATTGCTGATATGGTGCATAAGGCCCGCCTACATCAGGACCTTCATCCCAGTTAAGCCCGATTGCCTTCAAGCTGTCATAGATATTATCGATGTATTTTTGTTCCGTACGTTCAAGATCGGTATCTTCAATTCTCAATATATATTTACCGCCGTTTTTCTTGGCGCAAAGATAGTTAAATAAAGCTGTTCTTGCTGTCCCTACATGCAAATTTCCGCTCGGAGAGGGAGCTATTCTGACTCTCACTTGTTTGTCATTCATTTTTTTAAACTCCATAAAAATTATTTTTTCTATATAATTTATTGTATAACAAAAAAAATTAATAAATTTTTTACAAATAATTGCAAATTAAACTTGAAGTGTTATTATCATTAAACTGATGTATGATTTTAATGTAATTTATAAGAGAATAGGAAATAAAAAATGATTGACCAAAAACAAAAAAGCGAAATAATCAAAAAATTCGGAAAAAATGAAAAAGATTCAGGTTCAACTGAAGTTCAAGTTGCTATTTTGACTCAGAGAATCAAAGAATTTACAGAACATTTGAAAACTCACAAAAAAGATTTCCAGGGCAAAAGAGGTCTTCTGATGCTGGTTGGTAAAAGAAGAGGTCTTTTAGCTTATTTGAAAAAACAAAATCTTGATAAGTACAGAGAACTTATTCAAGAACTCGGTATTAGAGGTTAGGAATTAATTTTTTAATAAAAAATAATATAAGCGGAAGAAAAATTCTTCCGCTTTTTTTTGACTCAAATATTGCTAAAATGTAAATTATTTGTGCGTCATGCCAAAATTTTATATGCTAAAAGAAAAGTAAGTTATAATTCTATTAAAAAAAATAGTAAACAAAAGGGAATATGACGCAGAGAGTTGAAAAACAGACAATTTGCATAGTTGATGATGAAAAAATGATAACAGATACTCTGAAAGTTCTGTTAGATATTGAACTGGACGCTGATATAAAAACGTTCAACACTCCTTTTGATGCACTGAATTTCATCAAGCAAAATGACGTTCAGGTTATTTTATCGGATTTTCTCATGCCTGATATGAACGGCATTGAATTTTTGACGGAAGCAAAAGCAATCAACCCCGATACAACAATGATTTTGTTAACGGGTTATGCCGATAAAGAAAATGCCATCAAAGCAATCAATGAAGTCGGAATTTATCGTTATCTTGAAAAACCCTGGGATAACAACGACCTCATAATCTCTGTAAGAAATGCCCTCGAGCGTGGAGATTTGATAAAACAACTCAAACTTCAAAACGAAAAACTCGAAGAACTCGTCAAAGAGAGAACAAAAGAACTCTCTGAAGCAAACCGGAAACTCAACGCCATAATCCACTATTGCGCCGATGGTATTGCAACAATCGATGAAAGCGGGAACTTCCTCAAAACAAACCCCGCATTCCAAAAGATGTGCGAAAAACAGCCGTCTAATATGAAAGAAATTTTTATATCAAAAGAAAGTATTCTTGAAAAACTCAAAAAAGAAGACGATATATTCTTGAGGGATATATTCATTAAAAATTCAAAACACAATATCCCTGTAGAAATCAGCTTTGCACATATCCCCGAGGGTTATTTTGTTGCCGTAATCAGAGATATTACAATTCAGAGAAATATGGAAAGATTGCGTGATGATTTCATCGCAACGCTTACGCATGATTTGAGAACCCCCCTTCTTGCATCAATCCAGACTCTAAAATTCTTCCTCGACGGAACTCTCGGAGCTCTGAACGACAGACAAAAAGAATTTTTATCAACCATGATGTCAAGCCAAAAAGATATGCTCGGATTAGTCAATGCTCTCCTTGAAGTTTATAAATATGACGCAGGTAAACTCGTTTTATGTCCTGACTATTTCTCTCTGAATCATCTTATATCACAATGCATAAACGAACTTCGCCCGCTTGCCGAACAAAAATCTTTAGAGATAAATTTCTCAGGCTCAGAAATTGAAGTCTTTGCCGATAAACAGGAAATAAGAAGAGTTATCACAAATCTTATAGGTAACGCTTTGAACCATACCGCAAAAGGTTCTGTTTCGATAGAATTATCAGCGGAAGACAAACATGCTGTCGTTAAAGTAAAAGATACAGGCATAGGAATTCCCAAAGAAGATATAGACAATATGTTTGTAAGATTCTCTCAGGGGACAAAAAACAAACGCTCAACAGGCACAGGACTGGGGCTTTATTTGAGCAGACAAATAATAGAAGCACATGGCGGTAAAATCTCACTGAAAAGCGAAGTGAACAAGGGGTCTGAATTTACATTCTCTATACCGCTCGAAGGCAAACAGACAGAGAGTTATGACTTAGTGGAGATGAATAAATGAGTAAACCGATAAGTGTTCTTCTTGTCGAAGATCACACAATGACAAGAATGGGGTTGGCGTTGGTTTTGCAAAAGGCTGACGGCATAGAAATGATTGCAGAAGCGGACAATGGAGTGAAGGGAGTCAGTCTGGCAAAAGAACTCCGTCCTGATATCATACTTATGGACATCGGGCTTCCTGAAATTGACGGAATAGAAGCCACCCAACAAATCAGAGATGCAAAAATAGACAGCAAAATTTTAATCTTCACTTCACGTGACGGAGAAGATGATGTATTTGCGGCTCTTGGAGCAGGTGCTGACGGATATATTATGAAAGGGGCTTCAGAAGACCAGCTGACAACGGCAATCAAGGCTGTTGCAGAGGGAACAGGCTGGTTGGATCCTGCAATAGCAAAAACAGTTTTGAGAAGCATCAACAAACAAAATGCCATTATCAACGAAACAGACGGTCCGTCTTCTGATGGAAAACAGTATGCAAAAAACTGCGGTCTGACAGACAGAGAACTTGAAGTTCTTTCCTTAATAGTAGATGGGGCAACAAACCCGCAGATAGCAGAAAAATTATTTATTACACGTGCAACGGCAAAAGCCCATGTGCACAGTATCCTGCAAAAATTATGCGTGGATGACAGAACACAGGCCGCTGTTCTTGCAATGAGGGAAGGTCTTGTCTAAAATGCATAAAAATATATTCATATTATTTTTATGCACCATAATCTTTTTATGTCAGTTAACTACAGCTGACGCCAAAAAGAAAAAAGAAAAAGACCTCACTCCGACGATGAGAAAATCTCTCAAAATTGATGCAAGAGGACATGCCGTTATAGACGAACAATACGAAAATCTCCTGCCTGACGGAGAAGTTACAAAAGATAACGACGCACAGGAAGCAACTCCAAAATCAGAAGAAGCTTATGAACAACTTATAAATGAATTGTTTAAGGAAGATAACTCACAACCACAACAAGAAAAAGAAGTTACAACACAAGATGAATCAGAAAACATAACTCCACCTTCAAAAGAACTCGAATCACAAACGGCTCCTGTTGAAGAACCTGAAGAAAAACAGGGACTTATATCATCTTTCAAAGAAAAAATCCAAAAATCAAAAGAGGAAAGACAAGAGAAAAAAGAAAAAAAGAAAAAAGCAAAAGAACCTCCTGTCGAAGAACTCGTTCCTCAAGGTGATTATCGTTTTGTAAAATATAATGATCTGGCAGGAGAAATAGAACTTGATTTGCTTAATCTTAAAGTTGAAAAACAGCTGAATACATCAGGATGTATTTCGCCTGATTTTTCAAAGCTTGTATATTCTCAGGTATATTTTTATCCTTCAATAAACAGAGTAGCCTCAGAGCTGTTTTATATAAACCTCGATAAAACAAAACCGCCCATGAAAAGTGTAAGAGAAGCTACCATAAAAGACAGGGTAGAAATTCCTCTATTATCAAAGGGGCTTGAGAATGTTGATTCTCAAATATTCAAAACTATCGTTCCTGTTGACTGGTCATATGACTCTTCAAAACTTCTGATAAAAACCCGCTACGGAGAAACACAACGTGATTTGTGGGAATGCAGTACTTGGATTTATGACTTCGATACAAACAAAATACATGAACTCTCAAATCTGAAAAAAGATATAAGAGATGACTATCTCAACCGTTTCGGAGTTATACTCTCGGCTTATCAGTGGGATGTACAACCCATCGGATGGGACATAAACAATCATGAAAGAATTATAGTTTATGCCTATGGTATGAAACGTGATAAACACAGAATTTTCCTCGGCGCCTGGAGTGTCGGATACAAAAACGGGGATATTCTCTTCCTCTCAAAAACAAAAAATAACTATCAAATCGGAAAATACGGATATAAAGTCAAAAGATTCGATTAACTATTTTACAAATAAAAAAATCTCAACTATTATAAAATGAGTAAAGATGAGTTCGGAGGATAAAAGATGAAGCTTACTGTTCTTGGACCCGGCTGCTGGGGTAGTACTCTTGCTTGGCTCTTATGTGATAATTTCGAAGAAGTTACACTCTGGGGAAGAAGCGCAGACCTACCAGAATCATTTATAAAAACAAAAAGAATCTCATCTCCTCTTGAAGTTCAGCTTCAGGAAAAAATTCAAATAACATCAAATCTCAATGAAGCAATCAAAGATGCTGATATTATCCTGATGGTTATCTCAACATCAGGAATAAGAGCTGTTTCTTCTCAGCTTAAGGAAGCAGGGATTAAACCAAACCAAATCCTCGTCAACGCCTCAAAAGGGCTTGAAATGCCTACTCTTAAGAGAATGAGCGAGGTAATAGAAGAAGAACTGCCTGATAACCCTATAGTTGTTCTCTCAGGCCCGACACTCGCAAAAGAAGTTCTCGCAGGACTTCCAACTGCAGCATCAGTCGCATCAAAAGACGAAAACTCAGCCCGTCTTGTACAGCAAAAAATGAGCGTGCCAAACAGATTCAGACTATATCTCAATACTGATATTATCGGCGTCGAACTCGGAGGAAGTTTGAAAAATGTTATCGCAATCGCATCAGGATTTGTAGGTGCTATGAAACTCGGAGATAATGCAAGAGGCTCCATTCTCACAAGAGGTATGGCTGAAATTATCAGGGTAAGTACAGCCCTCGGAGCAAAACCATCAACTCTCTATGGTCTTTCAGGGATGGGTGACCTGATTGCCACATGCTCAAGCCCTCTAAGCCGTAACTATACAGTAGGTTATATGCTCGGTCAGGGAAAGAAAATAAACGATATTCTCGCAGAACTTGGCTCTGTTGCGGAAGGGGTCAAAACCTCAGAAGCATTATGCAAACTCTCAAAAGAATTAAACATCTACACCCCGTTGTCAGAGATGATTTACCGTATAGTTTATACTGATATCTCTCCGAAAGAAGCTCTCAATGCTCTGATGAACAGAGAGCTGAAGCAGGAATAACTCTTACTCTTGAGAATACTCATAAACATTTACCCTGAGAGGACGGAGTTCATCACCGTTTGAAGCCAAAAATCCCGGGTGATACATGCTTTCAACCGTTCCCTCAAGAGCTTTGTCCGTGGTTTTGGCGGTATCAATTTTTCTCATTATCGACGGGTCAAAAATATCCCCGTTTGAAGCCTTTCGTACAGAAATCCCATGTTTATTACCCAGATATTTTTCAAACGCAGACATGACTTCGCCTATAAAATCTGCTGTCTCTTTTTTATCAGGTTTACGAATAAATCTTTCATGTCTTGATGCAAGTTTTTCATAATATGTAAGAAAATCTGATACATCCCCGGATTTTCTTGCTTTATCAAAATCTCTGGTTGATACATCAAGAATTTTTTGAACATCTTGATTTGAAGAATATCTTTTTCCTGCAAGTTTTTTGACAAATTCGCTGAAATCCTCATCACAGGCAAATTCACCTGAAGGAATCCTCTCTTTTCCGTTTCCTTCAAACGTCATAGCCCCCTTTGTTTCTTGCAGCGGTTCAGCAACAGCCATTGTTTCTTCTCCCGCGTGTTTTGTCATAACAGGCTGTTCATCTCCGGAGAGTGGAATCTCTTCATTCGGTTTCTTTTTGGTATCAACGACCCCATCAAGAATCTCATCCAACTTTGAGGTTGACGCCTTTCTTGCCTTTGAGAGTTTTTCAATAGCCTCATCACCGGCAAAGAGAGTTTTCAGTTTTTTAGAAAAACTGACACCTTTCATATCACTATCTTTGAAAAGTGCATTGAATGATTCCATAAGATTCTTGTTATTCTTTTTTAACACGGCTAAGCTTAAAATTGCGGCACCAAACACAACGGCTGCACCTATAGCAGTTTTTATTTTATTATTCTTTTTATTTTTTTTCTCAATTTTATCAGAAGATTCAAAACTGTCAGATTGTTCTGAATTATTTTTGACAACAGAACTGCTATCCTGTTTATTAACCATCATTTGAGGGTTAATGTAGTTAGAATAACTCAAAGGGCTTACACTGCTATTTGACAAAACTTCACTCCGCTCATTAAACACATTTCTTATAAAACAAGCAGAGATAAAAAATTGCCACAAAAACAGATATTATTTCTTAATATAAAGAGTTTCCGTCGGAAACGCAAATTCAATGCCTTCTTTGTTAAACTCTTCAAAGAGCTTGAGGAGATATTCTTCTCTGACTTTCAGATATTCGGCATATTCAGTAGTATCAACATACATGCTCAAATATATCTTCAACGAAGAAGAATCGAGTTTGTTGAGAAAAACTCTGTAATCCTTCAGTATCTTCGGATTTTCATTAGCTACAATTTTGCAAATTTCAACGGCTCTTTCAACTTTATTTGCAGGTGTGTCATATGTCACATCAATAAATTCATATATACGTCTTTTAGTCACCATGGAAATATTCTTAACAATCGAGTTTCCGATTATATTATTCGGAACAATAATCACACTGTCATCCAGAGCTCTTATCTTTGTTGAGCGCAGAGAAATAGTCTCAATTGTTCCCTCAACATCGCTGCCTGCAACAGCCTTATCAATAACCACGTAGTCGCCTATTTTATAAGTTCCATCGCCGATAATTGCAAATGCTCCAAAAACATTTGCGATATACTCTTTTGATGCAAAACTGACAGCAACACCCAAAATTCCAACCCCTGCCAAAAGCGTTGATACGGAATATCCAAAATATTGAAGGATATTCACTATCATCACAAAAGTTATTGTGGTTTTCAGCAATATATTCAAAAGAGGAATAAACTTGAGAATAGGAAAACTTGATTGTTCGTATTTGAAAGAGAAAAATCTATCAACAAAATCAACAAGAACATATCCCATCCATGTCAGCATAACAGTACTGGCTACCCTTACAAAGAGAGTCAGTCCCGTCTTAATCGGGAAAACGGCATCGGTCGGATGCAATACGGCAATGGAAATTCCAAAACCAACGATATAAACAAACAGTGCAAACGGTGTGTTAATTTTGTTCAAATTTACTTTTCCGCTTGTACTAATATGCTTTGAGAAAATTTTCTCAATAATTTTATCAAGGAAATACTGTCCTGCCCTTGCAACAACAATAGTAATAAACGCAATGACAGAAGCAACAATTATATGCCAGAAATCAAGATGATTGAAAAAGTTCAGTTTTATATATTCAAACATAATCCGCCTTTAGTCCTTCATAAAATACAAAAAAGCGGTAACCCAAAACTGAGATACCGCCTTTTTGCATACTGATTAGAATTATTCGATAATGATTACGCTAACAGGGCAAGCATCAGCAGCTTCTTTCACTGCATCGATGTTTGCATCAACAGCATCTTCATCAACAACAGCAGCATCTTCCACATGGAAAACATCGCTGCAAATTGATTCGCATGCACCGCAAGCTATACATCCATCGTCGATTCTTACTTTCATTTTTTTTCTCCTAAATGATTATCCATTACATTATAACAGAAACTCTGTTTAATATACCAAATTTTATAAAAATTTTCAATTTAATATTAAAAAACATACGGCTAATTTTTAAAACAACGCATCAGAATTACATCCAAAGTCCGCACCGAGCCATTTTGCAACGCTCGCAGCAATACGTCCAAACCCATCAGTTGTTCCCAAATTTTGTGGTTTCAACGATTTTGAATATAACACAACGGGAATCATCTCTCTTGTATGATCGGTGCCAGCTACAGTCGGGTCGCAGCCATGGTCAGCTGTTATAATCAACAAATCATCATCAGTTAACAAATTCAAAAATTTATCAACATATGAGTCTATCTCTTCGATAGCCCTTCCATAGCCTACAGCATCATTTCTATGCCCGAAGAGCATATCTGTATCAACAAGATTGACAAATATAAACTCTTTATCAAAGTCTGAAAAATTTTTATCAGTCAGGTATTTATCATAATCAAATCTGTCATCAAGAGCAGAAAGCAAAATTTCAAGCCCCTCTTTATTTGAACCTGTATGAATCGCATGGGTTATACCTGTTTTTACAAATATATCCTCAATTTTTCCTATACCAAGAACTCTTCCGTTCTGTTCTTTCACCGCATCAAGAACTGTTTTGCCTGTCGGAGGAACGGAATAGTCTCTTCTGTCTTTTGATATTCTCTGGTATTTCCCGTCAACTTTATGATAAGGTCTTGCAATAACACGGCTGACATTGTATTTTCCATCAAGAAGTTTTCTTGCAATTTCACACCATCTATAAAGCGTTTCAAGAGGAATAACATCAACATCGCATGCTATTTGAAAAACACTGTCTGCACTTGTATAAACTATAGGAAATTTTGTCTTTTCATGCTCTGATGCAAGCTCTTCAATAATTTTTGTACCTGAGGCGGGGTAGTTTCCAAGCACGCCGCCGCAGCCTGTTTCTTTCACAAAATCATCAATGAGTTCTTTGGGAAATCCTTCAGGGTAAGTCAAAAACGGTTTTTCAAGGACAAGCCCGGCTATCTCCCAGTGACCTGTTGTTGTATCTTTGCCCTTTGAAATCTCTTTCAATATACCGACGGAAGCTGATGGATTATCAACTTTTTTTACTCCTTCAATATCAGCAAGATTCCCCAAGCCCATTTTCTCAAGATTTGGCAGACAAAGACCTCCATTTGCTTTAGCAACGTTGACAAGAGTATTGCACTCTTTGACATCTCCATACTCACATGCATCAGGCATGGCACCTATACCCATTGAATCTATTACTACAACAACAGCTCGTTTCATAACCTATACACCCGTCTTTTCTTCTATCATCAACATGTCTTCATCTTCTTCTTTTGAAAGAAGCTCCTGTGGAATTTGTTTTTTTGCTTTTGCTCCGAGTTTTTTGAGATTTTCTATTCGTTTTGTAATATTGCCCCTTCCTTCAGACAGTCTGTTCATAACGGAAGTAAATCCATCTGATACTGATTTGAAGGATTTTTCAATCGAAGCCAAATCACCAATCAATGCAACAAAACTGTCATATAGTTTACCGCTTTCATCGGCTATATTGATTGCATTCTGGTTCTGTTTTGCTTGAACCCAGAAAAGATTGATACTCTTGAGCGTAGCAAGAAGAGTTGTCGGACTCACAAGTATAATCTTCTGATTCCAAGCTTCAGAGAAAATTGTTTCGCTCATCTGCAAAACGAGAGAAAAACATGCTTCCGAGGGAACAAACAAAAGAACAAAATCAGGCGAGTTCAAATCTCCTGATGCATAATATTCTTTCTGCGCAAGTCCTTTTATATGCTGTTTGAGCGACTCAAGAAATTTCTTGAAAGCCTCTGATTTTTGAACTTCATTCTCAGAGTTAAAATATTCAACATAAGAATTCAACGATACCTTTGAGTCAACTATAATCTGTCTGTTATCAGGAAGATAAACAACCGCATCCGGACGCTGTGTTGAGTCTGTTTCTGATTTTATGGTAGTCTGCAAACTGTATTCAACACCTTCCTGCAATCCTGAAAGTTCAAAAATGCGTTTCAGCTGCATTTCTCCCCAGTTTCCCTGAATTTTGTTACTTCCTTTCAGTGCCGATGCAAGGTTGCGGGCTTCTTTTTCGATTTGTCTGTTATTTTCCATAAGATTTCTTATCTGCGTGTCAAAAGTAATATTGTTTTTTTCATTTGACTGAATATTCTCTTCTACTTTCTTTTGAAATTCGTTTATTTTGATGCGGAAGGGTTCAAGAAGAGAATCAAGTTCTTTCTTGCTCATTGTGTTAAATTCATTTGTATTCTCTTTAAGAATTTTTGAAGCAAGATTTTCAAATTCCATAGAAAGCTTTTTTTGCATCTCTTCTTCTTTTTGAGAAAATTCTTCTTTTTTTGAGTTTAAAGCATTCAACTCTGCAACCTGTCTGTTGAGTTCAACTATCTCCCGTTGTTTTTTTTCCAAATCAGAAAAAGAAACTGACGATTTTCTCATAATAAAAAATACAAGACCAGCTCCAACTAATAAACCAGCCAAAAATAAAACTATTTCCATAACAAGCCCTTAACCTGTACCCTACGGATAAAATTTTATCATGATTATGCAGGAGATAGATGAATATTTTACTTTTAATTAAGCACTTTCTTTCCAGGAGATATCTTGTTTTATAATTTTTGCCGGATTACCTGCTGCAATTGAATGAGGAGGAACATCTTTGGTTACAACAGCACCCGCAGCAACTATAGAGCCTTTCCCAACGGTTACCCCTTTCAATATCAAAGCTCTTGAGCCTAACCAAACATTATCTTCAAGCACAACAGGTGCATCAGGATTTATGCAAGCTCCATTCTGATAAATAGGATGCCCGTCACCTGCAAAAATCTGAACACCGCTCGCTATCATACAATTTTTTCCTATTGAAATATTATCATGAGCGAGTATTTTCACATTTGAAGAGATATAAGTCTGAGAGCCTACTGAAAGATTTTTGCCCTTCCCGACATAAACAACACATCCCTTATCAATAATAGTCCAATCTTCCTCTAGAGAAAACGTAGCATTTTCTTCAAGTATCAGCTTTGTATTGCTGCGATGAGAAAACTCATGAACTATATTCCCGAAATCAAGACGTCCGCCTTTGGGAATTGAGATTTTTGAATTCTTGCCGAGTTTCAACTCAACATCGCCATCCATTAATATAAGTCGACGGCGGTCTAACATCCCGTTATAGCGGAAGTTTATATACAACAATCTTAAAAAATGGTGAGGAAGTAAAAATTTCAGTTTATTCATAATAATATGATTATACATAAATATTAGAAAATTGCTTAATTCTTTATTTTTCTTAAGTTATCAACTATAATTATCGTCAGAGTCTACAATTCTGGATAGAAGGAAGTATGTCTGACGAGAAAATAGTACATAAAGAAAACAAAATCATATCCTCCGCAATATTTACATCTTTTCTGAAGTACGGAGTAAATATAGTTTCGGGGCTTGTATTTTATATATTTACCGCAAGATTTTTCGGAAGTGAAATAATCGGTATTTTTGCATTTCTGATGATGTTCATCGGAATCTTTGGCATACTAACAAACTTTGCCGAGCAGGGGGGATTTATCAGAGTACTGAACAAATACCCGCAAGATTCACCAAATGCGAGTGCGTTATGTATTGTATTTTTCGTTATGACTTTTCTTATTACGGCAATCCTCGCCATGCCTGCACTGCTGCTCGGAAAATATATTATAGTAGACATCTATCACAAGGATATATTCCCTTATTTTGCAATCCTGCTTGTGAGCTATCTTCTGTTTACAAATACGGCTGCAATACTCAACAGTATATATGCGGCGTATCAACAGATAAAATATCCTCTGATTGCTGAGATAGCTATTTTTATCGCCAAAATATCGGCATTTGTCTGCGTATATTTTTGTTTCACCAAGAGTATAACATCCTTTGTCGGTTTGCAGGTATTAATTGACATATCGTCATGTGTTTTTATGCTCGTATTCATAGGCAAAGTAATAAACCTGAATATCCGCTGGAACAAGGACATTTTCAAAACAGCTTATGAAGACTTCAAAGAAGCGCTGATTTTCGGTTTAAAACTCCTTCCGAAAAATACAAATTATCTGATTACAGAATACACTGACAGAGCTGTCATTCCTTTATATCTTCCGATTTCAGCTCTCGGCATTTATTATGTCGTGTATCAAATATTCTCAAAACTCGCAACAATGGACTCCATTTTCTCAAGAATGCTCTATCCGTCTTTATCACGTCTTTTTTATGGAGAAAAATTTGAAGAACTTATCATAATCTACCGGGAAACACAGATTAAGGTACTTGTGTTTATGGGGCTTGCCTGCGCACTTGTCTGCGGATTTTCAACAACAATCCTCGGTATATTCGGAGAAGAATTTTCAAAGGGAACACTTGTTTTATGCATTCTTGTTCTGGGAATTTTGATTAATGTATTCTCAACACTGCCATCAACACTTATCACAGCAATGAACAAACCATTGTTTGTATCTTTTACAATGTGCATAGTTGCTGTTGTCAATTTTATTTTGAATATCGTACTTATTCCCAAAATCGGTCTTGAGGGTGCCGCATGGGCAAACACAGCAGGACTTCTTATCGGTGCCGTGATATTCAACATAGCATTTGACGTTATTTTAAAAGAAAAAGTTTATAACATCAGTTACTCCCTAAAACTCGGAAAAATACTATTTTTAATACTGCTTGTTACTCTTATATCAAAAATAATCGAAATAAAATTCCATTCAATCATTTTGATGTTTGTATGCTTTGCAGTGTTTACGCTGTTGTATTTTATTCTGCTCGAAAAATTCAACCTGTTTAACATAAGAAACACCATAAAAGAAATAGTCAAAAAATGAGGATAATATGAGCAATCTGTTTTTATCAGTCGGTGTATGTGTCTACAACAAAGAAAAAGAAATTCCCAATGCCCTGCAGTCACTTGCAGAGCAGACTATCTCAAAAGATTTGTTCGAAATAATCGTCGTAGATAACAACTCAACAGACAACACTGAAGCTGTAGTCAAAGAATTTATTAACAATCATCCGGAACTTAATATAAAATACTTCAAAGAAATAAATCAAGGTGTGTCTTATGCAAGAAACAGATGCTACAAAGAGGCTTCCGGTAACTATATAGTCTATTTTGATGATGATGAAATAGCATTCAAAGACTGGCTTCAGAATTTTTATGACTCAATCAAAAAACATCCTGAAGCGGTCATCCTCGCAGGAAAAGTAATTGTCAAATACGAGGACCCTGAATTTGCCAAAATTGCAGACAGCTATATAGACAACTGGTTTGCAAATTATGAATATGGTGATGAGGAGATAGTTCTGAGCAAAGAACTTATTGAAAAAGGAAAAATCGACTATCCCATTGCCGGCAACATGGCAGTGAAAATGGACTACATCAAAGAAGTAAACGGATTTGATACAGACCTTGGACGAAGCGAAAATCTTATGCTCGGGGGTGAAGAAACAAAATTCACGAAAGATGCTCTTGAAAACGGCAAAATTGCTATTTATACCCCTCAAAGCACTGTCCATCATATAGTAATAAAAAATCGCTGCTCCATCGACTTTTTGAAGATGAAACACTTCCAGCAGGGAATGACCTTCATCAGAATATATTTCAACGGTGTATCATTATTCAAGCGGCTGAAAATTGTCATCTACCACATCATTTTAATTCTTGCAAAATCAGTGCAATATCTGTTTTCCTCAAATAAAGAACGCAACTTTATTGCTATGAAAAACTGCTTTGCAAAAGGGATAATTTATCAGTGTTTGCATAAATAATTTGATTTTGTATTGACAAATTCAAGTTCATAATTTATACTTAAAGTATAAACACAAAAGGAGAAGAATTTGTTATGAAAAACTGTTGTCATGGACATGGCAATCACAACTGCCACAACAATCATGGAAGCTATGGAAGAGGACACGGTAGAAGACGCGAACTATTTGAACAAAAATACGAAGAATATTTGAGAAGCACTTCCATCCCTGAATTTGAAAATGACGAAGATTACGAAAACTGGCTTACGAAAACAGAAGAAGGGCAAAGGCATTTTCTTCATATTCAAAAAATTAAAGAAGAAGTGAACAGAGAAATTCCATGGGGCGGACGAAGAATGAACGCCGGACGAAAAAGCTGCGGAAATAAAATTCCTTTCAACCGCCGCATCGATGAATCAAAACTCGAAATTCTCAAAGATTATGCACAAAAACACAACATAACAGAAACCGAAGCACTTGAAATTGCCATCGAAAAACTGCTCGACTAATGAGTTACCGTCTTTGAAAAAAGCTGGATAACAACGACACCGGCAATAATCAACCCGATACCGAGAACAGCAGGCAAATCAAGAGATTGTTTGTAGACAAAATATGCGGCAGCAGAAATCAGAACAATCCCGACACCTGACCAGATTGCATAAACAACACCCGTTGGTATCTGTGCCATACAAACACTCAAAAAATAAAAAGATACGCCATATAAACAAAGCGATATAATCGTAGGCACAAGCACCGTAAATCCGTGAGAAGCCTTCAACACGGTAGTCGCCGCAACCTCAGCGATAATTGCTGCAAGCAAATACAAATAAATCATACAGCCCTCTCTTTCTCAGGAATTATATCGTCGTAAATTTTAAAAAGCAAGCAGCTCACATTTTTGAGAAAGTTGATTTATATAGTCAATTCCGCCCAAAATTTCCAAAGCAACGTCATACCGAGTATCTGAACAAAAAGGATTCTTCGGGCTAAAGCCCTCAGAATAACGGACTTTTAATAATATCTTCGGAATTTGCTATATAAGTTCCTTAGAAAGTATGTTGTAAAAAAAATTTTTTATTGTATGATTATCAATATAATATGGCGGGTGTCGCCAAGCGGTTAAGGCCTCGGATTGTGGTTCCGATATTCGTGGGTTCGAATCCCATCATCCGCCCCATATTAAACTTATTATCAGTCAATCGGTCTAAGAACTCGAATATGACTGATTTTTTATGTGTTCGAAAATTACTCAAATCAAAACTTGCTCCCTCTGGATAAATCAGTTTTTGTAAACGCTGTCTAAATTCAAGCCCACCACTTTCCCATAGGCTTTTAATATTATTCAGAGCAAAGCAACAACTGTCTAAGAATTGATTAATACTACTTTCAGGGATTTCCATGCCTGCTAATATCGTCTTTTTATCCAAAATAGCCTGCTCTATATCATCATTAACAAGCTTATAATCTCTTTCGGACAGTTTATCATCTATGTACTTTTTAGTCAGCCTTAATTTGCTTTCATTAAGTTCTTTGAGTTCATTTTCAAGTTGCTTTTTCAGGTTGGTCTGCTCTTTTATTTCTTCATTGTAAACATCTTCCAGTATGCTTCTAAACAAGGTTAAAAGCTCTTTTTTAGGTTTAATCACTTCAAGATGTTTTTTAAACTCCTCTTCTAATCTATCCTTTCTAATCCTGAACTTTAGCATACAGTCTTTATTGTGACAGTGATAATATGCATATTTCTGATTTCTGCCTTTACTGTAACTTGCTGTTAAAGGTTTGTTGCAATAAGGACACTTAATATACTGTCTTAAAGGGAATTCTTCTCTATTTCGTTTGTAGCCGGTAATTAATGGCTTTTTACCGTCTAATATTGCCTGAACTTTATAAAAAGTATCTTCATCGATAAGCGGTTCGAAAATTCCCCTGACTGGTTCATCAAGCCAGCTATAAGTAAGCATTCCGATATAAACTTTATTTCTTAAAATCCTGCCTACTTTGTTTTTATTGAGGTCTTTCATGCCTGCTTGTCTTAACTTTTCCATAACTTCTATTTGAGAATATAAACCAGTAGCAAATAATTCAAACGCCATTTTGATATACTTTGCATTTTCAGGACAAGGGATTAAAGATTTTTCTTTATCATTTTTATATCCGACAGGGGCTAAATTTACCCATCTGCCTTTATTAACAGCCCCTCTCATTCCTAGTTTAGTTCTTTCACATATTTTTCGCCATTCATAACGGCTTGTTCCTTGTGTTATCCATCTTAAAAACTCTGCTTCGGGTGTATCTTCATTATTTTCTGTTACAGATAAGGGCTTAATATTGGTTCGTTCAAAAAACTGTCCTAAGACATGATAGTCTGATTGCTCACCTCTTGATAGTCTGTCCCATTTCCAAAATATCAAAACATTAATATCTTTTTTATGTTCGGCACAAAACTCAAACATTCTTTTTAATTCTGTACGGATTAAGTCTTTAGCACTTTCGCCTTTTTCTCTAAAAATCTTAACAACTTCATAACCGTTCTTTACGGCAAATTCCATACATTCCTGTTCTTGTTGACCTAAACTATAACCATGTTTAGCTTGTTCTTCCGTTGATACTCGACAGTATATTACAGCTTTTTGCATAATATTACCCCCTTGTAATTTTTGACTAAAACCTTAGCCATTTGATACAGCAACTCTTGAATTTCTTTGATTTCTTGGTCTGTCATTTCTTCCTTTGTTTTCCCTAAAATTTTTCGGCAAGCTTCGATACTAAGCATTTTTCAATCCTTATTGCTTTGTATTGAAGCTCAACTTGCCTCATTGCCACTTCAAATATTTAGTTATAACTTTAAATAAGCTCTATGCTTCCATAGCCACTTACTTAATTTTGATAGTTTCTTCTTTTGTTAAAAATACAGAATTGCCATTTGTGAATTTTACTTCTATATTTTCATATTCTGAATTTTTTACTAATTCAACAAGTTCTTCCCTTGTTAGCTTATTGTCTTTGCATTTGGGTTTTATGATGTAATCAGCTTTTTTCTTTCTAATTAAAATCTCAATATAATTTTCGTTTTCAATGGTATCAAGAATAAGAACACGTCTTAAAGCTGCTGGTATGTCGCAAAATGGATTGACTTTATTATTTTTATCTAATTCTAATTCCTTTTTAAAATATTTAAGCATTCCTTCTTTGTAATACTGTCCGATAGGTATTATTAAAAGACTTTCACTTAGAAGATTTTCTTGTTTAAAATCAGATGATACCTCTCTATGAAAATTAACAAGTGAATTGTTCCCCTTGCCTATTCCATAACCGCCCCTTTGACTTACAGCCAAATAATAGTAATCTTGTTCATCGCTATGAAATATGCCTGTAAGCAAAGCTGGTTTTATATTAGTAACCTGTTGCAAAATGAAATTAATAACTTCATCAGAATATAAGTTTTTCTTCATATCTCGAATGATTTTAAGACAAGTAATGTCAAAAACAGAGAATTTTCGCCATCCATTTGTATTATCCCTTTTGCAGCTTTTTAAAAATCCTCTTTTATCCCAATCATTTAATTGACGATATGAGACTTCTTCTAAATCTTTAATTGTAAAAACTTGCCTTTCATCTGTTTTAGACTGGTTGTCTAATTGCTCTGCAACTCTTAATAATCCCTTTTTTTCTGCTGCTTCCATGTTTAATTCCCCATGTTAAATTACACATCTATGTATATTATAACATAATAAATTATACATGCAAGTATAAATATCTTTCTAAATTGTTTTTATAGATTTGTATTAGAAAACATTATTACAGTGTTAAGTCCAGTATTTGAAGTTAATGTGAGAGTCCCATATAAACATATTGGTATTTCTCTATTATTTTTAAACCTTCTATCAGGACCGCCAGATTTATTTATATAACGCCAAGTTTTTCCTATAACATTAGCATCACTTGGTATGGTCTCTTCTTCTACAAATTGTGTGGTAGAGGCGTTTGTTTGAATATCACAGTAATCAATTGCTATGATTTTACAATCTTGAATAACAAATAATTTATCAGGTAAAAATATTATAGTTTCTTGTGGGGTGATAAAAGATACGGCACTTGTTTCAAATTTAAAAGGAAACACAGATTTTCTACTTGTAGTACAATTAATCCTCTTTATTGTGCTAGTTGCCCCTGCTGAATATTTGGTATCTATAACCCTATTTGAACTTAAAATACGCCAAGTTTTTGCACTTTGGGCTACTTTTACCATTGGTTGCATTTTATTTTCAATAACAGCCCGCAAATCATCATCTATGTTATATTCTAAATCTATTGTTCCAAAAATTCTAACGTATCCAAATAGACATATAAAAAGGAATAAAGGGATAAGAAAAAAATGATTAAATAACATCAATATAAAAGATATTATCATACCAATAGTGGCTATTTGGTTAATTTTTAAACTTTTCCTAGCTAATGATAATATTTCGTCGCAACTTTCACTATTGCTCAAATTTGACATCTCATTTATGAATTCTTTTTCACCATAACAATTATTGTTATTTTGTATGTGTGTATATTCTTTTTCGTTTTCTTTATTATTGCTAGTTTCTTCAACATATGATAATCCAGTACCTGGAATAGAAGCTGTTTTTCTAATTGTCCCTTTTGCAGTTTTCGTAATTCTATAACCTTTTACACCCCAACTATAGCCTATTCCAGATTTACTAAGATTTATTCTGAAACCACCTCCAATATTAATACTTTTTCTATATCTAAATCCCATTTGTAACTCCTTGCTTAAATAAATTTAGCACAAAAATAGCTTAAATTTATATTTTTATAGATACAAAAAAATGGTAGCTATATTTGTTTTAATATATTATTTATAATTCTTTTGGTTTCCTGCTTGTTGATTGGTGATAATTCACAGACCTGTTGAAATGGAATTTGCCCTAAAGTATCACGTATAAATGTTAAATACCTTACTAATTCACTAAGAGTTGTTTTTTCTGCATAGGCTTTGTATGTAGTGAATAAAATAATGCTTTCAAGATAATTTAATTTTGTAGTGTTTTTTATACCTTGTTCCTTTAAAATGACTATTAAATCATCGCTTGGTTTACTTTGTAGTATTTGAGTTAAAACCTTATTGAAATTTGCCTTTTCTTTTCTTGCTACCCCTGATTTAATCCCTGCTTTTCTTGCAAGTTCCGCTCTTTGTTTCGGAGTTCTTTCGGAGTTCGATTTTAGATTTTTTAAACTTTTGTTATTTATCATCAGTAAATACTCATAAAACAGGATTACGCACTATTTATACATGCGTAATTTATGAAACTCTTTTACCTCATTTATTAACTGGTTCGAATTAAAATCTAATACCCGCCCCATTTATTAAAGCTCCCTAAAGGGAGTTTTTTAGTGCGTAAATAATAAGAATATATTTTTTAAATTTTAAGAATACGTCCATATTTGTCATGATGACCAATCATAATATACTAAAAGGAGACACAAATATGGATGATATTAAATTATTAACAAAAGGAAGAGAACACGACGTCTATTCAATTCACTATTCAAGCAACGGTTTTTACGACGGAGGAGCACTTGCCCCCGCAATATGCTGTATATCCCTCGTAAACTTTTCAACTCATGAACTGCACTCTTTTGCTTTGCATAACTATATCTTTACTGAAAAATGCATTGTTGATGCCCAAAAAAGACTCCTTTGTGAATTTTCGGAATTTATAAAAAACTTAAACAATCCAATTTATATCCACTGGAACATGTATTCTCTTGAATATGGGTTTAAATCACTCATAACAAGCTGCGAAAACTTCGGAATCTATGACTTATCGTTTAATGAAGCTGATTCTTATAATCTGGCTGATAAAATAGAAGGATCTCTTTTTGGAGCATTCGAAGACTATGGTTATCTTTCACCGGCGTTCTTATCAGGGAAAGAAGAACTTGCCTGCTTCGATAAACGCAGTTACAACCTTGTAAAATGTTCAACAGACGCCAAAGCAATCGGCATAATGGCATTATTTAAAAAACTTATGAAAAATGAAATTACTCCTGAGATTTTATATTAATACTAAAAACATATATGCTATAATCATACAAATTCAATATATAAAGCAGGAAGGTGGGAAATATGGAAAAATTTTATGACAAATTTAACAATCTGTTCAGTATTTCAAAGACTCTGAGATTTGAACTTAAACCTGCTTTGAGGGAGTTTCCTGCGTTTGGTTTAATACCTATTTAAAATTTCTACTATTGTAGATATTTCTGAATTTATCATATTTGCAAAATATTCTATGCCAGATTTCCGCATTGGAATCGGGCGGAATATCAGTCCAGGAAGAAGTATAAGGCAGAGCAACGAGAGGATATTTTTTTAGATCATAAAAGTTCGATGACAAAACCCTAAATTGTCTTTTTTTACAATTAATCTCATATTTTGATAGCATATACCATACTTTTTTCCCGTCTATGTCCTCTAATGTTCCATCATTTAGGATTTTGAGCCAAAATATTGCCCCGCTGTCAATATACTTGATACTTGATTTGTCGATATATGTTTTATGTCCGAATTCTTCCCAGGTTGCCGCCATTGCAAGCGGTGTAAAAATTGCAAACATGAGTAAAAACAGCAATATTTTTTTCATAGAAAAACCTTTATTGATATTTATTGTCATTTCTCTCTTCTCGCTAAACGAACTAAATATAGAACTGGCGTATCAAATGCGTTTATTTCTTTCTGTTTTATTTGTGTTGTCAGAAGATATCCGTCGGTTAGTTTCTTATAAGCTGTTCTGTTCCCGACATCAAATGTTGAATCTTTTTTCCCTTTTGGCAGCTGCCGGGATGTAACTTCTTTAGTGTTAGTGTTTAAAGTTAATTCTGTAATAATATAATCGGTTTCTCTTTGAGCTGTTATTATTCCGTTTTTTATGCTTGTTATGTCATATAAATAATGATCTATAAACCAAACAGCAAATTCTTCTACATAAGTTTCTTCGCAATAACCTGATTTAATAAAACATCTTATGTTTGACAGTCTGGGGTATCTGTATTGTCCGCCTTCAGTGTCGTGTATATCCCAGCTGCCTTTTGTTTCAATATATTCGTTATCAAAATAAAAATGAAAAGAATCAAGAAGCGGTGCCGCTTTTTTAAGATAATTGTTTTCTCTAACCATTTCATAGAAAAACAGACAAACAACAAAAACAATTGAGATAGTTGTTATTATCAATTTTTTTATTAGTTTTTTTGAGAAAAATTCTTTAATCTTGTTCATTTTACCTCGACACTCTTCCCCACCAGCGCACCTCGCCGATGATTTCAAAATCGTAGTTGATTTCTTTTGACAGATCAACATCAAAACTTTTATACTTCCGGTTGTCAGATATCACAACAACGGTTGAGGGAGGCACAAACTGAAGCCTCTTTGCATAAAGTTCCCCGTTGATTCTCACGCAATAGATTTTCCCGTCGTGGATTTCTGTTTTTGAGCGGTCAATCAAAAGACTATCACCGCCTTCTATTGTCGGCGACATACTGTCACCTGATGCAAAAATCATTTCGGTCTTTTTGATATTCAAGTTCAAATCTTCGGCAAGCTGGCGGCTTACCGGATATATTCCGGTCCGGTTTTGTTCAAAAACCGTCACACCATAACCCATAGAAGCTTTGACATCTCCGAGTACGGGAATTTCAAAACATTCCGGGCTTGAAGGATTTGAAGAAGAGAACATTTCTCCCTCGCCTGTTAGGAGCCAGTGAGCATTTATCCCAAATTGTGTAATAATGAATTCTAATAATTCAAGAGGCGGTTTTCTTTCACCACGTTCATATTTTACATAAGTAGTTTGTAAAATATTTAGCTGGCGTGCAAATGCGCTGGCATTGGGATTTATTTGTTCTCTTATTTTTTTTAATCTTTCTGAAATTAAATCATTCATTTTTTTATTCCAAAATGTGTTGACATCAGGGCTATCTGCCACAGGCTGAACAGACGAAGAAAACATTTCGCCTTCACCTGTTAGGAGCCAGTTCATATTTACTCCGTATTTGTAAACTAATTGTTCCAGCAATTCAAGAGGCGGTTTTCTCTCCCCACGTTCATAACTCTGATATGTCCTATATTGTATCCCTAATTTTTCTGCAAAATCAGACACTTTAAACCCGAGATATTTCCTTAATATTATTAAATTTTGAGGTAATTGTAACATATTGCACATAAAATTCCTTGACAATTATGAACAAATAGTGTATAGTAATAATACAGATTACACAAGTTAGTGAGAATAACTTATGAACGTAACACTACATATTAGATTAAAAACGAAAGAGCTGGCTGAGAAAGTAAAGCAGATGAGAGAACAGGGATATACGATTCCCGTTCTTGTGAGAAACTTTCTGTCAGATTTTCCGTTAGAGAAGAAAAAGGAGAAGAGCTCGCTCGATTGCTAATCTTCCCCGTAATTAAATCTCATAAAAAACATTTTTACACAAAAAATCACAATGCGCAAGACAACAAAAGCAATATTAATAGTTTTTTAAGTTTTCAAGCAAATATTGTTTATACTCTTTTTTCAAGGATAAAGGAGACAGAATCTTACACCCTGCCCCCCAGCGAAACACATGCCAGATGATTTCTCTGCTTCCACTTGCTTTAAAATTTACGGTGTAAGTTCCGTCATCATTCCATTTGCCTGATTGTGTCGGATGAAAATTAAACTTACTCGCTTCTTCCGCAAGCTCAGGACTAAACAGAAGCTTTACATTAAGAATGTCTCCATGAAAAACGCCGAAGGACAAATTTGTGTATGCTTGCAGGTCAAAATCACCCTTATCAAAGCTTTGGTCTGTAAGTTTCAATTGCTCAAACTTATGTAAAAGATAGTTGTAAATCCCGTCACCCTTTGCTTTTTCTCTTGCTACAAGATAAATTTTCTCTCCGTAAATCATTCCTAAAGGTTCTATCAGCCGCTCTTTGTTGTGATAAATTCCTGTTACAATTTTTGAATGCTGAACAGCCTCGCGAATAACATCCAATGTTTCAAGGCTGATTTTGTACTGAGGCATCTGACGAACGGCATAGCCTTCTGTCTGCATATAAAGTTCAATATTGTTTTCCAATGGCAGAGAATGTTTTTTGTTCAGGGATTTTAGTTTTTCAACGGTTTTTCCGAGTTCCTCTTTCATTTCTTTATTTGTGGTACGCCTTTGAAGCTGCTCAATATTTGCAATCTCTTTCGGGGTAAATGAAATCAGGTTTGAAATGGAATAATTTATAAAACCCCAGTGCTTTTGAGCGTCATCCGTTTCAATCTCGTCAACTGACGGAAAAATACAGGTCAGGCTATCTCGCATACGTTCAGCCGTCCTGCGGGAAACATTGTACCTTTGCGCTATTTCAGAAATTGTGACACCTTGAATTTTTGATGACATAAAAATTGCCAAATCCAAAATATCTGATATTCTTGAGTACCTTGGTTTGTCACCCATTGAACACCTCTTTCTAACATACTATGCAGAAAAACTTAGATTTATTATATATGATAGCATTCAATTTTTGCACTACTTCTCAATAGCAGAAACATTCGAATCCATATAAAACGTATTTGTTGCCTTATCATACCTCGCATTCGAAAAAGTCATATTTTTGAGGTTATCATTCATCACAAACTCAAACTGTCTTCCTCCGCTGTGTGCATCATAACCTGCTTGAGTGCCTTTTTTCATAACCGTTTTTGATATAATGGTCGGAGAAGTAATATGTCCGTAGTTATTCGCCCAGTTTGATGCAAATTTTTTATCGAGAGTAAATGATTTAAAACTCATATCCTGTATGCCGGCGTTGTTTATTTCCTCCGTAAGACGTTTAATAAATCGTCCGTTTCCGTATTTTGCAACAAGCATTGCATCAGCCAAAGACAACTCGTCTTTTGATTTCAAATAGTCATATATACTCTGTGTTTGTTCGCTTGAATACATATGAGCGTTCGGAAATATCTTCGTTTTTCGAGAATCCGGGTTCAAAAAAGCAAGCAACCTGACCTGCTTTGCAAGAGATTTATCTACAGGAACAGACTCAAACATCCATGTGCTTCTCTCGCCTCGATATGCTGTAATATCATTATCCAACTTCTGAGATGATAAAAACTCACTAAGCTCTTTTCGTTTTTTTTCATTCCTGCTGAAATAATCACTGTTTCCTGTATATTCACCGTAGTAATAGTTATGTTTTATCCCCTTTTCTATTTCTTTAACAGTACCTAATGACATATTATCAACAACTCTTTCAGGATAGTTGCCGATGCACAGGAACAAATCAGGAGAATATCCGCTCGAACAGACATATTCCTGATAAACGGCAGGAGATTTTATTATATAGTCATAAGCAGCTTTATCATTACCATGCAATATGAGTGCTTTTGCTATCAGCTGTCCTTTTGTATAATCAGCTTCTTGAGGACGCGCCGATTCGACAGAAGACATAATTTTTCTCATATCATCACTGCTTGTCTTCTCTACAGCATTTTTGAATGCCTCCATATTTTCTCTTTTTATTATTGCATATTCATCGGAAAAACATCCTGTGTTTCCATCAAGATAGCTCCGAACACTTTTGTTATTCAACAATATTTGACATTTTTCCGGTACTTGCCGATATAAATCCTCGCAAAATTCCCGAAAATTTTTCTGCGCAAGCGAGCTGATTACAGAACTATTGCCAAATGATACGGTATCCTGCCGCAGCTGCATGTTGTTTACAGCTGCTGTATTATTTGATTTAAGGTTGCTCAAAACATTGCGGTATATCCCGATTTTTGGCAGCATATTATTTCCTTATAAATAAATCATTAGCTATCTTTGTAAAAACATCGAAAAATAAAAAATTTACCCGATATACATTGTGCTAAAATAAATCAATAATATATATGAAAGCCACCTAATATGATAAACACCATAATCTTTGACCTCGACGGCACTCTTCTCAACACCCTCGAAGGACTAAAAAACAGCACAAACTTCGCCCTCAAAAAATTCAACAGCCCTGAGATTACTCTTGAGCAAACAAGAAGCTTTGTCGGCAACGGAGTGCGAAAACTCATCGAAAGAGCTATCCAGAACGGAGAACAAAATCCAGACTTCGAAAAATGCCTCAACACCTTCAAAGAGCACTACTCAAAAACCATGTATCAAAAAACAGTTGCCTATGACGGCATAGAAGATATGCTCACCGAGTTGAAAAAAAGAGGAGTCAAAACAGGAGTTGTTTCAAATAAATTTGATACAGCAGTAAAAGAACTTTGCAAAAACTATTTTGACGGACTCATCATAGTTGCAATAGGAGAATCACCAAACGTAAGAAAAAAACCGGCGCCTGACAGCGTACTGAAAGCAATGAAAATTCTCGGGGCAAAACCTGAAAATACTCTCTATGTCGGCGACTCTGATGTTGACATCCAAACCGCCAAAAACTCAAATCTCAAAAGCGTCGGAGTAACCTGGGGCTTTCGAGACAGAGAACTTCTTGAAAAAGAGGGCGCTGACTTCATCATCAACACCCCCTGCGAATTGCTTGAACTAATCTGAATATGATTAGTCCTCCTGAGGATACCAGTCAACATCCCTCGTAACATACATTATTATGCCGATAATCACAAATAACCCCACACTGCCGAGAATTAACGAAAAATCCTGCAGCATAAGAAGCGTGTATAAAAACCCGTATAAAACAGCAAGAATAAGCGCTATTAACAAAGAAAAAAACGTATTCTCTTTTTTTGTCAAAACAAAATAAGTGTATAAACTTATCATACCGATAATCATCAACGACGCAATCAAATATGCCCACACAAACGGCATAAACTCCGAAATTGACAATAATAGCAGATAAAATACAAGCAAAGCCATACCCATCAGCATATACTGCAGAGGATGCACCGGATGCCTTTTCTTTGATGTAATTTCAAATACAAAAAATGTAATAAAAGTAAGAACCAGAAACAAAAATCCGTATTTAACGGCCCTCATTGTCATACGATAGTTATCAACAGGCATAAGCAAAGATACCCCGCAGGTTACATTCGGGTTATTCAACGCCTTGTAGCCATAGGAAGAATTATCACCATAAGTTCTCCTTTGAACATCAAGCGTCGCAATCCGCGGCACTGACCAATCAGCTTCAAACCCGTTTTCAGAAACAACACGTTTTACCGGAAGAAAATCACCTTCAAAACTCGGATCAGCCCACGCCCCTTTTATTTTTATATTGTTGATGTTTGCACTCGGTACAAAACTGAGTTTGTTAACACCTCTGATTTTAAATCTTACTTCAAAAGGAATACTCCTCTCCCCTGATACAGCGTGATATTGATACTGCTTATCAGACACGCTGTCAAATGAAGTCATTTTGCCTATTTTGAACTCGGGCTGCTCGATAAATCCCTTAGAATCACTTACATCAAACGAAAAAATCCACTTATTATTTCCTATATCACCATCAGGCTTAATGAAATTTCCTTTCATCACAACATCTGCGGTATAAACGGGAACTTTGAAAATTCCTCTTTTTCTTACCTCTGTTTCCACAACAGCTGACGCATCATATTTATCAAGCTCCCAGCTCAGTTCTTTCTTGTTTTTTTCATCATAAAAAGTCAATGTTGGAGGCTGGATAGCCTGCTCAGCCGCCCAAGAATTTGCGACATCTCTCACCGCATCATTTCTGTATTTCTCTCTGTCATTAACTATCCCCACAAAAAAGCCCAATGGGATTAACAATACTAACAATGAGAATAAAATCACCCAGAATTTCTTAAACGCTGCGTTTGATTTTTTACGCACGCTGTTTTCTGACACCTGCTCCATAGAAGAACCTCCTGTTTGAATAAAAAACTTATTTTTTCTTAGGATACCCGACTTCCTGTGTAAACAAAACTTCCTGACTCGAAATCAAATCAAGTTCACCTGCAAGTTTTTCTCTTTCAACATTCGCCTTAAAAACAGTGCTCAAATTGTTCGAAGCACAGAATAAATAAACATTCTGCCCGATAAAACCGCTGTCAACAAATGACAACTCTTTGCTTTGTTTGAGCAAATCTCCGACGTATACAAGCATAACAGGAACTGAGGATATATCGGTTGCTTTTATATAATCAAGTTTGTTTTTCCTTGCGTCATACCAGTACGCAGCCTTATTCCAAATAACATAAACTTCTATTTCCTGTTTATTTCTGGCTGTCGGCGCCGTACGGCGTCCGTCTTCACGGTTGATGCCGTTAGCTGCCCAGAGAAGATTTGATAACATCCTTTTTGACATCTGCTGTGTTGAAAATTCTCTTTCGGTTCTTCTGTTATTCAACGCTTTCATCAACGGCATACCGCCGTTTTTATCAGGGTTGGGAAGCACTATATCAACCTCTTTTGAGGGCTGTACTTTATCTTTTTCTTTTGCAAATGCTGAAACACCTGATAAAACAGCTCCGACCATCATAATCAAAACCCCTAAAACAACAATTTTTTTCATAATTTTTTGTACTCTCTTTTTATACTGAATCGTATTTAATGATAATATTATTAAATCAAATTGTAAATCAACATAAATAAAAGATGATTTCACTATATTTTTCAATAATACTACGCATACTCTCAAATCCTCTAGGGAATGTCTTTCAGAAAAAACTGAGCAATCAGAAAGTAAATCCCCTGTGGATAAACTTCGTCACATATTTTTTTCTCGCCTTATGCTCTCTTCTGTTGAGTTATTCAACAAACTGGGGAGTTTTCTCAAAAACATTCTGGATTTTTGCAATATCAGGAGGAATAATGGGGGCTTTAGGCAACGGTTTCCTCATACAGGCAATCAAATACGGAGAAATATCTGTTCTCGGACCGATTAATTCATATAAATCAATTATAGGTATGCTTGCAGGTATAATTTTTCTCGGAGAATTTCTGGGAATCATTGGTTTTGCAGGAATGATTTTGATTATCTACGGCAGTTATTTTGTATTTGACACCCTCGAAGAAAAATTTTCAATGAAGCTGCTCTCAAGAAAGGACATACAATTCAGAATATACGCAACCATCTTTACGGCAACAGAAGCAGCACTCATCAAAAAGGTCATAACAGAATCCTCGCCTTTTATCTCTTTTGTTGTCTGGAGCTGCTTTGGAGCATTGTTTTCTTTTCTTTTCCTTTTCCCTGAAAAAGTCAATATCAAATCAGAAATCAAAAAACTCAACACAAACCAGCTTGGACAATATCTCTGTCTTCTTATCTGCATAGCTTCCATGCAAATGACTACAAACTATGTCTTTGAAAAAATGAACGTAGGCTACGCCCTCGCAATCTTTCAGCTCTCAACAATCGTTAGCGTTGTACTGGGTTACAAATTTTTCAAAGAAAAAGACATCGGGAAAAAACTCCTTGGGAGTTTTATTATGGTGACAGGTTCTGTTTTAATAATCTTATACGGCTGATTACCACTTGTTATAGTGTATTTTTCCTGCGTCAAATCTATCAGGGCGTTCTTTTTTCTCATCTCCATATCCGAGAGCTATCGCAGCAAAAGGAACAACATTTGCCGGAAGATTGAACTCTTTTGAGAAAGCTTCCTGCATATCCTTGTGAGGATAAATCCCCAACCAGCAAGTATCAAGCCCCAAAGCCTTCGCAGCAAGAAGAATATTCTCAGTCGCCGCAGAACAATCAGTAATGTAAAATCCCGGGCAAAACTCCAAATCAGTATCACCGAATACAAGAATACAAACAGGAGCTGTTTTCAGCATTGTCGAATAAGGATGAAGCTTATGAACCCTTTCAACAGCCTCCCTTGTATCACAAACAATAAAATGCCAAGGCTGTTTATTTACTGCCGATGGAGCATACATGCCTGCTTTGAGAATTTCTTCAACTGTTTTTTTATCAACGGGTTTATCAAGATATTTTCTTACGCTTCTTCTTTCATAAATGGTTTCCAACATAAAAACAAACTCCCAATTCTGTATCGATAAAAACTATTATATGTTTTTTCTCAAAAAAATAAAATATTCTCAGGGTGTTTTTTCTTCCAGAAACTTGTTTATATCATATCTCGTAATAATCCCGGCAACCCGTTTGTCCCGTTCTTCTACGACCAGCCACTCTGTATCCGTTGTATGAAGCAAATAAGAAGCCCTATAAATATCTTCATCAGGATAAACTGTTACCGGATTAGGGTTCATTATTTTTTCAACATTCTCATCATGGGATATCCCCTGCAAAAAAGCATCCTCAATATCATCAAATGTAATAATCCCCACAAGCTTTCTCATATCTGAAACTACAGGATAAGCTCCATGATGAGTTTTTTGCATTATCTCAAATGCATTCTCAATACTCATTGAATGAGAAAACTGCTCAACCTCCCTGCTCATGATTTTCTCAACCCGTACTTCACTCAATATGGCAGCCTCCCTGCTTTTTGGTCCCTGCCTGAAAATCAACGAAGTATAAATAGGAGAACTTCCGAGCTTCTCTGCCACAAGATCGGAAATAGCCACACTCAACATAATTGGAAGAATATGATTGTAATCACCTGTCATCTCAAAAACCATAACAACAGCAGTAATAGGCGTTCTGGCAACAGCAGAGAGGAAAGCCCCCATCCCGACAAGTGCAAAAACAGCAGGATTCAAATCAATCCCGCAAAAAATACATAACGATGATAAAAAATAACCCAAAAAAGCACCAAGCATCAATGTAGGAAGAAATATTCCTCCTGCAGCCCCTGAAGCAAAACAAAAAGGCGTTGCAACAAACTTCCCGACAAAAATGAGCAAAATCAACAGAAAACCAAACTTTCCGGCTAACAGCATATCAACTGCAAGATTTCCTGACCCGAGGATATAAGGCAAAAACAACCCGAACACACCGACAAAAAAACCGGCAACAGCAGGCTTTGCCCACTGAGGAATAACTGTCATTTTCTCAAAAAGAGTTATATTGAAAAAAATCATCTTGCAAAAACAAACGCCGACAACACCTGAAACAACCCCCAGCAAAATAAACACCCAAATATCTTCTATTCTCACAAAAAAAGACAGCTGAGGAATAACAAAAGAAGGATTATCCCCGAGAAAATATCTTGCAATACCTGCAGCACTCACCGTAGAAACAAGAACAGAAAATAAAAGAGCGGGAGAAAATTTTTGAATTAACTCCTCAAGTACAAAAATTGCCCCTGCAATCGGAGCGTTAAACGTCGCAGCTATCGCAGCGCCTGCCCCGGAGGCAATAAGCTTATCCTGATTAGTGCCCTTCATCCTGAATATTTTTGCAACAAGAGCACCTGAACCGGCTCCAAGTTGAACGCTCGGACCTTCACGACCAAGTGAAAGTCCTGTTCCGATTCCGGCAACTCCGGCAAAAAACTTCACTGCTATACTGCGCAGCCTTGTTCCTCTCCCTATTCTTGCAAGCGTCAGTTTTACATAAGGTATACCGCTTCCTCTTGTTTCAGGGGCAATTTTGAACACCAATATCCCTGCTACAAGCCCGCCTAAAGTTGTTATTATCGGAAATAAAAACAAACGATAAGAAAAAGGAAACACCCCTATTTTAAGCTGGATAAAATCAAATAACCAGCTTATGCTCTCTTTGAAGAGTATAACAAGAATGCCTGATATCAAACCGACCAAAACAGCCTGAACAACTATTTCGCTTCTTGCAATCTCTTTGAAAAAACCTTTTGTTTTATAAAAAAAACCGGATGCGTTCATTCTCTCAGCTACCAGGATTATTTGACAACTAAATTCTAGAAAAAAATTAAAAACAAATCAAACCAAATTCACCATACTGACCTAATAACTCTATCAATTCAAATTTCCGATAAAAGATGTTAGATTTATCGCAGAACCTGAACAGGTCCTGCTTACACAAAAAAGGAATAACCATATGAAAAAAAATCTCATGCTCAGCCTGCTTATGCTATGTGCAATGACAGTCTGCCCAAATACATCCTTTGCAGACTGCGGCTGCGGGAAACCTGACTGCAACTGCCCGCCTCAGGTACAATGCCCGTGTGAAACAGGTAAAGCAGCCCCATGCCCGTGTGACCCTTGCGACCCGTGCGAACAAAAAGTTGACCCATGTGACTGCAACAACGACTGTGACTGTGCACCAGATGACTGCGAATGCCAGAACAAAAAAGGCTTTTTCAGAAACTTCTTCAGTCGTTTCGGATTCTAAAAATCACACAGTCAAAAACAAAAAGCCAAGACTTGATAGTCTTGGCTTTTCATCATCCGGTTATTATGAAATCTTTCATATTTTTCTTCAAAATATTTGACATCTCTGAATAATCATCAGTTTTTGCAAATACAATCGCAAAAATAGGATGCCTGCGATAATCAATTTTTCGAACCTCAAGAGGATGGGAGATATTTTTCAAAAATGCATTATAATCAATATCTTTTATCTCAGATTTATCAAGAGATACTGGAACTTCTGCAATCGTAAAATAATAAAATTCTCCTCCCCTGTCTTTCAAAATCTTCTCCCAATCAGGTGACTTTTGCTCAAAATAATATTCATAAACATCTATCCCGTAGGCAAAATAAGCAAGATCTGTCACACACCACCCGGCAAATCTCATCGGATTAATCTCTATAGGCATAACCTTTCCCGCATCAACTCTAACTTCCATATGCAGCGGAAAATTCCTGAGTTCAGCCAAATCACCTATTTTCAAGAGCAAATGCTCAAATCTTTCATGGTTGCTTTTGATTATCTCTCCCGATGTAAAATACACCCTGTCACTGACATCAGTTTCTCCTGAAAACGGATGTTTAAAAATATTCAAAATAACAGGTTTTCCATCCTTATCAAAATATGCATCTATCGCAAACTCTTCTCCGTTGATTAATTCTTCAACTATAAAACTAGAAGCATCAACCACCTCAGGGGGAAACTGCCCTCTGAATTTTTCAATGTCATCCCGAAGATTTTTTATAACTTCAATCCACTCTTTCGCATTTCTGATTATATAAACACCCATACTCAAAAAACCGACACAGGGTTTCAAAACAACAGGAAACCGAATTTTTTCAGTATCCAATGTGCTAAGATTTTCAAAACCTGACTCGAAAAAATAAAAATCAGGATAAATACTCTTCAACAATCTTCTGAATTCAGCCTTGTTTTTAAATAACTCTATTTTTTGAGGCAAGCTGCTAAATTTCAAACAAGTTGATATCCAGTTTATTGCATTCTCGGAATTTGAATACAACTGCGGATTTTTCTCCATTTTCAGCAAATCAACAGCAGCTTCATCACTCAAAACATTCATCATCTCAAACTTTGACAAACTGCGCACCATCTCGTTATTCAATACGGGATAAGATTTTTTTACGACAACATCTTCTAACAATGGTGAAACATAAGGATTATCAAGTATAATCATAACCACATCCCCCCTACAAACTCTCAACAGGAAATTCTTTCCTGATTTTTTCGACCTCATCCAAATCTATTTGAGCAAAAATAACACCCTCTTCTTTATCCAAAGTATCAAGCACAACACCGTAAGGATTTACTATAGCTGAATTGCCAGATGCAGGAACGGGATAATACGGAATCTCACCACATAAATCAGCTGACACAAAAAACAACGCATTTTCTGACGCCCGAACTATATTCAAAGCTTTCCACTCCTCTACAATCGGAGAACCCCAAGCAGCAGGACTGACTATAATCTGAGCCCCTTTTTTCATAAGCTCACGTGAATGAAGAGGAAATTTTATATCAAAACAAACAGACATCCCTATTTTACCGATATCAGTATTGACAACTACAACCTCTTCCCCGGGGGTAATACACTCTCCCTCTCTGCCCCCCATATAGTTGAAAAGATGAATTTTTCGATATTTTCCTTCGACTCTCCCCTGTCTGTCAATCATATAACTCGTATTATAGAGTTTATCTCCATCTCTTTCTATGATTGTTCCGCACACAATATGGGTGTTGTATCTGGCTGCCAGATTTGAGAAAAATTTTAGTGTTTCACTGTGCTGTTCTTCTTCTGCCTGTTGTTCAAAAACATCATGCCCGACTCCTGTCGTAAAAAACTCTGGAAAAACAATCAAATCAGGATTTATATGAGCTTGTTCAACTAAATTCTTTGCCTTTTGCAAATTATGCGTTTTATCCCCGTAAACAGGATGCATCTGCACACTCAGTATATTTATTTTTGCCATAAAAAATCCTCTCTTTTTGTTTTCTATTCTTAATTAAATGTTACAAGCTGTCAAATTTTTATGTTGAGAGGCTTTTAAGCATAAACAAAAGAGATCATAAGGGGGAATGATGTTAGTAAGCCTTAACAGCATAAATCTACAGCAGATATATAACAATAAATACCAACATAAATATACAAAGAAAACTATTTCTCAAAATAACACAAATGCTTCTTTACAAACCTATTTGCAAAATCTCTCATCTTTTAACAAACTTGGTATAACCTTTGGCTCTCAAGCAGAAACAGAACGTGTTATCAAGCGATACAAAGAACTTAAACCCCATATAACTCCTGATAAATATCAAATTCTTGCGGCAGAAGCAATTGAAAGAGGGGATTCTCTCGTTCTTACCGCTCCTACAGGCACAGGGAAAACCCTCGTCGGGGAATATGCCATACATAAAAATATGGAAAATGGAGACAGAACTTATTATACAACTCCTTTAAAAGCCCTCACAAACCAGAAACTAGACGACTTCACTCAAGAATTTGCAGACGTAGGCATCATGACAGGAGACATAAAACACAATATAACAATGCCTACAATAGTTATGACCACTGAAATTTATCAGAATATGCTGAGCAGCTCGCAGCAGGATAATGAAACCATGCCTGATAAGCCTCATAGCGTTGTTGTTGATGAGTTTCACTACATGAACGACACAGACAGAGGCGCAGCCTGGGAAGAAGCAATTATGCTGAGCCCGTCTGATACCCAGCTGATAGCGCTTTCTGCAACAGTTGCAAACAGCGATAAAATAACACAGTGGATGCAGCATATTAATCCTACAAAACATGTCACAAGTATAGATGTTCCTCCTGAAGAAAGACATGTTCCTCTGAAGTTCTACAGCTTCGACGCCTCAGGTATGAGCCCTATGTTCTCAAAAAAAATTGACCTGAAAGAACTTTCAAAAACCCTGCATCTTGAAAATATACCCGATAGAACAAACCAAATTCTCGAAGAACTCGCACAATATCTCCATCCGGACAAAAAAAGCACACCGCAGGAGGGATTAAGCGCACTGCTCGAATTATATCACTATGATACAAACGCCAAAATAGACACTGACGATTTAATTTCAAAACTCGAAACACAATATATACCAAAAGAAGATGCCGAAAAAATAGCTCTGACACTTGCTAATATAACAACCCCTCTTGAAAAATCAATTTCTCCGTATCCGAAGAAAAAAGGTGACACATCAAAAATAAACTCTGAAGCGGTAAACTCTCTGCTTGATCACCTGCATGGCATCAAAAAATCCGACTCCTCAAAAATGCCCGCAATAGTCTTTGTCTTCAGCAAAAAAGACTGCGAACGGCTTGCTGAGGAATACTCAGACCACATAGATGCAACCCGCTCAAAACTGGATTCCAAAAAGGTAAAGAAGAAACATCAGCAGCAATTTGCTCAAACAAGCAGACGTGAAAAAAGAGAGCGCATGGAGCTAATAAAACAAAAAATAAAAGAATACGAGGACAACGGCATCGTCCTCGGAACAGAATTCAACAACAAAGCAAGAAAATGTCTCTACAACGGAGTTGCAATCCATAATGCGGGCATGCTTCCGGGGTATAAAAGACTTATAGAAGAACTCTTTAGAGACAGATTAATAGACGTCGTCTTCTCAACGGAAACTCTCTCTGCAGGAATAAATATGCCCGCAAAAACAACCGTTTTGACAAGCTTGTACAAACCGGTATCAATACCGACAGAAGGCACGGATGGAATAAAAAGGCGCCCTCTCACGGCAAATGAATACCAGCAAATGACAGGAAGAGCGGGCAGAAGAGGTATTGATAAAGTCGGGAATGTTATAATTTTATCGGAAACAGAAAAAGATTATAAACTGGCCCAACAGCTGGCAGTTGCTGAACCTGACAAAATCACAAGCAAACTTGATATGTCTTACCGCCTGTTAATTAACTTATTAAAGAAAAACAACGGACACTACAGCTCGGAAATGGCGGATGAATTTCTCGACAGATCATTCCTTGTCTTCAACTCCGATAACCCTCAAGAAACAAAAAATAAAAGCTTGAAGAAACTCAACGGACTTAAAAATATTATGGAAGAACTCGGCTTCATTGAAAAACGCAGCGACGGAACTTACAACATCCCTCTCAAAGGAAGCCTTGTATCTGACGTAAGAGGAACAAACGAACTCCTTCTTTCAGAACTTATAGCAGGCGGTATGTTCTTTGGAATGGCTCCAGAAGATATGGCAGGAATTGTAGGTTCTCTGTGTGCACCTCAAATATACCAGGACCCTCATAAATCAAATCAATCAGGACGAAAAAAACAACAGAATGAAGAAAACCTGGACTTAATCAAATCTTTCGATATCTTGAAAAAAGAGGGGCAGAAAATCAATAACCTGCAGCTAAAATACCTCGGTTTAGATTCACTCTCGGATGAAATACACATAGACTCAAATTATGCAAAATACATAATGCAATGGGCTCAACCATCGGAAAATAATTCGGAACTGTGGAAAAATACAATTACTGAAATGGAAGATAAAGGTCTGATAAAATTCGAAGGTGACTTTTTCAAATCAATAAAAAGTACTATCAATCTGCTAAGACAGGTTGAAAAACTATCACAAGACGCCTCAAAACAAACTGAAGGATTAGAAAGCCAATACTACAACGACGTAGCATCAACAGCAGAGCAAGCTATTGAACTTCTGAACAAATCACCTGTCAAAGATGACCTAATCTCCGAGCAATAACTCCTGTCAATCTATACCGTTTTATGGTATTATATGTATGGTTTAGAATTATGGGATTGGCGTTATGTCCGTAATAATCCTGTTTTGCGCAATTGTAATACTATCATGTATTGTCACAAACAAATTTTCAAACAAATTGGGCATACCTTCGCTTGTGTTCTTTATGTTTTTGGGAGTTTTATTCGGCTCTGACGGCATTCTCAAATTATCTTTCGATGATTATGACCTTACTTCAAAACTCTGCTCAATAGGTCTGCTGTTCATAATCTTCTACGGAGGATTCTGCACAAAAAAACCTGATGACAGCAAAGTCACCATACAGGCAGCACTGTTATCTTCTCTAGGAACAGTGCTTACAGCAGCATTCACCGCAATTTTCTGTTATTACGGACTTAAAATGCCGCTTGCAGAAAGTTTTCTAATCGGCGCCATCATCAGCTCAACAGACGCAGCATCGGTATTTTCCATCTTACGTTCAAAAAGGCTCAATCTAAAACACAATACAGCCCCCCTTCTTGAAATGGAAAGCGGAAGCAATGACCCGTTTGCATACCTGCTCACTATGCTCGGGATTGTCCTTATGAAAGGGGGAAGCCTGCATAGCCTTACTCCAATGTTGTTTAAGCAAATATTCTTCGGTGTACTTTTCGGAGTTCTGATTGCCTATGCAACTATATATATATTCAAAAAAACAAAACTGCTGTCTGAAGGAACAGACACAATATTTATGGTCGCAGTTGCGCTCGTATCATTTTCAATTCCTGACCTGCTAGGAGGCAACGGTTATCTGAGCGTATATCTGACAGGAATTATTCTCGGAAACAGCCCGATAAAAAACAAAATAAATTTAATATACTTCTTCGACGGAATCACGGCACTGTCACAGGTCATTATATTCTTCCTTATAGGATTTCTCTCATTCCCGCATAAAATCCCTGAAATTCTTGTGCCTGCAGTATTAATTACGGTTTTCCTGTCATTTGTTGCAAGACCTCTTGCGGTTTCAGCTATCATGCTTCCTTTCAAAGCAAAATGGAACCAGATATCTTTCATCTCATGGGCAGGGCTCCGTGGTGCAGCTTCAATCGTTTTTGCCATTATGGTTGTAGCTGAAAGCAGTGCAATGAAACATGATATATTTCATATTGTATTTGTCGTTGCCCTCCTCTCTGTAACAATACAGGGCTCTATGCTGCCGGTTATTGCAAAACGTGACGATATGATAGATAAATTTTCTGATGTCAGAAAAACTTTCAACGACTACCAACAGGAGTCTGCTATCGCACTTAACAAACTTACAATAAAAGATTCTCACCCCTGGAAAGGCTGTGCTCTCAAGGACATAAAAGTCAGCAATAATGCATTGATTTTGGTTATCAACCGTAACAACGAAAAAATTGTCCCTAAAGGCAGCACCATACTGCAGGAAGGAGATGAAGTGCTAATCGGCACAACAGTTGTTCAATCAAGCGACGACATAAAACTCTGCGAAACAGTTATCGACAAAGGACATGAATGGCTTAATAAAAAAATTAACGAAATAGATTTCCCAAATAACTTCCTTATAGCACTCATAAAACGCGGCGTTGAATCTTTTGTTCCGCATGGAAACACTGAAATCAAACTCGGCGATACAATTGTTTTCTATGAAACATGATACATATTTAATGAGTGTTTCTGGCACAATTGCTGATTTTGTAGTACAATTTAGAAAAGTTTCGGATATAAACAATAAATTAGTATTATGCCTAAATATAGAATTATCTATTTCAATGAACTGGAGTCAACAAACAAATACGCTTTAGAGAATATTCTGCAGCTGGATGACAAAACAATAATCCGTGCCAAAACACAAACAAATGGATACGGGCGTTTCAAAAGAAAATGGATATCTGATGACTATGACAATCTCTATTTCTCAATAGTTCTCAAACCATCTGAAAATATTGACAATACGCTTCCTCTTCCAAATCTTACCCAGTACATGTCCGTAATAATTGCCGAATTGATTGAACAATACGGCCTTATTCCTGAAATAAAATGGCCTAACGATGTAAAAATTAATCACAAAAAAGTTTCAGGCATACTGAGTGAAACATCAATCAGAGGAAACAAACTCAACGGAATTATAATAGGCGTCGGCATAAACCTGAATACAAAAAAAGAAGTTCTCGACCAAATCGACCAGCCGGCAACCTCTCTCAGAATCGAATTGAAACAAGAAACAGACCCTGACATTTTCTTGAGAAGCCTTCTAAACGCTTTTTTTGATGAATATGATACTTTTATGAACAAAGGATTCAATCTGATAAAAGAAAGATACATCTCAAAATGTACTTTTCTCGGGAAAGAAATTCTTATAAAAAACTTTGACAAAGAACAACGGGCAACAGCCGCACGAATTAATAACGACGGCTCTCTGCTCATTGACGATAAAGGTCACAAATCTGTAGTAGTAGTTGGAGATATATTATGTTAGAAAACGGATTAATTGTCACCGTAGTGGGAATGGGAGTTGTGTTCATCTTCCTTACCATTCAGGTGTTTGCTATGCACCTGTGCGCAAAAATAATCAGCGTAGTTAACAAGTTCTTTCCTGAAAAAACAGAAGAAGACACAACAAAGAAAAAAACTTCCTCTTCTTCTGATGAAGAAATAGCTATCGCTATAGCGGCAACAAAAGCATTAAGTTAAAAGACTAAAAAAGGATATCAACATGACAACAAAACAAATTAAAGTAATGGACACCTCTTTCAGAGACGGATTCCAATCAGTATACGGGGCAAGAGTTTTTACAAAAGACTTTCTTCCCGCTCTTGAATCTGCAGTCAATGCAGGTCTTAAACACTTTGAAGTCGGAGGCGGGGCCAGATTTCAATCACCGATATTCTACTGCAACGAAAATGCCTTTGATATGATGGATACCATCAGAAAAACCGTCGGCCCGGATATAAATCTGCAAACTCTGGCAAGAGGCGTTAATGTCGTCGGGCTTGACTCACAACCTAGAGATATAATCAATCTCCACGCAAAATTGTTCAAAAAACACGGTATGACAACTATAAGAAACTTTGATGCCCTAAATGATGTCCACAACCTCATCTATTCAGGTCAATGCATCGTTGACAACGGACTGAACCACGAAGTTACCATAACTATGATGGAACTTCCCATCGGCTGTACAGGAGCACATGACGTGGACTTCTATGAAAGAGTCCTGAGAAACATCCTCGATGCAGGAATACCTTTCACATCTATAGCATTTAAAGATGCATCAGGAACATCAGCTCCAAGAAAAGTTTATGAAACAATTAAAAGAACAAGAGAAATTCTTGGCGCAGACACTCACATCAGATTTCACTCTCATGAAACAGCAGGCACCGGACTTGCAGCTTACCTTGCAGCACTCGACGGCGGTGCTGACGGAATAGACTTATCTATGAAACCGGTGTCAGGAGGTACTGCACAGCCTGATATAGTATCAATGTGGCATGCACTCAAAGGAACAGAATATGACCTTGGCATAAACATTGAAAAAATTCTTGAAACTGAAGAAATATTCAAAGAATGTATGAAGGACTACTTCCTCCCTCCTGAAGCTCTCGCAGTCAACCCGGTTATAATCTCATCACCTCTCCCCGGTGGTGCACTGACTGCAAACACCCAGATGATGAGAGATAACGGAACCATGGACAAATTCCCTGAAGTTGTAACAGCAATGAAAGAAGTTGTCGAAAAAGGAGGATTTGCAACCTCTGTTACTCCCGTTTCACAATTCTACTTCCAACAAGCTTACTCAAACGTAATGTTCGGTCCCTGGAAGAAAATAACCGAAGGCTACGGAAAAATGGTTCTCGGATATTTCGGAAAAACACCTTGCGAACCTGATAAAGACATTATCAAACTTGCCTCGGAACAACTCGGACTCGAGCAAACAACCGAAACCGTTGTCGATCTGAACGATAAAGACCCTAATAAAGGAATTGAAGCTGCAAAGAAAATGCTCGCTGATGCTAATCTCGAACAAACCGAAGAAAATATATTCATAGCAGCAACCTGCAAAGAAAAAGGTATCGCCTTCCTCCAAGGTCATGGAACAATCGGCGTAAGGAAAAACTCACCTGCCTCAACAACATCAGCAGGCAAGTCTGATGCATATACGGTTAAAGTCAACGGCAAAAACTATGCGGTAAAATTTGAAGGAAATAAAGCCGTCGTAAACGGTAAAACTTATGATGTTTCACTAAAAGAAGGCATCGACTCATCATCACCTTCTCACCATACAGAAGGAGAAACAGAAGTAAAATCACCTCTCCCGGGTGCAATTATGAGAATAATCGTATCCGAAGGCGACCATGTTGACGAAGGTGACACACTCTTAGTTATAGAAGCAATGAAAATGGAAACAGACATCAAAGCTCCAAAATCAGGTGTTGTTTCATCAATTTCGGTCTCTTCTGGAGATCAGGTTGTCACAGGACAAACGCTCGTTAGCATAAACTAAGAAAAGGAGATAGAGAAAGTGGATATAATAAAGAGTTTAACAGACCTGAACAATGTAACAGGCTACGCAAATATGATAAAATCTCCTGAAGCCGGTCTAAGCGGAATAGAACAATTCCTGCATATGTACGGAACAATTATTATGTTTGGAGTGTGTCTTGTACTGCTGTATCTGGCAATCAAAAAAGAATTTGAACCGCTTCTTCTGCTGCCTATCGGCTTTGGAGGCATTCTTGCAAATATACCGGTTGCTGGGATTGCCGAAGGAAACGGATTTCTTCACCTGATATATCTCTATGGTATTGAATCAGGTTTATTCCCGTTATTTATATTTATGGGAGTAGGGGCTATGACAGACTTTGGACCGCTGATTGCAAACCCAAAAACAGCCCTTCTGGGTGGTGCAGCCCAATTCGGAATATTCGGGGCATTGATGGGAGCTCTTCTTCTGGGACAATATTGCGGTTTTGACTTCGGGATGAGAGAAGCGGCATCAATAGGTATTATCGGTGGTGCTGACGGTCCTACTTCAATCTTCGTGACAACAAAACTTGCGCCTGATTTATTGGGAGCTATAGCTGTTGCGGCCTATTCTTATATGGCACTTGTACCGATTATTCAACCTCCGATTATGTATGCGCTGACTACACCGGAGGAAAGAAAAATTGAGATGAAACAGCTGAGACCCGTGACAAAACGAGAAAAAATTATATTTCCTCTCGTTGTCCTTGGTCTTTGTATAATATTCCTGCCTGATGCTACACCTCTTATCGGTGCTCTGACTTTCGGTAATCTGGTTAAAGAATGCGGCGTTACCGAAAGATTATCAAAAACTCTTCAAAATGAATTTATCAACATCGTAACTATCCTGCTTGGTTTAACCGTAGGCTCGAAGCTGTCTGCCGATAAGTTCCTATCACTTGAAACTCTTGGAATTTTATTCCTCGGATTGTTCGCATTCTGTGTTGCAACGGCTTCAGGTGTTTTATTCGGACGAGTTATGAACTTGTTCTCAAAAGACAAAATTAATCCGCTCATCGGCGCAGCAGGTGTTTCAGCAGTTCCAATGGCTGCACGTGTTGTAAACAAAGTAGGATTAGAGAACAACCCTCAAAACTTCCTGCTTATGCATGCAATGGGACCAAACGTTGCAGGCGTAATCGGGTCGGCTGTCGCAGCAGGTGTTCTGCTGTCATTATGTAAATAAAATCATGATTAAAAAATAAAGGAGGCAAAAAATGAGTACTATCGAATTTTTTACAAGTTCTGATGAGCTGAAATCAATCATGTCAGCTACCAGAGCAACAATTACGGCACCGTTTTTCGGGAACAACGTAGAACCTGTCAAAACGGTTTCAGAAGCTTATAAGCTGGCAAAAGACAGTCCGGGAACAATTGAGTTAACAGGCATGCCGGTTTATCAGCCTGAGAAAATCGGTTTACCTCAAGGCGCAAACCAGCTGTTGTTTAACGACGGAACAGTTGTCGGACGATGCGCCGCTGCAAGAAAAATCGTCGGAGAACCCGGATGCGACATCGCAAAACTTCTTCCCGTAATCAGAGAAGCTGTATATCAAACACGCTACAAACTTATGTACAGAACAGAAGTAGTAGTAGGTCTTGATAAAGACTTTATGGTAAAAGCTCACCTTTTGATACCTGAAGGCTTTGAGAATATTATGTATTCCTGGATGCTGAATTTCCAGTATATGAACGAAGCATATTCTCAAATGTACGAAAACTCAAGAAAAATTGCTGAAGGCGACCTGTATGTCTTCTCCGATCCTGATTGGTCACATCCTGATTTCCCTTACGGATTGACTTTCTTTGACCCCGCTCACAACTGTGCGGCTATTCTTGGTATGAGATACTTTGGCGAGCATAAAAAAGGTACTCTTACTCTCGCCTGGGGAGCAGCAGCAAGAAACGGCTACGCATCATGCCATGGCGGAATGAAAAGATATAACCTTGAAGGCGGTAAATCTTTCCAGGCAGCCGTATTCGGTCTTTCAGGCTCGGGCAAATCAACAATCACTCACGCAAAACACAATAACAAATATGATATTACCGTTTTGCATGATGATGCATTCATCATCAACGTCCATGACAAATATTCAATAGCTCTTGAGCCTGCTTATTTCGACAAAACAGCGGACTACCCGATAGGATGTGACGATAATAAATATATCCTCACTCAACAAAACAACGGTGCTATCGAAGGTCAGGACGGAAAAGTCTATTCGGTAACAGAGGATATAAGAAACGGCAACGGTCGTGCAGTCAAGTCAAAACTCTGGTCTCCAAACAGAGTTGATCGTGTCGATGAACCGATTAATGCAATATTCTGGTTGATGAAAGACCCGACAATCCCGCCTGTGTTAAAACTCAGCGGAGCATCTCTCGGTTCTGCAATGGGCGCAACGCTTGCAACAAAACGTTCATCAGCAGAAAGACTCGTCGCAGGAGTTGACCCGAACGCACTTGTTGTTGAACCTTATGCAAACCCGTTCAGAGTTTATCCTCTCGAAATGGATTATACAAGATTCAAACAGCTGATAGCTGACGGCGTTGACTGCTATATATTGAACACAGGCGAATTTATGGGAACAAAAGTCCAGCCGAAACACACACTTGGTATTTTGGAAGCAATTGTTGAAGGAACAGCCAAATTCGAAAAATGGGAAAATTTCTCTGATATAGAAATCATGAACATCGAAGGGTTTGATGCTTCTTTCAAAAACACTGAATACGCAGAACAATTTATTAAACGTATGCAAGATAGAATTGATTTCGTAAAATCAAGAGAAACCGAAAAAGCAGGACTCGACAAACTGCCTGCTGACGCACTTGAAGCTCTTGAAAATGTTGTAAAACAAGCAAAAGCAACAGCAAACGTATAACAGGTTTTCCAAAAATAAAACAGTCCGTATCTTTTGATGCGGGCTGTTTTTTATTTGTTTTTTAGTATAAGATAATTGAAAGAAGCTGGAGGAGTTTTCAAAATGGACTTAATGCAAACGATAATAACAAGTGTAGTACAGGGATTGAGCGAATTTCTGCCTATTAGCAGCTCAGGTCACCTTATTATTACATCATCTTTATACAAAATATTTACGGGAGCAGAACTCACATCGGGAGGAAATCAGGAAGTCTTTTATGATATTATGCTGCATATAGGCACTTTGGTTGCTGTAGTAATCTATTTCTGGGAAGATTTGGTAAATATATTCAAAAGTTTTTTCAAAGCAGTAAAAGAAAAATCTTTTGACAACAATCCTGAAGCAATGATGGTGCCGTATGTTGCATTAGGAACCGTTGTCACAATAGCTTTTGCTCTGCCGTTCAAAGACTTCTTCGAGTCACTCGTTTCTAATCCAAGAGGAGTCGGAATATTCCTTCTTTTGACAGCCTTCGTGCTGTGGTTCACAGAGTTATATTCAAAAAAACACCCGCGAGATAACAAGCTAACATGGAAAAAAGCTCTCTTAATCGGATTATTTCAAGGGTTTGCAGTTACCCCGGGGCTCTCACGCTCAGGGTCAACAATCGCTGCAGGACTCTTATGCGGAATGGACAGAGTGAAATCAGCCCGTTATTCATTTTTGCTCAGTATCCCCGTTATATTGCTTGCTGCGTTGTATCACTGCATTGAAGTTACGGGATTTGAAGAACTCAAGACCTTTAACTGGGGGCTTATCCTTCTTGGCAGTGTCCTCGCTGCCGTTGTCGGCTATGCATGCATAAAATACTTCTTAATTTTCCTAGGGAAATACAGTCTGAATTTCTTCGCCGCTTATTGTGTTGTAGTAGGACTTTTTGCAATTTTATATTTTAAGTAAGGAGAGCAGCTATGGAGATAACCAGAGTTTTAAATAACCAACATATCAAAGAACTTAGCATACTTGCTCATAAAATATGGAATGAATACTTCATATCTATTATCTCACAGGAGCAAATTGACTATATGCTCAAAAATCTTCAGTCAGAAGAACCTATCGCAAAACAAATTCAGAATGACGGATATGAATATTTTCTTGTGAAAGACGGAGATAAAAATATCGGATATTTTGCAATACAACAAAGACCTGAATATCTGTTCTTATCAAAGCTTTATATAGATAAGAGTCAACGGGGACAAGGTATCGGAAAAGAAGCGTTTGAATTTATCAAAACAAAAGCAAAAGAGTATAATCTCCCTAAAATTCAGCTCACCTGCAACAAATTCAATCTGCCGTCGCTTGCTGTTTATGAACGCTGGGGATTTGAGATTGTAAAATCAGCGGAAGCAGATATCGGCGGCGGTTTTGTGATGGATGACTATATCCTTGAGAAAGCTGTCTGAAACAATTGAGAAACTCATCATCACTCTGAGCGCAAGCGAAGAGTCTAAGGAAAGATTCTTCGCCACTTCGGGCTCAGAATAACACACAAAAATTTATCTCAAGAATTCCTGTTCTAAAATTCTTCCAATACTTTCATTAACTTTATATGCTCTTTTAGCTATTTTATTCGAAATATTTCCAAAAATCTGAGCAGATTCAATTTCTTCTTCATCGCCTATTTTTTCTGTTAATAACTTTAATTCACCCAGAGCAGCCATAACTTCACTTCTCAGATATAAAAGATGTTCTATTTTATCTTTCATTTTCAGACCTTTTAATAACATTTTCCAACTTTTATTATTGCACTTTATTTTTATTTTTGGTTACAACAATGTTATTACAGGAATATGAGATTTCTAAACTTAAGAATTAATACCTACCATCTTCTCTATCGGGGCATAGGCTCTTTTCGCCAGCTCAGGGTCAACATCTATCTCATGCTGTTCTGCTTCAAGAGAGTTCAATATATCTTCGAGATGAATCCACTTCATATTTGCGCATACAGCTTTCGGAGATACAAGAACAAATTTCTTATCAGGAAAATCTCTCTCAAGTCTTTCAACAACACCTAGTTCCGTCACAATAATAAAAGTTTTCGCACTGCTCTCTTTTGCCCTTTTCATAATTCCTGTTGTTGACCCGACAAAATCAGCGAGTTTGACAACTTCCTTATGACACTCAGGATGAACCAAAACTTCAGCATCAGGATATTGTTTTTTCCTCTCGAGAATATCCTCAGGTCTTATTCTCAGGTGAGTCGGACAGTACCCCGGATATGTTATGACTTCTACATCCTTAAGCTGCTCTCCGACATAAGTACCCAAGTATGTATCAGGAACAAACAAAACTTTGGGAACATTCATTGATTTGACTACTTTTACTGCATTCGCACTCGTGCAGCAGATGTCTGATTCAGATTTCACTTCTGCCGTTGAGTTCACATAACATACAACAGGGATATTCGGATGTTTTGATTTAAATTCTCTGATTTGCTGCAGATTAATCATATCAGCCATCTGACATCCTGCCTCAAGACGTGGAAGAAGGACTTTTTTGTCGGGAGATAAAATCTTGGCAGTCTCAGCCATGAAATAAACACCCGCAAAGACAATAATATCAGCATCCGTTTTGGCTGCCTGCTGGCTCAAATAAAGAGAATCTCCGACAAAATCAGCAACTTCATCAATCTCTACATTTTGATAGCAATGTGCCAGCACAATGGCATTTTTCTCTTTTTTGAGTTTTTGAATTTTTTCTATTATCTCTTTTTTGTCTTTGGTAGTCATTCTCACAGCCTCCGATCTTTTTCAATATTGTATTCAAAAGATAGTTTTTATTCAAACTAAAAAAATAGGGATTTATATAGCAAATTCCACAGATACTATTAAAAGTCCGTCATTCTGAGGGTTAAAGCCCTCAGAATCTTTTTTGTTTAGATACTCCGCTAGCGCTCAGTATGACTTTGTTTTGGAAATTTTTGGTAAAATTTGCTATATAAATCCCCAAAAATAATACTTGCAATAATCACAAAAAAATGTATAATAAGTGTAAATTGAACGATTAATTAAAGAGATATCAAATTGAACAAGATTATTTTCACAACAGAACTTCGACGTCGCAACCTCTTCTAGCAGGTTGAATCTGGTGTGCAAAAATAATCGCATAAAAAATTTTAGTTTTAATTTTAAAACACCATATTCTCCCAAAATACGGATATGGTGTTTTTTTGTGTATAACGGAAAGGGCAGAAATGAACTTAAAAGGCAAACATTTTATTAATCTTGAAGATTTTTCAAAAGATGACATCCTTGGACTCCTCGATTTGGCAGAGGCTTTGAAAAAAGATGTCAAAGAAAAAAAAGACCTAAACATCCTGAAAAATAAAACTCTCGTTATGTACTTTTCAAAACCGAGTTTGAGAACAAGAATAAGCTTTGAAGTCGGAATGCAAAAACTCGGAGGAAATGCTGTTGTAATAAAACAGGATGAAATTATCCTCGGGAAAAGAGAGAGCATTGAAGACACGGCAAGAGTCATCTCAAGATATGCTGATGGGATTACTATCAGAACTTTTGCTCACAGCGATGTTGAACAGTTCGCAAAATACTCTTCAATCCCAGTAATAAATGCCCTGACTGATTTATCTCACCCATGCCAGATTATGGCCGACCTGTTAACGATAAAAGAACACTTCAAAAAATTCAACGGATTGAAACTTGCTTATATCGGAGATGGAAACAACGTTACAAACAGCTTGCTAATCGGATGCTCTCTTCTGGGAATTGATATATCAGTAGCGGCACCAGAGGGCTATGAACCTGACAGCGAATGTGTTTTAAACGCAAAAAAATTCGCTTCGAGCTCAGGAGCAAAAGTCGAAATTTTGAACTCTCCTGATGATGCAGCTAAAGGGGCACATGTTTTCTACACTGATGTGTGGACAAGCATGGGTCAGGAAGCTGAGGCGGAAAAAAGAAAAGAAATATTCAAAAACTATCAGATAAACACCAATCTGCTGAAACTGGCAGATAAAAACCACATTGTCCTCCACTGTCTGCCGGCGCATAAGGGAGAGGAAATTACAGAAGAAGCCTTTGAGCTGCATGCAGCATCAATTTTTGAGCAGGCAGAAAACAGAATGCATGCACAAATGGCAATTATGGCATCTATAATGTAGAAAATTTCAAAATAAAAGGAGAAAAGAGATGAAGAAAAAAGTTATTTTGGCTTACTCAGGAGGTTTGGATACAACAGTTATTATTCCATGGCTGAAAGAGAATTATGATTATGATGTAGTGGCTGCCTGCATAGATGTAGGACAGGGAACGGAAACTGACGGATTAGAACAAAAAGCGCTTGATACAGGTGCTTGCAAGTATTATTTGATTAACTGCGAAGAAGAGTTTGTAGAAGATTATGTTTATCCGACACTGAAAGCTGATGCGGTATATGAAGGGAAATATCTCCTCGGAACATCAATCGCAAGACCGCTGATTGCAAAAAAACTTGTCGAAATAGCAATTCAAGAGGGCGCTTCAGCTATCTGCCACGGGGCAACAGGGAAAGGCAACGATCAGGTAAGATTTGAACTCGGCATCAAAGCTCTTGCCCCTGAACTTGAGATAATTGCCCCATGGAGAATATGGGATATCAAATCAAGAGAAGATGAGATTGAATATCTTGAAAAAAGAGGCATTCCTGTTCCTATGAAAAAAGATGATACTTACTCAAGAGATAAAAATCTCTGGCACCTGAGCCATGAGGGATTGGAACTTGAAGACCCCGCTAACGAGCCGAATTATGACAAACTTCTGCATCTTTCTGTCACACCAGAAAAAGCACCTGATACCCCTGAATATGTCGTAATTGATTTTGAGGAAGGAATTCCAGTTAAAGTAAACGGCGAAACAATGAGTCCTGCCTCAATTGTCAAAAAACTCAATGAGATAGGCGGAAAAAATGCAATAGGAACAATAGACCTCGTAGAAAACAGAGTTGTCGGAATGAAATCAAGAGGGGTATATGAAACGCCCGGAGGGACTATTCTTTATGCTGCGCATAAAGAGCTTGAATACCTCTGCCTTGATAAACAGACTCAATCTTTCAAACAAATCGTTGCAAACAAGTTCGCAGAACTCACTTACAGCGGAGAATGGTTTACTCCTCTGAGAGAAGCTCTCTCTGCATTTGTTGATGAAACACAAAAGACAGTCACTGGAACGGTAAAACTCAAACTCTACAAAGGTAATATTATACCGGCAGGTGCAAAATCACCATATTCTTTGTATAATGAAAGCCTCGCAAGTTTCACTACAGGTGATTTATACAGCCATAAAGATGCTGAAGGTTTTATCAACCTGTTTGGTCTGCCGCTGAAGGTTAATGCATTGATGAAGAAGAAAAATGAACTGAATAAGGAACAAAAAGATGCAGCAACTCTGGGGGTCTAGGTTCTCAAAAAAATTGGATGAGTCAGTCAACGACTTCAACTCATCTTTGAGCTTCGATAAAAAACTTTGTAAATATGACATACAGGGCAGTGTTGCTCATGTTTTGATGTTGAAAGACCAGAAAATTCTCGATGAAGATGAAGCACTGCTTCTTGTCAATGCACTGAATGAAATACTCCTTGACTATGAAGAAGGGAAAATTGTCTTTGACACGGCATTTGAAGATATCCATACAAATGTCGAAAAACTCCTCATTGAAAAAGTCGGAGATATCGGGAAAAAAGTCCATACGGCAAGAAGCAGAAATGATCAGGTTGCTCTTGATGTGAGGATGTATTTGAAAGAAGAAACCAAAGCAATTCAGTCACTTTTGCTTGAACTGCTCAAAACTCTTCTTGATATCTCAAAACAGCATACGGAAACAATTATGCCTGGGTATACGCATCTTCAAAGAGCACAGCCCATCACATTTGCCCATCATCTTGGTGCTTATATCGAGATGTTCAAAAGAGATTTCGAAAGGCTCTCTGACTCATACAAAAGAATAAACATCCTGCCTCTCGGTTCAGGAGCGCTTGCGACAACTCCTCATAACATTGACAGATACAAAACAGCGCAATATCTCGGGTTTGATGATGTTTCTCTAAACAGCCTCGATGGAGTTTCTGACAGAGATTTTATCATCGAAACTCTTAGTGATTTATCACTGATTATGACTCACCTGAGCAGATTTTCAGAGGAGCTTGTGCTGTGGTCAAGCTTTGAATTTAAATTTATAGAGCTTGACGACGGATTTTCAACGGGAAGCAGCCTTATGCCCCAGAAGAAAAATCCAGATATCCCCGAGTTAATAAGGGGTAAAACAGGCAGAGTCTACGGAAGTCTTGTTTCTCTTCTCACAACTATGAAGGCGCTGCCTCTTGCTTATAACAAAGATATGCAGGAAGATAAAGAACCCCTCTTTGACGCAGTAGAAACTGTGAAACTCTGTCTCTCGATACTTCCTCCTATGCTAAAAACAATGAGGATTAACAAAGATAAGATGCTCTCAGCCGTGAAAGAAGGATTTTTGAATGCAACTGATGTCGCTGATTATCTTGTCAAAAAAGGTGTTCCATTCAGAGATGCCCACGAATGTGCAGGAGCGCTTGTTGCCTATGCAATTCAGCAGAACAAAACTCTTAATGAGCTGACTATTGATGAGTATAAACAAAAAAGCATTCTTTTCGAAGATGACATTTTTGAAGAGATATCTCCTCAAAAATCGGTATTATCAAGAAAAGTGACAGGCGGCCCGGCACCTGATACCATGAAAAAAGTTATTGAAATGAATGAAAAGTGGATAAAAAACAATGAGCAAAATTAAAGCAGCAATAATCGGCGCAACAGGCTATGTCGGAGAAGAGTTGTTCAGACTCCTGTCCTCACACCCTGATGTTGAAATCAGTCATATAACATCAGTGAGCTATCTCGGTAAAAAATACACTGATGTATATGAGAACTTCAAACATATAACTAACCTCTCATGCAGCGAAGATAATCTTGAAAAAATATCTGATGAAGCTGATGTTATGTTCCTCGCACTGCCTCATGGAATTGCCTCAGGTAAGATAAATGAAACCATACTCTCAAAATGTAAGGTTATAGATATGGGCGCTGATTTCAGACTCAAAGATATAGAAGTTTATGAAAAGTGGTACGCAACAGAGCATAAAAGCAGAGAACTCCTCTCAAAAGCTGTCTATGGTTTATGCGAGCTGAATAGAGAAGAAATTAAAAACTCTTCTCTCATCGCAAACCCGGGGTGTTATACAACTTGCTCGATTTTGAGTCTTGTCCCTTTGTTGAAAGAAGATTTAATCAAAGAAGATTCAATTATCATAGATGCAAAATCAGGAGTAACCGGTGCAGGACGGGGTGTCAGCCTGAGCAACCTCTACTGCGAGGTGAATGAATCAATAAAGGCTTATAAAGTGACATCTCACAGACATACTCCTGAGATTGAGCAAGAACTCTCAAAAGTTGCAGGAAAAGATATTCTATTATCCTTCACTCCTCATCTAATCCCAATGAACAGAGGGATTCTTGCAACATGTTATGCAAAATTGAAAAAACATATCAGTTACAAAGAGTTGAAAGCTGTCTATGAAAAATATTACGGAAATGAATATTTCATCAGACTTACAAAAGAAGGCGTATTCCCCGAGACAAAATGGGTAAAAGGCTCAAACTTTGTTGATATAGGACTGTCTGTAGATGAACGAAGCGGAAATGTCGTTGTTATTGGTGCAATTGATAACCTTATGAAAGGTGCAGCAGGACAAGCTGTCCAAAATATGAATATTATATTCGGTCTTGATGAAAAAACATCGCTGACAACACCGGGGATATTCCCTGTATAAGAAGGAGATAAAATGAATATTATAGAAGGCGGAATTACTGCTCCAAAAGGTTTTCTGGCAACAGGAGAACATGTGGGAGTAAAAAAAGTAAAAAAAGATCTGGCAATCATCTACAGCGAAAAACCTGCATTATGCTCGGCTGTTTTCACAAAGAATCTTGTGAAAGCTCCCCCGCTATGGTGGTGTGAAAAACTTGTCAAAGAAAAACAAAAAATTCAGGCAATAGTAATCAACAGCGGTAACGCAAATGCCTGCACAGGAGATAGAGGTTATCAGGATGCACTTGCTATGGCTGAAACTCTTTCTGAATGCCTGCATATCAAAAAAGAGTCCGTACTTGTAACTTCAACAGGAGTCATAGGGGTTTATCTCCCGATGGATAAGATTATCCCGGGAATAAAAGAAACTTCAAAAACTCTCGGGGCTGATGAAAAATCAGCAAAAAGATGCGCAAAAGCAATCATGACAACAGATACTTTCAGAAAAGAAATTGCCGTAGAAATAGAGATAAAAGGTAAAAAAGTAAAACTTGCCGGAATTGCAAAAGGTTCGGGGATGATTCATCCGAATATGGCTACTATGCTTGGTTTTATTACTACAGATATCAACATATCCCAAGAGCTTTTGGATAAAGCATTTAAAGAAAACATCAATGATTCGTTCAATATGATTACTGTCGATGGAGAAACAAGCACGAATGATATGGCTGTAATTCTTGCAAACGGCCTAGCTGAGAACCCCGTTGTTGATAAAGAAGATGAAGACTATGAAAAATTCAAAACAGCCCTCGACTACATAACAAAATACCTTGCAAAACAAATAGTCAAAGACGGCGAAGGTGCTACAAAGTTTTTGGAATGCCAGATTTTCAATGCAAAAAACAAAGAAGAAGCAAGAGTCTTATGCAAAGCAATCTTGAACTCAAACCTCGTCAAAACAGCATTTTTCGGGAATGATGCAAACTGGGGCAGAGTCCTGTCAGCTATGGGGGCATCAGGAATTGATTTTGATCCGAATCAGGTAAAAATCTCCTTCAAAAACGATAAAGGCGAAATAAAGTTATTCGAAAACGGTCTGCCTGTTGAGTTTGATGAAGACTTCGCCTTCAAAATTCTAAAACAGGAAGAGGTAAAAATTCTGATTGATATGAACCGTGGGATGGAGTCAATTACCGGATGGGGATGCGATTTGAGCTTTGATTATGTCAAAATCAATGCAGAATACAGAACTTAGAAGGAAATAAACAATGCAGGAATACATAAAAAAAGCAGGAATATTGATTGAGGCAATGCCATATATCAGCAAGTTTCACGGGAAAACCGTCGTCATCAAATACGGCGGCAGCGCTATGACCGATGAAGAAATAAAACACTCCGTAATAGGTGATATTGCTTTCATGAAAATGGTCGGTATCAACCCTGTCATTATTCACGGCGGCGGTCCTGAGATAAACAAAGCACTTGCATTAGAGGGTATTGAACCAAAATTTTTCAACGGACTCAGAGTTACCGATGAAAAGACAATGCAGGTTGTTGAGTCTGTTCTGTCAGGAAAAATTAACAAATCAATTGTCGCAGAATTCCAGCGTCATAAAACAAAAGCAGTAGGCATCTCAGGAAAAGACGGAATGTTGATTGAAGCGGAGAAAAAAATGCCTGATGGAGCTGATATAGGCTTTGTCGGTGACATAAAAAAAATAAATACTGAAGTACTTGATACTCTTATCAAAAGCGATTTTGTTCCGGTTATATCTCCTGTCGGAGCTGATAACGAGGCAAACACTTATAACATCAACGCTGATTATGCCGCTGTAGAGATTGCAATTGCACTCAAAGCAACAAAACTTGTGTTCCTGACGGACATAGAAGGCGTAAGAATGAACGCAGATAATCCTGATTCTTTAATATCACGTTTAACCCCTCTTGAAATAGAAAATATGATTAACAACGGAACAATTACGGGAGGAATGATTCCAAAAGTTGAGTGCTGCTCAAAGGCAATCAAGTCAGGTGTTAATTCAGTTCACATAATCAACGGAAAAATAGAACATTCTATTCTTTTGGAAATTTATACAAAAGACGGCATAGGTACAGTAATTGAGGAGGCTGAAGATGAACAAGTTGCTCTCGTCCACTAAGGAATTGTCAGATAAATATATTATGAACACTTACAAACGCCTCCCTCTTGTCATTGAAAAAGGAGAAGGAGTCTATCTTTTTGATGAAGACGGAAATAAATTTCTCGATTTTGTAGCAGGTATAGCAGTCAACTGCCTCGGATACGGGAACAAAAAATTTATTGAGGCTGTAAGCTCTCAGCTCGAGTTATTCAACCACTGCTCAAATATTTATTACAATAAACCTCAAACTGATGTTGCAGAGATTCTTGTTGAAAACAGTTGTTTTGATAAAGTATTTTTCTGCAACAGCGGAGCTGAGTCAATTGAGGCGGCATTGAAATTATGCAGAAAATTCGGTAATTCAAAAAAAGAAGGGTGTAATGAAATAATCACCATGAAAAACTCTTTCCATGGGAGAACTCTCGGAGCAATAACAGCAACAGGACAGGAGAAATATCAAAAAGGGCTTGATCCCCTTCTTCCAAACATTTTTTATGGAGAGTATAACAACCTCGAGTCAATAAAAGCGTTGATAAACGAAAACACCTGCGCCATTTTAATGGAAGTTATACAGGGTGAAGGAGGTGTAATTCCTGCTGATAAAGAATTTCTTGAACAGGTAAGAACCTTGTGCGATGAAAATGATATCCTGCTTGTTTTTGACGAAGTACAGACAGGAATCGGCAGAACAGGGAAATTATTTGCTTACGAGAATTATAATGTTGAACCTGATATCATCTGTCTTGCAAAAGGACTTGCAAACGGTATTCCGGTTGGAGCAATGATGGCAAAAGAAAAAGCAGCTAAATATTTCTCACCGGGGGACCATGCTTCGACCTTCGGCGGTAATCCTATCGCTATGAGCGGAGCAAAAGTCGTACTGGATGAAATTATTAATCAAAAACTTCTTCAAAATGTACGTCAGGTTGGAGATTATCTGAAAGCCGAGCTAAAAGTGCTGAAGATAAAATACCCTGATATCATTCAGGATGTAAGAGGTTTGGGGCTTATGCTCGGAGTTGAATGCAGCATTTCTCCTTCTGAGATAATATCCGAATGCCAGAAAAACGGTTTGCTGTTAATAGGCGCAGGACACAATGTCATAAGATTCGTTCCTCCTCTTGTTATATCAAAAGCTGATGTTGATGAGGCTGTTTCTGTTTTTGAAAAAGTACTTATGAAGATTAATAAATAATATTTCATCACATCACTCTGAAGCACAAGTTGAAGAGTATATTATGTCTAAATACGATATGTCAAAAGCTGCCGGCTATGATGTGCATTTAAGGCTTGTTGATTTGCCTATTGAAAAAACAATAGAAAGAGCTGTAAACAGATATAGAAAAACCGGAAGGCTTGTACCTATTGAATATATCACTAATGAAGTAGGGATATAGACCTGTACAGAATTATGTTATAATGGAAAAGAAAGGTATATTTGCAAGTTATGAAGCAATCTCAACAGACGTCAAATACGGCGAAAAACCGCAACCAATCACAACAGAAGAAGTCATTGAAAGACTTAACGACAGAGGATATGGACTTCAGCAAGAAGAAAATATCAGGGGAAATGAACTGGTTTCACGATCCGACAGGGGAGGATCTGATAATAGAGTAGTTTATAATCAATCAGCATATCACGGAACGCCACACAGTTTTAATGAATTTTCTCTTGAACATATAGGAACTGGCGAGGGGCACAGGTTAATGGTTGAAGATTACCCGAATGCCAGAAAAACGGTTTGCTGTTAATAGGCGCAGGACACAATGTCATAAGATTCGTTCCTCCTCTTATTATATCAAAAGCTGATGTTGATGAGGCTGTTTCTGTTTTCGAAAAAGTACTCATGAAGATTAATAAACTCTGAACGCCAGATTAAGAGTCTTCGAACGAGGAAATTCTTACGGCTATAACGGTTATGTTGTCATCTTAAGTGTAGCTAAGGATTTCTTTGTATTCACTCACTCTGAGCGGCAAGCAGGTCTTTCATTCCCAAAATAACAGAAAACAATAAAAAAAAGCCTCTTGAAATCAAGAGGCCGGTAAAACAAATTATGTGTAAAAATAACTTAGATGACACCGTTATAAGCATCAATATACATTTGTTTGATTTCCTTAAATAACGGATATCTCGGGTTTGCTCCCGTGCACTGGTCATCAAATGCAAGTTCAACCATTTCATCGAGTTTTGACATAAACTCTGCTTCGTCAATACCGTATTCTCTGATTGACATCGGAAGACCGAGGTCTTTTTTCATCTGTATCAGAGCTTCTTGAAGAAGTTGAACTTTTTCATCGTCATTCTTACCGCCCAAGCCCAATTCATCAGCAATCTGACCGTATTTCATTTTTGCATTCGGGAATTTGTATTGCGGGAATGCTGTTTGTTTAGCCGGTTTATCAGTTGCGTTGAATTTGATAACCTGGTTGATTAACAATGCGTTAGCAAGACCATGCGGTACGTGGAACATAGCGCCCAACTTGTGAGCCATTGAGTGGCACATACCAAGGAATGCGTTTGCAAAAGCCATACCTGCGATTGTTGCTGCATAGTGGACTTTTTCTCTTGCAACCGGATCATTCTTACCTTCGTTATAAGAACGACGCAGATATCTGAACAACAACTTGAGCGCTTCTAATGAATTGCTGTTTGTAAAGTTAGTGCCCATTACTGATACATAAGCTTCAAGAGCGTGTACGATAGCGTCATATCCGGAAACAGCAGTCAAACCTTTAGGCATAGAGTCTACCAGGTTCGGGTCAACGATAGCTACGTTCGGAGTCAATGCATAGTCAGCAATTGCATACTTAACATGTGTTTCATCATCAGTGATGATTGAGAACGGTGTAACTTCTGAACCGGTACCTGAAGTTGTAGGTATACATACCATTTCAGCTTTTTTACCGAGATCAGGTATCTGGCAAATTCTCTTTCTGATATCCATAAATCTCATAGCGATATCTTCAAATACCGTATCAGGTTGTTCGTACATCAACCAGAGAATTTTAGCTGCGTCCATAGAAGAACCGCCGCCAAGAGCAATGAACACATCAGGTTCATAAGCTTTAACCATCATCATTGCATCATTGATTGTTGACAATGTCGGATCTGGTTTTACATCAAAGAAGATTTGATAATCAACACCGATATCATCCAATACGTTTGTAATACCTTGAGTCATTCCTGAATTGAAGAGGAATCTGTCTGTTACGATAAATGCTCTTTTCTTTCCTTTCAATTCTCTGAGAGCCAAATCAAGTGCGCCTCTCTTGAAGTAAATTTTTGCAGGAACCTTATACCAGAGCATGTTTTCTCTCCTTTCAGCTACTGTTTTGATGTTTAATAAGTGGTGGACTCCAACGTTTTCGCTGGTAGCGTTACCGCCCCAAGAGCCGCATCCGAGTGTAAGTGACGGATTTACTCTGAAGTTGTACAAATCACCGATACCACCTTGTGATGATGGAGTATTAATCAAGATTCTGCAAGTATGTAATCTTCTTCCGAAGTAGTCAATTCTGTCAGTTTTTCTTTCATCAGTGTAAAGAACAGATGTATGACCTGCTCCGCCAAAGTCAACCAGTTCATAAGCTGTTTGAACAGCAGCTTCAAAGTTTGATGCACGGTACATAGCAAGAACAGGTGAGAGTTTTTCATGTGCAAACGGTTCTTCTTCGCAAACATCAGTAACTTCACCGATAAGAACTTTTGTTTCTTCAGGAACAGTAATCCCTGCAACTTCTGCAATTTTGGAAGCAGGCTGACCTACGATTGCTGCGTTTACTCTTCCGTTTTGAATAACAGTTTTGCCTACTTTTTCTCTTTCTTCAGGATTGAGGATATAAGCACCTCTGTATTCAAATTCTTTTTTAACTTCTTCATATACTTCATCAACAACAATAACTGATTGTTCAGAAGCACAAATCATACCGTTATCAAAAGTTTTACTCAAAAGAATTGAAGAAACAGCCATTTTGATATCTGCAGTTTCATCGATTACAGCAGGAGTATTACCGGGACCTACACCCAATGCAGGTTTCCCTGAAGAATAAGCAGCAGTAACCATGCCGGGGCCGCCTGTAGCAAGAATCATATCTATATCAGGGTGTTTCATCAATGCATTTGATAATGCAACAGATGGCTCATCTATCCAGCTGATTAAACCTTCAGGAGCGCCGGCTTTTACGGCAGCATCCAAAACGACTTTTGCAGCTGCAATTGTGCATTTTTTAGCTCTCGGGTGAGGAGAGAAAACAAGAGCGTTTCTTGTTTTTAATGCGATTAAAGATTTGAAAATAGCTGTAGAAGTCGGGTTTGTAGTCGGGATAACAGCAGCTATTACACCGATAGGTTCAGCTACCATCTTGATACCGTTCGCTTTATCTTCGCTGATGATATCGCATGTTTTGTAGTTTTTGTATTTGTTGTAGATGTATTCCGATGCAAAGTGGTTTTTGATAATCTTATCTTCCATAACCCCCATGCCTGTTTCTTCAACAGCCATTCTTGCAAGAGGAATTCTCATTTTGTCTGCTGCTGTAGCAGCTGCTTTGAAAATTTTGTCTACTTGTTCCTGGTTGAATGTTGCGTAAATTTTTTGAGCTTTTGCAGCTTTATCAATAGCAAAGTGCAAATCTTCTTCTGTCTTTACTTCAACATTTGCCGGACAAGTTGTTTCTTCAGGTAATTTTTCTGTAATCATGTTTCAATGTCCTTTATTTCTAACATCGTGTAGTATAACGCAAAATAATTGTGATTTATTTCACTATTCATAATATAGCAAATGATAAAAATTTTTCAAGTGTATCTTTAACAATTATTTACAAAAATACTTCATCTAAACTAAGTCACTGCCCTGACTTTGCAAAATAATATAGGCCGAATAAACGTTGACAGAAACAGCACAGATGTTATAATTTTAGTTATATAAGTGTGAAAAATATCACGATTTTAGGTAATGGATTAAAGGTATAAAAATGGGAATAATAGAAATTATAAAATCCAACTGCAAGGATTGTTATAAATGTATAAAACACTGTCCTGTCAATGCAATCAGTTATTCAGACAACAGAGTCTGCATTGATTTTGACAAGTGTATTCTTGATGGAACATGCGTCAATGTCTGCCCGCAGAAGGCAAAAAAAGTAAAAACCTCTCTCCCTGAGCTGAAAGAAGCTTTAAAAAACGGAGAAAAAGTTATAGCAAGCATCGCTCCATCTTTTTATGCTTATTATGATTTTGACAAAACAGGCTGTATTTTATCATTTCTCAAATCTCAAGGAATTTTCAGGGTAGAGCAGACCTCTCAATTTGCAAAAATAAATGCAATAAAACACTATGAATACATGAAGATTACCAAACTGCCTGTTATTTCAACGGCATGCCCGGTTATAGTGAAGCTGATAGAAAATTTCTATCCTGACTTGATAAACCTGCTCGCTCCGGTTGATAGCCCTATGGTGCTGCATGCAAAAGAAATAAAAGAAAACTATCCTGACTCAAAAGTAGTGTTCATAGGCCCATGCCTTGCAAAAAAGAATGAAGCGGAGGAAAACGGAATAGAGTATGCTCTGTCGTTCAACGAGCTAGAAGAGTGGATGAATGATGAGAACTTTTCTTTTGACAAAGTTACTCCGGAATTTTTCAATGACGATTATATCTACGAAACATCGACATATCCTCTTGAGGGTTCTCTTCTGACTCTGTGCGGTGCCGATAAAGAGTTATCAAAAGATGAGATGATTTCTCTGAGCGGATTAGAAGAAATTATGGAATTTCTCAAGTACCTGAGAGGCAAATCAAATGTTCAATACAAAATGATTGAGATGTTAGCCTGCAAAAACGGTTGCATAAACGGGCCTCTCAAACCATCCAGTTATTGTGATGCAAATTATTTTGAGATAGAGGAAAAATTCAACAAAGAAATAAATATGTTTGAGAAAAAAGACCAAAAAATCCTCAACATAAACAAATATCCTCTTAACAGAAGATTTGCCAATCATTACGAAGAAGAGATTGTGCCGACTGAGGAACAAATCAGAGCAACTCTGCGTTCAATGGAAAAATACACAAAAGAGGATGAAATTAACTGCGGAGCCTGCGGTTATAAGTCTTGCCGGGATAAAGCGATTGCTGTCATACAGGGGAAAGCTGAGAAAGAGATGTGCATTCCTTATATGAAAAATCGTGCTGAAAAATTTTCGAGAATTTTGCTTGAGTCAAATCCAAACGGAGTAATTATTCTTGATGACAATCTGAAAATAACGGGCGTGAATGATGCGCTTCTTGAGATGGCTGATAAAAAAGCCGATGAGCTTATTAATCAGAATATATCAGTATTGTTTGATGATTTGGAACCATTCCAGAATGTTTTGAAAAACAAAAAGCATGTCTACGAAGCAATAAGAGCATTCAACAATAAAAAGGTAAAGAAAATAATCTTCTCTATAAAAGACCTTGGAATAACGATTGTGTTTCTGGTTGATATTACGGAAGCTGATGTCCACAAACAGGCGCTTGAAAAAGTTAAGATGGAAACACTCGAAAAAGCGCAGGCCGTTTTGGATAAGCAGATGAAAGTAACTCATGATGTAGCTGTACTCCTTGGTGAATCAACAGCTGAAACGGAGATGTTGTTAGGTAAACTGATAAATCTGATAAAACAATGATTATAGATTATTCGATACAACAGTTTAATAAACAGGGAAAAATTCTATGCGGCGACAGCATAGAAGTGTTTGAAGACGAAAACAGCAAGATATTTGTCCTCTCTGACGGTTTAGGCAGCGGGGTGAAGGCGAATATTTCTTCGACTTATACAAAGATTATTCTCTCAAAATTTTTGATGAATAACATGCCTCTTGAGCAGAGCGTCAAAGTTCTGAAGAATATTCTTCCTACATGCCGGGAGAGGAAAATAGCTTACTCGACTTTTACGGTCATACAAATTTTCAATGACCTGAGAGTTAGGATTATTGAATATGACAACCCGCTTGTGTTTTATTTCAATCATCTAAAGTTGAAAGAGTATGAAAGAAAGAAAATAGTCTGCGAAGGAGAAGATATTTTTATCAGTGATTTTCGCATAGAAAAAGATGACTTTCTTGTCCTTGCAAGTGATGGTTTGGTTCAGGCAGGAAGAGGAAAATTATTGAAAGACGGCTGGGGATGGGATAGAGTTGCACTGTTTTTGGAACAGTCGCTCCAGATACATCCATCAAGCGAAAACATTTCCCATAGTCTTATTCACTATGCAAAATATATAGAAAACGGTTCTCTTTCTGATGATATCACAATCCTTGTCATAAATCCCCGTGACAGAGTTCAGCTGAATATAGCTATAGGACCTCCCAAAAGCGAAAGTGATGATAAGAAATATGTAGAATCTTTCTGCGCATGCGACGGACAAAAAATTCTCTGCGGGGGAACAACGGCAAAAGTTTTCGCAAGAGTTCTAAACAAAAAACTCACAGTCGATCAAAATCAGTTTGTGAACGATATACCTGCAAAATCCCATCTTGACGGTTTTGATTTGGTAAGCGAAGGAGTTCTCACCCTCGAAAAAGTCGTAAAGTGGTTTGATTTTACGCATGAGTTTGATTTTCAGTATGAATATATCAAATCACTGCATGACATAAACAAAATCTACGGATTCAAAACACCATCGCAAAATAACATAAAAGAAATCAAACTCGTAAAAAGAGAACCTGACAATCCTGTCGAAGAAATAATTTTTATGCTCAAAAAAGCCGATGATATAAACTTCTTTCTCGGGAAAGCATCAAATTATAACAACGGCAAATACAGCTCTGATGAGAAAAATGCCATAATCAATAAGCTGATTGAAAAACTCAAAGAGCAGAACAAAAATGTTACCGTAACAGAGTTCTAATCAATCGCATTCAACACTTCGTCAACATGCCCTTTGACTTTGACCTTTCTCCAGAAAGCTTTCACTTTCATATCTTTGTCAATGAGGAATGTTGAGCGGATAATCCCGAAATATTTACGCCCGTACATGCTCTTTTCGCCCCAGGCGCCGAAAATCTCAGACACTTTATGCTCGCTGTCAGATAAAAGAATGAAGTTGAGCGATTGTTTTTCTCTGAATTTTTTGTGGCTGGCAACGCTGTCAGGGCTTACGCCGATGACGACCGCTTTTGATGTAAGACGGTTCATATTATCCCTGAAGTCACAAGCTTCCTGAGTGCAGCCCGAGGTATTATCTTTCGGATAGAAATACAAAACAATATCTTTTCCCTTGAAGTCGTAGAGCGAAAATTCCTTTTCAACACCGTTTTCATCAATTCCCGGAAGAGTAAAATTTTCAACAACACTGTCTTTTTCTATCATTGTTAGTTAAACCTCGTTCTTGTCAAATCGGCTTTTCTCATTCTTACATTCTGGGGGGTAACTTCAACAAGCTCATCATCAGAAATATATTCGAGACATTCTTCGAGTGACATAATTCTCGGAGCCTGCAGAGTAACCATAACATCGGCCGTAGCACTTCTCATGTTTGTAAGTTTTTTTGTTTTGCAAACATTGACTGCTATATCCTGCTGACGATTACCTTCGCCGACAATCATCCCTTTATAGACTTTTGTTTTGGGAGTTACAAAGAAAACTCCCCTGTCCTCAAACTGGTGAAGTGCATAAGGAATTGCTTCACCTTCTTCATGAGCAATGAGTGAGCCGCTTCTTTGACGAGGAATATCTCCCGCATAGACATCATATTTATTAAAGGTGTGATACATGATGCCCTCTCCTTTTGTCATTCTAATGAACTCATTTCTGAATCCTATCAGCCCTCTTGCAGGAATGTTGAATTTCAGATGTGTTCTTATGCCGTTTGAGTGCATATCTGTCATCTGTGCTTTTCTTGAGGCAAGTCTTTCAATTGTTGAACCTGCAAAATTATCAGGAACATCAACAATCAGATTTTCATAGGGTTCAAGAGTTTCTCCGTTTTCTTCTTTGAATATAACCTCGGGTTTTGAAACCTGAAATTCATACCCTTCTCTTCTCATTGTTTCGATAAGAATGCCCAAGTGCAGTTCGCCTCTTCCGCTTACTCTGAAAACATCAGTACTGTCTGTATCTTCGACTCTCAAGCTTACATTTTTTTCGAGTTCGTCATAGAGTCTTTTTCTCAACTGTCTTGATGTGACGAATTTACCTTCCTGACCGGCAAATGGGCTGTCATTAACTGAAAAATTCATCTGCAAAGTAGGCTCATCTATTTTTATCAGAGGAAGTGCCTCGGGATTTGAGAGAGAAGAGATTGTCTCCCCTATTTGGATATCTGCAAAACCAGCAATTCCAACAATATCTCCGGCAAAAGCTTCCTGTATTTCAACACGTCCGAGGTCCTTAAAACCGAAGAGTTTTACGACTTTGCCTCTTGTGATGCTACCATCAGCCTTAATCAAAGACACCTGTTCCTGTGATTTTATACAACCGTTGATTATTCTTCCGATAGCTATTCTTCCGACATACTCATTATAATCAAGAGTAGTGACATGGAACTGAAGGTTTGCGTTAACATCGCCTTTCGGAGGTTTTATGTTTTTGACAATACACTCCATAAGAGGCTCTATTGTTGTGCTGTCATCATCAAGTTCGTTCTTTGCAAATCCCATCAGACTGCTTGCATAAACTATAGGAAAATCTATCAGTTCTTCGTTATCAGTAAGCTCGGTGAACAAATCAAAGACTTTATCAAGCGCTCTATCAGGATCTGCACCTTTTTTGTCTATTTTATTAATAACAACAATTATTCTCAAACCGAGTTCAAGCGCTTTTGATAAAACAAATCTTGTCTGCGGCATAGGACCTTCTGCTGCATCAACAATAAGCAATGCCCCATCGACCATACCGAGAACACGTTCGACTTCACCGCCAAAATCTGCGTGCCCGGGAGTATCAACTACATTTATTGTATATCCCTTGTAATCAATAGATATATTCTTTGCAAGGATTGTTATTCCTCTTTCTTTTTCCAAATCATTTGAGTCAAGAACTCTTTCCTGCACATGCTGATTTTCTCTGAATGCTCCGCTTTGTTTGAGCATGCAGTCAACCAACGTTGTTTTGCCATGGTCAACATGGGCGATTATTGCTATGTTTCTAAGCTTTTCTATATTTCTTGTCATCGTTTTCATCTTTTGCCTCTGGTTTATCTCTTACTTATTTTTTACCATAAATAAGAATAATATCTAAGAACTTAGGAAAATTTTGGTTATAAAATATTAAGCCCGCCTGTCTTTCTATAAGCAGCCGATTGTATTTTTATCGATTGAAAAATGAGTTTAGGCTTTCTTGGCAAAGTTCAAATACTGTTTTGTTGCCACCCTTCTTTTGAAATCATCCATATTTTTCGGAGAATAAGGGTTTATGAAAGTTTTAACGGTTATATTATCAGGGTCATTCTTGTGGTCATGGTCATATCTGTACTGCGTGAACACACGTGAAATACCCGCAACAAACAGCCCCATAAATCCAAGACTAAAGAGGAACGGAACACCTGAGATAATAGCTTTTTGTTTTGTCAGTTTTGCAAATTCACCTTCAACACTTGATTTATTTTGTTTGGCAAGTTTTTCAGCTATTTGAGGAAGTTCTGAAAACTTTGGAACATCAAGATTTGGTTTAATTATATTCTTGTATGAGTCTTTGTTTTTCAGAATTTTTTTGAAGCCTTTTTCAAACAGCTCGCTGCCCGTGATTACATAGAAGCCTACAAGTGGATATCTGAAAAGAGTTTCAAGGAAATTTTGTTTTCCTCTGTCTTTTGACGCTCCAAAATAACCTGCCCCGCCTATAACAACACATGACGTCAGCTGCCCTCTGCTCAATGCAAGTTTGCCGTTGTTATCAGCAAAATCTATACTGAAATATTTATTCACAAAATCTGCATGCTTCTTGTTATTTGGAAAGAGCTTATTTCCGGGATCGAGCAGTGCATCACTAAATGATTGCAAAGCTTTCGAACTCTGACCCTTTTTCACCAGAAGCATAGAAGCTCCAAGACATCCTCCAAACAATGCTGCAGCCGTTGCAATATTTCTGATTGCACTTTTTTTAACTTTTGTTTTTGTTTCGTCTTTTTCCGTTTTGCCATTCTTGTTCAGGTTTGCAATATTGTCAAAGTCTGCCTGTTTGAATACTTTCAGCGTAAAAAGATTTTTGATGTAATTCAAAGAAAACTCCGTCAAAGGAATAGCCATGCAGCTCAATGAAATTGCGGCTTTAACCGGTGCCAGTTTTTTCAGCCCGCCGTTTTGAAGAAGAGTCTTATCTTTCTTCAGTTCGGCAAGAGGTTTTGAAACTTTCTCTCCTAAAGATTGTCCGAGATTTTTTGAGTAAGCTTTCCTGAAAACATTCTCCCCTAAAATCTTCGGGCAGTAATAAACAAGAAAACTCTCGGCAAATTCAAGAAAAGAAGTTTCGGCAAAGTCAGCTTTGCTGCGTGAGAATATAGCTTTCGGTGCCCAGTTTGTAACAGTATCCTGTACAAATCTGATGTTTGATAAAGCATTGGCTCCCTCTTGACTTGCCATAAGTTTTGCTACAGGTTTCAGTGCACCCGGCAGAGTGTTTATAAGTTTTTGAGGATTTGTTCCAAAAGTTATATTATTTGTTTTCATATGTGTTCATTTCCCTGTTAAATATCTTCTAAAAAAAGTGACCTGCATAATAAATACAGGTCACTTTGATAACTTTAAAAAATATTTAACGCCAACAAAACGTGCCTGTATCCTGATACAGCCACCACCAGCTTAAGTTAATATAGTTTTGTTGTTGAATTTTCATAGAATTTCCTGTTCACACTTGTTATAAAACAAAACAAAAAATTATTTGCTACCTGATTAGTATAATATTAAAAAAAATAAAATCAATACTTTTTCTGGTATTATACAACCCTAGAGATTCTGTGTAGATTGTGCAACTGTTTGAAGCGGAACACCCACTACTCTTTCAAGATTAGCAGCAGCAATATTGTAGTTCAATAAAGAGTTGTAATAGTCAAGCTGGGCATTACGATAAGTCGTTTCTGCATCTTTCAATTCGATTACATCTCCCAAACCAACTTTATATCTGCCGCTTGCAAGATTATACTGTTCTTCTGCGTTCTGCATAGATAATCTTGCAACAGGAACTGATTCTTTTGCGTTATTGAGCTGAATATAAGCCTGTTTAACTTCTAAATACACATTTTGTCTTGTTTTTTCGAGGTCAGCGGCATCTTTTTTGTAGGTAGCACGAGCCTCTTCAACCTGCTTTTTCAACAAGTACAAGTTCGTTGTTGTATACTGCAGCTGTGCACCAAATTGATAACCATAGTCATCAGCTGCTGATTTACCGCCTGATGTGTAGCTGCCAAAAGCATTAATATCAGGAGCAAATGCTCTTTTTGAAGACCTTATCAAAAGTTTTGATGCATCAGCTTTTTTCTTCGCAGCAAGATACTCAGGTCGTGTTTCATAAGCTTTTTGGATTGCATCATCAAAACTCAGAGAATATGCCTTGCTGTCAAACTGGTCATTTACATCATAATTTGCATACTCTGGCAAGCCCATTGCGTTATTCAATTGAGCGTATGCCATATCAATAGTATTCTTTGCCTTAATGTAATTGAGTTTTGCATTACCCAAATTGTATTCCGCCGTTATAACATCAATTTTGGGTCTTGTTCCGATGTTGTAAAAAGCCTGAGCCTGTGCAAGGTGTGTTTCATAGGCTTTCACTGTAGAGTCATAAACATGCTCCTGTTGAATTGAAAAAAGCAGGTTATAATACGCTTCTTTTACGCTGTATACAACTTCGTTTATGCTCGTTTGAATATTATCTTTTGATGCCTCATAAGTTTTCTTTGCTATATCAGCCTTTGCCTTGGTTTTTCCAAAGTCAAACAAAAGCAAATTAGCGGTAATATTAGGCATCTGGTACTGGTTGTAAGTTTGCGCCGGAAATTTAAAGTTAGTGACAAGCATATCATTTCTCGAATATCCGACACTTGCACCAAGAGTCGGGAAGTAAGCTGCCCATGCCTGTCCGATTCTTGTTTTATAAATTTCAGCATCGCTGATAGCAGAACGAATAGAAGGGTTGTTTGCAAGAGCAGCCTTGATACAGTCATCAATTGAGATGATTGCATGCTGCTCTACAGAGCCTTGTATTATCTGAGGAGAAGCTTCCGTATTTGAAGCAGTATCAGTTACCTGAATAACTTCTTCTTTCTCAAGTTTTTCCTGTTTTTTCTTTTTCTTTTTTACTTTTTTGTTTGCAGAAGCAACGGTTTTTGCATTTTCTTCAGCAGAAGCACCTACAGGTTCAACTATTTTTTGCTCAACAGGTTGTAGTGTATCCTTTGTTGTTTCTTCTGCAAGTTCTGTTTTTTCTTTTTTCTTGGATTTGAAGAAAAAGAATCTTCTCTTTTCCTTTGGAGCTGCTTTTTGTGTCGCAGAGGCTGTTTCCTCGACAGTCTTGGCAGCTTCCGTTTTTATGACAGGAGATGACTCAGGAGCAGATTCAAACACCGGTTCTTTTTCTGCCTGAACGCTCACTACTTCTGTTTTTATATTGGAATTTTCGACTTTTTGCTCAGTCCCTTGAGCAAAAACTCCATTTATATTAAGCGTTGATAAAACCAATGCTATAATAAAAATCTTCTTTTTCATACGTTCCTCTTATGCTTAATTTTAATTTGTTTTTTCCTTAGCTGAAAATTTATTCATAAAGTAATCCGTCATGCTCTGAACAATTACATAAAACCCCGGAGTCAGCAATGTTCCGATGAAACCGGCTGCAAGCATACCGCCGAATACAGTAGAACCTACAGAAATACGGCTGACAGCACCTGCTCCATGAGCCCATACAAGAGGCAATACACCTATTACGAAAGCAAGAACCGTCATCATAATCGCCCTAAATCTCAATCTTGCCGCTTCTATAGCTGCTTCTTCAATAGAGAACCCTTGTTCTTCATGAAGAACTTTTGCAAATTCTACAATCAGGATTGCCTGTTTTGCAGAAAGACCAATCAGGGTAATCATACCGACCTGAGAATACAGGTCAAAAGACTGTCCGATTACTGCCTGGAACAATAGGGCCCCGACTACAGCTACCGGAGTAATCAACATAACCGCTATAGGTATTGTCCAGCTTTCATACAGAGCAACCAGGAACAAATAAACAAATATCAAAGACAGGGTAATAATATATGTTGTTTGTCCTGCTGATTCAAGTTCCTGTTTTGATGTACCGGACCATTCATATCCAATGTCCTGAGGAAGAGTTTCTTTGACTATTTCTTCCATAGCCTTCATCGCTTCACCTGAACTGCGTCCTTCTGCAGGGTTTCCGTTGAACTGAACTGATCTGTACTGGTTATAACGGGTAATTGACGGTGCACCTACCGACTGTTTCAAAGTAACCATCGTAGATAGAGGTACCATCGTTCCTTGATTATTTTTGATATAAATATTTGCTATATCATTTGCATTTCTTCTGAATGGTTGTTGAGCCTGAAGCTGAACACGGAATACACGTCCGAGTTTGTTAAAATCGTTGACATAATAAGTACCCCATGTTGACGAGAAAGTTGAATAAATCTCGCTCAAATTCACACCCTGTGCAAGAGCTTTATCATAGTCAATTTCCACGATATACTGAGGCATATTTGCCTGATAAGTTGTAAATACTCTTGAAAGACGCTTATCCTGATTTGCTGCTATCATCAAATCAGTTGCGTACTGCTCGAGCTCCTGAGGTGTGTACTCGCCTTTTGAAAGCATCTGCAATTCGAAACCGCCTAACAAGCTCATACCGGAAATCGGTGGAGGAAGAATTACGTAAATCGTTGCCTCATTAATATGAGCGATAGCTTTATTTATCTGCTCAGACATCGCATTTGCTGATAAATCCGTTGGTTTCCCCTGCGATTTTCTTATCATTTTTTGGATAAAATTAAATTCTCTATCACCCCATTCATCAAGCTCCATTACGACAAAAGCCGTATTTGTTGCCCCCATACCGACAAATGTAATTGTTCTGTGGATACCTTCCATCGGTGTAACGGTATCCTCTACTTCTTTGGCAACTGCAAGAGTTCTTGACATAGAGGCACCGGGCGGCAGCGTAATCTGAGCAAGGAGAACACCTTCATCTTCCGTCGGAATAAAACCTGTTGAAGCAGTCTTGAAAAGTACTCCTGCTGCTATACACAGAGCAATAAATGTAACTATAGTAAGCTTTTTGTTGTATACATATTTTTTTGTATATTTTACATAAAAATCGGTTGCTTCCTGAAATTTTTTGTCAAACCAATCAAAGAACGCAAAACGTTTTTGAGAATGTTTCATCATAGTTGCGCACAATGCCGGAGAGAGAGAAAGAGCACAAACAGCCGATAAAAGAATTGAAACAGAAATACATACAGCAAACTGTTTGTACATCAAACCTGACAACCCCGGAACAAACATAACCGGAACAAATACGGCTGTCAGAACGAGAGCCATCGCAACAAGTGCACCGCCTACTTCTTCCATAGTCAGCTGGGTAGCTTCAACAGCAGATTTCCCCTCTTCCATGTGTCGTTTGACGTTTTCAATTACAACAATTGCGTCATCAACAACCGTCGCAACAGCAAGAACCATCGCAAACAAGGTTAAAAGGTTTATTGACATCCCGAACATCGATATAAAAATGAACGTTCCTATCAATGAAACAGGAATTGCAAGAAGAGGAACAAGAGTTGAGCGCTTATCCCCCAAAAACAAATAGATAATCAGCACAACGATAAACGAAGTTTCAAAAATTGTTTTGACTACCTCTTTCATAGATTCGATGATAAACTTCGTATCATCTTTCAGCACCTTAACCTCAATCCCCTGAGGAAGTGTAGGCTGAAGTTCTTCTATTTTCTTATAAACTTCACGTGCAATATTAACAGCATTTGCACCGGGAACCTGAATAACCTGCATAACAGCACCCGGTTTACCGTTTACACGACCGATATTGCTGTATGTTTGTGCTCCAAGTTCAACTGTTGCCACGTCTTTTATTTTGATTTTTGATCCGTCCATATTTGAGCGGACGATAATATTTTCAAATTCTTCAGGTTCAAGGAGCCTTCCCTTTGTTCTCAGGGTCATTTGCAGCTTCTGAGGTTCATCACCTGGTTCTTGCCCGAAGGCGCCTGCTGATACCTGAACGTTTTGAGTTTGAATTGCCTGTTGGATTTCAGTTACGGAAACGTTCAAGTTAGCCATCTTTATCGGATTAAGCCAAATTCTCATACTGTAGTCGCCTGCGCCGTAGACCCCTACTTCACCGACTCCGTATAAACGGGCTATTTCATCCTTAACAAAAATTGATGCGTAGTTTGAAATATAAAGCTGGTCATAAGTATTATCAGGAGATGACACACCAACGATAACGACACCGGCACCATCCACCTGTTGTTTAGCTGTAACACCCAAACGTTTTACATCTTCTGGCAGCTTTGGAGTTACCTGCTGAACACGGTTTTGAACGTTAACAAGGTCAATATCCTTATCAGAACCAACTTTGAAATAAACTTTCAATCTGTAAGTTTCATCAGAACTGGTTGAAACCATATATAACATGTTTTCAACACCGTTGACCTGCGCCTCGATGACAGAGGCAACTGATGATTCGACAACATCGGCACTGGCTCCCGGGTAAGATGCCGTTACCTGAATTTGAGGAGGAGTAATATCAGGATATTTCTCAAGTTTCAGCCCTAGCATTGCAATAATACCGACAATAACGATAAATATTGCTATTACCATTGCAAAACGGGGTCTTTCAATGAAGAAATACAAACTCTTCTTCTTTTGCTCGCCGTTGTTATTTTCTATATTATTATTTTCAGTCATTGCAAACAATCTCTCTCTTGTCCAACTCTAAAAAATTATTTTTCTGCAGGTTGTTGAGCCGCATCTTCGTTGATATTTTCAACAACTCTGACCGCACCTCCGGGTTTCAGATTTTGCAAACCCTTTATTATAACTTCTTCCCCTACTTTCAGACCGTCTGTTACAATCCAGTTTCCGTCTATTTGACCGTTAACTTTGATGTATCTCATTTCAACAGAACCGTCTGCACTGCCTGCTTTTATGCTATCCTGCAATTTGGGATCTTTTCTGTTTAGAATATAAACAAAATATCCGTTGGTACTGTCAGATACTGCTATCTGAGGAACAAGGATAACTTTTCTTCCTTCTTTAGCCTGTACTACTACGTTCACATAATCACCTGGGACCAAAAGACCTTCAGGGTTTTCAAATTCTCCTCTCAAAGCAATTGTTCCCGCTGAGGGGTCAACTTTGTTGTCAACAAAGGCTATATGTCCCTTTTTATCATAGACACTGCCATCAGGAAGTCTCATTGTAACATCCATATCTTTGAGGACGTCTTTTGTCTGGACATCCAATTTTTTGAACTTGAGGAAGTCCTCGCTCTTCAGCGTAAAATTAGCATAGATAGGGTCTACACTGACAATTGTTGCGAGAGTTCCTGTCTGAGGGTCAACTAGGTTACCTTCGGTTATGAATATTTTACCTATTCTTCCCTTTATAGGAGATGTAATTCTTGTATAGCTCAAGTTGAGCTGAGCTCTTGATAAACTTGCTTTATTTGCATCAAGCACAGCTCTGTTCTGGTCACGTGTAGCAAGCGCCTGATCATAATATGATTTACTTACAAAATCATTTTTGACAAGCTCTTCTGCTCTCAGGAGTTCTTTTTCAGCATTAATCAAAGTTGCCTGTGATTGTCTGACGGCTGCTCTTGATTCACTTACGGCTATTTCATACTGATTAGGTTCAATCAAGAAGAGAAGGGCTCCCTTGTCAACCATAGCACCTTCTTTGAAATAACGTTTTTGCAGCCATCCCTGAACACGTGCTACCACGTTGACAGAATATACTGCTTCGATACGTCCTGCTGATTCTACCTTATCTTTTATTGAGCCTTCTTTTACAACTCCGAGTTCAACAGCAGTCGGTCGTCCTCTCATCTTGACTGCGATTTGACCGTTTATATAAGTTGTAATCTTTTGATAGCCTATCAAACCTGCCACCAAAACTATGAAAAACCATGTTAGAAGCTTCTTTTTTGACATTGATTTATTCCTTGCTGCTCTATAGTAAACATCTAAATTAAATTGTTGTCATGATAACATTTATTTTATATTCAAAATATTTTATAAACAAGTTTTTTTTATCTTAACTAATACAACTATAGTATAATATTAACAGACTTAATATTGTAATTTAAAATAAGAATTACGCCTATTATATTAGAACAGGCTTTTAAGATAATCTTAAAAGCCTGTTGAATTTATATGGAAATAAAACCGAGAAGCGGACTTTTCCTGTATTTATCTATACTTTTATATTCCATTTTTTCATTGTGAATATAATATTTAAATGCCTTAAGGAACGCTCTTGCGGTATCTATGGATGTAAAACACGGCGTTGAATATAATTCGGCTATAGTTCTTATCATAAAACCGCGCCCTTCAGACCCCTTGCGGTAAGAGTTATTGTTCATGGTAGGAGTGTTCAACACAAAGCTCAATTCTTTATTCTTCATCTGATCCTGAATTTTATTTATGTCAAACTTCTCAATCTCTACAGACTCAATACCATGCTGTGCCAAAAATTTATGAGTACCCGTTGTTGCAATCAACGTGAAACCTAAATCCACAAAATCTTTCGCTATATCAAGAGATTCTTTTTTGTAGTGGTCATTAAGAGAAACAAGAACTTTTTCTCTTTTTTCAGGGAATTCATAACCGGCTGCCAAAAAGCCTTTTATCAATGCTTTTTCATATACCGTATCAACACCGAGGACTTCTCCTGTTGATTTCATCTCTGGGGCAAGCGCAGGGTCAATGCGGTTGAGCTTTTGGAAAGAAAACACTGGAACTTTTGCACATACGAGAGATGTCGTAGGAAGCATGCCTGTTTTATAACCCTGTTCTTTCAACGATTTACCGAGGATGGCATTGACTGCTATATCAACCATTTGAGTATTTGTTACTTTGCTCAAAATAGGCACTGTTCTTGAGGCTCTCGGGTTAACTTCAATTACATAAGCCACTCCGTCTTTTATAACAAACTGTATATTCATCAACCCCCGGACATTCAAGGCAAGGGCTATTTTTTCGGTATATTCAATTAACTTGTCCAGCACCTGTTTGCTTATATGTTGTGTCGGATAAATACAGATACTGTCGCCTGAGTGGATGCCAGCTCTCTCAATGTGTTCTGTAATCCCCGGGATAACAACCGTTTTTCCGTCAGATACCGCATCAAGCTCGACTTCTGTTCCTTCGATATACTGATCAATCAATACAGGATGGCTGTCAGAGAATTTGAGCGCATCATTGATATAAATTAACAGCTCTTCTTCATCATAAACAACCTGCATGCCCCTTCCTCCTATTACATAAGATGGTCTGACAAGCAGGGGGAATCCTAACTCTGCAGCTGCCGTTTTTGCTTCTTCGGCCGTTTTGACAGCTCTTCCCTGAGGTTGCGGGATAGATAAACATCTCAAAAGTTTTTCAAACAGTTTTCTATCTTCAGCCGTATTTATTGATTCAAGAGAAGTACCAAGAATTTTAACTCCTCTTTTTTCAAGCTTCGGTGCAAGATTGATGGCTGTCTGACCGCCAAACTGAACCATCACACCCTCAGGCTGCTCTTTTTCTATGATATTCATAATATTTTCAATATTCATTGGCTCAAAATAGAGTTTATCAGCAACATCAAAGTCAGTACTGAGGGTTTCAGGATTTGAGTTAACGATAATTGACTTATATCCGTTTGCTCTCACGCTCCATGCAGCATGCACCGAACAATAATCAAACTCTATTCCCTGTCCTATCCTTATCGGCCCAGAACCGAGAATCAGTATGCTCTTGGAATTAGGGTCTCTAAAGCTTTCATTCTCCTCACTATAAGTTGAATAATAATAAGGAGTATAAGCCTGAAACTCTGCAGCACACGTATCAACCATTCTGAAAGATGCACTGACGTTGTATTGTTTTCTGAGTTCCCGAATTTCTTTCTTGGGACGGTTCGAAAAATGAGCAATCTCAGAATCAAGAAATCCTTTCTCTTTAGCTTCTATATAAAGCTCTTTTGTCAATTCTTCGTTCGATAAACGCTGGCACATCAAGACAAGATTTTTTATCTTTCTGATAAACCACTTGTCGATTTTTGTAATCTTATTGAGTTCATCAACGTCCATAAGGTGACGATTGAGAGCCTCTGCAACTCTGAAAATTCTTCTGTCATCCTGAACATAGAGCAATTTTCTCAATTCATCATCACCAAGTTCAATAAACTGCTTCTTTATCAACCCTGTATGTTTGCTTTCGATAGAAGTTACAGCCTTCTTGAAAGAACTCTCAAAAGTTCTCCCGATGCCCATAACTTCACCGGTAGCTTTCATTTTTGTTCCTAAAATACGGTCACCGCTTGCGAATTTATCAAACGGCCATTTGGGTATTTTTGTTACGACATAATCTATAGATGGTTCAAAAGCAGCCGTTGTTGTCTGTGTTATGGCATTTTTAATTTCATGTAAATTGTAACCTATGGCAATTTTGGTTGTAACTTTTGCAATAGGATATCCGGTTGCCTTTGAAGCAAGCGCCGATGAACGGCTTACCCTCGGGTTAACTTCAATTACATAATATTGATTGCTTACGGTATCAAGAGCAAACTGGACATTACATCCGCCTTCTATCTTCAACGCACGAATAATCTTCAATGCTGATGACCTGAGCATCTGACACTCTTTGTTTGTCAGTGTCTGCGTCGGAGCAACAACAAAACTGTCGCCTGTATGAATACCAATCGGGTCTATATTCTCCATATTACAAATAGTTATACAGGTGTTGTTCGAGTCACGCATAACTTCGTACTCAACTTCTTTATAACCTGCTATGCTCTTTTCGACAAGAACTTGAGATATAGGACTGAGGGTTAAACCCGTGTGGACTATTTCTTCAAATTCTTTCTGATTTGTGGCAATTCCACCGCCCGTACCGCCTAAGGTATAAGCCGGACGTATTATTATAGGAAATCCTATTTTATCCGCAAATTTTTGAGCTTCTTCAAGACTTGATACAATATCACTTTCAGGAACAGGCTCGCCGATTTCTGTCATAAGACTTTTGAACTTCTCTCTATCCTCTGCGTTCTCGATTGCATCTATTTTAGTACCAAGAAGTTTAAGGTTATATTTTTCCAAAATACCTCTTTCATAGAGTGCTACAGCAAGATTTAATCCTGTCTGTCCGCCCAAACTTGCTATCAGGCCATCAGGACGTTCTTCTTTGATAATATATTCAAGAGATTCTACTGTCAGCGGCTCAATATAAACTTTATCAGCAATATGCTCATCAGTCATAATCGTGGCAGGATTGCTGTTGACGAGAACAACTTCAATTCCCTCTTCTTTCAGAGCACGGCATGCCTGCACTCCGGCATAGTCAAATTCGGCGGCCTGACCTATAACAATAGGTCCTGAGCCTATTACTAACACTTTTTTTATTGATAAATTTTTTGGCATGATTCTTCTTCTTTCTTAATTTTGTTAACCCAATCTTTTATAATATCGTTCGCATCTGTTGGTCCGGGTGCAGATTCAGGGTGGAATTGAACACCCTCTATATCAAGACTCGGAACCCTGAAACCTTCAAGCGTGCCGTCATTCAAATTACGGTAGGTTGCAATTGACTCTTCAGATAATGTTTCTTCATCCACTGCATACCCGTGGTTTTGTGATGTTACAAGAACTCTGTTTGTTTCAAGGTTTATGACTGGATGATTGCCACCCCTGTGACCGTATTTAAGTTTGTAAGTATTTGCTCCCGTTACTATACTCAAAATCTGAAATCCAAGACATATCCCGAAAAGAGGAAGTTTACCGACAAGCTGTCTTGTTGTTTCAATTGCCGCTTTTGCATCCTGAGGGTCGCCAGGACCGTTTGATAGAAATACTGCATCAAATCCGCCGCTCAAAATAGTTTTTGCATCAACATCAGCAGGAAACACTGTCATGTTGCAGTTAACTTTTGAAAATTCACGCAATATGCTGTTTTTAATACCGAGGTCGATTACAGCAAGATTTATACCGCTGCCGTCAATTTTTTCAGGTATTTTTCTTGATACAGAAAGAACAAGATTCTTATCCATCTCATATCTTCTTAGTTCTTCCCGTATTTTATCGGTAATTTCTTCTGTCGTAACAACACAGTACATTGCTCCGACTTCTCTGATAATTTTTGTCAGCGTACGTGTATCAATTCCGTTTATACCTACCACATTATTCTCTTTCAAGTACTCTGCAAGTGTTTTTACTGCTTTGTAGTGGCTGTATTCTTTTGAATAATTTTTCATGATAAATCCGACAGGATGTACCCTGTTGCTCTCAAAATCATCATTGTTTATCCCGTAGTTGCCAATCTCAGGATAAGTCATAACAACAATTTGAGAAGCATAAGAAGGATCGGTCAAAATTTCCTGATAGCCTGCCATAGATGTATTGAATACAAGCTCTCCATAATTTGTTCCTTCTGCGCCTACAGATTCTCCTTCAAATATCATTCCGTTGCTAAGAAGCATTCTTGCTTTCATTATTTTTTTATCCTTTCATTGCTTGTTCAATTTCTTCATAAATTTTGCCCATCGCTTCAAGCCTGTTTGGCGCATTTGTTACTGCACGACCGATGACAAGATAATCAGCGCCCTCTTCGATAGCCTTCGACGGTGTAGCAAGCCGTTTCTGATCATCTTTTGACGCCCACACGGGGCGAATCCCCGGACATAACACTTTGAAGTCCTTACCGCATACTTCCTTAATTTTTCTTGCTTCCCAAACACTTGCGACAACTCCGTCTATTCCGTTGTCCTTTGCCAGTTTTGCAAGTTCAGGAACATAACTCTCTGCGCTGTGAGGTATTTTTAACTGGTTATTCAAAATATCATCGTTTATGCTTGATAATATTGTGACGGCAAGTACTGTAGGCAGTTCTGAACCTGTTTCCGCTGCCGCCTTTTTGGCTGCTTCAGCAGATGCTTTCATCATCTCCCCGCCGCCCAGAGCATGAATATTGAAAAAACTTGCTCCGCTTCTGACTATGTTCTCTGATGCTTTTGCAACAGTATTTGGAATATCCATAAGTTTGACATCAAAGAAAAATTTAGCGCCCTGTTCTTTCATAAACTCAAAAACTTCACTTCCGTTTGCAGTGTAGAACTGCAAGCCGACTTTAAACACTCCTACATAATCTTTCAGCTCAAGAATAAGATTCTTTGCTGTTTCGAGATTATCGACATCAAGAGCAAGAACAATTTTTTCTTTTATCTTCGGATTGATTTTTTCAACTGTCATCATCACTTTATTTCCTTATATTTTCCATTAACAACTACCGCTAAAGCACGCCCTCTCAAGTTTTTACCGTCAAAAGGCGAAATTTTGCATTTTGATTTAAATTTTGCTGCATCGACAATCCATTCAACATCAGGCTCAATAACAGTCAAATTTGCAGACTCGCCGATTTTTATGTTTCCCTGTTTTATATTCAAAATACGGGCCGGATTGAGCGACAATTTTTCAATCACCTGCGACAGAGTAAGATAACCTCTGTCAACAAGATTTGTAATACATAAGCCAAGAGAAGTTTCAAAACCGACAATACCCATCGGAGCTTTCTGTATCGGCATTAGTTTCTCTTCAAGAGTATGTGGAGCGTGGTCTGTAGCAATTACATCTATAGTCCCATCCTGTAATCCTTCAATTACAGCCTCTTTGTCTTCTCTTGAACGTAAAGGAGGATTCATTTTGAACTTCGCTTCAAATGTTTTTATATCTTCATCGCTCAGACTGAAATAATGAGGAGCTGTTTCGCATGTCACGCTCAAACCGTCTTTTTTTGCCTGCCTGATTAACTCTATCGAACGTTTTGTTGAAATGTGTGCAAAATGAAGTTTCCCACCGCTATATCGAAGAACCTCAAGCTCCCTTGCAACGGCAACACTCTCTGCCAAATCAGATATTCCCTGCAAACCGAGTCTTGTTGATGTTGCGCCTTCGTTGATTACCCCTCCGGTTGCGAGAGAAGAATCTTCTGAGTGTGATATAATCAACGCACCGAGAGAATCCGCATACTCAAGAGCAACTCTGTAGAGTTTCAGATTTTCAAGAGGTCTTCCGTCGTCAGAAAAGGCAACAGCACCATTATCTTTCAACTCTGACATATTCACGAGGTTCTGTCCCTGCAAACCGATACTTACTGCACAAATCGGATAAAAGCCTATTTCGTCTGCCTCTTTTGCTCTGTCAAATGTATATTTCAGAGTCATAAGATTATCAACAGCCGGTAATGTGTTTGCCATAGGGCAAATTGCCGTGTAACCTCCAGCAAGTGCCGATTGTATACCTGTTTTTATTGTTTCCTTTGACTCAAATCCTGGCTCTCTCAGGTGGCAGTGCATGTCAACAAGCCCGGGAGTAATGACCTTCTCTGATAAATCAATAACTTCTTCATCAACAAGAGGAAATAAATCTTTGGATATTTCAGTAACAACACCATTTTCAATTCTTATGTCCGAGAGTTCATTGAAGTTATCAGCCGGGTTTATTATATGTGCATTCTTCAACAGCATCACTCAGCCCTCCCACTTGACAGAATTTTGTTCAAAATTGCCATCCTTACAAATACTCCGTTTTTTGTCTGCCTCAAAATAGTTTTTCCGACGTCTGAATCCATAAGTTCTGATGAAAGCTCCACATCTCTGTTTACAGGCCCAGGATGCATCAGGATAGCAGACTCTTTTGCCAGTTTGAAATTTTTTGAGTTGATGTTGTATTTACGTTTATATTCAGCTGTAGAGGGGTAAATCAAGTTCCCATGGCGTTCATTTTGCACTCTCAAAACCATAACGACATCAGCATCTTTTAGAGCATCTTCGATGTCGTCATGGTAGGTAACTCCGAGTTTTTCAATACCGGACGGTTTATAATATTTTGGTGAGCACAAATGCACATCAGCTCCAAATTTATTTAGCAGTGCAATGTTCGACTTTGCCACACGGCTAAATGAAATATCTCCCGCTATCAAAACTTTTTTCCCTTCAACAGTACCCAATGTTTCAAGCATGGTGTAAAAATCAAGCAACGCCTGTGACGGATGGGCTCTGTTTCCATCACCCGCATTTACAAAATGCATATTGCAGTTAATTTTACCAAGGGTGTTATCTATTATCCCTGTTATCGAATGGCGGATGACAACAACCTCTACGCCTATTGCATAAAGATTTTCAACGGTATCTTTCATCGACTCGCCTTTTGCAAAAGAAGAACTTGTTGCATCAAAGTTGATGACGTTCATTCCTAGTTTTTTGGCAGCTTCTTCAAAACTGCATCTTGTTCTTGTCGAATTTTCGCAGAACATAAGAGCCACCGTTTTGCCTGTGACATCCGATTTTTTCCTGTTTTGTTTGAATAAATCAGCATCCATGATAATATCAGTAATTACTGATTTATCGAGGTCTTCGATATTTATCAGATGTTCAAAGAGTCCTCTAGACACCTGTTTTCACCTCATTATTTCTGCTTCCCGGCTTTTCTATCGGTATTCCTTCTTTGCACAACGGGCAGTTATCAGGTTCATAAACAACAGGGTCAATCTGCAAAAGCGATGTAAGATTGTAAGACGACCGCCCCGAAGTTCTGTCAACAATGCATGCAACCCCTGCCAGTTCTGCCCCGAAATCTTTGATTGCCTCAAGGGTTTCGTTTATGGTGCGGGCTGTAGTGATTACGTCTTCAACAATTACAATCCTTTCCCCCTTTTTGAGAGTATATCCTCTGCGAAGCTGCATCTTGCCGTCTTTTCTTTCGACAAACAGATTTCTTTTTTTTGCCTGTTTTGCCGTTTCATATCCGATTATTACCGCTCCGACCGCAGGACTGATTACCGTATCAAATTCAATACCTTTGAGCTTTTCTGCAAGCATTTTCCCGATTTTTTCGGTTATATCGGGATACTGATACAATTTTGCACACTGAAAATAAATATTTGAATGAAGCCCCGATGTAAGACAAAAATGCCCATGCAGTACTCCTTCAGTTTTTTCCAATAATTCTAAAACTTCATTACTCATTAGTATTCACCTCGTAAATTATCTTTCAACTCTTTAAGTGTGGAGAACCCGTTTTCTGTCATAAAATTTTTCAGTTCATCAACCAGCTGACCGCTGATATCAGGGTGTGTGAAATTTGCTGTCCCGATTTGAATCATATCTGCACCGACAGAGAAAAATTCAAATATATCAATCAGAGAATAAATACCGCCCATTCCTATTATAGGAATATCAACGACCTGTCTGACTCGGCTTACTGCTCCCAGTGCTATCGGTTTTATTGCTCTTCCTGAAAGCCCTCCCTGAACGGTTGATTTTTTGAACTTACCGTTAATAAATTCAAGCTTTACACCCAGAGCCTTCACCGTATTAATCAAAGAAACCGCATCAGCACCCGCCTGTTGTGAAGCTTGTGCAATTTTTTCTATTGATGTTACATTAGGCGTAAGCTTTACAATAAGACACCCTCTGTAAACATTCCTCACTGATTCAACAAGTTTGCCCAAAACAACCTCATCCGTTCCGAATTCAAGACAGCCTGATTTTACATTCGGGCATGAAATATTCAGTTCAACAGCTTTGATATTATGTTCAGCACAAACTTTTGCAAGACTGACATACTCATCAAGAGTTTTTCCCGCAAGATTAACGACAAAATCAATGTGCTTCTCCCTGAGGATAGGAAGTTTTTCCTCAACAAATCTTTTAATCCCGACATTTTCAAGACCGATTGAGTTTATCATCCCGCCGTAAGTTTCAAAAATACGCTGGTGGTCATTTCCGGGTCTTGGCTCCATCGAGATGGCTTTTGTGACAACAGCGCCGAGTGATGATACATCAGTAAAATCATCAAATTCATCCGCATATCCGAATGTTCCTGATGCTGTCAGTACCGGATTTTTGAAGATAACATCTCTGATTTTGAAACTCATATCAACATTTTGCGCTACTGCCATACCACATCTCCTCCATCGAACACGGGTCCGTCATGGCACACCGTTGCGTTCTGAATTTTACCGTCTTTTTTGATTTTTATAACACATCCTTTGCATACGCCGATGGAGCATGCCATAACTTTTTCCATTGCAACTTCTGTTTTAATTGAGTGTTTTTCTGCTGTTTGAACTATGAGTTTCAAAACAATTTCAGGACCGCAGCAGTAAATCTTTTCGGGGTTAAAGGATAAAATCAGCCCTTCAACATAGTTCACAATACTTCCTTTTTTTCCTTCAGAGCCGTCATCTGTCGTTACCATATCAAACTCAAGATTTGAGGGTATTTCCTCCTTCGATACAAACCCTGAAGCAAAGAAATTTTCGACGCCCAATTCTTCCATTTTTTTATGTAAATAAAAAACAGGTGCAGAACCAACGCCTGCACTGATTAATAAAGATTTTTTTCTCTCAATATTGAAACCATTACCCATCGGACCGACAAAATCAATTTCGTCACCCTGTTTGAGATTCGATATATAAGTAGTACCGGCGCCTTTTTTCTTGAATAAAATTGAAATAACTCCATCCTCATAGTCCATCACGCTGAAAGGTCTTCTAAGCGTAAGGTTATCACACAAAACAGAAACAAACTGCCCCGGTTTAATATCAACCGGTGTATGAGGTGTAAATCTTATCAAATAAAGGCTTTTTGATACACGAGTCAGCTCGTTAACCAGACCTTTTTGTATTTTTTTTGTTTTTTGAGCAATCATCTTTAACCCCTCAGCCATAAAACATAAAAAAAAGAAAAAGCAAAAAGCTTTTTCTCTTTTTATATAAATATTTCGTATGTATCTTTGAAATAAGTTTTCATGTATCCCTAACCTTTTTTCATTATATATATTAAATTAGGTTAGAGTCTCAAAGTCAAGTGTTTGAAGAGTATTATTTACAAACTTAGTTTGGTGTAGATATAACTTCAAAATCTTTGTTTTGCCATTCTTCAAAACCACCGCAAAGCTCCATAACCGGAATATTATTTTCAGCAAGGAATAATGCGCCTTTCGCCCCGAGGTGACAAACAATATTATAACCATAAACTATTATAACTTTATTTTTTGGAAGTTCTCCAATGTATACCTCAAGCTGGTCATATGGAATATTTATCGCTGCAGGGATATGCCCCTTCGAGAAATCTTCAAATTTTCGTACATCAACAACCTGTATATCATCAGGTATCTCATCCAAAACTTTTCTCAACTCGCCCGGAGTGATTGTATAAGCAAGCTTAGCCGTAAAAAATTTTTTTGCCCGTTCCGAGTCTTTTGTTATTTCAAAATATTTCAACATAGAAAAATTCTCCTTTTAAAAATTTTCTATATTAGAAATAACAAATTACTCCTCAAATTAAATTATCTAACCTGCCAGTTCCATATTATTAAAATTAATATATTAAATTTTATCTTTCAACACCTAATCCGTTCAACCAAAGAATGAATTTAAGAATGCAGGGGTCAGAGTTGCTGATTTTTTATACAAACACCAAAAATCGGGATGACAGGATTTGAACCTGCGACCCCCTCGTCCCAAGCGAGGTGCGCTACCAAGCTGCGCTACATCCCGATGTCGTAAAATTAAGTTTAACTAACATGAAGTTTGATTGTCAAGTATTATTTGTTAAAATAAACTCGGAGGGCTTATGAAAAAATTTTTGTTAATACTTGCAGTATTCTTCATTCTGTTTCAGATAAACATACCCGCTATAGCAGAAGATTCTCAATATGACGAAGTATACTACAACCTCGCTGTTCCTGAAATCACATTCGAAAACGACGTTGACCCTTACGAAGCTGAAGACAACTCTCAATTTCATGTTTCTCCGTATCCTCTTTTGAGAGTGTCCTCAACGCTTGTCTTCAAAGACATAAAAATTCCTGCTAACTACTATCTCATCTCTCCAAGAAAAATCAATGACAGCTATTATGTACTGTTTAAGCAGGGTGGGAAAGTTAAATATATTATCCCGATATACGAAACAGAATCCGTTCAACCGCTGACAACATATCCGCAGCCGCCGAAGAAACAAAAACACTGGTGGGATTATCCTTTATATCCTTTCAGATGGGCTCTTGGTATTGCTATGGGAAAAGATGACCCACCTCCAAGAACCCCTCAATCACTTGTAAAAGCTTATGACCTCGACAGCAGATACTATGGTATAGATTTGTATTATAATGACAGAGTATATAAAACAATATTCAAGAAGGAATAATGAACACCGTTCTCTATAAAGAAGTAAAAGACATCCTGACTTCAAAAGAAAAATTTCATATCGAACTGGGACTCGGACGAATAACAAAGGTTCTCAACGCTTTTGCAGACCCGCACAAAAAAATCAAATGCATACACATAGCAGGCACAAACGGCAAAGGATCTGTGTGTATTATGCTGTCAAATATTCTTACAAATGCAGGATACAAAACAGGGCTCTATACAAGTCCCCATATTCTGAAATATGACGAAAGAATAAAAATCAACAACATTGATATATCCGATGAAGAATTGAATAACCTGACAAAAATCGTTCTTGACAAATCAGCCTCAATAGATGTTTATCTCACAGAATTTGAAATCCTGACAGTGTGTGCTTTTTTATATTTTGCAAAAAATAATGTAGATATAGCAATCCTCGAAACTGGGCTTGGAGGCAGGCTCGATGCGACAAATGCAGTTCATCCGATTTTATCGATAATAACATCAATAGATATGGATCACACTGAAAGACTCGGTGATTCAATCGAAAAAATAGCATATGAAAAAGCAGGCATAATCAAACCAAACGCCCCTGTAGTAATATCAAAAGATAATAGAGGCGAAAAAGTTATAGAGCAAAAAACAAAGAAAACAAACTCTCCTCTTCTGCTTACACAGGACTCAGATGACAATTTCTTTGACGGAGAATTTAATAATATAAAAATAAATAATAAAATTTACCGGACAAGCCTGCTGGGCAAATATCAGGCAAAAAATCTTCCGCTCGTACTGAAAACAATCGAATACCTCAATGAAAAAACAGTTTTTAAAATCCCGGAAAAAACAATAGAAGACTCCCTCAAAAAAATTGTATGGCCTGCGAGAATGCAATTTTTCAAAGAATATAACACAATCATTGATGGTGCACACAATCTTGATGCTGCAAAACTTTTGAGAAAAACCATCGATGAATATTTTCCGGATAAAAAAATTGCCTGGTTTTACGCATCTCTCAAAAATAAAGACTATCCAAAGATAATCAAAGAGCTTTTCAAACCGGATGATGAAATATTTATCAACGACTCTTTTTCAAAGAATGCTGCATCTTCAGAAGATATACAAAAACTTCTGCCCGATAAATGCATAAATATTAAAAACTCACCGATTGAAATAACAAACCTTATAAAAACAAATAAAGATAAATTGCTTATAGTTGCAGGTTCTCTTTATTTTGCCGGTTTCGTGCAGGAACAGCTGCTTAAATAAATTGCGAGGACACAATGAGAAAAAGACGTTCTGTTTTCATAACAAGAACCATACTGGTTTTTATATCAGGATTGATAACAACAATCCTGATACTCCTCTACCCGACAAACAAGCTTCCTGACGATAACATCAAACAACCGTGTATTCTTCAAAAAGGCTCAAAGACTTTCCCGGGCTACCTCTCTGTCGGGAACAAAAAATATCTCCTCAAAAAATGCATGGATATAATCAGCAATGATGAAATACCCGCATCGGAAAGAACAACGGGTAAAACAACCATATCTTTCACCCTGAACCCTAAAATAACCATACAAAAACAAATCAAAGGCGGTAAAATAAGCTTTCTATACTCGGATGTAAACTACGTTTCATCCAGAGGAGCCGGGTATCAATCTCCCACAATCAAAATAAACGATACTCAACTTCCATTCTCGCCCGATAGAGGAACCTGCCGGTCTGATTACTCTTATTCAATACCTGCATCATCACTCAAGCCGGGAGAAAATACTTTCACCATTCATTCAGGTACATTTCAAAATAATTACGACACCTGGGCTGTTGAAAACCTAACCATCGAATACTATTTCTCACGTCCTGACTGCCTTGAATAAAAAAAACCGAATATTATAAAAATAATATTCGGATAGCTGGATCGTGTCTGGGTAAGAGTCAAAATTTTTATTTAACGAATCAGGTTTCGTTATCAACAATTATATAAAAACAGAAAATCTTTCAAATAAAAATTACCCGATTGTCTAATATTGTTGGTATAATATAAAATAAGAACACATAAATAAGCCTTAAATATGCAATTCATAAAGTTTATAAGCAATTTATTCAAAAATATAATCTTCAAAATAGTGATGTCAGTCTTTGCCATAATCTTTCTATTCTGCATTTTTTTCTTCAAAGACTGGTTCATCCTTCAATATCACCATATTATAGCTTACTATCTTGTCTATAAAGGTGATAAAGCGTACGCAGAAGAACAGCTCACAAATGCTATCAATTACTATAACAGAGCTCTTCAGCTATACCCCGAGCACACAAAAGCCAGATATAATCTTGCAAATATTCACGTAGCTTTCGAAGACTTTGAGAACGCTGCTGATTTATACAGACAAACAATCAAATATGACCCGAACTTTACAAAGGCGAGAATCCACCTCGGAATAATCCTAACAGAAGAACTCTACAACCCCGATGAAGCTATAGAAAACTATAAAGCTACCGTAAAATCAAAACCTTTCATCCTAAATATACCCAAAATTTATACAAACGGAGATGATGTTAAAAATGACAAAGCCGTGGCATACTATAATATGGGACTGGCTTATAAAACAAAATCACTGATATATGGCGACGATACGGAAAAATCAAGACAAAACCTTGAATATGCCGTTGACAGCTATAAACAAGCACTCAAAATCAGAAAAAACGACTATGATACATTGTATAATCTTGCTTTAACTTACCAGCTGCTCGGTCGTAAAGAAGATGCAGCCGTATATTACTGCAAGGCAATCAACCTGAAACCTCTGAACTTTGAAGCTCACTACAACTTCGCAATCCTCCTGAACAGTATGAAACAATACTTCTACTCAAAACAGGAGCTCGAAAAAGCCGGACTCGTCTTAGACTCCAAAGGCGACACATATATATCAAGATATATCTATGACATTTTCAGAGAAGTGAACTACAAACTCATGATTCAACAAAAAAGAAATCCTCTTGTAGATAAAATGATGAAAGAAGAAGTTCCTCTCGAAGGAGAACTTACTTATGTCGGAGGAAAAGTCGTGGTATCTGACAAACTTGATGAAACAATCATCAACAACCTCAAAACCTGCAATATATGCAAAGACTATAAAGAGAAAAAGGAGTAAAACTTGAACGCCGTAGGTTACATATGTTCTTTTGAAGAAAATTCATATGCAAGAGAAACAGAACTCGAAATCCAACGCGTTCACATAATCGAATATTGCTCAAAAAATAATATTAAGCTAGAAAAAATTTTTGAGGAACCAAAAGACGCACGCCATGACTTCAAACCTGAACTGTTAAGCCTGCTGAAATATATATCAAAAAAGCAAACTGACGAGGTTATAGTTTTCAAAGACGAAAAACTCGCCGACAACAGAATCGTCAAAGAATGGATAAAAAATGAACTGAAAAAAGCTAACTCAAAATTGACTCCGATTATTAACGACAGCGATAATGTTATAGACATCCTCGTCGAAGAACATCAGAACTCAAAAGCAAGCAAAGCAAACTACATAAAAAATAAAATAGAAGTAATCCCATCACTTCCCGAGGTTGTTAATAAAGTTATGGAACTCGTGCAGGATCCGAAATCTTCAGCAAACCAAATGGCACAAATAATCTCCTATGACCCCGGGCTTGCTTCCCGTGTTCTCAAAATGGTTAACTCGGCTTACTACGGATTTGAAAAACAAATAAGCTCCATACAACATGCCCTTGCGATACTCGGATACAGCACCATAAGAGGCCTCCTCCTCTCTGCAAGTATCTATCGAATCTTTACCCCCAAAAATAGCGACGAAAAAGTCTTTGATTACAATAAATTCTGGAGGCACAGCCTGATTACGGCAATATCAGGACAGGTGATCAGCAAAAAACTCTTTAACCTCAAAGACGAAGAAATTTTCAGTATGGGGCTTTTGCATGATTTAGGCAAAATAATACTCGAACAATATGACCACGATAACTACATGAAAGCCTACAACGCAACACAAAACCAGTTTGACCCGAAAGAAGTTCTTGAGAATGAAGAAAAATTCTGTGCAATTACACACCCTGAAGTAGCATATGTCCTTGCAGAACACTGGAACCTGCCTTCATCTATTTCTCAAGTACTCCTAAAACACCACTACCCGCTTATAGACTCACCTCCAGATACTCACTCCCTGATAATAAATCTTGCTAACAGCTTCTCAAACATCATCACGGAAGAAAAAGATTTTGATGTACATTTATTTGATGTCGAAACTTTGCTATACTTAAAATTGGACGATGAAGATCTCTTAGAGCTGCTAGAAGAAATTCATCTTGAAATTGACAAAATAGGCAATTTGGACTCATTCTTCAAATGATAAACCTGCTAAAACAACTCGAAGAAATTCTTTCTGAAAATAACTCAACAGACCTGCTGCTCCAAAAATCAGACAAAATTTTAGCGGAAATTCTTTCTTCTCCTCATCTTGAACTCTTTTTTTATGATGAAATTAACAACAACCTCAAAACTTTTAAAGGATTTGAATCAAGTCTTCTTATAAAAGACAGCCCTGATTATAAAGTTTTTCTTAAAATTAAGAGAAACCACTTTGTTTTAAATAATGAGATGTATGAATTCTCTGAAAAAGAAACAAACCTCAAACAGGCTCCTCAAAAAAACATTCTCTATATCCCGCTTACCGAAAACGGACTCGTCTTCGGTCTGATGAAAATTACAACAAATTCTGAGATAACAACAAAAATTCTAAATACACTTATTATTGCTTCCTCTATGTTTTCAGCAAGGATTATAAGCTGTTCTCTGAACGAAAAAATGGAGATGAACATCAATTTCTATCAATCAATGAAAAATATAGCAAAAGTAATCGAAAATCAGTATGAACCTGACTATATTATGCCGATTATCGGAGAAATTCTTGACAAGTTCGTCCCTGAACACCTGATTTATATCTTCAAAAAAGAAGAACATGACCTGCATCTTATATGGCCGAGAGCTTACACAAATACAAGACTTGAAAAACTCAAATCATATATGGAAAACTGCCAGAAGGTTACCCTTATCAACGAAGATATGACAGGCATATTCCCGCTCATTATCGATAAACATATTATCGGATATATAATCGCCGACAGCAACTACTTCAAAATATCAAACACTCTTAAAAATTACCTCGAACAACTTTCTTATCAGACATCAGTTACTATGGATAAAGCCGACGTCTACTCGGAAATTCTAAAAAATGCGACCATTGACTCCCTCACGGGACTCTACAACAGAGGCCAGCTCGATAAACGTATTAAACAGGAAATCGCTACATCAAAAAGAACAAACTCCACTCTCTGCTGTTTGATGACGGATATAGACTTCTTCAAAAAAATAAACGACACCCACGGACATGCCGTAGGGGATTTTGCTCTCAAAGAAATCGCGGATATCGTAACAAAACAAATCCGTGAAAACGACATCGCAGCAAGATACGGAGGAGAAGAATTTGTTATTCTTCTTCCTTTTACACACATTGATGAAGCAAAAAAAGTCGGAGAAAGAATCAGAAAAAAAATCGAAAATAAAAAATTCAAAACAGGCTCTCTTGAACTCCACATTACAGTAAGTATGGGGCTGAGCATCTTTGAACCGGATAAAGATAACCTAAACTTCCAGGAAGAAGCGGATAAAGCACTCTATGAAGCAAAAAATAACGGAAGAAATCAACTTGTTATTTTTGAGAATAAAACTTAAACTTACCTAGCTTTTAAGTTTTTTGCATGGTACAAATAAATAAAGAATATCATTGTTGCGGAGATAAGAAATTGATTACCATAAAAGATGTAGAACATGTTGCGCAGCTTGCAAGACTTGAACTGACAGAGGAAGAAAAGGTGAAATTCGCTTCCCAGCTCTCAAGCGTAATAGAATATATGAATCAACTCAACGAAGTTGATACAACAGGCGTTGAACCAATGGCTCACCCTTATCCTCTCGGAAATGTCATGAGAGAAGATATTGTTGAGCATGAAATTTCAAAACAGGATCTTCTTGCGAATGCTCCGGAAGAAGAAGACGGATACTTTAAAGTGCCGAAAATCAACGAAGAATAGAATATTAAATAAAAAAATAATAAGAAGGGTTATGTGAAATGGGAACAAAATATGTATTTGTAACAGGCGGTGTTGTAAGCTCTCTGGGCAAGGGGATTGTAGCGGCATCTTTGGGGAAATTATTGACAGCAAGAGGATATACGGTAACAATCCAAAAATTTGACCCTTACATCAACGTTGACCCGGGAACAATGAGCCCTTTTCAGCATGGTGAAGTATTTGTTACAGACGACGGGACGGAAACCGATCTTGACCTCGGTCACTATGAAAGATTTACGGATACGGTTCTCGGCAAAAACAATAACGTAACCTCAGGCAGCGTGTACCTCAATGTTATCAACAAAGAAAGAAGAGGCGACTACCTCGGTGCAACAGTTCAAACCATTCCACATGTAACAAACGAAATCAAAAGCAGAATCAGAGCGGCAGCAAAATCAAATCCTGATTTTCTTATCTGCGAAATAGGCGGTACGGTCGGCGATATCGAAGGACTTCCGTTTGTTGAAGCTATCAGACAATTCAGATTTGAAGCAGGTGTTGAAAATACTGTATTTATCCATGTAACACTTCTTCCTTATTTGAACACAACCGGCGAGCTGAAAACAAAACCATCTCAACACAGCGTCAATACTCTCAGAAGCATCGGTATCCAACCAGATATCCTCGTATGCAGAACTCAAATACCTATCCCGGAAACTGAAAAATCAAAACTTGCTCTTTTCACAAACGTAGCACCAAAATCAGTAATAGAATGTAAAGACCTGAGTTCTATCTACGAAGTTCCTATCGCTCTTGAAGAACAAAATCTGGCATCACAAATTCTCGAACGATTCGGACTCGAAAACAGAACACCTGACTTGACACACTGGAAAGAACTTTTGCATAAAATTAACAACCCGACGCATACTCTAAAAATCGCTCTTGTCGGAAAATATACCCAGCTCTCTGATGCATATATCTCTGTTGTTGAATCACTCAAACACGCAGGGGCTGCTATACAGGCAAAAATAGAACTTCACTGGCTGGCATCAGAAGAATGTACAAGTGAAGAAAAAGCAGCAGAAATGCTTAAAGACATCGACGGAATTGTTGTTCCAGGAGGCTTTGGCATGAGAGGCATCGAAGGTAAAGTCAACGTAATCAAATATGCAAGAGAAAACAACATCCCCTACCTCGGTCTATGCCTCGGTATGCAGTGTGCGGTAATCGAATTTGCAAGACATGTTGCAGGTATCGAAAACGCTAACAGTACAGAATTCAACGAAAACACTCCAAATCCTGTAATTGCTCTGATGAGCGAACAGGAAAATATCGACGGCTATGGCGGTACAATGAGGCTCGGTGCTTATGAATGCCATCTGAAACCGGGAACAAAAGCTTACCAGGCTTACAAAACTGATATAATCAGCGAACGCCACAGACACAGATATGAAGTTAACAATAAATACAGACAGCAGCTTGCTGATGCAGGGCTTGTATTCTCAGGATTGTCACCTGACGAAAAACTCGTTGAGATGATAGAAATTCCTCAAAATGACTGGTTTGTTGCCTGCCAGTTCCACCCTGAATTCAAATCACGTCCTGAAAGACCTCATCCGTTGTTCGTCGGTCTTATAAACGCAGTATCAAAACAGGTTAAAGAAAAAAACAAACAGACAGTTTCAGTAGGATAGTTGATGAATAAAAAACTATTTGATATGGCAGTTTCTGCATCATCAAACGCTTATGTACCTTATTCTCATTTTAGTGTAGGTGCGGCGGTATTATTTGACAGCAACAAAATCTATACAGGCTGCAATGTAGAAAATTCAAGTTTCGGCTTAACTCTGTGTGCAGAAAGAAATGCAATATCAACAGCCATCGCAGCAGGAGAGAAAGGAAACATAAAAGCAATTGCTATCTCAAGCCCTAACAGCAAAATGTGTTATCCTTGCGGGGCTTGTCTTCAGTGGATGAGCGAATTTTGTTCGCATGATATGGAAATTATTCTTGAAAACGAAAACTGTGAGCCGGTAACTTTTAAACTCTCTGAATTTCTTCCTTATCAATTCAGAAAAGACCGTCTAATTTAAATCCAAAATGCTGACGCCGTCGCCGCCTTCTCCACCCTCTCCCGGACGGAATTTTGCAACATACAAAGACTGCGAAAAATAATCTCTCAGCGCTTTTTTTAATGCCCCAGTGCCATGCCCGTGGATGACAGATACCTGGTACAATCCTGCATAAGACGCATCATCAAGATATTTATCAAGCGCATCAAGTGCGTCTTCAACACGATATCCCCTTAAATCAAGCGTTCTCGGAACATCTTTCCTCGAAAGAGAAACTCCTTTTTTCTTTGATTCAAATACATCGGCTTTCTTGTTTGTAAATGCTATCTTATCTGCCTTCACGGTGGTTTTGATTAAGCCCATCTGCACCTGTATGTTTCCGTTTTTATCAGGAAGTTCAAGAACAACAGCCGTCTGATTCAATCCTTTTATCAATATGGTATCGCCTTTCTTAAGCGCAGATAAGTCAATTTTTTGATAAGTAGGATTGAACTCCTCCTGCGCCTCTGCAAATTCGTCCCTAATCGTTGCTTCTGTATCGTTAATCCTGTTTGAAGCCCTTCTGATAAGTTTTTCACTCTTTGTTTTATATATTTCTTTCAGAGTGTCTTTTATCTCCTGTCTTGCAGATTCAAGTTCAGCACTGAATTTTTTCTTGTATGCACTCAGCGTCTTCTTCTTGCTTTCTGCCAGCTCAGCAAGCTTCTTCTCATAAGAAATTTTTAACTCTTCTGCCTCTTTCCTTAGAATTTCTGCCTCTTTATTCTTTTCATTCAGCTCGTTTTGAATTTTTTGCAACCCTTCAAGCACCGATGCCGTTGAATCTTTTATGTTGAAATGAATATCTTTGGCATAATTTATAATCTCATACCCTAACCCAAGATTCTTCGCAATATCAAGCGCGTTACTTTTTCCGGGCATGCCTGTAATTAGTTTATAAGTAGGAGAAAGAGTTTTTGAATCAAACTCAACGCATGCATTCTCAAATCCTTCTTTTGTAAAAGCAAGCGTCTTCAACTCTCCGTAGTGCGTACTGATTATGGTACGGCATCTTTTGCGAGAGAGAAATTCCAATATAGCCTGCGCAAGAGCTGAGCCTTCAGCGGGGTCAGTACCTGCACCGAGTTCATCAAGTATAACAAGACTTGACTCATCAGCATTCTCAACAATTTCTTTTATGTTTTTAATGTGTCCAGAAAATGTCGATAAACTCTGAATAACGCTCTGTTCATCTCCGATATCGGCAAATACTTTTCTGAAAGGATATACACTGGCTTCTATAGCAGGAATATGCATTCCTGCACGTGTCATCAAAACACTTAGACCGATGGTTTTGAGGGTTACAGTCTTGCCACCCGTGTTTGACCCCGTGATAATCAGCGTGTTGAAATTCTTCCCGATAGAAATATCATTTGGAACAACTTCATCTATAACACCCATCAAAATAGGATGCTTAACAGATTTAAGATTAATAAAGCTCTCATTATTTACAACCGGCTCAACAGCTTTCAGTTTTATGCTGAAACGGGCACGAGCAAAAATAAAATCAAGACGTGCAAGAACATCAACCGTTGATAAAATATCCGCCCTGAAAACAGCCACATCAGAAGTAAGCCGTGTGAGCACACGTGTTATTTCCGCATTGATACTTATTTCTGTTTCTTTTATCAAATTGTTCAAGGCAACAAGTTCCTGCGGTTCGATGAACACTGTTGAACCGCTTGAAGAAACGTCATGAACAATCCCTTTTACATGAGCTTTGTTTTCAACTTTAACAGGCAGAACATATCTATCATCACGCATGGTAAAAGTCTGCTCCTGTAAATATTTCGAAATGGAAGAAGATATAATATCATTGAGTTTGTTTTTCAAATTTGCATTCTGCGCTCTCAAACTCCTGTATAAATCCCTCAACTCTGGAGTTGCATCTTCTTTCATCTGCATATTTTCATCAAATTTTGAGAGAATATTTTCTTCAAGTTCTTTATTTTCAAATAACACTGCGGCAATCTTGCTCAATAACGGCGTTTCAGAAGAGTTACCAGAAAGAAAAGACTTCAAAAGACGTGACGCCCTGATGGTTTTTCCTATAGAAACAAGCTCTTCTCCTCCGAGACAAATTGTTGCATTCAGCGAATTGATTGCTTCTTCAACATCATATATTCCGTCAAAAGGCGGGTATAAAAGTAAATCAAGCAGTCTGCGTGCTTCCGTCGTAAGAGTCTGTTCTTCTTTTATCCTGCTTATATCACTATATAAAGGAGCTTCAAGACATTTTTGTTTGCCTCTTTCTGATGAGGCAAAACCCTTGAGATTTTCAAGAAGAGTATTCCATTCTAATATATTTAAAGCTTTCTGATACACATCCATAATGGAAAATTATAACAAAAAAATAAACACATTCCCCCTGTATAGAGTTTTTAAACATTTTTTATTGAATTATTAAGAAATATTTCAATAGTATATATTTATTGAATATTTTTTAGCACTTTTTTATGACTCACTGTTTTTATATATACATAGAGAGGAAAACAAGCAAGAGAGAGCTAAAATCCACATACAGTCTATATTAGAGAGATAATAAATTAAATAGAGAGAGTCTGTAATCTACCGCTAAAGATATTCAATTTTTTCTTCATACACATACATACCACATACCTTTCACTACCGCTTTAGAGGAGTTATAAAAGACTTCACACCGACCATAAAAAGGTCGGTTTTTTTTATCTTTCTTCTGCTGCCCGGCATGAGCTGTATAGAGAAGGGTGTCTTTGGCTCCATCTCAACGACAAACAGATGCAGAATTAGCGAAATTGTAAGAGATTCTTACTTCAGCTGTAGGAAGCTTGTCTTCCATACAGATGAGGACACCCGCATGGTGCGGTTACTGCGCTCAGCATGACGGACTTTTAAAAGTATCTGCGGAACTTGCTATATAAGTTCCTTTATTTACACAATTTATATGTAAAAATTTGATCCTCTTTCTCCCCCGAGTAGATATCAAGATTTCTAAAAATACGTTCTTTGCTTGTATTTTGTACATCCTTGAGAGCCGTTTCTCTAAATTCTGATGTTATTAAAGTGCAGTTATCTTCGTCTTTGAAAGTCATAAGCCTGTAAGCATTTGGATATTGAACAAGAGACGGAGCAGATGCATGGAGTACATTGTTCCTTATTATTGCCTTAACACAATGATAATGTCCTGATAAGACCGCAACTACATTATTATGTTTGTCGATAATTTCCAGATATTCATCACTGTTTACAACGTCATGAGTACCACCTTCGAACGGAGGAACGACAGGGTGGTGTTGGACGATGATTATTTTGTAATTTTCGTTTGCTTTTAGTTTATTATCAAGCCAGACGAGCTGTTCTTTCGGGAAAAGCCCATGTGCGCTGATTTCTCCATCTATAACACCATCCAGAAATATAAATTTATATCCTTTTATGTTGTCTGTAATGTAGTAAGTATTTTTCCCCTCAGGTTTTATGTAGGGATAATATTTTTTTAGGGTGTTTATATAAAATCTTTTTGTTGAATTGCCGAGCAAACCGACATCATGATTTCCAATAGTGATGTAAAAAGGTATTTTCAATTGTTTTGAGGTTTTCAGAAAATTGAACAAATCTTTTTTGGATGGGCGATTTATGTTATCTCCTGATGAAACAATTGCATCCAGATTCTTTAATGAGTTGATATCGTTTATTGCAGCCTGAAACAGTTCTCTTGACTCTCCATACATTCTGCTGCCTATATTTATAAGAATCGAGTCGTAGTGTATATCACTCAGCTGTACAATTTTTAACTCTTGAGCGTTTGTTTGTCCAAAAACTTTTTGCACAAAAATTGAGGTTAAACAAAACCAGCATATAAAAATAAATTGTAAAAACCTTCTATTCAGTAACATACAACCCCATTTTGTTAAGATATTTTAAGAACTTGAGATTAATTGCGCAATTTTTTTTTATCACCGTTCTTATAAAAACAGAACTCCTCTATAAACTCCGTAATACTAATTCTATCCTAGACTCCCGTTATTAATTTAACGGGTTTTTTTTATGTCTTTCAGCTTTTTTGTTAATGCAGGAACAACATCAAACACATCTCCTATTATGCCATAAGTCGCTATAGAAAAAACAGGCGCATTCGGGTCTGAATTTATTGCGATAATTGTACCGCTTTGCTCCATGCCGACAGTATGTTGCACGGCTCCTGATATACCGCAGGCAATATATATTTTCGGTCTTATTGTTTTACCTGTTTGCCCTACCTGTTCAGATACAGGACGCCACCCTGCATCAACAACGGCACGAGAGGCAGCAACCGAACCTCCGAGGACATCAGCCAGCTCTTCAAGAATTTTGAAGTTCTCTGCACTCTTCATACCTTTTCCTCCGGCAACCACAATATCAGCATTTTCTATTCCAGAACTTTCAATATTTCTGATAAAGTTCAATATCTCAACGTTGTCTTTGATATGTTCAAAGTCAAACGTAAATTCTTCTACAGTTGCATCCGTTTCATGGTTTAGAGGACCCATTGGCATCACTTTCGGACGGACAGTTGCCATCTGGGGAAATGTTTTGCATAATATTGTCGCCATTAGATTGCCGCCAAATGTCGGGCGTGTTGCAGCTAACTGCCCTTTATCGTTTATATCAAGACCTGTACAGTCAGCTGTCAGACCGGTATTCAAGAGTGAAGAAATTCTTGGAGCCAAATCCCGTCCCTGTGTTGTTGCCCCAATAAGCACTACAGATGGTTTGACTTTGTTTATGATTTCAACAGCAGCCTTTGAAAAAAATTCTGTTGAATAAGTTGTAAAATTTTTATTTTTTGAAACCAGCACTTTGTCAGTACCTGCTTTTGAAAGTTCAGAGATAATATCCTCCAAATTCGTTTCAGGTGCGAGGAGAATAACAGAAACAGGCTCGTTGTTGAGTTTTTTCTTTAGCTCAAGAGATTTTTCGACCAGCTCGAGAGTAACATCAGCAAGCCTGCCCTCCGGTGTCAGTTCTGCAACTATACATATACCTCTGTTTTCGTCCATAAAATCTCCTAGATAAAATTGCTCAATTTGTCAGCTATGATGTTTGTTGTTTCTTCAGGGTTATTTGAGTAGTCAAAAAATTCGCATTCTTTCTGTCTTTGGGGTCTGAAAGCTTTTGAGACATATGTTGGAGAACCTGATATCCCGACCTCCTTTGGAGTCAGACCTGTATCAACCAGAGAATAAGTTTCTATATCCGCATTATAAGCTTTTATTGTTCCTTTTATAGTGAATTTTCTCGGGATTTCTTTATTTTTTGTCACACACAGAATGCCAGGAAGCATCATCTTTACCGTCTGATATCCATAATCAGTATCTTTTTTTATCGTAATAGACGATTCATCAACATCAATCAGCTCTTTGGCATAAGTTACCTGCGGAAGATTCAAATGAGCCGCAATACTTGGACCTGTTTGTGCCGTATCACCGTCAATTGCAAATTGCCCGCAGATTATAATATCTGTATCATGAAGTTTATTTCTGATTATCGCAGATATAGTTCTGCTTGTTGCCTGAGTATCAGCCCCCGCAAATTTTTTATCCGAAAGCAAAATCCCTCTGTCTGCGCCTGTTGCAATTGCACGTTTGAGTATATCTTTTGCCTGAGACGGTCCCATGGTAAGAACTGTTATTTCCGAAGAAGGAAGCTTATCTTTAATCTTAAGCGCCATCTCAAGGGCATATGAATCATAAGGGTTCAGGATGCTTTCAACCCCTTCTCTTATAATTGTATTGTTTTCGCTCCATTTTATATCCGAGGTGTCAGGTACCTGTTTTATACAGACAACTATTTTCATAATTTATCCTCTAAAATAAAACCCGATTTAATTTTAACATTAAATCGGGTTTTTAAGAAATTACCGTTTCGGTCAGGTTATCTCAAATATCTTAGGTAAAGATATGCCGAACTCAAAATTAATGATATTAGAGTAACCAAAACACCGTATTTCATAAATCTCATAAATGTAATCGGATAACCTTTTGTTGCCGCTGTTTCGCTGACAAGCACATTAGCAGCAGCGCCGATAATCGTAAGGTTTCCTCCGAGGCAAGCCCCCAACGACAGAGCCCACCATAACGGGTGATGTCCTTCTCCGGTATAGGGCAGCGTGTGTTGAACTTCTGCAATCAACGGAGCCATGGTTGCAGTATACGGGATATTATCAATAACACCTGAAAGAATTCCCGAGCCCCACAAAATCAGCATGCAGGCAGCTTCAAGACTTCCGTGAGTAAATTTTATCAGCTGATCGGCAAGATAACTGATACCTCCTGTTGCTTCAAGACCGCCGATTATTATAAACAATCCGATGAAGAAGAAAATGGTAAGCCATTCAACGTCTTTATAAATTTCTTTCGGTTTTTCAAACAGAAGAAGAAAACTGGCACCTGCAACAGCAAACACATATGAAGCAATATGAGTTTTGTCATGAGTCACAAAACCTAATATAACAAGTGCAAGAGTAATAAGTGAACGAATCATCAATCCTTTATCAGTTATTGTTGCAGAGTTATCAAGGTTTGCAACATGTTCCATTTTTTCTTTTGATGCTCTAAGACTTTTTCTGAACAGAAACATCAATACAAGAGTACTCACTATAAAGATTAGAGCGACTATGCCTGTCAGTTCGTTTACGAAATCCATAAAACTCAACCCTGCTCTAGAGCCGATTATAATATTAGGAGGATCACCTATAAGTGTTGCCGTACCGCCTATATTTGAAGCAAAAACTTCCGTAATGAGAAAAGGAACAGGATCTGTATCAAACTCTCTTGCAATAATAAACGTAATAGGCATCATAAGCACAACGGTTGTAACATTATCCAAAAAAGCAGATGCAACAGCCGTAAAAGCTGCCAGAGCCAACAAAACAAGTTTCGGATGTCCTTTTGTGAGTTTTAACAATTCAATTGCCATCCAGTTAAATACGCCGCTCTGACTTGTAATATGAACGATTATCATCATTCCTATCAGGAGGAATATAACATCAAATGCAACATATTCAAATACTGATTTCACATAAACAATATTTCCGCCTACTTCTTTCAATTCTCCCTGAAACGGAAGAATGCCGAGAAGAAGTGTAATAGAAGCTCCGATTAAGGCAACTACGGATTTTTGTATTTTTTCGGTTGCAATAAGAATATAAGCAATAAGCAAAATTGCCCCCGATATAACCATTCCATGGTCTGCAACAAATTGATGAAGCATAAAATAATCCTCTTCTAACTGATTAGTACTTTATATAAATAATATTACAAATATGAAGAATTTAATATTGTTCATGTTCTTTTTTTGCTATAAATTTATTGTAAGAAGAAAACAGATTAGAAAAAGGTATTTTGATTATGGATCATACAAAAACAAAAATCGTATCTACAATCGGACCTGCATCAGAAGCAGAAGATAAAATCAGAGAGCTTGTAAAAGCAGGGGTAAGCATTTTTAGATTAAACACTTCTCATGACAAAGAAGAAGTTCACAAAAAAAGAATTGAAACTATCAGAAAAGTATCAGCTGAGTTGAAAACAACAGTCGGTGTTCTGGTTGACCTTCAGGGGCCAAAAATCCGTGTAGGAAATTTGAAAGAACCAAAGCAGCTCGAAAACGGACAAATTGTAAAATTAAAACCGAGCATTGAAGAGGAAGAAGGTTTTATTCCAGTTGACTATTTCGGCATTGTTGAAGACGTGGCAAAAGGAGATAGAATCCTTCTTGATGATGGTAAGCTGGAACTCAGAGTTGTTTCAACTCATGGAACTTATCTGACAGCAGAAGTTGTCCATGGCGGATTGCTCAAGAAAAGAAAAGGTTTGAACATCCCAGGTTCAACAGCAAGCTTATCAGCAGTAACAGAAAGAGATGTTCACTTTATCAAATTCGCAGTTGAGAATAATGCTGATTATGTTGCATTATCTTTTGTAAGAGAAAGAGATGATATTCTCAAAGCAAAACAGTATATCAAAGATTTTGGCGGGAACATTCCTGTTGTTGCAAAGATTGAAAAACCTCAGGCAGTCAAAAATCTCAATGCTATCATTACTGCTGCAGATGCTGTTATGGTAGCAAGAGGCGATTTGGGTATTGAACTTTCAATAGAAGAAGTTCCTATTGTTCAAAAACAAATTGTAAAAGAAGCAAATGCTCAGAGAAAAGGAGTTATCGTTGCAACTCAAATGCTTGAGTCAATGATAGAACAGCCGCTTCCTACAAGAGCAGAAGCAAGCGACGTTGCAAATGCTATTATCGATGGTGCTGATGCTGTTATGTTATCAGGAGAAACAGCAATGGGTGCTTACCCTGTAGAAGCTGTATCAATGATGACAACCATTGCAGGCAGTTTAGAGAAAAGCAAGTGCTTGCATCTCAATCATTATGTACACTCACATGAAGTGTATGATTTGGATTCACAGGCAATTTGCTCGGCTATTATTCAGATGCTTGATACTGTTGAAGTCAGTGCAATTGTTGCTTTTACAAAAACAGGTTATACAGCAAGAATGCTCTCAAAGGCAAAACCATCTGTACCGATTATTGCCTTCACTCATGACCAGACTGTTTGCAACAGATTGAATTTGTTCTGGGATGTTTATCCGAGAGTAATCAGCGAGAAAAAGATGAAAGCAACCGACCTGCTCGCAAAAGTTGATGAAATCCTCATCAAAGAAAAATCTCTGAATGCAGGGGATAAGGTTCTTATTACAGGCGGTATGTCATTCATCAGCTCAAAAATAGGAAGAACAAACTTCATAAAATTGCATCAAATCGGTGCTACCTCAACTATTTATGCAAAAGGTGAGTAAGCTCATCAAAATTTTAGATTTAAAAAGCAGGCTTTCAGCCTGCTTTTTAAATTAAATTATTATTTAGTTCTTATTTTTTCAAGAATATCTGCCAATTCTTCAGATTGATTGCTTAACTCTAATACAGATGCCCCGCGCATGAATAAACCGGGTCTTGTTTTCATTCGTATTGATTTTTCAAACTCTTCAGGTGCTGCGTCGTATACTGCCTGCATTGAGCTTGGATATTCCATCATAAGACAAACCGGAGGCTGCCCATTTTTATTGCGTTTAAACAGGGCTTTTTTGAATTCATCAGGAGCCAATTCAGCTGTTAATGACAGCGACTCAGGTAACCTGAACATAGAATGAACAGGAGTATATCCGTCATTATCTTTCATAAGCAGAGCTTTTTTGAATTCTTTCGGAGCTGACTCGCTGATTATCTTAAGTGATTCCGGAGATTTAGCGGCAATATGGACAAGGGTATCACCGTCGTTATTTTTTTGGGTAATAAGTTGTTTAAATATCTCAGGAGTTGTTTTTGCAGCCAACACAAGCAAGTCCTCAGAATTAAATTTTCTTGCAATGCTATGAAGAGTAGTTTCTTTTACGGAGTGCCAGTGTTTGTGAACCGTAGAAATCGCCTCTCCGAATTGCTCCGGTGCATTTTCTGCCATAAATGCGGCAGCTTCAATGTTTTCTTTGTATACCTTATAATCATCTGCATTTGGTGTATCAAAGTCAGCTACCCTCGTTACATAATCAACGGGAGTCCAACCGTAGTTATCTTTGGTAGAAACGGTTTGTTTGAACTCTTTTGGAGCATGTTTGGCAATTATTTCAAGAATTTCTTTGTTTTTATCCGCAAGATGTACGGGAGTATACCCTTGCTCATCCTGCATTAAGACAGCCTGCTTGAACTCATCCGGGGCATATTTTGCTATTACTTTAAGAGAATCTGAATTTTTATCCAAAACAGCCTCATGAAGCGGAGTTTTTCCATTTTTGTCTTTTAAGATAATTGACTCCCTGAAACTCTCCGGCGCATAACTTCCTATTACCCATAGAAACACGGATGATTTAACGACAGCACGTTGAACAGGAGTCAAGCCTTCATCATTTTGTATTGATACAGCTTGTTTGAACTCATCAGGGGCATGTTCTGCAAATATGGAAAGAGCTGAAGTATTGTTAGTATCTGCTGCAATATGAAGAGGTGTATTTCCGTATTCATCTTGAGTCAAGACAGTTTTTTTGAATTCATCAGGTGACTTCTTTGCCATCATTTCAAAAGCTTGCTCATCATTGTTGAGCAACGAATAATGAACAGGCGTCCTTCCTTCGTCATTTTGTATTGATACAGCCTGATTGAACTCATCAGGGGCATGTTCTGCAAATATGGAAAGAGCTGAAGTATTGTTAGTATCTGCTGCAATATGAATCGGAGTATTCCCATCTTCATCCTGAGTCAAGACGTTTTTCTTGAATTCATCAGGAGAGCCTTTTGCCATCATTTCAAGAGATTCATCATCATATAAAAATATGTGAAATACTTCATCATGAACAGGTGTAGAATGACCCTTGAAAGAGAGATTAACAAAGCTCTGCATCTGCTCAAGCGAAGGAGTTAAGGCAGGCTGTATTTGAGCCTGCACAGGCTGAGAGCTGTGTTTTTTAGGAACAGAAGACAATTGAGTGTTATATTTAAGTCCGATGGAGTTTATACGTGAGATGTGCATATATGCCCCCTTACTTTTGCATATAGTGCTAAAAGTTCGAGAAGTTTCAAATATGACAGTTTGAAATAGAATAGTAATAAAATTTAACAAATCAAGCTTTTTATCAAACATATAGAAACGAAATTTTTGAAATAAACAGTATTGTGAGATATTCAGGAAGATTTATTTTGCTTGCTATAAAGCACTCTGAGTTCAAAACTTCAATCTTATTCCTGATGCAAACACATCTGCTCATTCAAACGACATCTCCAAACATTTCCTGTTCTATAAACTTAAAACAGACAAAGAAAAACCGGCTTTTTGAGCCGGTGTAATGTGTTGTAAAATTTCTCTGTTAGGTTAAGTATGTGGTGTGTGGTAGTTTCTCTCTATTCGTTTGTTTCTCTCTTGTGTAGACTTTAGATGTGGTGTTCTCTCTTTTGTGGTTTTGTTTTCCTCTCTATGTATATATAAAAACAGCTGGACATAAAAAAGTGCTAAAAAATATTCAATAAATATATATTATTGAAATATTTCTTAATAATTATGTTTAAGAATATTTTTTTGTGGCACTGTCAGATTATTTGATTTATTCAGGTTTTTTATAATTTTTGAATATATTCAAAAATTCCTCCGGAGCCGTTTCTGCAAAGATTTTTAGTGCGTCGAAATTATTATCTTTGACTGCTGTTACAATCGGATTATCATGAGGCTGTTCCGGATATCTTTTGTAATAATATTCTTCGCTCAGAGTTTGTTTGAATTCATCAGGCGCTGTTTCCGCCATTATTTCAAGAGCTCTGGTATTTTTTTCCTTAACAGCTATATGAACAGGTGTCACTCCATATCCGTACCCATCCTGCATTGTAAGCGTTTTGGCAAATTCTTGAGGGGTTTCTACCGCCAGAAATTCGAGCGAATTTTTTCTCAAGCTTGAGTCTGCCGTAATATGGACAAGGGTTCTGTCATATTCATATTTATCCGTTACGGCTTCAGAAAATATCTTCGGTTCTGCATCTTTTATTATTTGTAGAGCCTCCGTGTTATCTCCGTCAGCTGCATAAAAAATCGGTGAAGTTGTTTTGGATTTGTTTTCTATAAGAAGTTCTTTGAATTCATCAGGGTTTGACTCTACAATAAATTTGAGAGCTTTATTGTTTCCGTCATCTATAGCTTTACGCACAAGAGTAGCACCATAGGCATCAATTTTTTCGGTAAAAATTTCTTTTGAATATATCTCAGGTGCTGCCTCTCTTATTATTCGGAGGGATTCAGGATTATCTCTTGAAACAGCCAGATAAACAGGAGATAATGTGTTTCTTGCCTTCATAGCCAGAGTTTTTTTTAATTCATCTGGTGCTGTTTCCGCTATAAACTTGAGCGCTTCGGTATTGTTCATTGAAACGGCAGTGTGTACCGGAGTGTAACCTGTTTGAGGGTCTTCAGGAGTTGAAATCAGTTTTGCAAAGGCTTTCGGATTTTTATTCTCGAGTTGTTTGAGATATTCCATGTCGTATTTTCTTATGGCAGAAAAGATTGCTTCTTTTTGTTCTTTTTTGCCAAAAGAGAGATTAACAAACTGATGCATCTGCCCAAGCGAAGGAGTTGAGGCAGGCTGTATTTGAGTCTGCACAGAGCGAGAATTGTGTTTTTGTTGTTGTGGAGAAGTAATTTGTTGATTATATTTGAAGACAGTAGGATTTATTCTTGTGATGTTCATATATGTACCCTTATTTTTTCATATAGTGTTTAAAGTTTAGGAAGTTTCAAATATGACAGTTTGAAATATAAGGGGTAATAAAATTTAACAAATTTAATAAACAGCCTGAAATAGTTTTTCTATTAAGCTTGTTCTCTTCCATAAGCGTTAATAAACCGGAGTTTTTATGATGCCTTCAATTCTGAAGAAACTTCTTCAGGAATTTCTCCATGAGATGTTTTTCCCCAGTCCATCGAACGTTTAACAAAAATTATTTTAAATACAATAAATATAACTATCGGAGTCCACAAAGTTACCAGATAAACACCCGTTTCAGCGGACTGTTTGATTGTCTGCCAGATTGATAACTTATTGTATTTACGCAAACTATAAAGAAGCCCGACAAAGAAAAATACACCAATAACCCCTATCATCATAAAAGAAGAAAGCATATGATTCGGATTTCCGTCAAAAAACCACATACTCTGAAGAGCACACTCAGAAATCAACCACACCGGAAGCAAAAACTCAGCAATATATGCATACATATCAAGGCTTACGCGAATAGACATATCTTTTGAGAAAAGGACATCAATGAAATAATCCAAATAACGTCTGATACTGCCTTCAACCCAGCGTCTTCTCTGTCTTATGAGAGGGAAAAAGTCTTTAACCCCCTCTTCATATACACACACATCACGACAGAAACGGATATCCCATCCCTTCAAATGCAATCTTGTTGATAAATCAAGGTCATCGACAATTGTGTAATTATTCCACCCGTCAACATCCTCTATGGCTTCCCGCTTTATCAGCTCGCCGTTTCCTCTGAGTTCAACTGCGCCTTTGATTGCATCTCGCCCAAACTGAAAATACGAATCCAAGACATACTCGTTATCCTGACAACGGGTAAGGAAATTGTGCTCACGATTTGAAATAACTTTCCTTGCCTGAACTGCCCCAACTTCCTTCGGAGCAAGGTTTGGAATGATTCTTTTCAAGAAATCAGGTTCTACCCGTGCATCAGCATCAAACACACAAATAACATCACCCTTTGATATTTCAAAAGCATCATTCAACACGGCCGATTTACCGGGGAAAGCATCTTTATCCCGAATCAAAGCCTTAACCTTCGAGCCGTTTTGTTTTTCGAGTTCAAGAAGAACTTCCGCAGTCTTATCGTCGCTTCTGTCATCTATTACAATAATTTCATAATTGTCATATTCAATAGAAGCAATATTTTCAACTGTTTCTGCGATAACAGCCTGCTCATTATGCGCCGGTATCATAATTGTCACAAACGGACGATAAGACTCATCAATCTTCGGCGGATTCTTTTTATTTTTTCTGCGTTGGTGTCTTTCTGCTATATTAAACAAAATTGTATAAGCAATGATAAATCCGAGTATCAATACTAACGCAGGATACTTCGGCACATAAATCGGGAAAGTTATCAAGAACGTCCACAGGACAAGTATGATTATAAGTAATGTTATTCTATCTCTCACTATATCGCTCCCGCTGTCTTTTTATATAATACCCTAAGTATTTTAAATATTCACTTTTTTTAATATTTTACTTAACAAAAATATTATTAAATACACTCAAGCATATGTGTTGATTTTATCCTTTTGGGCGATTTAAGAGAAATATATTCTTTTATTAAATTAAGACAAAACATAAGCGTAGCTTCATTTTTTAACTCTTTATCATAAAAAAATGAACTGTTAAAGTCACTTGAAGCAACTTTTTTCAAAAACAGCCTGATTTTATCGGAAATAAGTTTTTTATCCTCATCAAACACCGAACATTCACGGCACAAAATACCACCGCTGCGAGTTGAAAAATACATTTCCTGACTCTCAAACGAATGTCCGCATTTTACGCAATCATCCAACTCTATCGCATATCCTGCCGTATCCATCAAATTCATCTGAAACTTCAGCACCGAAAGAATAGTGTTGCAGGGATTTTTTGCCTTTGAGATATTTTCAAAAGTAAAATACAAAAGATTGTACATATCCTCACTTGTAGGATCTTCTTCAATACCGAATATATTTATCAATTCTGAGCAATAAATGGAATAAGACAACTTGAATATATCATTCCTGATTCCGGAAAAATGATTTATTCCCTCTGATTGACAAATTGTATCAAGATTTTTTCCTTTCATAAGAAGAAACCTCTTTGCAAGCAGATTATCAATCCCGGCAGCTCTCTTTGATGTCTTTTTTGCACCTTTTGCAACAGCACGCATAAGACCATGTTCTTTTGAATAAAGAACAACTATCTTATCAGACTCACTTAAGTCATACGACTTCAGTGTTATAGCACTTGTGCTGAACTTGTTCATAATCCCCAAATAACTAAGATGCAGTATACACTAAAATATTACTCTACAGCAGCAAGAAAGACAATAATCTAACACTATTATATTAAGAAACGACAAAAAATCTCATACTATTGAGGCGGGTATCAACAACAATTTGAATGTATAATATATATTGCTTTACTGAAAAAATTCATTAAAATTAATATACAAATACTTTTGAATGGTACGCTGTTATGAAAAAAATCATAAATTATATAATCGAATTTTTTAAACCCGATACCTACCCCGTAGGGCTAAATCAATTTAAATTTCAGAAACAAACAAATCAGCAAAAAATTAAATATGACTGGAAATTTGACTACTCACCGGAGAGTGTTCCGGCATACAAAAGCCTGAAAAGTTTTTATAAATAACCAGACTATGTTTGAAAGAGAAGCATCCTGTCATGCTCCTGCATAGACTCAACGGCAAACAGACTCAGAAAGATGTAGCATATTGAACACAGGCGGGTTTCCGACTGTCACTCTGAGCGAAGCGAAGAGTCTTTGTTGTCGAGTTTTCGCCTTTTGAAAGACAGGGATAGCAAAAATATGCTAAAATAATTTATATTTTTGTTAGGCTTAATGGTGTATGTCTGAATGTACAAGAAGTTTTTGAAAACCAAATATGTGATATTTTTTTGTTTTTGTTTATTCTTTCTGTTGTCTTCTATTTTTTCATGTTCTTATGCAGTGAAAATCTCTGATGGAGAAGAAGGATTTTTTAGGACAGGAAATATGCACTATGCAAGATCAGGTCATAGTGCAATTCTCTTGAAAGACGGAAGAATTTTTATTACTGGGAGATTGATTGTACCCAAATAACACAATAAAACAGAACTATATGCTCCAAAAACAAAAAAATTTCTTACGCCTCTCTAAAAATATTTTCCCCCGTAAAAATACGTAAGATGATATAGAAATCTTTATTTCATAAAAAAATTAAAATTTCCTTAATTTTTTAATAACTTATTATTTTATTGCTATAAAATCGATGGTAAAGATAAATACTTCTTTATAAAATAAGATGTTTTTGTTATATTTATCAAGTTAGTTTTACATTGGAGGATACTATGTCAGTAAACATCAGACCACTATCAGACAAAATAGTCGTAGAAGTTATAGATGAAACAGAACAAACTTCGGGCGGAATTTTCATTCCTGATTCTGCAAGAGAAAAATCTCAAAAAGCAAAAGTTCTTGCGGTAGGTCCCGGAAAAACTCTCGAAAACGGACAAAAAGAGGAAATGGAAGTCAAAGTCGGTGATGTTGTATTATTTGCAAAATACGGCGGAAGCGACATAAAAGTCGGCGATAAAGAATACAAAATCTTATCAGTCAGAGACGTATTAGGAATCATAGAATAAGGAGTTAGATTACAATGGCTAAGAAAATATTATTTAACGAAGAAGCACGCAAGGCTCTCGTAGAAGGAGTTAACGCCGTTGCTGATGCAGTTAAAGTTACTCTCGGACCAAAAGGTCGTAATGTTATATTAGAAAAGAAATTCGGCGGTCCTCAAATTGTTAATGACGGTGTAACAATCGCAAAAGAAATCGAACTGAAAGACCCGCTTCAAAATGCAGGCGCTCAGCTTATTAAAGAAGTATCTTCAAAAACAAATGACATCGCAGGTGATGGTACAACTACAGCCTCTGTTTTAGCACAGGCTATCGTAAAAGAAGGTATCAAAAACGTAACAGCAGGCGCTAACCCGATGGAATTGAAAAAAGGCATCAATAAAGCTGTTGATATCGCTGTAGAAGAAATCAAAGCAATGGCTCGCCCCGTCAGCACAAAAGAAGCTATCTCTCAGGTTGCTGCTATTTCTGCTGGAAATGACTCTTATATCGGCGGATTGATTGCAGATGCGATGGACAAAGTAGGTAAGGACGGAGTTATCACTGTTGAAGAATCAAAAACAACAGGCACAAACCTCAAAGTCGTAGAAGGTATGCAATTTGATAAAGGTTACATATCTCCTTACTTTATTACAGACACTGAAAGAATGGAAACCGTTCTCGAAGATGCTTTTGTTCTTTGTGTAAACAAAAAAATTAACCTGATTGCTGATTTGGTTCCTATACTGGAACAAGTTGCAAGAGAAGGAAGAGGACTTCTTATCATAGCAGAAGATGTTGAAGGAGAAGCTCTTGCTACATTGGTTGTTAACACAATGAGAAAAGTTCTCAAAGCTGTTGCAGTAAAAGCCCCCGGTTTCGGCGACAGAAGAAAAGCTATGTTAGAAGATATAGCAATTCTTACAGGCGGCGAAATGTTTACGGAAGAACTCGGTATCAAACTTGAAAACATCACGGTTCAAATGCTTGGTAAAGCACGCCGTGTTACAGTTACAAAAGATACAACAACAATAGTTGTAGGAGATGAAACAGCTGCAAAAGTTGCTGAAAGAGTTGCTCTCATCAAACGTCAAATTCAAGATTCAGATAGCGATTATGATAAAGAAAAACTCCAGGAACGTCTTGCAAAACTTTCAGGCGGTGTTGCAGTAATCGAAGTCGGTGCAGCCACAGAAACAGAACTTAAAGAAAGAAAACTGAGAATAGAAGACGCTCTTAACGCAACAAGAGCTGCTATCGAAGAAGGTATTGTTCCTGGCGGTGGTGTTGCCCTCATCAAAGTTGCAAAACTTCTTGATAACAAAATGAAATCAGCTTGCGACTGCGGTTGCTCGGCTGATACAAAAACAGGTGCAGAAATCCTTTTGAGAGCTCTCGATGCGCCTCTTAAACAAATTGCAGAAAACGCAGGTGAAAGAGGCGATGTTATCGTAGAAAAAGTTAAAGAACTTGGAGAAAACGAAGGCTTTGATGCTCAAAACGGAGTATTCACCGATATGGTTAAAGCAGGTATCGTAGACCCTGCAAAAGTTACAAGAAGCGCACTCGAAAATGCTGCTTCAGTAGCTTCTATGCTCTTGACAACAGAAGCAGCTGTTGTTGACATCCCGGAAGAAAAACCTGCTATGCCTGATATGGGCGGCGGAATGCCGGGTATGATGTAATATTAAATTACTTCAAAAAGAGTTACGGTAAAATTACCGTAACTCTTTTTATTTATAAAGTTTTAAAAACAATCAAAAACGGGTATAATAAAATTAAAAATTACTGAGAAATAGGAGTAAAATATGCAACATAAAAAAGGTTTTACACTGGTAGAAGTGCTTATAGCTCTTGCTATTCTCGGCATTGTTGCGGCTACTACCATTTATGTCTTAATCAATGCTATTCCGAAAGAACACGAATATCTCGCAAAAAAACCCGCTGTTACTCTCAGC
>CALUSR010000004.1 GCA_944323485.1 Candidatus Gastranaerophilales bacterium
GGTCCTGGGTCAGTTGATGGTCCAGGATCTGTTGATGGACCTGGATTAGTTGATGGTCCTGGGTCAGTTGATGGTCCAGGATCTGTTGTCGGTGCTGGTTCTTCTGGAGAAGTATCAATTTCTCCAGGGAGATAAATTCTATCAGCGCCGCCGTCTTCTCTCAGCGGGTTATAATCTTCCGAGTAGAGGATAGCGTTATGTCTGTCATCTTCTGTCGGATAAATTCTATTATCATTTACGGCTGTGCCTCTAACATTGTAGTGCTCACCTGCGTCTTCTATACCCTGACCTTCGCCGCCGTAGATTTCCGGGTTGTAGTCCATGATAGCTTTTTCTATAGCTTCATATTCAGGGTCATCCATATTTACGCCATAGTAGTTTTCTATGATACGGGATAAGCAGTCATTTGCGTTTTTATTTCCTTCGAGAGGTTCATCACCCCATTTTTGAACTTCAACATAGACATCATCAGGTCTGTTTGTATCTGTTTCATCTTTAAGAATTCCTGGTTTTGAGTCATCATATTGGAGAATGACACCTTGTACATCTGCTGTATTTCCTGTGCCGTTTGTTGAATCAGCAGCTTGAGTACCGCTGATTGCTGTTGATAAAGAAGCAAAGAATGATTTGAAACCATTGACTGCTCTTGAATCTATTTCTGTTCTATCTCCAAAGGTATCTTCCATGAAGTCAGTAATTTCATCATCAGATAATTTGCCGTCATTATCTGTATCAACTTCTGTATCCATTCTATTCATGAAAGTGTTTATTTCTCCGGCATCAAATATTGAGTCATCACCACCGACTCCATTTGCGCCTTTTTCGAGCTGAAATTCGTCGAAAATAGATTCTTCGACAGAATTTTTTTCGATTTCAAGGTCATCTTTTGAGAGTTTTGTGTCATCTTTGACATCTTTTTTCTTAATGAGATAATCCTTCCCATTGAGATTCAGGCTAAAATCTTCACCCATGTTCCTATACTCCTATCTAACTACTTTAGTAAAATAACGTACACTTATAGTTATTTTCTTTATCGGCAGAGTGAGTGGATAACTTTAGGAAAAAAGTGTAATTTGTAACATTAGTTAACAATATTTTTAGAATATGCTAGAATGTAGACTATGGTTGATATATATAACTTTATTTTTGACAAAATATCAGATAGCGTTGTTGTCCTTGATAAGAGCGGAAATATTTTATGTTCAAATAACGCATTTTCTGAGATGAGCGATGAGATGAAGGTTTTTGGTATTGATCTTGCCAAAGCCTTGTCAGAAAAGGATATTTTATTAAAAAATAAAATAGAGTTAAAAAACAGTAAGAATAAATCAGTTGAGATAAGTATTAATTCTTTTGAATATAAAGATAATATAGTTCTGATATTGAGAAATAATTCAAGTTTGAAAGATATAGACAGGACTCATATTGATTTTATCAGTACGGTGAGTCATGAGCTGAGAACTCCTCTAACAAGCATAAAGGGATTTGTTGATACACTACTAAGCGCAGGTGATAAACTTGATAGAGACAGTCAGATAAGATTTCTCAAAATAATAAAATCTCAGGTTGAAAGATTAACCCGTCTTGTAGAGAATCTTTTGGCTGTATCAAAATTTGAGTCAGGCAAAAGTGAGAATGTTTACAAGGAGATTAATGTAAGGAAAGCCGTTCGGTCTGTTATAGAATCTCTTATGCCAAAGTATGAAAAATACAAATTTCACAATGATGTTGAGACATATTTTTCTGTGCTTGGTGATTCCGATAAGTTTATGCAGATTATGACAAATTTGATTGATAATGCCGCAAAATATTCAAAAGACGGCTCTGATGTTTGGATTAGAGCTTATTTTAATCCGGATAATCAGAATCTGATAGATATAGAAGTTAAAGATGAGGGAGTCGGGGTTCCTAAAGAGTTTTATGACAAAATATTTACACGTTTTTCAAGGATTGATAATCCTCTGACCAGAAGTGTTCAGGGAACTGGTCTCGGACTTTATATCACCAAGAGTCTTGTTGAGTCGATGAACGGTAAAATTTCCGTGCATGGCAACGGCAGCAAAGCAGGCTCTTCTTTTGTTGTGTCACTTCCTGCATTCAGTGCAGAAATATCAGCGGGAAGATTCTATCAGGAGTAGTTTTTATGCAGATTTTAAGCACGCTTATTGTTGATGACAGGAAAGAGATGTCAGTGAAGTATAAAAAACTTCTCTCAACATATTGCAGCTGCTATGTGAAAATTATGCCCTCTCAACCAAGCGAATTCTATGAGTATATTGAAAGGAATCGTCCAGATTTGATATTTATCTCAGATAGCATTTCTTTTGAGCCTGAGAAGGTTTGCAAAAAAATCAGAGAGGTTATACTGAACTATCGTCCTATAATTGTTGTTCTATCAAAGTCTGAGGATATTCATGATAAGATAAGAGCTCTTGACTCGGGAGCTGATGATTTTTGGAGCGAGCCGATTGACAGCGAGGAGTTTTGTGCGCGGACGAATGCGCATCTTCGCAGGTTGATAGAAGATAAGTCAAATCGTATAACAAAGCTTCCGACAACTGATGTGACAATAAAGGTTATTAACAGAAATATTTTATCAGACGGGCAGTGGGCAGTTTTGCTGATAGATATTGATTATTTGGATGAATATGGACAGATTTACGGAAATATTGCAACGAATAAGATGCTTCAAACTTATGCGGCGATAATCAGGGCGTCTATAAATAAGGACGATTATCTCGGGCATCTTGACAGTACAAATTTTGTTGTTGTTACTTCAGCAATAAAGGCAGAAAAACTCTCATCCTTTATAAAGTATGCGTTTGATACTGTTGCAAATAAGTTTTATACAGAGAAAGATGTGAAAAGAGGCTATATTACTCTTGAGGGTGATGAGTCAACAGGTCAGAGAATACCTATTGTTTCAACAAGTATAGGTGTTGTGACAAATAAATATAAAAATTATGACTCTTATCAGCAGGTGTTGAATGAACTCATATCAATTCATAAGCTTGCAAAGGCTCAGCCAGGGTCTTATTCTTTGATAAACAACCCTAATATTTCTGCAGAGAATGCGATAGATTTTTCTTTGAAAAATAAAATTCTGATTATGGAAGAAGATGCTGCTCTTGCTTATTTGATATCGGTTACTTTGAATATGCAGGGGTATATTACGGAGGCAGTCGGGAGTTATGAGGTTGTTTTAGAGAAGATTGACTCTTTTTATCCTGATTTGTTAATTCTTGATTCAGGTGTTTTAGGCGAAGAACGCGGGTTTGAACTATGCAAAAAAATAAAATCCGATGATTCTTATGCGTTTTTGAAGATTATTATGTCAACGATTGTTCATGACAAACAAAAAGTATTGAAATCAGGTGCAGACCTTTATTTGCCCAAGCCTTACAATATCAGAGATTTGTTGAGCTGGGTTGATCGCTTTTTAAGGTATTAGGTACTAAAAATTCTTGCAGCCGTAGTAATTGCAGGAAACAATATCCGAGTGAGAGTGTCTGTATTTGAGACAATCATTTTGTGTCTGTTTAGGGTAGCCTACTGCCAGCAGTGAGAGTATGAACATATCGTCAGGAAGAGAAAGTTCTTCCCTCACTACGGCATAAACTTCAGGTATTGATGAGGTTATTTCGTTTCCTATGCCGCCGATTATGCAGCAGCCGAGTTCCTGATTATATGCTTCGAGAATCATAAATGCCGTTGCATAAGAAAGAGATTCAGCTGTTCTCAGCATAAGAGTTTCGTCATTTATGAGCTTTGGATTGAACGCCGGATTTGTCAGGAGTCTGTTCATTTTTTCTTCTGTCATATCAGGTCTGTTTTCGAGAATTTTTTTGTAATTATCATACTCCCAGGCTGCTTTATTTCCGCAGCAAACAATAACAACCGGTGCTTCATCAACATGAGGCTGGTTGTGAGATAGTTTTGCTAAGAGTTCTTTTTGTTGTTTATCTTTTACAACAATGAAATGCCAGGGTTGAACATTGACCCAGGAAGGCGCAAGTCTTGCTGCTTCGATTATGTTATAGAGTTTTTCTTCTTCAACTTCCTGGGATAGAAAGTTTCTGCAGCTATATCTGTTTACGATTGCTTTTAGAGGAAATGGCATTTTTTATTTCTCCACATCTTCAAGGTAATTAAACTGAACTTTTTGTGTAAAACCAAGCATCTGCAGGCGGGTGTAAGCGTCAAACCCGAGTTTTGATTTCGGTTGGGATTGAACAACCAGAATAAAGTTTCGAGCAGCTTCTTCATATTTTTTGTTTTCCATAAGAGCCACCCCGTAGTAGAAGAGCGCTTTATCCCGAAGAAGAGCCGATTTGACAGCGAAAGCTCTTTCTATTTCCATTTGATACTGGGCATCGTTGATTCCCTTGAGGGTATCAAGCAGTAATATATGATATTCTGTTGAGTCAGTCAGCCATATTGTCAGAGGATGGAGAATTTGTTCAGCTTTTGCATAATTTTTTTCTTTTATTAGAGATACAGCCTGTTCGAGTTTTTCTTCAAGTTTGTTTATGCTCAGAGGTCCCGTTTGTTTTGGAGCAGCTGTAGTTTGTTGAGGCTTTTGAGTTTGCGGCTGCTGCTTTGTTTGTTGTGATTGAGAAGCAGGTTTATTTGTTTGGTTTTTTTGCGGTTGCTGCTGTTGTTGGGTCTGTTGTTCTTTATATCTTTTCAGAAGATTATCAGTGCTTGTCGGCACAGGCGGAGTCGCTCCGTAGGAAAGGAGATTTGCGTTAACAAGTGCAATCGCTAACAAGAATAAAAATTTTTTCATACTGAACTCTTTCTATTTCCTCTATATTTATAAATTAAATCATAAATATGAGAATAAAGGAATTAGTTTTGAGAAACAAAAATTGTCAAATCTGTTTTTCCGCACTGGTAGTCTTCAGGTGCGATAATGAACTGAGCTTTGTTAAGACCTTCAATATTTTGTTTTATTTTGTTAATTTCATTTTTGCTGATTTTTGAATGTCCGTATATTTGTGAATGAACGTTTTTGCTTATACCCGTGCATTTGACTTCATAACCCATATCTTCGAGAGTTGTTATGACTGTTTGTGCCTTCTCCTGCTGATTGAATGGATAGACAACACCTACTGTCAGCTTTTGATTTTCTGCTCTTGTCATTTTTTCGTTATCTCTGTATATAAGAGTATCAACGACTTCCTGAGTTTTCTCAGGATCCAAAATCCAGTAGCTTATATGCCCTCTTGTTGATGGTGCACCGGGAAGAGTTGCTATTTGTATGTCATTCAAATCTATTGTCCGTGCATATCCTGCGATATTTGAGAGTTGATATAAAGACATATTTGTCTTTGTATTTTCTTTTAGAACTTGAAGGATATCAGGAATTTTTGTGATTATTTCAGGAGATTGGATTTTTTGAGCAACGCCTTTTAGAAACCATTGCTGTCTTCTCATTCTTCCTATATCCCCGAGGGCATCTTTTCTGAAACGCAGATATTGTTCAGCCTTGTTTGCGTCAAGAATCTGTTCTCCTTTTTGAAGATTCACATACAAACCACCTGATCTATCTGTGTAGTACATATCTTTTTCTACATAAACAGGAACGCCTCCGATGGCTGTAACAAGTTTTTTTACGCTGTCATAGTTGAATACGATGTAGTAGTCTATTTTTATGCCGAGAGTTTTTTCTATAGTTTTTATTGTCAGCTCAGGACCTCCATGGGCAAATGCAGAGTTGATTTTGTCAATACCGTGACCTTTTATGCTTACTTTACTGTCACGAGGTATAGAGAGCAGGTTAACATTTTTAGAACGCGGATTAATATTTATAACAACAAGTGTATCGCTTCTTACGCCAACAAAAGGGTCTGTCCCTGCACCGTTTGAGTCTGTACCGATAAGAAGAATATTTTTCTTGGCAGGTGCAAACGGCAGATTTGCCGTATAGTTGGTTGTTGTATCAGAAACTTTCATTACAACATTAGTTATTTTCATAATGACATCTGTTGCAACCGTGAAGAGAATAAACATGATAACTATACCTGAGGCGATACAGATAAGAATCCATTTTACAAGGTTTTTATCTTCACTGTCTTTTTCTTCCAGTTCTTCCTCAAGCAATTTTGATCCAAATTCTCTTTGGGCATTGATTGATTGTGGGGTAATATTGTTATTTTTATTCTCCTCGTCGAAATTCATGCTCTCTTCTTATCCTATTCTTAATTTAATAATCCTGATAATAAAAAGTTTATAACTTAATTTTGTCAGGTCAAGAGTATTTATTCACGTACTTTTGCGAGTTCTACAACATTGCTTTTTTCTTCTTTTTTCGCAATGGTATTTTGTTTAAAACCATATGAGAAATAGACTATTATCCCCATCAACATCCATACAAAGAAGCTGATAACAACATGCATATTCCCCTCGACTCCTTTATATATTATATAAAGAGAACATAGTATGCCCAAAGCAGGAACATATGGCACGAGCGGAACTTTGAAAGATCTCGGACGATTTGGATCTGTTTTTCTGAGGATAATAACTCCGAGAGAAACCATTGAGAAGGCTATCAATGTTCCTATATTTGCTATTTGTGCGGCACTTTTTACGCTCAGGAATAATGTTCCGAAAGCAACAAATGCACCTACGGCTATTGTTACAATATGAGGTGTTTTATGCCGTTCATGGATACTTCCGAGAATAGGCGGAAGCAGATTATCCCTTGCCATCGATAACAAAATTCTTGAAACACCGAGTTGAAGAACAAGCAGAACGGATGTCAGCCCTGCAAGTGCTCCTGCTGCTATAAATCCGGCTATCCACCCCTGATTAACGTATCTAAGAGCTTCTGCGATAGGGGCACCAGGGTCAACTATATTCCATGGCATAATTCCTGTTAATACAGCAGCTACGGCTACATATACGAGAGAACATATAAACAACGAACCGACAATGCCGATAGGTATATCCCGTTTTGGATTTTTTGTTTCTTCTGCCGCTGTTGATACTGCGTCAAAACCTACGTATGCAAGCAGTATAATGAATGTTCCCTGAAGAATACCTTTCATTCCTCCCGGAGCAAAAGGCACCCAATGTTCAGGTTTTACATAGAAAGCTCCAACGATTACGAACAGAGCGATGACGGCTATTTTTAGAAAAACCATTAATGCCGCTGTTTTTGCGCTTTCTTCTACTCCTTTATAAAGCAAATAAGTTATTGCCGTGAGCAAAAGCAGCGCAGGAATATGTATGTCGAGATGAACATCTCCAAAAAGGTGGAATTCAAACATCCAATATTTGGGATTTTTGATTATATCCGGAAGAAAATCAAATCCCTGCAGCAGATTGAACCAGTAATATGACCAGCTTTTTGCTACTGTTATGTTACCGATTGCGTATTCAAGAATCAAAAGCCATCCCATAATCCATGCGGCAAATTCTCCCATAACAGAGTATGTGTAAGTATATCCGCTGCCCGCAACAGGTATCATTGCCGCAAATTCTGCATATGATAAAGCAGAGAATAAGCATACAAAACTGGCTATTATTATTGAGAGCATAAAACTCGGACCGGCATGGATATCGCCGTTTATGGCAATACCAGAGAGTGAGAATATTCCTGTTCCGATAATAGCTCCGACTCCTAAAACGATGAGATCAAATGCGTTGAGGGTTTTCTTCAGTCCTGATTTTTTTGATTCTGATATTAATTCATCCGGTGATTTTTTCCTAAGCAACTTTTCAACTACATTTGATTTCAATAAATTTCTGCTCAAAATATTCCCTCTCTGTATATAAAAAATTTTTTAACTCTACAAATATAATTTCTTTGAATTTTCAAGTCAAGATTTGCTCTGTATTTGATATGACTATATCGGGAGTTATACTGTATAAACAAGCTTTTTCGGATTTACATTTGTGTTTTAGCCCGCAGGGATAACATTTTAGCTTTGTAGTCAAACATACATCATGTTTGCCTCTTACGCCCCATTTTTTTGTATCCATTGGTCCATAAATAGCTATTGTTGCTACATTTAGGGATGATGAAATATGTAAATTTCCTGAGTCATTTCCTATCATCAAATCCATTTTTTTTGTTAAGCAAGTACTTTCTTCTATTGAAAATTTTCCGCAGAAATTTACAGGTTCATGTTTCAGAGGTGTTTTTATGAGCGTTCTTATTTCTTCATATGTTTTCTCATCTGATTTAGCTCCGCAATAAAATACATAGCAATCTTTTTCATTAATCAGGTATTCTATAACTTTTGCAAAATATTCAAGAGGCCATTGTTTTTTCAGATTTCCGCTTGTTGCATGAACCTGGACTTTTTTCTTGTTGTTATAAGGTGCGAGCAGATTGTCTATTTTTTCTTGAGCGACTTTGTTTGTCCAATTTTCAAGGTAGTTGTCTTCTGTTTTTATGCCGTCTGCTTCAAGAACATCAAGGAAGCAGTCAATTTCATGTTTATCTTTTTTATATTGCACTCTTTTTGTGAGCAAGAAGCTCCTGAATTCTGTGTCAAAACCTATTCTTTCTTTTATTCCGGAGAAAAAAATCAACAGTGCGCTTGATAAAGAGCGCTTGAGTATATAGGCTTTGTCATATTTTTTTTCTTTCAGATATTTGCACCATCCCCAAAAACCGATAGGTGTTGAATCATTTTTTTCATATCTGTGTTTTTTTGCGTTATCAAAATAAATAAGATTATTAATATACGGACAATCTTTTAGGACATCTCCGGATACAGGGCTTACCAGTACGTCTATTTGGGCGTCAGGTTCTGCTTTTCTCAGGTTTCTGAGAAATGGAACGGTAAGGAGAGTATCTCCTATGAATCTGTATCTTACAACAAGTATTTTTTTCATCTAAACATATCCGTTCATTTCTTCAAGCAGTACATCCATCTCTATATCAACTCCGAGTTTGAGAACATAGAATGGAATTTCATCATCTATTGCATACAGGAATTGTTGAATTTTGACCGCATCTTTTTCTGTTGTGACGATAGCATCAGCACCGCATTCTTTTGAATCTGCAAGGATTTTCATAAAATCATATTCCTGATACAGGTAGTGATCATCGAAAGTTTTTGTTTTTATCAGGTTATATCCGGAGTTTTCTATGTTATCAAAAAATGACTGAGGCTGTCCGATTCCCGAGAATGCAAATATTTTGCTGTTATATGGAAGAGGGTCTCCGTTCATAAGGTTGAATATACCTAGCGGTTTCATGTTGCAGACAAATACTTGTTTATCATATTTTTCTGCAAGATATCTTGCGTAAGCTCTGCAATCCTTTACTTCCTGTTCATCATGAGGTTTTTTATTAACGACTACTATTTTATCAGCTCTCCTTATTTCACTCAGAGGTTCTCTCAGTGGACCGGCAGGCAGAACTTGATTATTTCCGAATTTATTTACATAGTCGATAACCAGAATATCCAGATTTCTATGAAGCGGCAGGTGCTGATAACCGTCATCCAATATAAACACATCCACACCGAGATTTTTTTCGGCAAAGAGAGCTGATTTATATCTGTTCTTACCGGTGATAATTCTGCTGCCGTAAGTGTTTTTTGCCAGCCAGTACGGCTCGTCGCCTGCTTCCTGTGCATTATAATAAATCTTTTCTCCATCAGCGATAACGTTTGTGTTTTTCTGACTGAGTGTTCCGCCGTAACCTCTTGATAAAATTGCCGTTCTAAAACCTTTTATTTGAAGAGTTTTTGCTATTTCAGCAGTAAGAGGTGTTTTTCCTGAACCGCCCGTTGTGAGGTTTCCAACGGAGATAACATATTCTGGAACGCTATGTGCTTTTTTTATACCAGTTTCATACATCAGGTATCTGAGAGTTACTGCAATGGTGTATGGTATGCTCATTAGCATCAAAAACAATTTGAGCATATTTTCCATCGGTGTCAAATCATGACTATAGTGAATTTTTTTTACGGTATCTTTTATGTTGTTCATCATATTAATAGTCTGAATAATAGAAATCTCTTGTTCAATTTATTTGAAAATTTTCTCAAATTAGCTGCCGTAGTCTGAGTATCTCTGATTGTTTTCTTTATACAAGCTTTATCTTCAGGAGTAAGCTCATTTACCATTTCAAGTGTTTTTGATAGATTTGCAAGAGAACTGTTCAAGTTATCTACTGTTTGTGAAACTTTTACTTTGAACTCTTCATCTTTTGTCATTGAGTTTACTGTTTGAGATATTTCTGACAGATTTTTTGATGTTTCGTTCAAGTTTTTGAGAGTTTCTTTTGTCTCTGGGTCAGCAAGAATTGAGTTTATTGAATCACTGGTTGTTTTGAGAGAATGAGATGTTTCCTTCAGTGATGTTTGAAGCTCTTCATCCTGTATAAGGTCATTCAGGTTATTTGTTAATTCCGTGACGTTTGCAGTCAGTTTAACAGACATATTCAATATTTCATTAATATCTTTTCTTGATGATTCTATCAGCATATTTGCATTATCAAATGTTGCGTTGGCAGAACTTGAAACTTTTTGCAGATTAACAAGGGTTTTTTGAAGGTCAGCTATTACTTCATCTGTCAGTAAGGTGTTGATTTTTGCGTTAATTGAGTTGAATGATTTCGCTGCTTCAAACTGTACATCTATAAAGTCGCTTATTCTTATCGGTTCTACTACTGTATATTTGTTGTTCAAATTTGAAACATAAATTGATGAATCATTCTTTGCGATAATAATAAGATTGCCGTTTTTGATTTCTGTTTGAAGCTCAAATGGGAGAACTACTCCGACTTTATCAATCATAAAATCGACTTTATAAGCATAAGGAGTTTGGAGTTCAAATTTTTCATATTCAGATAAACTCCTTACATCTATTGTATCAACATCTTTTACTTCACCGACTGTGATATATTCATCATTCCAGAATATTTGAACTTTTGAGCCTTTTTTCAAAGAGATAGTATCATTTTGTTTTGAAAAGTATACTGTTTTGATTTTTGGAGGAGTAATTTCAAGAAATTTTTCTCCGATTATACCTGATTGCTGGATAGAGATTGTTGAAGCATAAGGTATTGTTACTGTCGGTTCGGTTATGACAAATTTTACTTTTATATAGCTGTCCGCTCCGTTTATAATCGGTGTTATTTCTTCAATTTGTCCGACTCTTAACCCCATAATTTGAACAGCCGCTCCTGCTCTCAGTCCTGAAACATCTTCAAAACTGACTTCTATTCTTTCTCCTTGGGAAACGGAACGTCCTTTTAACCAGTTGATTGTTCCTACAAGAATAAATAGAGCTATTATTGTGAGTAATCCGACTTTTATTGAAGAAGCTATTTTCATTATTATTTATAATCCTCTAATTTAAGTTTTATTTTACCCGAAATTTTAATAAAAACAAATAATGTTTTTATAGTGTTTTTTTATGCAGATGTAGTCATAGGCCCCTCTTTGGTTGCATATACAAACTGATGGGTGTATGGTGTATCAGCTTTAAGCAGTTCTTGAGGAGTTCCTTCCCAGACAATTTTCCCTTGATACAACATAATAACCCTATCAGCGGTTCTCGTTATAGTAGACATCTGGTGAGTGACGACGATTGAAGATGTTTTCAGTTCATTTTTGAGTCTTACAATATAATCTTCGATAACCGTTGATGACACAGGGTCAAGACCTGCAGTCGGTTCATCATAGAGCATTATGCTCGGGCGAGTGATGATTGCCCTTGCAAAGCTGACACGTTTTTGCATACCTCCTGATAATTCGCTCGGGTAGAGTTCTTCGATATTTTGCAACCCTACCATTCTCAGATTTTCTGCTACGATTTGTCTGAGTTGTGATTCTTTATATTCTCTTTTGAGATCCGGTCTTTCATGATAAGCGAAGGCAACGTTTTCATAAATATTGAGAGAGTCAAACAGGGCAGAGTACTGAAATACCATACCTATATCATCGTTGCTGAGTATAATATTTCCTGAGTCAGCGTCTGTCAATTTACTGATAATCCTGAGGACGGTACTTTTTCCCGTTCCGCTGAAACCTATGATTGCAAGTGTTTCGCTGTCTGCTACAGTGAAGGAAACATTATCGAGGATAATTTTATCGTCATATTTTTTTGATACATTTTCGAATTTAATCATTATGCTATCCTTAGTAGAAAAATAAGTATGATATGAAGAAATCAGCAATAACCACACTTGTAAACGACCATACAACGGCATTTGTGGTTGCTATACCTACGTCTATTGCTCCTCCTGTCGTTTTATAACCTATTGAGGAGCTTATAAGCGCTATTAATCCTCCAAATACAGCTGATTTTAAATTCATTGCCCAAAGGTCTTTTTCAAACAGTCCGAGCCATACAGAGTCAAGAAATGATTGAAAAGACATATCAGTTGTAAGAATCACTGATATATAGCTGCTCAAAATCCCGATAAATGCTGAAACAAGGATTACTGACGGCATAATAACAAATCCTGCTATAACTTTTGGAGTAATGAGGTATGTGACGGGATTAATTTTCATTACTTTAATTGCGTCAACCTGAGATGTAACTTTCATTGTTGCTATCTCTGATGCCATAGATGAGCCTATCATTGAAATTACGGCAAAACTGCCCATAATCGGAGCCATCTCTCTTATTGTAATTACGGTGATTAATGTCCCTATATAATCTTTTGCACCCTGTTCTACCATTTTTTCGGAGACTTGCAAAGATATAATCATTGTTGATAAACAGACAATGATTATAACAAGCGGCAAAGAATCTATGCCGAATCTTGATGCCTGAGTGAGTATTTCTTTCGGGTTAACTTTGAATATATTTCTGATTACGAGATAAAAGTTTTCTCCTATTCCAGCGAGTGTTTCAAACAGCTCATATTGGGATTCTTTTATGATTTTGAATATTTTATATGTGAGAGTTTCTTTTATCCATTCTGTTTTCATAATGCATAATTATAAAAAAAAAATGTTATTATAACAACTTTTTATAAAAGTGTTATAAAACATAAAAATCTGGGTATAAGATTTTAGTGGCAATAATTCCGAGGAGCACAGGTTGGACATGAACAAAAATATTAAAAATTACATTAAGGATTCTTTGTACAACAGACGTATCAGACGATGGGATAAACCGTCCGTAAATATTTTTATTATGCCGATGAATCTCGGAATAAGAGGTTTATCTAACTCAGAGAGCAAAAAACTTATCAAGAAAGCTGTTGATTCCTGGAATACCGCTTCGAAAGGGCGTGTAATTTTGAATATTACAGATGTTCAAAAAGATGCTGATGTCGTTGTCAGGTGGCGTCAGAATGTTTCACTTCTATGCGGGGTGTCTGATTGTGACAGTGTATCAAACGGCAGGCTTCGCTATATGACGATGACTTTGGGAATCGGAGCTGAGTTTTTGAGTACTCCGATAGACAAAAAAGAGTTATACTCCGTTATTCTTCATGAATTCGGACATATTCTCGGGCTTGGTCATAGTGAAGACAAAGAGGATGTTATGAATCCTTTTTCATCTTCTGCTGAACCGACAGAAAGAGATATGACCGTACTCAAAATATTGTATACATTCCCTGTCGGCATGAGTGAAGAGGATTTATTTCTCAGACTGGAAAATTATGTTCTGCCTTCATCAAGGAAAAAATCTCATGATATGATAAGCTTTTTGGATATTTTGGGAAAACATAATTTGTTGTCTGGTGCAGGTGTGCCTGTTTAAGGATATTTGATAATACAAAAAAGAGATACCTGAGTACATCAAACAGGTATCTCTTTTTTAAGACTGGCAGTTCTAGTCTTTTATCTCAAGTTTTCTTGTTTCTTCTTCTTTTGTGCTTTTAGGAATATTTATTGTCAGTATTCCGTTTTTGTAGCATGCTTGAGCATTTTCTGTATCAACATCAGTAGGAAAAGAAATTGTTCTGAGAAAATCACCATAGACAAATTCACTTCTGTAAAGATTTTCATTATCATGCTCTTTTTTATATTCTTTAGAGCCTTTCAGTGTAAGGTAGTCTTTTCCGAGTTCGATATTGATATCTTCTTTGTTTAATCCTGGAAGCTGGGCTTTTATTTTGTAGGTGTTGTCAGCTTCTGACATTTCGATAGAAGGACGCCAGATTTGTTTGATATCAGAGGTCATTTTTTCTGACGGTCTGAAGTCTGAGAAGACACTTTCTATGAGGTTGTTCATCTCTTCCTGCAGTGTATGCATATAGTTATCTCTTTTTGTATGTTTGATGAGATTTACCATTTATTATCTCCTGTATTAGTTTCCTATTACAGTTTAGATGTGTTGAGAGCGTTATTAAACCTACTTTGTTCCTATTTTTGTATAATAAAAAAGTGTATCATTTTTTGATACACTTTTTTGTTTATATTTGGGGTTCGAAGTTTTTTTATGAAAAATCAGTCTTCAAGAGATTTTTTCTTGAGGTTATGAACAACTGCATCAACAAGAAGATTGTATGATTTCATTTTTTGAATTTCAGGGGAAAATTCTTTGATAAGAGTTTGTTTTACCATTTCCTCGAGCATATCCGATTGTGTTTTTTGAGATTTATTCTCAGGCTCAGGACAAATCATATCAATGTATTTTGAATTGATTTTATAGTCCTGCATTTCTGAGAATAATATCCACTTAAGTCTTGGACCCAGTTCTTTGATGTTGTTGATGAATTTGAATTTTTGCTGTTTCTTCATATTACCTTAACCCCTGTTTATTATTGTTTTTAAAAATATATGGTAGTACATTTATTTGTTCACTATTATAAAATAAAATTTGTTTTGATAATTTCCTTCAAATACATTAATATTTACAAAAATTAATTTATGCCTCTTCCTCTACAATATCAAGGTTTTTATATGTTATTATTGTGACTGTTGTTTCTTCATCCACTTTTTTATTATAGGTATCAGTGAGAAATTTGACAATAGAGTCATTTGAGTGTAAATCGCCTTTTAGTCTGTATAAGTCTGATGTTGCGATGTTTTTGATTTTTGTTGTTTTTGTCTGGCATGCGATTTGTGCTTTTCTCAATATTTTATCCCCTGTTCTGATATCTACGATGTCATCCTGTTTGTAGTATTCGTTTTCATCGTAGAGAGTACCGAGTCTCAGGGCTATTTTTATTTCATTTTTATTTTCTTTTAAAATCTCATCTGCATATTTTTCAGGCCAGTTTATTGCCTTTGACATACCCTAAAATCTCCTGTGTTGACAATTACAGGTTTAATTATATCACTTTTTGCTTTTTTAAAAAAGACCCAATATAAGCATATTTCTGCCAAGAGGGTAAACTCTGCAATACTTTTCGAGGTGTTTAATGAAACATTTGTTCAGGCATAATCCTCCTGAGAGGAAAATTTCTTTTTCTCTCGATGTGAAATTCCACATGTTATATGCAATTCCATGAATATATTTTGAGATACTTATTTCTGGTGATACATCATTTGCTATATCATCCATAATTCTTTCCATTCCGAATACTCCGCAGGTGACGGAGTGTTTTTCTTCGACATCAGGAAGGGTGTCTGTGTTTATATTATAAAATTTACACAACATTTCGATAGTTGCTCCTGTTGCGCTTGCGCATGAACCGTTCCAATCGAGGTCTTGATATTTATTGTTTTTGAATTTTATCCACTTGGCATCTCTGCTTCCTATATCAAGAACGACCCTGTTTTCGCAGTTTCCGAAGTTTTTTTTCGCACCATAAGCAAGTGCAAGAATTTCATTCAAATAGCCTGATTTGTCTTTGAGCATATTTTTGACCATATGTCCTGTTGCACCGTCTATTTTAATGTCAATGTTTTTTAGCAGTTTTGACGGGAACAGGTAGAGGCTTCCTGTTCTTGTTTTATTGTTTTTATCCTTGAATGCTTTGTTTTGTTCAATCAGATATTTTGAATCAAGGCATAGGGTTTGTTCTTCTGCATCAAGTTCGAGCAGTTTGCTCCAAGTTGTTCCGGCGTCAAGATAGTATTCTGTCATTGTTTTATCTCAGGTTTATGAATGCCTCTACTTTTGCAATGGCTGATCTGTTTGTTTTGTCATCAATGTCAATGTAAAGACCATTGTATTTATCGGCAAGGTATTTTGCCAATTGCATTTTACCGCAAAAAGTTTGAGAGAAAAAGACTGTCGGCACCTCTTTATCTATCTGCATTTCAAGCTCCAGATCGGCAGGTCTTTTTGCTTCAACACATCTCAACCATCCATAGATGTGGGTTGTATCAGGGAAAAGTTCCAAAATTCTGAAGTCATTCGGAGGCACTCCCCAGAAGCCTATGGTGGGTTTTGTTTCTGTCAGTTTTTTTGTAAAAGGTTTGTATATTCCTTCTGTTATTGCGTTTATTTTATCGGCAAGAGGGAGATTACTTTTTGAAATAGGAGTAGGATAAGATATATCAGGATATTTCTCATATTTTGTTTGTATAACATTAATCCCGTGTTCTTTCAAAATGACTGATGCGAACATTCCAGAGTTGCATTTTTCTTCTCCGACTGATGCGAGGGTGTATCTCAGACGATCTTTCAAGTTTATTGAATTATTAATTATGTTTTTGATTATGACGCAGTAAGCTTCAGGGAGTATCCCCGCATCCGGCGCATTGTAGTCTACATCCAGGTCGATGATTTCGCAATCTTTGTTTCGTTCGATTATCTGCTGAAATATCTGAGGGTCGGGGTATCCGTAAAATCCTATTATATCTTTTTTCATTAACAGCTCCATTTCACAAAAAAATTATATAAATAATACGGTTATATATCAAATTCTATTTATTGATGGATGCAAAAGAATTTGTATTCTGATAATATAAATAAGAAATTTTTCGAAAGAAAGAGATGAATCGTGTTTAAGAAATTTTTAATATATTTTTTGATTATATTTTTAGGGTGTTTTGTTTATACGGATGCTTACGGAGCAAAATCCTCAAAGATGAAAAGTCTTCCGGTTGAATACAATACTGATGACGGGATGATTATAAAAGGCAATTTGTTTATTCCGAAATCAAAAGAAAAAACACCTGTTGTCATACTTTTGCATTCTCTCGGAGGAACTCAGAAAAACTGGGAAAAATTTCCTTATACTCTTGCTTCAAAAGGTTACGCAGTTCTTACTCTCGATTTGAGAGGTCATGGACAGAGTATTTACAACAGAAAAATGCAACGGCGCTATTGGCAGAATTTTAATGCCGATATTTTTCGCAAATATCCGAAAGATATTATCCTTGGCATTGATAATTTGAAAAACTACAAACAACTTGATTTATCAAGGGTTGCTATTATCGGTTCAGGAATCGGAGCAAATACGGCTGCGATTGCTGCGCCGATGAGAAAATATCAAATCAAAACTATTGTAATGATTTCTCCTACAGAAAAATTTTACGGTGACAGCATATTGTTGAAATTAGTTGACTATGGTGACAGACCTGTTTTTGCAATAGCCGGCGAAAATGACAGGCTCTCCGTTGCTGCTGTTGATAAGATTTCAAAAATAGCACAGGGAGAATATAAAGAAATAGTTTATCCTCGTGGCGGCTCAGGGATTTTGCTTTATAAGAGTAAACCAGAGATAAAAACAGAAATTCTTAACTGGCTTGATGGAAGATTATAGATTTATGAAAAACTTTTTAGAGAATATTTCCGAGGATGAGTTTTTTTCAAAAGTAAATTTGCATCTGCACTCATGTGCTTCTGATGGTATGCTGAGTCCGAAAGAAATTGTTGCTCAGGCGAAGGCGAACGGTTTGAGAATGATATCAATTACTGACCATAACACAATGATGGCATATGATGAAATAGACCCGGAAGATAAAGATATCAAGATTGTTAAAGGTATTGAATTTGATTGTTGGGACGGGTATGTTTTTATGCATATTCTCGGATATGATGTTGATTTTGAGTGTGAAGAGCTCAAAAAACTCTATGCTCATCATAAGTGTTCGACAGAATATGACATCATACGTATTTTTCCGAAAAGAAGTGCCAAAAGAGTTATTCAGGCAATTAAAAAAGCAGGAGGTATAGCGGTTGTCGCTCATCCATGTTGTATGTGGTCATTGAATATGGATAATACAATAAAACGTCTTGTATCATATGGTCTTGACGGGATAGAAGTGTATTATCCTTACAGACGCCACAGACGAATTATTAAATTCTACGGATGCAGTGATATTAAAAAACTGGCTGAAAAGTACAGTTTGCTGAAAACAGGCGGGACTGATTTTCATAAAGATGATTTATCTCATGATACTTTCAATTTTGTCTGAGTTTCTGAAGAATATCAGGATTGGTTTTCAGGATATTTTCATTTAGTGCAAAGCGTTTTATGCCCTGTTTTATCAAAAGATTAAGATTCGCTATGTTATCAGGTTCTAAAAAATACGGTATTTTTAGTTCTGATGTTTTATCAATCATGTTGTCAGAGAGTGTTATATAGTCAGCATTTTCTTTTATGGCTTCTGAAAGTTGTGAAAGATTTTTGACAGATATTCCGACTATTTTGTTATTTCCAAGAATTTCCAAGGCTGTATGAACACACAGGTCTTCTTCTTCAAGATGTACTCCGTCAGCCTCAAGAGCATAAGCTATATCAGCTCTTCCGTTTATGAAAAACAGGGCGTCAAACAGGGATGTCAGTTCTCTGAGTTTTCTTCCTATTTCTACAATTCTTTTTGGTGAAGAGATTTTATCTTTCAGCTGAACTATTTGCACTCCGTTGTTCAAAGCTGAGGCAACTGCGTTTAGAAAATCGTTGTCATTTTTCACTTTATCTGAAGATATTGTCAGATAAAGATTTTTATTTTTGAGAATAAGTTGTTTTAGTTTGTTGTTGTGCATTTTGTTTTTTGAAAAATCATTTATACCTGAGTGATTATATAACAAAGATGCTTACTGATAAATTACTTTGGGCTTATTTTTTTGAATGAAGCTTAAAAATTTTGTGAATATTATGAAAAATCCGAGAGAATATTTTCAAAAAAATAAGTACAAAAATTCTGATACCTCTGATTTGGTTATAAATGCACAAAGCGGAGATAATCTTGCTATGGATGAGCTAATTAGGAGATATGAGAGTTATATATATATGCGCTTATATCAACTTGACCCGCAGAATGAAAACATCAAAGACCTTATGCAGGATGTAATGCTCAGGGTTGCCCGTTCTCTGAAAAGTTTGAAAAATCCGAAGCGTTTTCAGAGCTGGTTGAGTCAGATTATAACAAATATATTCTTTGATGAGCTGAGGAAAAAAAGACGAAAGATGAATACCGTTTCTATTGATTCTTTTTTTTCCGAAGAGGAAGAAAATTCAAAAAACGAAAAGGAGTTAGAATGTCCTAAAGATTCTCCTGATAAATGCAGCGAAGCTTCAGAGATGAAACGTATAATCAGACGTGCCATATCGGAACTTGAAGAACCATACAGGGCGGCAATTGTTTTGAGAGAGCTGCAAGGATTTTCTTATGATGAAATAGCAAACGCAACAGGTGCGTCTGTGGGCACCGTAAAATCACGGATAGCCCGTGCAAGACAAAAATTGCAAACAAAACTCAAGGATTATTTACAATAAGGAGATAGTGATGAATACAGAATGCGAATATATACAGAGCAGAATGCATGAGTATTTTGATGACGAGCTTGACTATGAAATGAGTTTGAGGATAAAGAAACACCTCGAACACTGCAGCGAGTGCAGAGAAATTTATGAAAAAATTTCAAAACTGAGTAATTTGATAAAACAATCGTTCAACTCTTCATCAGAGTCCATCAGTTTGTAAAGAAAATAAAAACTGCCGTTTTTTCCGGCAGATCAAAATGTAATGGATTATGGTTAATCGACGATATTTGATGTTTTAGGTTGGATTAGTTTTTATCGTCTTCAGGAGATTTTTTATGCTTGCTGTGTTTGCAAATATGTTTTATGCTCATATTTTTTGATGAGAGCAAAAGAGCTTCATATTTTTTTATGTACTCATCGATTTCTTTAATAAAAGAGCAGGTCATTCTTTTATCCTTTATGTTAGTTCGGGCTAACAATTTATATAATAAATGTAAGGCATAACTAACATTTTGTCAAGAGTTTTTTTAAGGAATGAGAAAATCTGTTATAATCTTATGAAAAGTCGATTAGGACTTTCAGGACTCCTTTTTGTTTTGCATATTCAAAAGCATCCAGCGCATCATCAGCTTTGAAGATTTTTGAAACCATTGATTTTATGCCCATTTTATTTTTTGAAAGATAGTTGATTGCCGGTTTGAACTGACCGCAGCGGGAACCTAAAACTGTTATTTCATCGATTACTACAGGTGCAAGATTCAGCGGTTTATCGGCAGCAACTGTGCTTTTCAGAACAAGAACGCCTCTCGGTTTTGTTAGAGCAAGCGCTGTTTCAAATCCGTTTACAGATCCTGTTGCTTCTATTACAACATCGTATTCTTTTTCTATTTTGAAGTCTTTAAACAGGACAGTGTCTACATTTTCTTTTTCGGCTATAGCGAGTTTATCGCTGTGTTTTCCGACCATTGTAAGAAAACATGGGATTTTTGAAAGAGCAAATGCGATTGAGAGTCCAAGTTTGCCGTCGCCCAATATGACAACTCTATCCATCGGTTTGATATGAAGCTGCTCAAGAATTTCAAGTGCTGCAGCAAAAGGTTCCACCAGCACTATTTCTTCATCGCTCAGGTTATCCGGGACAACAAAAAGAGTTTCTACAGGCATGTTGATGTAGTCAGCCATACAGCCGTCTTTTCTCCAGATACCGATGGTTTTTCTGTTCGGACAATGTCTTTGCAGTCCTTTTGCACACCATTCACAGTTATTGCATCCTGCGCTTATTTCCCCGACGACTCTTTTTCCGATAAGAGATTTATCGTCAGAGTTTACATCCTCTACTACGCCGACAAATTCATGTCCGAGAATGCCGTTAAATCCCATATATCCCTTGATAAGCTCCATATCGGTATTACATATTCCGGCATATTTTATTCTTACCATTGCTTCATTCGGAGCAAGGGTCGGTTTTTCGTAGTTTTTATTCAATTTGAGTTCGTTATCTCTGAATTCGACAGCTCTCATATTTTACTCCTTTTCATTTTTTCATAATCTGTGAGGATATTACACCAAACAAAAAATCATGTCTTCTCTCAAATTTAAAACCGTAGTTTTCAAAAGTTTTTATGAGTTCATCAGGAGATTTGAACGTTTTTTTTGATTCAAGCAGATAATCATAGGGTATTGAGTTTTTGTAGAATATTTTTACCAGAGGAGGAACTATGAAGTCAAAAATTTTGTCCGCAAAATTTGAACTTTTTCCAAAATCAAGGTGCATAAAAATTCCGTCTTTTTTCAGAACTCTATAGATTTCCTTGAGGGCTGAGTTCTGATTTTCGATGTTTCTTAATCCGAAGGATATAGTGCAAACATCAAATGAATCATTATCAAAAGGAAGAGATATGCAGTCAGCTTGCAAGAATTTTATGTCATAGTTTTTGCTTTTATTTTTAGCAATTGATATCATCTCATGAGAGAAATCTATGGCGGTGATATCTGATGATGGGAATTCTTTTTTAAGATAAAGTGCTATATCTCCTGTTCCCGTACATAAGTCGAGAATCTTTGAGTTTTCATTCAGCTTTAGTTTTTTGACAGCGAGTTTTTTAATTTTTTTATGCATCCCGAGTGATATGAGATTATTGTTGAAGTCATATCTCTCTGCGATAGTATCAAACATTTTTTGTATAAGATGAGGTGATTTAGAAAAGTTCATAGATCGTTCTCAAAATTATGCTGTTATGAAATAATTATACCAGAGAAAGCAGCTGAACGGTCGCGGGCAGAGATGCCTGAGGAAAGTCCGGGCACTAGAGGGCAGACCGCCGGATAACGTCCGGTGCAGGTGACTGTGAGGACAGTGCCACAGAAATGATGACCGCCGATGGAGCGTTAGCTTACAGGTAAGGGTGCAACGGTGGTGTAAGAGACCACCGGCGATATCGAGAGGTATCGGCCAGGTAAACCCCGGTTTAGTGCAAGGTTGAATGAAAAAATAAGGTGACCCGCCGTTTTTCGAAAAACCGCTAGAGACAGCCGGCAACGGCTGTTCGAGATAGATGACCGTTTAAAACAGAACCCGGCTTACCGGCGGCTTTCTCTTTTTTATAAAAAGCTTTTTCTCATTTAGAGGAATGATGTATATTATTAGTCGCTTTGAGTGGAACGAAAAGTCTTTAAGTCCTAAAATCTGTATAGGCTGTCAAAAAAAATTCTTCATAGATATAGATATATAAGAACTTATTTTATGAAAGGGCTTATATATGAATATTAATCCTGTAAGTAATGTTTCTTTCAAAGGAAGGCTTCCTATTGATAAGGTTATGGAGAAGCCGTTTTTTGAACTTACTCCTGATGAAATGGCAAGAGGGATATCAAAAGCAGCGAGAGAACATCTTCAAAGTACAACACGAATATCAGGAGATGAACTCGTAAGAAAATTGAATGAAGAATATTTATTCACAAAAAAGACGCCTTTTCATATAGGCGCATTTTTCCTTGATAATACTTCTAAAGGTTTGATGTTTGTTACTCCCGAGTATAGAGGAAAAACTTTCCGGGAAGTAATAGATTCGGCTTTAGAGAAACTATCAAAAAAATAAGTTAGTCTTCTATAATAAATTCCTGGTCTCTTGCTGCTTCTTCTATAAGTTTGTATGTCATATAAGCACCGAGAGCTACAGCTTTCGGGTCAAGTGATGTTTTGTTAGCAGCTTCGATGATTGCTGTATTTATTTCAGGGTTTTCATCTTTGATGTAGTGAATCATGGATTTTCTCCAGGTGTTCACGTCTTTGAATATAATGTCGAAAATTTTTCCTGAAACTTCTTCTGAAATTAGCGGTAACAATGTTCTGCTCTCCATATTTGAATGATATAAATAATTATATATCAGATATTATATATTATATAATATTTTTTGCAAAAAAAATCGACCCTATAAACTACAGGGTCGGTTTTTGTATATTAGAAAATATTTATTCAACGACAGCTTCTTCAGCGTTAGCAGCTTCCTCTTGAGAAGAAGTTCTGATTGAATCATTTTTGGTTTTGCCTTTGAGTTGTTTTTCTTTGTGTTTTTTGACCTGTCTGTTGAGTTTATCAGCAACGAGGTCTATACTTGCATACATAGACTCTGCTTCTTCAGACACGCAAACAGTTGCGCCTGCGAGTTTGCAGGTAACTTCAGTAATATGATTTTCTGATACACTCGGGTTTTTGATTACTCCGAGAGTAACTTCTATTTCAATAATCTGGTCATAGTGGTTTGCTATTCTCCCGATTTTTTCTTCTACATAGTCTTTGATAGCTTGAGTAATAGTGATATTACGCCCATTAATTTTTAGTCTCATATGAGCATCCTCCGTGAAATATTACAACTTTTTGATTATAACTTATATTTTACCCTTTTTAAAGCTCTTTTTAACAAAAAACACAAAAAAATTAAAAAAAATTATTCAATCGAAGTAACTTATGGTAAGATTATTTTCTGATAAATAAGTTATTTTTTAGATGTATGGATTAGTTTATCTGACGACATTAGTGAAAGTTTATGAGGTAAAAGAAGTATGGCAGATGTTAAAGCACTTTACTCTGATTATGTAAAAACTCTTGAAACATATATTATGTTCAGGATTGCTCAAGAAACGACAAGACTGACTCCGGAGTTGACAAAGAAAGGCAGAGCTCCGATTAAGCTGAGTATGGGAGCACCTGCTCAAAGACCGCCTGAGTTTGTAATTAATGCTCTGACAAAGGCAATGGAAACAGACAGTATGCACACTTATTCTTCAACAAAGGGTGAGATGTTTTTCCTCGAAGCGGTTGCAGAAAGAATGAAAAAACGTTTTGGAGTCGATATTGACCCGAAAACAGAGGTCTTTTCTTTAATCGGTTCAAAAGAAGGTCTTGCTAATATGTTCAGAACAATAGTCAATCCTACTTTGAACGAAAAAGAACAGGATATAATAATGATTCCTGACCCTGGGTATGCTTCATATAAAGAACAGATAAAGGTAATAGGAGGATATGCTTATTCAATACCTCTGACAAGAGAAAACAACTATATGCCTGATATGGAAGAAGTTCTTGCTCAACTTGAAAAAGACGGATTTTCAAAGGATAAAGTCAAAGCTGTAGTTGTTAACTATCCGAACAATCCTCTTGGAGCTACTGCTACTTTGGATTATCTAAAAAGTGTTGTTGAATTTTGTTTGAAACATAACTATCTGCTGGTCAGTGATGTTGCTTATGCTGATATGTTCTTTGGAGGAGAAGAAGCTCCACATAGTATTTTTGAAGTGGAAGGGGCAAAAGATATTGCTATAGAATTTCACAGCTTCAGCAAACCTTATGCTATGACAGGCTGGAGAGTCGGCTGGGCTTGCGGTAATGCTGATGCCGTTTCTATTTTGGGCAAGTTGAAGTCAACGGTTGATACAGGTGTATTCAAAGCTATACAGAAAGCATCAGCCGAAATTCTTGTTTCAAAAGAAGGCGATGAATATATTGAAAAGAGCAACAAGAACTATGAAATCAAACAAAAAATTATTACTGACGGATTCAGAGAGCTTGGATGGGATATTGACTCTATGAATATACCGAAAGCTACATTCTATCTGTGGCTTCCTATCCCGAAAAAATACAAAACATCAGTAGAGTTCTGTCAGGATATACTTGAAAAATCAGGTATTGTTCTTGTCCCTGGGTCAGGATTCGGACGTTACGGGGAAGGTTTTTTCAGACTGTCTTTTGTTGCATCTGATGACAATTTGAGAGAGGTTATCAAAAGAATGAAAGAAGACGGCTTCTATTTTGATAAGTAGTATATTTTAAAGAAAGCAAAAGCCCCCTTTTTTAGGGGGCTTTTGCTTTTATTATAAATAGCTGATTGGTATTAACTTAGAGGGTATAGTGAGAAAGTTTTAGTGGTGTTTAAATATAGTTGCCGAAATAGAGGAGTTTTATGCACACTATGGTTAAATTATTATTATCTGTTGTGATGATGTTGGTTATTCAATTTTCTGTTGTTTCTTCAGCATATTCTTATTCAACGGAAGAGATGGCGACGATAGATGTTTATGAAAAAATAACACCTTCTGTTGTTGTTATTGATGCAGATATAGAGGATGGAGTTTCAAGCGGAACAGGAGTTATTATTGACAAATCAGGGATAATTCTCACAAGTTCACATGTTATAGAGGATACAAAGGATATAAATATTACTCTTTATAATAATGAGAAGTACAAAGCCAGATTACTGGCCGTTATGGGTGAGAATAATGATCTTGCTCTTTTGAAGATTGAACCTAAAAAGTCTTTGCAAACAATAAAACTTGGTGATTCAAAAAGAGTAAAAGTAGGACAAAAAGTTCTTGCTATAGGCAACCCTTTCGGTTTTAGCGGAACGCTGACAACAGGTATAATCAGCAGAATAGACTATGAACGCAATAAAATTCAAACCGATGCAGCGATAAATCCTGGCAGCTCAGGAGGTCCTCTTGTTAATATGGATGGAGAGGTTATCGGGATTAATCAGTCAATTTATAACCCCGACAACAATAAATCAAACATAGGAATAGGCTTTGCTGTTCCAGTGAATGCAGCAAAGCGCTTGATTTCCGAATATCAGACAACGAAAAAATTTGCAATACAGGATAAAAAGACACTCTCAAAAAAATAATATATCATCAGCTTAAAGACCGATTTTACAGTATAAATCGGCCTTTAAGCATTTAACCGTTAAAAGCCGATATAATATTTGTTTGAGATGTCATATCCATATTGCTTTGATTGATTGTATTTATTGCTCCGCAGAACATCATGATAACCATGCCAATCCAGCATAACAATAAACACTTTTTAATAGTTTGTTTTGACATACCTCATTCACTCCAAAGTCTTAGCCGTTCATTCTATCTTTCTTGTTTTTTTATTTTTTATTAAGCTGCGAGGCTTAATGTACCTCCAAGGTTGTTTGCTACTTGTCCAGCTGTTTCAGGTGCTTGTTGATGATGTGCTACTTGTCCAGCTGTTTCTACTGCTTGCTGTTCTTTTGGTGGGATTTCACTGTTTGCGCCAAAAGAAATACCGAAAATTGCTGAATTACCCATAATAGAAATCTCCTTTAATACTCTTAATACCTATTCACTTATTTAAAACGCTTATATTATAATAAAAACAATTTGTTCTTTTAATTTTCACAAAAAAACTTTATTGTTACATTTTTTAATATTTTGTGATAAATTTGTTGTTGACGATTTTTTATAGTAATATACAAGAGATAAAATTAATAAAAACTTGTGTTGTGTATATATTAATCTTGAAGAATGGAGAGGACAGAAATTGATACTATCACCTCAGGTTGCTCTTCCCGATAACAAAAAGGAATTGCATGGAACATATTTAGGAAGACATATTCTAGCAGAATTTTTTGACTGCGATTCGAACATTATTAACAGTGTTGATTTGGTTGAAAAACATATGACTGATGCTGCAATAAAATGCGGTGCAACAGTTGTCCAGAAGTGTTTTCATATGTTCAGTCCGCATGGTGTAAGCGGAGTTGTTATTATCTCCGAGTCGCATCTGGCTATTCATACATGGCCCGAGTTAGGGTATGCAGCGGTAGATTTGTTTACCTGTGGAGAATCTTGCGACCCGAAAGTTGCTTATGATTATCTGAAAAAAGTATTTTCATCAAAGAAGGGTTCTTTCTCTATTTTGAAGAGAGGAATTCTTTCGAAAGATATGCTCAAGGTTGATGAGAAGCCTTTCGAACTGAAAGAACAGATTTCATAGTATCAGCAGAGGATTACGTGGATGGGTGTGATGGATTTAAAATACACCGAGCTCAATGAGCTTGGGTTCGGGGTTACTATGGAAACACAAAATGTTCTCTATAGTGCCAAGACGGAATATCAAACAATTGATATATTGGAAACACAGGGGTTAGGAAAAGTTCTGTTGCTTGATGGTCTTGTTATGACAACAGAGAGGGATGAATTTTTCTACCATGAGATGATTTCTCATATTCCTATGAATTCTCATCCTAATCCTGAAAGAGTTCTTGTTATCGGCGGCGGAGACGGCGGTACTGTCAGAGAGGTACTGAAACATGATACAGTAAAAGAAGTTGTTCTCTGCGAGATAGATGGAATGGTTATAGATGCCTGCAAGAAGTATCTTCCATCAATAGCCGGTATGCTTGATGATGAGAGAGTTGATATTCAGGTAAGAGATGGTATTGAATATATATCTCAACAGGAAGATGCTTTTGATATAATTTTGATTGACTCAACAGATCCTATGGGACCTGGAGAGGGATTGTTTACTGAAGAATTTTATTCAAATGTAAACAAAGCTCTCAAAGAAGGCGGGATTATGTGTGCACAGTCAGAGTCACCTTTTGTTCAACAACGACAGATGAAAATGGCTTATCCTCTTTTGAGAAAGGCATTTCCTAAGGTGAATACATTCCTTGGTCCTATTCCGACATACCCTGGAGGATACTGGAGCTGGGCTTTCTGTTCGAATACTGTTGAGCCATTGAGTTTTATTGCAGAAGACAGGGTTCAAAAGATTGCAAAACAGGCTAAGTTGTATAATCTTGATATTCACAAAGCTGCTTTTGCTCTGCCTAACTTTGTAAAAAAACTTGTAGGTCAAGATGTTTAGGACTCCGTTTATTTCAAAAAACTGGATGGCGTCTGATGAAACTCCGAATAATTCAGAGTGGATTATGATTGGTGTTCCATTTGACGGGACATGTTCTTTTCGTCCGGGGACGAGATTTGCACCGGAGCAAATCAGAGTTGCATCAAGGGGAATAGAAACTTATTCGCCTTATTTTAACAAAGATTTGGATGATATATCTTTTTATGATGCAGGAGAGCTTGATTTGCCTTTTGGCAACACTCAGAGAGTTCTTGATATGGTATATGACGTAACGAGAGAAGTTCTTGTTGCAGGGAAAAAATATTTTGGTATAGGCGGCGAGCATCTTGTATCTTATCCGGCTATAAAAGCTTATTATGAAAAGTATCCTGATTTGTATGTTGTTCACTTTGATGCTCATACTGATTTGAGAGATGAATATTTGGGAGAGGCTCTCTCACACTCTACAGTTATAAAGAAAGTTGCCGATTTAATCGGATTTGATAACCTTTCGCAAGTAGGGATAAGGTCAGGAGAGTCTTATGAATTTGAGCTTATGAAAAAACATAATACTCTTGTGAAATCAGCGGAAGACTTTAGAGATATTCTCTCCGGTATAAAAGGCAGACCGGTTTTTATAACACTTGATTTGGATGTCCTTGACCCTTCGGTCCTTCCGGGAACAGGTACTCCTGAGGTGGGCGGATTTTCATTCTCGGAGTTGATGAGTTATTTCAAAGTTCTGGCTGATTCAAATATTGTCGGGATGGATATGTTAGAGCTATCTCCGTTTTTGGATACAAGTGCAAATTCAACGGTTGCAGCTGCTAAAGTTGCCCGTGAGATGCTTTGTGTTGCCTCGAGATAAATTTTTCGTAACTTAAATATATATTTTTTGTTAAAGCTAGCAATTTTTTTTGGTGTTTATGTTTTTATTTAAAATATAAACGTTTTTTTCCGGGAATAGTTATGGTCGTAGATAATAGCTTTTTATATAATAACAAAACAGGTTTTCAACCGGCTTTTGTTCAAAATCAACAGCCTGCTCAGAATAATACTGCAGGATATTATTATAATTACGGGTATCCGCCTTATTTTGTTCAAAATCAGCAATATACTCAAAATTCAGGCGGTTTGACTCCATATGATGTTACATCTTCTCTTCGTGCAAATACAATGAACTCATCTCAACCTGTTCCATATAGACAGGTTGCGACATTCAAAATTCCGTATAATCATAATGAAGCCAAGTTGTATCAACTTGCAAACGGTCAAAAAGTTATTATAATGCCAAAGAAGGGTCCTACAACCATAAATACTTATGTCAAAGTCGGCTCGATGAATGAGGCTGATAATAAACGAGGCATAAGCCATTTTATAGAACATAATTTGTTTAACGGTTCATCGAAGCTGCAACCGGGTGAATTTGTCAGAAGGGTTAATGAAATCGGCGGTCGCTACAACGCAAGCACAGGATTTGCAACTACAAACTACTATATTCAATCGGTTATTCAAAAACCTGAAGACCTTGATAATATGTTGAATATTCATTCTGATATGCTGCTGAATCCGACTTTTTCTCAGGAGATGATTGAAAAGGAAAGAGGTCCTGTTGAATCGGAAATTCAGATGCTTGAGGATGATCCGAGTGCAGAGATTAACAGTATTATTTTGAAAAATCTGTTTCAGATTGACAGTTCAAGTATGGATTTAATCGGCGGCAGTGTCAAAAATATTCAAAATATAACAAGAGACGATGTTGTTGATTATTATAATCTGTATTACACTCCAGATAACATGACAACTGTTCTTGTCGGAGATGTAAATCCTGATGAAGCTGTTGCTAAAATAGCAAAAGTGTTTAATTCATACAAACAGTCAAATCAGGCTTTAAAACATACGGAAGAACTCAAGCCGATAGACCATCCTGTCAGAGTTGACAGGACGAGTCATATGATTGATTCTTCTCTTGTAAATATGGCATTTGCAGGACCAAAAAATAATGATATAAAAGGGACTTATGCAACCCATCTTCTGATTGAAGCATTGGTCGGGAATGATGATGCCCGTTTGAGCAAACTTCTGACTCCTCTGAATACTGAGGCATCGGTTAATATGGAGGTTGTAAGTTCTGATTATAATGCACCGACTTCTATGATGATAAGTGCAAACTTTGATCCTGATAAAACAGAAGAAGGACTGAAGGCGATATATCAGGGAATTTATTCTATGCAGACTGTACCAATGTCAGAGCAGGAACTGAATATTGTCAAAAATAATTTCAAATATTCATTGAAAAATATCGCAGAAGACTCTATGTCCATCACTCGTCTTATTGGCGGAAATATTACAAACTCAAACAGTATGGCTTTTTGTGATTTAGATAAGATTATCGACAGTATTACCCCTCAGGATATAATGAATGCGGCTCGTTCTTATCTTGATTTGAACAGAGTATCAATAGGCGTTCTTCATCCTGAAAACAGCAGCAATTCCAAACAGCCTCAGGCAGCATCTAAAACAAATCCTTCGGTTAACTTTTCAGGAGGAGTAGATTTTAATTTCGGAGAGAATATCTCATCAAGTGTTGAAGAGTTTAATTTGCCTAATAATATTAAAGCTTTTTATAACACAAATAATGAAACATCTCTTGCTGCATTTGATTTGAATTATCGTCATGATAATTTTGTTAATTCAAATCCGGCAGCTCCGATGGTTTTATCCGGAATGCTCTCTGAAGGCTCTGCTCTGCGTCCGAAATCAGAGTTGTATTCAATTGCTAATTTGAATAATATAAAATTTGATTTTGGAGCTGCTCAGAGAGGTATTACCGCTATTGTCAATACAGAACCGGAAAAAGTAGCACTTGCAGCTGACCTTATCAATGAAATTCTTATGTATCCTGCATTTACGGAAGAAAATTTACAGAAGGTAAAGAATCAAATCAAGATGAATTATGCAAGTTCCTTGAAGAGTCCTTATGATAAAGTTCTTGAAGAATTGTATTCAGATGATGATCCAAGAAGCAACAATATACGTAAGGTTATGGATAACATAGATGCTCTGACTCTTGATGATGTCAAAAAGTTCTATGCTGAATTAATGACAGGCACAAAAGCCAGTGCGACCATCAGTGCTCCATCATCAGTAAAAAATATTGCACTGAATAAATTATTACAGATGCCGGCAGCTTCAGCACTTTATTCATATAAGCCGATAGATCCTCCAAAACCTCTTTCAAATACAAAAGTTTTGATAGAGGCAGAAGAAAAAAATCAGGCTCATATTACTCAGACTTTTCATATTAATGAAACTGGCAATGTAAAAGATATTGCAGCACTTAATCTTATGAATTTGATTTTGGGAGGCAGTAGCAGTTCCCGCTTGTTCAATGATTTGAGAGAAACACAAAAGCTTGCTTATGCCGTTTCATCATCTTATGATTCAGCACCGAATGACGGTTTATTATCTCTTGATATTCTCAGTACTACTCAGGATAAAACAAACGGAACAAGCAGTTATGAAAACTTGCAAAAATCGCTTGACGGTTTCAAAAAACATCTTGATATGTTGAGAACAACGCCTGTTTCTGAACAGGAACTTGAAAATGCTAAAATGACCTATCTGAACAGGCTTTCAGCAGGTTTGGAAACGAATGCCGGTAAGGCTGATGCTCTTTCAGGTTCTGTTGCTACATATTATGGCAAGGATTATCTTGATAAATTAATCGAAGCGGTTCATGAGATAGAACCTGAAGATATTCAAGCAATTGCAAACAAATATCTTTCGCAGCCGTCCGTAATATCTATTATTGCAAGTCAGAAAACGCTTGATGCGAATAAGGATTATCTTGCATCACTTGGTGAAGTTAAAGAGATTCAATAATCGAGTGATAATATTTCTTTCAAATCATCATAAGTAAGAGATTTTCCTATATCTCTATCTGCTGATATGACAGAGTCGACGAGATTTCGTTTTCGTTCTTTCAGCTTTTGGATTTTTTCTTCTACGGTGCCTTTTGTAATAATTCTATAGACAAAGACTTTCTTTGTCTGCCCGATACGATAAGCTCTGTCTGTTGCCTGATCTTCGACAGCCGGGTTCCACCAAGGGTCATAGTGAATGACATAATCAGCACCCGTTAAGTTCAATCCGGTGCCGCCTGCTTTCAAGCTTATAAGGAATATTGGTATAGACGGCGTTGAGTTGAATCTTTCAACGGCTTCTTTTCTGTCTTTTGTCTGACCTGTGAGGTATTCATGACGTATGCCTTTCTCTTGCAGCCAGTTTCTCATAATATCGAGCATTTCAACAAACTGACTGAAGATGAGAACTTTATGTCCTTCTTCAATGATTTCTTCAAGCATGGATTTGAGTTTTTCAAATTTACCTGATTCGTTAATACCTCTGATATTATCTTTATCAAACAGACGGGGGTGGCAGCATATTTGTCGCAGACGCAGCAGAGCCGCAAATATTGAGAGTTTGTTCTTTTCAAAACCTCCGTTTGCTGCTTTATTGAAGATTTCCTGTTTTGTGCTGTCAAGAACTTCAAGATAAAACTCTCTCTGCTCAGGAGTCATCTCGCAGTATGCAATGTTTTCTACCTTATCAGGCAGGTCTTTTGCTACATCCCTCTTCATTCTTCTCAGTATGAACGGATAAATTTGTTTTTTTAGTCTTGATTCAACGGTTTTATCTCCTTTTTCCGTAATAGGAACACCAAAGCGGTAGTTGAATTCGTTTATGTCATACAAAAAGTCCGGCATCAGAAAATCGAATATAGACCACAGTTCAGACAGTCTGTTTTCAATTGGTGTTCCTGAAAGAGCAAATTTATGCTGTCCGTTTAGCATTTTTGTCGCTTGAGCTGTCTGCGAGTCGGCATTTTTTATATTTTGAGCTTCATCGAGAATAATAAATCTGAACTCATGTTTTTTCAAAAGTTCTATATCTCGCCTGATTATTGCATAAGATGTGATGACAATATCTGATGATTTTATGTTTTTATATAAGCTGCTTCTTGTTGAACCTGTCAAATTTAGTGTTTTCAGCTCCGGAGTAAACTTCTTGATTTCGTTCTCCCAGTTGAATACGACTGTAGTAGGACAAATGACAAGGGCAGGTTTCTTCTGTTTATTTTCCTCTTTTGCTTTTTGTATCATAGCGAGCGCCTGAAGAGTTTTTCCAAGACCCATATCATCGGCAAGGATTCCGTTCAATCCGTAAGAATACAGGAACCACAGCCAGTTTAGACCTTTTATTTGATATTCTCTAAGGTCTGCATGCAAACCTTTTGGAAGTTCTATTTGCTCCATTGTATTGAATGTGCTGATTTGTCCCCAGAATTTTTCAAAAGTTTTGCTCATTGAGAAGACAACACCGAGTTCTTCAAGCTCTGATATAATACCCGCTCTGAAGGTTTTTATGTGATATTTTTTATCTTCCGTTTGGATTGCATCAAAGGCGCTCAGCGCTTTACCTATCATAAATAATGTTTGAGTCGGAACTTCTACATATCCTTTTCTGTTTATATAAAGATATTTTCTTCCCTGGCTCATATAATCATATAACAGTTCCATATCCACTCTGTTTCGGCCTATTTTGGCTCCGAGTTCGATATGGAAACTATCCGAGTTTTTGTCAAAATCAACTTTGGCTGTGAGATAAAGAGGCTTTTCACTTAGCTGTAAGAAATCCAGATCTTGCTCTGATTCAAAGAACCATTCACGGGTTGCTCTTGGCATGTAGTAGTTGAAAAAGTCTATTGCTTCATCTTCATCAAGATACAGGTTATTTGTTTGCATAGGTATAAACTTGCAGTCTACAAGCATTTCATAGGCTCTTTTTTCGAGTTTAAGATTTCTTTTTATCCAGTAAATCAAATCTTCTTTAGGATACTTTACCGTTACATAAGGCGTTTTTTGTGTGAGTTTGCTGTATGGAACGAGTATTCCGTCGTAGTCAAAATCGAGAGAAGCTTTCAGTTTTCCTTCATTATCCCAGGTAAGTTTTACGACATTCTTCGGGAGGTGCTGAGAGAGGGTGAGCTTTTCCAGTGTTTCCGATATTTCAACATCCATAAGCTTTTTCAACTTTGGCAGTTCTTCATAAACAAACTTTCCTCCGTCAGCATCTCTTATATCGGTAAAAGTCGATTTTGTCAGATAATGAGGCAAAATAGCCACAGCAACATTTGTCGGGAAAACAAGATTTTTGTACTGACCGTATTTGATTGTTCTTGAAAAATATTTAACCTCTTCAAAGGGTAAAACTTCTTCAGAATTTGGCGTATGCCAGTGCAGTGATAGCAAGACATTCCCTACGGCTGATACATTCACTGCAAGAACAAGCTTCCACTCATCATCAGAGAAAATAAGTCTTTTTTGTGATTCATAATCAATTACCTCCTCAAGGTGTTTCATATATTTGAGGAAGGTTTCAAACTTTTGAACGGGAATATCATACCACTGATATTTTTTCGAAGGCTTCAGCTGTTTGTACAATTCTTGAACAAAGGCAAGTTCGACTCTTTGTATATCATTCAGCTCAAAAGACGGGTCAGCTTTTTGAGCAGCAATGAATGCTTTGAGAAGTCCTTCTATATCATCGATAACTTTTTGAGTTTTTCTTTCGATTATTTGAATGCTGATAAACTTCGGTCTTTTATCAGGGTTGAGTACAAATTTGAATGCTGATTTGTAATTTTCAATCGGAGGAGGGTTTTCGGCAGGGTATTCAAAAGTTTTTCCTGTTTCTTCCGTTATGTATTCATCGTAGTAGTGTCTTTTGACAGATTCAAGCCCGACAGCAACAGCATGCTTGCACCATTCTTCTTCAAGCGGGCAGTCACATTTTGCGTGTATGCCCTCCTCATCAAAAGTTAGCTCTATGTTGTAGAAATCTTGAAAATTGCCTTTTACTTTCGCTTTGACAATATTTTTTTCTCGACAAATATCAAGCAATTGAGATTCTTTGAAATAATTATACCCTCGTCTCCAACTGCCTGCGGAAGCTCTTTCCTTAATATATTTGAAATTCAGCATAACTATAATAAACAAACTCCGCTAGTTGCTTTTCTTCTATATGCCATAGGCTGATTTTATTCTAGAGATAGTATACTATAAACACTCTTAAATAATCAAAGTTTTTCTTAAAAAGAAACACTCTTTAGCGGGTCAAAGTTGTTATCCTTATCTTTGACGACGATATATGATTTATCGAATTTCCACTCAGTGTTTTCTTTTATGCCTGTTGCATACAGCCTTACGTTTTCGTTGTATTTGCTGCGGAAAATCATATGCGCTTTGTTTTGATTCATTGTAACTTTTTCAAAAACAAGTTCATAGTCAGGTATTAAGAGAGGTTTGACAAGTTTTTTATAAGACATATTCATGACTTTTTTATCAACATTTGGAGGAAGAGTCATACTCAAAACGTTTCTTGAACCGTATTCTTGAGTTACTTTATCATATTTTTCGTAGTTGTTTGCTGCAAAAATTTTCTTGTAATACTCGACATACTTCGAAACGACAACATCCTGTTCGCTTGCAAAACAAGAAAAACACCCGAATATTATATTAAATAAAAGTAGTAGACATACAAAATTTATTCTGCTAAAAAAGAATTTTTTAAATTTATTCATATAACTATCCTTAAAAAATAAAATATCTCTTCACTAAAAATTATATTATTGCTTAACCGAAAATTCAAATAATTTAAGGTTATTAACAATATTTATTTCAAGAGTCTTTTCAAATTTGATTTCATAGAGAATTGTCCTCGAAGATAAGCATTTCCGGTAATGATTATTTGATAGAAAAAACATAATAATCAGTTAAAACAAATATTTCATATTAACGGAATGTATAACAAAAAATAAGATAGATAACCGGAATTTTCTTCCGGGAATTTCTTACGTAAGAGGAGGTACATATGAAATTTAGAAAGTTAACTTTAGCGGCAGTGATTGTTTCTATGGGATTAATTACTGCCGGAACTCAAGTCGGAGGCGCAGCAGAAGCTGATTTAAGCATGTTCTCGGCACCGAGTTCTTCTCAAGCTTTCGAAAACGGTTTTAGAGAAGTTGCCAAAAAATCAGAGTTGCCTGTTGTAACAGGCGGTGCTTGTCCGCTTCAAACTGCAAATCCTTGTCCTGCGGTTCCTGTTTGTCCTGCTGCACCATGTGATTGTGATCCTTGTGACCCTTGCGATCCTTGTCCTGCAGCACCATGCGATTGTGATCCTTGTGATCCTTGCGACCCGTGTGATTCATGCGAAACAGGACCTGCTTGTCCTATCTTAGACCCTTGTCCCGAAAAATCAAAACCGACATGCGGAGTTTGTCCAAACAGCGCTTGCGGAGAATTGGAAAAGGGCATACAGGCTTATGCTTATCCTGCTTCAATTTTTAGTGCGGGATCTACTTCATTGTCCGCTGCAACTCCAAATTGGATGAGATTAAGCGGAAATGACGGTATTCAAGTTTCAAGAAACGGCTGTAATTTATCTCAAATGCCTGTTATTTCTGCCGGTAACTGCGGATGTGATTTCGGTGTTCCCATGACAGGTGCCGCTGCTCCTTGCGGATGTGATACCATTATGCCAATAACAGGTGCTGCTGCTTCGCTGCCTTGTTATAATGACCCTTGTGCAGCAGGGAGTGATATTAATGGGGTAGGCGTTTCTCGTAATCCTTTGAATTATGACGGTGCTCAGTGCCCTATGACAATCAAAACTCAGTCAAGCAAAGAAGTTTTGAAAAAATATTATGAACCGATTACTGTTCCATCAAATGTGACAGGTGCTGCTGCTCCGATGATGGATGTTTTTCCTGATGTTCCCGATAATTTCTGGGCAAGCTGCGATATTAACAAGCTGACTGCCAAGAGTGTTATCGCAGGTTATCCTGATAGAACATTCAAACCTAATGTCCCCGTATCAAGAGCAGAATTTGCAAGCTTGATTGCCCACGGGTTCAATCTCCAGGCAGATACATCATGTGAAAGAAGTATGTTTTCTGATGTTCCTGCTTATAACTGGGCTAATGATTCTATCATAAAATCTGTTGAAAACGGTTATATGGCAGGATATCCGAATAATAAATTCTTCCCGAGAAAACCTGTATCAAGAGCAGAAGCAATGACTACCATATCAAAAGCATTCAATTGTCCTATGAGTGAGTGTGATGCTGATGAAATCCTCAAAGGATATAAAGATGGATGTGAAGTACAGGATTGGGCTAAAGTTGGTGTAGCTAAGGCTCTTAAACAAGGTGTCCTTGAAGACAGTCCTCATCCTGATATGATTGCGCCACAGAAAAACGCATCAAGAGCTGATGTTGCGGCAATGATTGCTCAGTCAAGAATTGCTCTTGGTATTGACCCTGCAGAAACAACCGCATGTGATTGCGAACCGACAGGTCAGGCTGCAATGGTTCAAAAAGAACAGGTGGTTACCGTTCCGACAATATGCATAAAAGTTGATGACCAGCTGAGTGCTAAAAATAACCGAGTTGGTGATAGATTTGTTGCTAAAACACTTGAACCTGTTACTATTAACGGCGTAAACTATCCTTGCAATTCAAAAGTACACGGAAGAGTTGTCGAAGTAATCAGACCAAGCGGAAAATGCCAGGGTGCAATGAAAATTGCTCTCTTGGATATACAAAACGGAAAGTGCAAAACAGAGCTGCCAAGACAAATTTTGAGTGCGGAAGTTCAACAGCAAAAAACACCTAATATTGTTGCAAGATTATTTGAGGCTCCGTTCTCATTTACCGGACAGGTGTTAGGTACTGTAGGAAGAACTTTGGGCGGTGCTCTTATTGCAACAGGTAATGCTGCCGAGCAGGTTGTCGGCTCAACAGGTATTGCCGGCGGTGAAATACTCCAAGGTAAATTCGGTGCTTCGGCAAGAAGCGTCGGTGAAGCGGCTACTGCTTTGGTTATGGCTCCTATAGACGTAACAAGAACTGCTGTCAGCGGTGCAGCCGGTATCTTTAACATTACAAGTGATGAAGTTGCATATCTCGTAAATCCGAAAGGTATGAAGATAGCAAGCATCAACCCGAATGAAAAAGTTACCATTTCTTTTGGATGCCAAGGCAAATAACAAAAGTTTTCATAAACTTTTGGAGGACAAAGATTTATCTTTGTCCTCTTTTGTAATATTTCTTCATATTTTATAAAAATATAGATATAAAATATATATATTTTTTCTTTTTTATATGTATATTTTTTCTTTATTTTTTCAATATTTAAAAATGAAAAATCCTGAAAAGCCTTGTGTTCAAGTGTTTTGCTGTATCTGGCTTTTTAAAAAGAATACGCAATTTTCTTGTAGTTTTTGTTTTTATAAATATATAGGGTAGATGAAAATTCAAAAGGATATGCTGGAGGTTATAGGTTATGTATGCAATGTTAACGACTAGAAAGTTGATGATTATCAGTCAAATTTCTGACTTGCAGTTTCAAATCACTCAACTTTATCAAAATCAAATGGATTTGACTTCTCTCGGCGGTGTAATCGGTGATGGTACTGTGACTCAACAAGAGTTTGCAAATTCAGGACAGAAGACAAAATACGGTGTAAACCAAATCTTGATGGAAGCTGATTCTGCATCTCAAACATCCGGGTATACATTTGTTCAGATGTCAACAGATGGTATGGGGTCTATGGTTTTTGATGAAACTTATTTGACTAATATTCAAGCCCAGATAAGCAATTCTGAAAAACAAATAGAGATGAAAAGAGAACAGCTTGAAACAAAATTGGCAGCATTACAACAGGAACTGCAGGCTGTTGAACAAGGTGAAGAACAGGGTATTAAACAATCAGTTCCAAGGTATGCATAATTTCAAGCATTAAATAATATAACTAGGTAAAAATATCCTCTAGATAATATCCTCTGAATTAATAACCCTCTTTTTAGACCCTGAATCGGGTCTTTTTATTTGGAAAATAAAAACCGGAACAATTTGCTGTTCCGGTTTTTTGTTTCATAATATCAACTTATAATGATTTATGTTTTTCAGCTATTTTCTCTGCCAGTTCATCGACTTTGATAAAGTCATCATTTGTTGGTTTACCTTTGATTATGACAGAATTCAATTTTTCGACTTTCAGGTTGCCCAATATTTCAGCCAGTTTATTTTCCATATTTCCTCCCCATCCGTAAGAACCGACGACAGAGAAGTATTTTGCTTTAGGTCGAAGAGCATTGATGAGGTATGCTCCGTTTATGGCTGAAGGGTGAGGTCCTGCAAGAACCATAGAAGTTCCTACTACAATGGTTGCTGCATCAACGAGTTCCATTGCAAGCTCACCGACATCTGATTTTACAAGGTCAAAGAGTTTAACCTCAACGCCTTTTTCTTCAAGCGATTGTTTTAGGTAGTCAACCAAGAGTTCAGTGCTTCCATACATAGATACATAAGGAATAACAACCAAATTTTTTGGAGTATCTGATGTCCACTCTTCGTAAGTATCAAGAATGAAGTCAGGGTTTGAATAGTAAGGTCCATGGCTTGGAAGCAGATATTTTACGTTCAAATCTCTGATTTTTTTGACGTATTTTGCGCAGAAAGTTCTGAAAGGCATCATAATTTCTGCGTAATAACGCTTTGCTGCTTCTGTCAGTTCTTTATCTCCGCTTTTGTCTATATTCTTTTCGCTTGTCGGATAGTGTGCTCCTAAAAAGTCAGTTGTAAACAAGGCTTTATCTTCAATAACATAAGTAAACATTGTATCAGGCCAGTGAACCCATGGAGATATCAGAAATTGCAGAGTAACATTGCCTAAAGATAGTGTTTCCTGGTCAGTTATTACTTTGAATTTTGATTCATCAACATGGAGCATTTCCATGATAAACTCTTTACATTTTGCATTTGTCACGACGGTTGCAGCAGGATAGAGTTCGAGAATTTCGTTCAAAGAACCGGAGTGATCCTGCTCGCCATGGTTGCAGATTATATAATCTATTTTGTTTATTCCTGCTTCTTTTAGCTTATTAATTAATTCTTCTGCTTTTTCAGGATAAACTGTATCGATTAATGCTGTTTTTTCGCTTCCTTTGACAAGATAAGAGTTATAAGTAGTACCGCATGGCAGCGGAACAAGCTGGTCAAACAATCTTCTGTCATGATGTTCGACACCGCAGTAAAATATATTATCAGTAATCTTTTTCATTATTCCTCGACTTCAAATTGATCTTTACCTACACCGCAGAGAGGACATACCCAATCTTCAGGGATATCTTCAAACGCTGTACCGGGGGCTATTCCGTTATCAGGGTCGCCTACAGCAGGGTCATATACGTAGTTGCATACTGTACAAACATATTTTTTCATAAGTTTTTCTCCTTCTTCTTTTGTTGTATCAGGTTGAGATTTTGTTTTTATTGTATCATTCTCTTGAATTTTTGTATTGTTTAACCCATTAGACCATATAGTTGCTGTTTTTGCCACTCTTATTCCAAGTAATTCCGCTGTCTGCATATCACACTCAGGCGGTTCTTTTTCGCAAGAGGCACTGAATTCAGACATGGACATAACTCCTAAGAAGCTTCCGAGTCTGTTAATTTCTTTTTTTGAAGGGTCTTTTGAGAGGTTGCCAGGGATTATTGCCGGGTTAACCCATATCATTCCATGTTGCGCTGCAAATACCGTAAGCTGTAGCATTGTATTAAACTTATCTCCGCTGGGCCATCCCGAGTTGACAAAACCTGCGGCAAGTTTGTTTGACCATTCCTGTTTGAGCCATATTTTTGATGTGTCATCCATAAATTGTTTAAACGGAGCGGAGACAGACCCCATGTAGGTCGGGCTTCCAAAAATAAGAGCGGCAGACTCGCTGATAAAATCCATATTTTCTTTTACATGTTCGACATCAATAAGTTTTGCCTCGATACCGTTTATCGATAAGCATCCGTTTAAAACAGCCGTTGCAAGTCTTTTTGTATGTCCCCTTCCGCTGTGGTAAATTATGGCTATTTTGGTCATCTTTTTGCCCTCACCTACCTATTTATACACATACAGTTATATTATGAAATTATATAACTGTATATATTTTTATATTTATTTTTTTAAGTTTTTTTTAATTTTTTAGTAATGTTAAGAAATATAAAAATGGTTATATTTAGTTATATCAAGGATTTTGGACGATTTTTGAGGATTTCTATGTATTTTTAATTAAAGTTTTTCTGAAAATGTGACGATAGAAAATTCATAAGGAAAAAACAGTCGGTCGTTTTTTAAGAGGTTTAGTAAAATGTTCAAAAGCAAAATTCCATCATCAAACGTTTCAGATGGCGTAAGATTTATACTCAGAGGTGCAAAAAAAAGACGTTCAATGGCCTATGCCAATGTAAAAATGTTGCAGAGCGAGATGGGGATGACTCCGCGCCTTGTGGCGGTCAAATAACGCTCTATGGAGATTGTAGAGGTCTGATTTATATTTTTTATTCGGCTCCGTTCAAATAGGAGCTTTTTTCTTGTTTAGTTTTTTTATTTTTTTTATCTGCAGGTTTGTTATTTTTAATTATTACGAGAACTTCGTCCTCTTCAGCCATTTTAAGCTTATTTCTTGCAATAGATTCAATTCCTTCAAGAGTATTGAATTGTTTTATTTCTGATTTGAGTTTTTCGTTTCTTTCCGTTTGTTCCGAGTGAATTTCTTCGAGCTGAGAGAGCTGTTCGCTGTAAGTAAAATATTTTTTTACATTAAGATACAGACTTCTTGAAACGATGATGATACCTATGAGAAGGATAATTGTGGCAAAGGAGTAATACGCTTTTTTTTCGTATCTCCTGATTCTATCCTGTTTTCTCTTTTCTGTTTTTATGGGGTCTGTGTTCAATTTTTTCATGGTTTTTGCAGTTTATTATCAAAAATAAAATTAAAGGTTGAAAAATTTATGCTTAACGGGTTATAGTAAACATATTAAAAATATAACATGATGTTTTGCTAAATAAAATCTTTTTATGCTATTTATTATTGTTGATATTTCTGTATATCATCAGAAAAGAGGAAGAACGGATGAAAAAAACACCGAACAATATAATAGAATATATCATTATCTTATTGCTTATATCAGGTATTTCTATTGCAATATTGCAATTTTTCGGAGAGAAAATAAGCCAGAATAATCAAAAAGAATTCAATACAAACAGACCTCAGCAGGAATTATTCCAGAATAAGACTGAGTTTGAGTAAAAAAATGGGGAATATATTGTGATAAACAAAGCAATGATAATGGCTGCAGGAGTCGGCTCTAGGTTGGATCCTCTCACAAAAAATGTTCCAAAGCCGTTGATACCTATTGCAAACAAGCCGCTTATGGATTTTATTATGGAAGAACTTGAAGAATGCGGCATCAAAGAAGTTATAGCAAATACATATTGTCTTGCTGAGCAGATTCAGAAAAGATACACTGAGAATAATCCTACAGGTATAAAATTTCAATATATACAGGAAGAAACTCTTTCAGGTACTGCAGGCGGCGTGAAAAAATGCGAATTTTTCTTTAAGGATGAAGAAAATTTTCTTGTGATGAGCGGTGATGGGCTTACTGATATTAACTTTGAAGAACTGTTTGAAGCTCATGAAAGCAGCGGAGCTGTTGCCACCATGGCTTTGACCTATGTTCCGAAGAGCAAGACCTGCAATTTTGGTGTCGTTGTCGTTGACGGAGACGGTTTTGTGAGCGAGTTTCAGGAAAAACCGCCTGTTGAAGAGGCAAAGAGCAATTTAATAAATACCGGAATTTATGTTTTCAGGTCTGATATTTTCAGATTGATACCGCAGGGATGTTTTTATGATTTTGCAAAGAATGTATTTCCCTCCATGCTTGAAAAAAATATTCCCATCAATACCTATGTTATAGACGGATACTGGAGTGATATCGGGACAATTTCGCAGTATCGTCAGTCATCTATTGACATTTTGAACTCACATGTCAATATAGGGGTCAGTGTTGAAGATGAGCATCTTATCGGAGAGGGAAGCGTTCTTGCTGATGATGTCAAACTTCTTGGAGGTAATATTATCGGAAGGGGCTGCAAAGTCGGGAAGAATGTGACTTTGAACAACTGCATTCTCTGGGATGGCTCGGTGATAGAAGATGGTGTTCATCTCAAGGGAGTGATTGTGATGAACGGTGTTGTCAAAAAAGGAACAACTGCCGTTGATACTGTTTTGTATACGGCAGTTGATGATAATAAGAAACTTATGAGTTGTTGAGATTATTGCAACAAAAAAGCCACCGTTTTAAGGTGGCTTTTTTGTTGTATTTTGTATTTATCTTGCTGAATCATGTATGTATTGCATTTGGTCTTCCAGATCCATTTCTGCCAGTGTTTGTTGAACTTTTACTCTGTCTTCAATACCATCTAGTTGAGTTTCCAAGTTTTTAAGAATATTTTCTTGTTGATCTGCTGTTAAATCATCAATATTTCTGATATTTTTCATTGTATTTTCTCTGTATTGCAGATTTTGTTTAAGTGCATCAGGTGCATTATCAGGGAGATTCTTTTTAATATTATCTATTCGTGTTTGAATAGCACTTTCTCTGTCAGTTAGTTCTCTTACTGCTTTTTCTCCATTTTCTGTAGCTGCTTTTTTAGCTGTATTTGCGACAGTGGGTATTTTAGCAGTCTGTTCAATACCATCTAACTGTTTTTCCAAATTGCTAAGAATAGATTCTCTTTGCTCATCAGTCAAATCATCAATATTTCTGATATTTTTCATTGTATTTTCTCTGTATTGCAGATTTTGCTTAAGTCCATCAGAAGCATCATCAGGGAGATTCTTTTTAATATTATCTATTCGTGTTTGAATAGCACTTTCTCTGTCAGTTAGTTCTCTTACTGCTTTTTCTCCATTTTCTGTAGCTGCTTTTTGAGCTGTTTCTCTAACATCAGGTTTCTTCGCAATATCAATGATGTCATCAGAGAACCATCTTTTCTTGCCTGTTCTTGTTGCTGCTTCTGTTAGAGCTTCACCTACTGCGTCAGTGCCTTTTTTGGCATTTGTTCCTTTGATGAGAGCTTTGCCTTTTTCAAGCAGATTTAGATTTTTTGCCGCATCATCAGCATTCTTGCCGAATAATTTCCCGATTTGTTTGAAGGTATTTTTCAACCCTCCGTTTTTAAAGGTAATAATACCTCCGAGGATGACCGCTCCAGCAAGAAGGACTGTTCCCATTCCTACTCCGCCCTTTTTCTCAGAAGTCGTTGTAGTTGTTGTATTTGTTGTTGTGGTTGTTGTCCCCGGTGTTTGCATGTAAGAAGGAATATACATGCCTGATTGTGAATAATTTGAATAACCATTTACTGATGTCATAACTTTTCCCCTATAAAAATAATAATAGTAACTCTATAACCCTATATTTGTATAAAAACAATTTGATAGAGATGATTGCCTAAAAAGTATATAAAATTTATAAAAGCCTTATGAATAGGGGATTTATGAGTTTAATATTTTGTAATAAAAAAGCAAGCTTATTTAAATAAGCTTGCTTTTTTGAGTTTTTATCAAAAGTTAATTATGCTTTTTTGTTGTGAATATGTTTTGCTATTGCAGCTGCTGCTATACCAACGATAGCAACCCCTGCAGCAATCAATGCATTTCTTTTTGTAAGAATTTTATTTCCTTTCACGTTTTCTAAAAATTGAGAAACTTTAGATTTTGAAGCTTTTGTTTGGCTAAACGTATCCTTTGGCAATCCCATATCATCAAGTACTTTTGATTCTATATCACGGATGGTCTTTGTTCTTGCTTCATTGCTCATAACATTTAAGCCTTGAGGAACTTTAACCGGAAAATTGATTTTTAAATCAGACATTTTTACCTCCACTTATATTTCTTTCATTTGATGTATATTTAAAAAACGAACATAAAAAAAATTGTTATATTTTTTTCAGATATTAATATTTTTTTATATTTAGGATAGCGTGTTGTCTGATTGTTGGCAAGTATTATATATGTATTTTGCCAGAATTGCCGCAGTAACCCCAAGAAAAAAGATTTTTCCAAATTTGAATATATTATTTTTTGTAAGAAGGTTTTTAGAAACCGGTATTGCTGATTCTGCTTCCGGTAAATTTTTTGGAGATAGAAGGTCTCCAGGCAATCCCATACTTTTGAGAGCTTTTTCGCCTTTTTTATAAGCCATTTGTCTTAAGGTTTCTTTGCTCATGACATTGATAGGTTTATCAATACGCAGGGGCATCCTGATTGATAAATTTGACATATTAAGCATTCCTTGTTCTGACTTCACACACATTTTTATTTTTAATATATTAAATACAAAAATAAATAGAGTTGCTAAATTTTTTATATATATTAAATATTTGATACAAACAGCATTATTTTAACCGTAGAGATGGCATTTTACGCAGTGGTTGTTTTCAAGAAGTTTTGTGTGAGGAGAAACGGAACGACATTTGTCAAAAGCCATGGGGCATCTTGTGTGGAATTTGCAGCCGTCAGGCAGGTTGTGCGGACTTGGCAGGTCGCCTTTCAAAATAATTTTTTTTGAGCCGGATTTATTTATATGAGGTGCTGAGTCGAGCAATATTCTGGTATACGGGTGTTTCGGATGATAGCAGATTTCATCTGAAGAGGCAGTTTCAACAATTTCTCCGAGGTACATGACAGCTATTCTGTCGCTTATGTAGTTAACAACGCTCAGGTCGTGAGAGATAAAAAGATAGGTAAGTTTGAGTTCTTTTTTCAGATCCTGCAGAAGATTCAATATTTGTGCCTGAACGCTGACATCAAGCGCGCTAACGGGTTCATCAGCAATGATAAATTCAGGGCGAAGAGCAAGAGCTCTTGCGATACCTATTCTTTGTCTTTGACCGCCTGAAAATTCATGAGGATATCTTGAGAGAAAGTTTTTTGATAATCCTGTGATGTCCAAGAGTGTTGAGAGTTCGTTTTTTATTTCATTTTTAGATAAATTGGTATTTATAATAAAAGGTTCTTTCAGAATTTCTTCTACGGTCATTTTGGGGTTAAGGCTTGAGTATGGGTTCTGGAAGATTATTTGAACTTTTTTGCGAAGATTTTTGATATCTTTTTTTGTTGCTGTTGTTGTGTTTGTGCCATCGATAATTATTTCGCCTGATGTAGGTTTTTCGAGTCCTATCAGACATTTGCCGACAGTTGATTTTCCACAGCCTGATTCTCCTACAAGGGAGAGTGTTTCTCCTTTTTGTATAGAGAAAGATATATTATTAACAGCATAGACCGTTTCTGTTTTTGCTTTGAACAGACCTTTTGATGCATTGAAATGTTTTATCAGATTTTTTACGATTACCAGTTCTTTCATAATTAGAATTATATCTTATTTTTGTTGTCCAGGTAATTAAATACCTTTCTTAATACCCCGTTGAATTCATTTAAAAGTTTATCAGCATCATCAAATGAGAGGTTATATTTCAGGTTTAGAATTGCATGTTTTACTTTATAACCGTTGATATTAAGTGCCATTTGAGCATTTTCTTCAGATACTTTTGCTATCTCGCTTACTATAGAGACAGCTCTTTTTTTCAGTTTTATGTTTGTTGGTTTTACGTCAATCATAAGGTTCTCGTATACTTTTCCGATTTTTATCATAGATGCTGTTGTGAGCATATTGAGAATTAATTTTTGAGCTGTGCCTGCTTTCATCCTTGTTGAACCTGTTATCGCCTCTTCTCCCGTTTGTGCGCATATAAAACAGTCAGAATATTCTTTCATCAGGGCGTCTTTGTTTGAAGAGATTGATATGGTTTTGATATGGTTGTTTTGAGCAAGTTTCAGGATTGTCAGGAGGTATTTTGCATTACCGCTTGCAGAGATAGCGCATATTGTATCACATTGTGATGGATTTGCTTTTTGAAAATCTTTTTCTGCCAGTTCTTCAGAGTCTTCGGCTCCTTCTATTGCGTATCTTAATGCTTTATCTCCGCCAGCTATAAATCCTTGAACCATAAGCGGCGAAACACCGAATGTCGGCGGGCATTCTGACGCATCAAGAACGCCAAGTCTTCCGCTTGTTCCTGCGCCGAAGTAGAACAGCTTTCCTCCTGAATTAAAGTTCGTTACGATTATGTCTACAGCTTTTTCTATGTTTTGAAGACATTTTCCTACCGCCTCCACTGCAAGTTCGTCTTCTTTATGAATCAGTTCTAATATTTTTGATGTATTTTCAATATCTATATTTTTTGTATTTTTATTTCTTTTTTCTGTGAGTATGTTCATAATTATTTGCTTCTCCGGGTACTTATTAATAATAGTATAATAAAAAACGGCTTAATTTGACTAAGAATATTTATTAGAGTAAAATTTTAAAAATAGAAGAGACTTATATATTATATATAGTAATTGATATTATGATAGATGATTTAAGAAAAATAAAATCATTTTTTGAAGAAGGTCAGAGGGTTTCATTATTCAGAAATTATATGAATGATGAGAAACAGTATGAAACAAGTGTTATTGCTTGTGATAATGAAAAAGTTTTTTTGTCGTTGATATATGATTCTGACGGGGATGTTTTGCCGATAGAAGATGGTGGTGCAGTCGGTCTTTTATTGATAAACAAATCAGGTATATGGGGCGCTGAGGTGCCTGTTCTTGGAGTTTTTGAGGGGACGGAAAATGACGGAATTCTTGTATCTCTTCCTGAAGTTTTGAATAAAGTTCAAAGAAGGGAGTATGTCCGTCTTGATTTTGCATTCCCTCTGGAGTTTCAGATAATTTATAGAAATGCTGTGTTTAAGAAATTTAAGCTTAAATGCTACAACATGTCTGCAAACGGTATTGCAGTGATGACTGTTTCTAATATAGAAATAAGCGAGAAATATGAATACAAGGTTGTTTTTGAATATAAGGGTATTAAGGTTGATAATCATGTAAAACCTATTTATATTCATGAGGTTAATCTTGAAAATTCGGCTCCTTTTTATGTTATGGGGTGCAAATTCCTTGATTTGTCGATTGCGAATACCGATAAAATTTATGCTATGATAAATGCAGAGTTGGTAAAAGCAAGAAAAAAAGGTGTTATGTAATTTTGAATGTTTTGATACGTCAGATAGACAGCCGATTTTCAAAAGAAGAAATGACTCGTATCGGTTTTGATTGTGCGTATATTGATGCTGCGTCGAAAAAGTATGATTATCGTTTATTCAAGATTTTTGGTTTAGCTCCTCATCAGGCAACGATTATAAAACAGACTGCATTATCTTTGGGAAGTGATGCCGCTGTTCATCGGGATGTTTTGATGTGCAAAATTGACTCTTCTGATGTTTTATTGGGGGGGAGTGTTGCTCAGATTATTTCTATATGCGATAAGCTGAAAAAGCAGCCGTTTTCTTTAGCAAAAATAGCTTTTGAACTGGAAGCGCAAATCTTTCCTACATTGACTCCGATGAAGATTCGAAACAGACTGTTTGATTTTGAGAAAAAGACATTTCTTATGGGAATATTGAATGTTACTCCTGATTCTTTTTCTGACGGCGGTAAGTATTTTGAGAAAGATACAGCTTTATTGCATGCAAAAGAGTTGATAGTAAACAGTGATATTGTTGATATAGGGGCTGAGTCAACCCGCCCCGGTGCTGAGCCGATTGATTGTGAAGAAGAAATGAGACGTCTTATTCCCATAGTTGAGGGTATAAGACAAATTGATGACAGTATCCCTATCAGCATTGATACCAGGAATGCAAAAACGGCAAGAGCTGCACTTGAGGCAGGTGCTGATATGATAAATGATATTTCTGGATTGTCTTATGATTCATCTATGGCTGATGTCATAAGGGATTATGGTGTTCCTGTTGTGCTGATGCATTCTGAAAATGCAATAAATATGCAGACACAACATGAGTATAAAAGAGGGGTCGTTGATGATGTATTTTTTGAGTTGGAGAAGAAGATAAATTTTGCAAGCTCATGTGGTATTGATAGAAAAAATATAATTCTTGATGTTGGTATTGGTTTTGATAAGACTTATGAAGAAAATTTGGAACTGATTCGAAGAATGGATGAATTTTTTTCACTTGGATGTCCTTTGCTTGCCGGGGTTTCTCGAAAATCAGTTATAAAAAAAATTGCCGGAGAGGATATTTCTTCCCGTGATGAAGCTACCCTCGCCGTGAGTGCCTATTTGGCATCGAAGAAGATTAATATTCTAAGAGTTCATAATGTAAGTATTCATCGCAAATCAATAGAGCTAATTGATGAATTAGTCAGGAGGTAAGCCCTCTTATAGGATGGTGTACTTTGTATAGGCTGATAAAATAGGATAACTTGTTTGAAAACAAGGCAGGAGGAGTTATGTCTATACAGAATTTGAGAAATAAATATAAGGAACATCCTTGTTTTAAGCCGCTTATTGATTATTGTGAGGAGAAGAACATATCTTTTGAAATAATGAAAGAGGCTGTTGTAAAAGATACTTACACGATAAAGAAAACATATTATATGAAAGTCGATGATATTATTATCACGTCTTATGTTGATATGTATTCCTGGAATGATTTAATTCTGATGATGGCAAAAGCTTATACTTATTTGGGACTAGAAATACCAAAGAGTCTTGATGCGCTTTTGTACTTTTTCAATGACAAAAAATATTTCAATTCATAGCCAGCCAGAGAACACCTCGAACAGGGCGTGCGATTGAGATTGCTATTATGCTGATTGCTATGTCATAGATGAACTGTATTCCTGTGAATAACCAGATGTATCCGAGAATTGATGATGCCAGTTCTTTGTGTATAAACAATGCTAACATCAGAAATAAGATGCCGATTATATGTATAGTCAGGACACCGATAACTGAAGATAAGAAAATTGACAGTGTAGAAACATTATGTTCAAGATTTTTTCCGACGATATAAGCACCGAATATAAAGCCGATAATATATCCGAATGATGGATTTGTAATGTAATCAAAGCCTCCGCCCATTGAAAAAACGGGATATCCTAACAAGGCTATAAGAATATAGAGTATTACCGCAAAAGTGCCATGCCTCGGTCCTAGCAGAGCTCCGATAAAAAGAGCAACAGGCACTTGAGGAAGATAGTTGAAACTGAGGGCAAATTGTTTGAGAGAAAATCCGCTGTTAAAGAAGTTTATCGGGTCAGTAATCAACTTTTCCGGGATTGTGACTATGCCAGGCAAGAGCTGTATAAAAGAAGACGATATGAGCATACAGGTACAGCAGATGGCAACAACAAGTGTCCCCAAATTGAATTTGGGATAGTGGTCATGAAAATCTGCGTAGCTTAGATAACCTTTTTTCTTCTTCCTCATTTTATTTGTTATCCTTTGATTATTTTATTTTTTCGCATTTACCTTCAAGCGCATCGATTATTGCTTTTCTAGGGCTTACCGAATAGTCGCATCTTGCAGAGCGGCTTGAACTTTCATCATAGACGCTGACTATACAGCTCCCTGCCGGATAAACACATCTGTATTCAGCATCAGGAACTTTGTTTTTTGTATTTTGAGGCGGTTTATCTTGAGTTATTTTTACTGCTGGTTTTATAACGGTATTTGTAAGGTCTTCTGCTATTGCAAGATTCATTGTTGCTGTCAAAATGACAGAAAATATAAGAAATTTTTTCAAATTATTCAATTTTATTCTCCCCGATTTTATAAGTTTATTGTTATATCAAGTTTTTCTTGCAGATTATTTTTCATCTCAGTGTATTTTGTCTTGAATTTTTCGCTCCAAATACTCTCTGTCCACATAATCAGTGCATCTTCCTGTGTGTCCTGATAGTATTTTTTTCTCAGCCCGAGGCTTTGAAATCCGTATTTTTTATACAATTCCTGAGCTACAATATTTGATATGCGCACTTCAAGAGTGAACCATTTTATGTCTTTTTGATACCCGGTATCTATCATTTGCTGAAGAAGCAGTTCTCCGAGGTGATTGCCTCTGTACGTATCTTTTACGGCTATTGTTGTTATATGAGCTTCTTCAAGAATTGCCCAAAAACCGCAGTAGCCTAACAATTCTTCTTTTTCATCGTTTGTCTTTACTACAAAGTAGTTACCGAGAGAATTTTCTATTTCTGCTTCAAAACCTGATTCTGACCAGTGAAAAGACCCGTAAGCTTTTCGTTCTATTTCCATAATAGAACTTATGTCTTTTTTTCTCATTTTGTTGATTTTTATTTTCAGCTTCTCCATACTTAGAATTATAATAAATACAGCTTTCTCAAATCAAGAAATAAGAATAACTTAACAATTATTTCTTGTTAAAAACTTAAAGTTCTTTTCTTATGATTTGAGATAATGTAAAATTGGTTGATTAGCTAGCAGGTATAGTTGAACATGAATCAGGAATCAAAAGATAAACAATTTGCGGCATTTGTTTCGATTTTATCAAATACTTTTTTGATTTTGATGAAGCTTGTTGCCGGTGTTATATCTGGCAGCATAAGTATTATTTCTGAAGCAATCCACTCCATGAGTGATTTGCTTGCATCTTTTCTTGCATTTTTTTCTGTCAGACAGGCTTCTATTCCGGCAGACAGCGACCATCAATACGGGCATGGGAAGTTTGAGGATTTTTCGGGATTTTTTGAGGGGCTTTTGATTTTTGCTGCAGCTGTATTTATTGTTTATGAATCAGTAGAGAAGATTGTCTCCAGGAATTTCCATTCTATAGAGCCAACGATAGGAATCGTTGTCATGGGTGTATCTTTTCTTGTAAATCTTATTATCAGTGCATATATTATGAAAATAGGGGAAAAAAGTGACTCTATTGCTCTTGTTGCCGATGCAGAACATTTGAGAACAGATGTCTTGACTTCAGGCGGTGTTATGCTCGGGTTAGTGTTGATAAAATTTACAGGTTTCAACATATTAGACCCTATCATTGCAATACTGGTTTCTTTAATGATTTTCAGGACATCGATATCTTTATGCAGGAATGCAGGCGCAAATTTGCTTGATTCTTCAATAAAAAAAGAGGACATCGAAGCAATCAAAGATGTTGTTTCAGAATATATTCCCGATAGAATATGCGAGTTAAAAAACATAAAGACAAGAAAGGCTGGCAAAATGAAGCTGATAGATTTGACACTTTCAGTTCCTTCTGATTTAACGATAAAGAGCGGTCATGACATCTGCGATGAGATAGAAGAACATATAGGAAACAGGATTAGGAATGTTTCTGTTTTTATCCATCTTGAACCATATGAGGCAAAAGTTGTTAATTCTTCAGTTGATTAAGTTCTTTATGTAGTTTTCTTTTTTGTCTGTTGTTTTGATACTTTTTTATTTTTATTTATTTTTATATTTGTTTTGTGTCCCATCTGAGCGATGCTTCTGATTCTTTTTACAGATAAAACGTCAGGAAGCCCGAGAAGTGCAGTGATTATTTTATTCAGACTGTCTATATCAGTGATTTCTATTCCAAGTTCAATTACTGCAAATTTCTTTTCGTTTGATTTTGTATTTGCTCTGGTAATATTTGCATTATTATCGGCTATTTTTCCTACGATGCTCTGCAGAAGACCTATTCTGTCGTTAGCTTCTATTCTGAGGTTAACTTCATATTTTTTATCCGGGTTTGTGTTTGCCCAGCTTATTTTCATCAATCTTTCAGGGTCTACTCCATCAAGACACTGGCAGTCAATTCTATGAACGCTGACTCCTCTGCTTCTAGTGATTACTCCAATGATAGGTTCCCCTGGGATAGGCATGCAGCATTTTGAGATGTTATATAACAAGCCTTCAAGCCCAATGATAGTATCGCCTTTTTTGTCTGATTTTTTTGCAGAGGTTTTGATTATGCTGCCGTCTTCAGATTCTGCTTTTTTGAATTTGTTTATTATGCTGATTATTTTATTGATTGTTGTTTCGCCATAACCAAGCCCTGCAAAGAGGTCTTCTTCCGTTTGATAATTCAGCAGTTTTGCTATTTCAAGGAATTTTCCGTTTTTATTGTATTCATCAAAGACAGCTTTAGTAAGCTCTTGTTCAAGCGAGGCTCTTCCAGCCATTGTATGTTGTTCTTTTTGATTTTTTCTGAACCAGTGTTTTATTTTTGATTTTGCCTGATTTGTGGCGACAATATTCAGCCAGTCGAGGCGGGGATTCGGGTGTTTTGATGTAAGTATTTCGACAATATCCCCGTTGTTGAGTTTTGTATCGAGTGTAACTATTCTGCCGTTAACTAAAGCCCCCGTTGTTCTGTGCCCGACTTCCGTGTGGACACGATAGGCAAAGTCAATTGGTGTTGCCCCGCTAACAAGGTCATAGACATCGCCTTTTGGCGAGAAAACAAAAACCTGATCTGAGAATATGTCTATTTTTACCATATCGACATATTCTTTTGCGTTTGTAACATCTTGTTCAAGCTCAACGAGTTTGCGCAGCCATGCAAATTTTTTATCCATGGCACTTGAGGCGGTAGTTGATACTCCTGATTCTTTATATTTCCAGTGTGCTGCGATACCGTATTCAGCCTCTTCATGCATTTCGTAGGTTCTTATTTGAACTTCCATCGGTTTCCCTCTCGGGCCGACTACTGATGTATGCAATGAGCGGTATAGGTTATTTTTTGGCATTGCTATATAATCTTTGAAGCGCCCCGGGATTGGTTTGAATTGGGAGTGAATTAATCCAAGAACTTCGTAGCATTCTTTTTCAGTATCAACCATCACTCTGACGGCTGTTATGTCATAGAGGTCATGATATGATTTTTGGAGTTTTTCCATTTTACGGTAGATGCTGTAATAATGTTTTGAACGACCTGTAATTGATGCTTTTATTTTTGCATTTTTCAGAGCAATTTGAATTTTTTCTATGAGAGTTTCAACCATCAACTCACGTTCTGCTTTGCTTTGAGCAACGAGGCGAGCTATTTCGTAATATTTTTCGGGGTTAATATAGCGAAGACAGAGGTCCTCAAGTTCTGCCTTGATTTTTCCGATTCCAAGTCTATTTGCCAGCGGAGCGAAGATTTCTAGAGTTTCAACGGCAATTTTTTTCTGCTTTTCAGGCGTCATATAGTTGAGGGTTCTCATATTATGCAGCCTGTCAGCGAGTTTGAGGAGGATTACCCTGATATCCTGAGCCATGGCGATGAACATTCTTCTGAAGTTTTCGGATTGCTGTTCTTCTTTTGATTTGAATTGTATTTTGCTCAGTTTTGTAACCCCGTTGACGAGTTTCAGAACTTCTTCGCCGAATTTGTCTTTTATTTCTTCAGGTTTTGTATCGGTATCTTCGAGAACATCATGCAAAAGTGCCGCACACAGAGTCGGGGTATCTGCCTGCAGGTCAGCTAATATCCTTGCAACTTCTATAGGATGTATTATGTACGGTTCTTCGCTTACTCGGTATTGTCCTGCGTGGTGTTTTGAGGCTGTTTCATATGCCTCTTTGATTTTTTCTATATCTTCAGGTTTTCGTTGTTGAGATAGAAGTTTTTCTTCAAGTTTTTCGTATAATAATTTTTCGTTCATTATTTTTATTATCTGTATATTTCAAGTATTATTTTAATTATATAACTCTTTTTTCAAACTGTTAATATGGTTTCATTAATATGATTGATATAAAAACTACAGATGATGGAATAATTTTTTGCATAAAGGTGAGTCCCGGGTCCTCAAGAAGTGCTTTTTCTTCTGTTGAGGACGGCGTTTTGAAGATAAAACTCAATTCTCCGCCTGTTGATGGGCGTGCGAATGCGGAGTGTATAAATCTTTTGTCAAAAACTTTTCGTGTTGCAAAGTCCTGCATAGTTATATTATCAGGAGATAAGAGCAAGCAGAAGAGAATAAAAATATCAGGAGATGCAAAAGTTTTATTATCAAAACTGGAAGAGATTGCTAGTTCACTCGAGTAATGTATTTTGATAAAATAATTTTTATATTTTAATTTATGAGGATTTTGATGATGTTTAAGAAAATTTCTTTTTTGTCTTTGTGTTTTCTGTGCATAATTTTTTTGACAGGATGCATGTCAAAGGTTGATATAAACACACTGAATGAGAAAGCAGCAGGTTATATGCAGAATGGTGAGTATGATAAGGCGATAGAACGTCTCAATTCCATAAATGATCTGGATCCGAGATATCCTTCAACTTATTATAATTTAGGGATAGCGTATTATAAAAAAGGTGAATATATAAAGTCTTTGGAAAATCTGCAGAAGGCGATTTCAATTGATAAGAATTTGAAAGATGCTTATTATTCATCAGCTGTTGTATATGAAGAGATTGGGGCTGCTATTCAATCTTCAGAAGGTGGAGAAGATGATAACGCTGAGAAAAATGAAAAAACGGAAGAACTCAGATGTTATAAGAATTTTTTATCAGAAAACAAACCCGCTGCAGCAGCCTTGGACGGAGATAAGAAATCAGAGACCGCTGTATGTTATGGTTATGCAATTTCAAATTATGAAAAATATATATCTTTGAGCAAAGATGAGAAAGAAAATTCAAAAATAAAAGACCAGATTGCGTTTTTGAAAGAAGAAATAAAAAAAGTTAACTCTGATGAATCAGAAGATGAAGGAGAAGATTAGATGTTTCAATCTCCCTCTGATGTTTTATTTAGTTTTTGGGGGATAAATATTTATTATTACGGATTATTCATTGCACTTGCTATAGTTGCAGGATTTTTTGTTTCTTTTTTTGTGATGAAAAAATATTATCCTTCTTTGGAAAAAGACACTCTCTATGAGCTTATGCTGTGGATAATCCCATTTGGAATAGTCGGGGCACGGGCGTATTATGTTTTGTTGTGTTTAGACTACTATATGAAGAATCCGTTTGAAGTTTTTATGATACAGAACGGAGGATTGTCTATACATGGAGCTGTATTTGGAGGGATATTAGGCGGTTATATCTTTTTGAAAAAGCATAATCTGTCTTTTTTGAAGTATGCTGATATTGTATCTTTCGGTTTGCCTGTTGCTCAGGCAATAGGCAGGATAGGAAATTTTTTCAACTCTGAAGCTTATGGCAAGCCTACTGATTTACCGTGGGGTGTTTTTATTCCGGTTGAAAAGAGGCGGTTTGAGTACATTGATTATGATACATATCATCCTACTTTTTTGTATGAGGGAATAGGGGATGTTGTTATATTTTTGATTCTGTTTTTTATTATGAGAAAACTGTTTGATGGAAGAGATGGGGGGATATTTTTTTCTTATTTAATATTGTATTCGGCTCTAAGATTGGTGATAGAGTCTATTAGAATAGATAGTGTTTTAAATATATCAGGAGTTCCTGCCGCTTCAGTCATAAGTATTCTTATAATAGGCATTTCTGCTGGCTTTTTGTATTATACAAACAGAAAAAGAGAATGCTAGATAGCATTCTCTTTTTTGTATATTTAGAGATATTATGGTCACATTTTGCAATATTTTGAATTAGTAAGCAGTTATTTTAAGATTACTGCTTATTAAGCGTATTTAGGTGTGGCGTTTTTGATGCCCTGTTCTTCACCTTTTTCAACGGCTTCTAATTCGGTTTGTTTTGCTTGTAATTGTGTTTGAAGACGTTTTGATTCCATCTCAATTTGTTTTTCTGCGTTGCTTATTCTTTTTAATGTTCCGTTAGGATCTTGCAGTGAATTTACATTAGCATTTGGTGAGGCATTTGCAATGGCCTGATCAAGAGCTGCCTGGTCAAACTGTCCAGTTGTAAAGTTGTAATAAGATTGAGCCTGTGCAGTGTAAGCACTGCTCAGCTGTGATAAATCCTGTTGTTTCATAGTTAATTCTGTTAAACGATACTGAAGATCATTGATCTGGTTGACGAGCATGATCTTTCTTGAACAAAACATTGCGTAGCCCATAATGTAACTCCTTTTCTCTAATTAATTTGTGGTTAAAAATGTGTGACTTAGAAATGTGGTTTGATATTTTTTATCTCTTGTATATATAAAAACAATATACTTTTTAAAGTTGCTAAAAATGTTTGCCATAAAAACGAAAAATCGCCAAACCTCTTGTGTAACAAGATATTTGGCGATTGTCACATTTCTTAACATTTTAATCAAGTACGGAAGTTAAACATCTGAGCACATTGAAATAACAGTGATTCAGATACCTGCAGCCGGTTTGCAACTCTCTGAATTGGTCGTTGCTAACCAACCGGTATTAACCATAAGTGTTGTGTACGTTCGGTTATAAACCTGAAATATTATACGTTATTTCTTACTAAGCGTACTTAGGTGTAGCGTTTTTGATGCCCTGTTCTTTGCCTTGAGAAATAGCTTCTAATTCGGTTTGCTTAGCTTGAAGTTGAGTTTGGAGTCGTTTTGATTCCATCTCGATTTGTTTTTCAGCATTGCTTATTTGCTGCAGTGTACCGTTTGGATCCTGTAGAGAATTTACATTTGTTCCCGGAGCTGCATTGTTGATTGCTTCATCAAGTGCATCCTGATCCATCTGACCGGTTGTAAAGTTGTAATACTGTTGAGCTTGTGTAGTGTAAGCACTGCTCATTTGTGATAAATCCTGTTGTTTCATCGTCAATTCGGTCAATCTATACTGCAAGTCATTAATCTGGCTTACGAGCATAATTTCCCTGGAACTAAACATTGCGTATCCCATAGTGTAACTCCTTTTCCCTAATTAAAATGTGGTAAATGTGATAAGTGAGATTTAAATTTACTCCTCTTGTATATATAAAAACTTTTTATTTTAGAAAAGTGCTAATTTTATATCTCTGTTATATATCATTTATAATGCAAAAATGCCAAAACCCTTATAAATAAGGTATTTGGCATTATAAAATTGTTGTAACATTTCTTAATAATAGCATCTATATTAAGAACTTTTTATTTGATTAAATTTATGGGGAGGATTTTTTATTTTCTTTATGTATATATAAAAACGATATACTTAAAATAATTGCTAGTATATATTTTTATTTATTGAATATATATTGAATAAATTTGCATTAGGCTTTATTTTACTGCATTTATGGCAAAAATGAAATGTAAATATTTCGTAATAATATATATTAAATTATATATTATTACATATAATCTAATCTGCTTTTTGTTTCTTATTTTTGAAATCTTTTAAAGATATAACGTTTGAAAAAATCTTCAAAAAAAAACATCGAACTCATCAGCAAAATAGGTTTGCGCTATTACTGCTTCTTCGTATGATTGACCTTGTTCAAGTGCTTTTTCAAATACTATATCGGATTTTATGATTAATGAAGGGCTTTTTTCAAAGCGTGCAAGATCAGATATAACATTATTCTCCATATTTGAAAAATATGAATTATTCTGCTGGAGATTTATATCTGTTATATTTTTAATCAATTTATTTTCAGCGTTGAGTGAGCTTATTGATTTTGAAGTTCTACCGCCCGACATTATAAACTGCCCTCTTCTTAATTTTTCAATTTTTGTCGTAAATGCTTTAAAACGTGTTATAGAAAAAATTTGATAGTATATTTAAAGTATATAACATAAAATTGGTTTTTTATGTATATGTATTTTTCTCTTAATCCTTGTTAAAATGCCTCTTTTCGGAATTTTATAAGGATAAAAATTTGTTTTTACATAACTTAATATTTTATCTGAGTATATATCAAATATTTATTTGATAAGGTTTATCATATCTCTTACAGCTCTATCAAGACCGACAAATACTGCTTTTGAGATTATACTATGACCGATGTTCAGTTCATTCATGTTGTCTATAGCTGCTACGGGTTTTACGTTGAGGTAGTTCAAACCGTGTCCTGCGTTGACTTTCAATCCCATTTTTTCTGCCAGTTGTGCTGCTTCTATGAGTTTATTGAGTTCTTTTTCTTCATCCGGGGTGTTGAATTTTTCTGCATATTGTCCTGTATGAAGTTCGATAAACTGGGCTCCTGCTTTAGCACTTGCTTCTATCTGGGTTGAATCGGGGTCTATAAACATGCTGGCTATAATCCCTTTATCGTTGAGTGTTTTTGTGAATTTTGTCATATATTCTATATTTGAGGCAACATCAAGTCCTCCTTCGGTTGTTATTTCCTGTCTTTTTTCAGGTACAAGCGTGCAGCTGTAGGGGAGTATCTCAAGTGCTATTTTTTGTATTTCTTCCGTTGCCGCCATCTCAAGGTTGAGTCGTGATTTCAAAATTTGTTTGAGTATTCTGACATCTCTGTCTTGAATATGTCTGCGGTCTTCTCTCAGATGGACAGTGATTGCTTCTGCTCCTGAAAGTTCTGCGATACAGGCTGCTGTTATCGGATCAGGGTCGTTGCCGCCTCTTGCCTGTCTGATTGTTGCTACATGATCTATATTCAGTCCCAGTGATGCCATTTTTCTTTCCTCATAAAACTTTTATGAAAACATTTATAATTTTATCAGGAATAAATTTGTTTTTAAACTTTTTCTTTAAGAAGCTGGGCTGCTGTTAGGGTGATATCTATAGATGTGGAGAACGGAGGAGCGTAGGGCAGATCAGTTTTGAGATAATCATCGAGAGTCAAACCATGGCTTATAGCTGTTGCTATGGCGTTTATTCTTTGGGTTACATTTCCTTCTCCGACTATTTGAGCACCAAGGATTCTGTTGCTGTTTTTTGCGGCAACCAGTTTCATTGTAATTTTTTTTGCATCAGGCATATATCCGGACATATCTATATCAGAGATTACTATACTTTTGTAGTTTATATTATTTTTTGCAGCCTCTTCTTCTCCAAGTCCTGCTATTGCCGCTTTGAAGTCATAGAATTTTGTAATAGCGGAGCCTATTACTCCTTTGAAGGGATATCTGTTTTCAAATAAGTTTTGAGCTACTATTCTCCCTTCTTTGTTTGCCGTTGTTCCAAGAGGTATAAATACCGGTTTCTGGGTTACAAGGTGTGTTTTTTCCGTACAGTCGCCTGCTGCAAAGATGTCTTTTATGCTTGTCTGCATATATTCGTTAACTTTGATTGCTCCGCTCGGACCTAGTTTCAGGTTTATACTCTGTGCCAGTTTTGATTCAGGTTCAACACCTATTGCAATAACTACCATATCAACATCTACTATATGCCCGCTTTTCATTTCTATTTGTTTTACATTTCCAGAGTTATCAGGGATAAATCTTTTTATATGGGCATTTATGTAAGTCTGGATATTAGGTATTTTTTCTGTATAGTCAAGCAATAAATCGCTCATATCATCATCAAGATGGTTCATTATATGTGAGTCTTTTTCTATAATTTTTGTATTTAGCCCTTGATAAGTGAACGCTTCTGCCAGTTCAAGCCCAACATAACCAATGCCTACGATTGCTGCTGTTTTGGCTTTTTGCATTGCATTTTTGATATTTATGGAGTCCTGAAGAGTTCTTATTTGAAATATGTTATTGTAGTTTATCCCTTCTATATTCGGAGTGATTGATTTTGCGCCTGTTGCGATGAGCAGTTTTGTATAAGGATATTCAATTATTTTTTGTGTCTGTAAATTTTTTGCAAAGATAGTTTTTTTTGCAGGGTTTATATCAAGAATTTCATGATGGGTAAAAACATTTATTCCTGATTTTCTGAATTCTTCGGGTGTGCGTACAAGGAGTTCCTCGAGAGTTTTAATTTCTCCTTTTATATAATAGGGCATTCCGCAGGCTGAGTAAGATGTGTATTTTTCTTTTGTGAACATTGAAATATTCAACCCCGGGTAATCTCTTTTTGCTTTTGCTGCAGCCTTTGCACCTGCTGCGCTTGCTCCTATTATGACCAGGTGTTCGTTTTCGTAGCTCATTTTATTATCCTTATTCGAAAATAATTTTTAATTATTATAAATAAGGTCTATGAGCTTTTAATCCCTAAAAAGTTTAATTATTTCTCAAAAAATATCCTGCAAGCTGTTTATGAGGAATTACATGGACAATCGGACGTCCATGAGGACAGGTTTTCGGGTGTTTTGTCGTCAGCCATTGCGATATCAAATCGCTCATTTGTTTATGAGTAAGCGGTTCATTTGCTTTGATTGCACTATGGCAAGCTGTTGATATGAGAATTTCGTTTCCAGCTTTTTCGAATGAAGAGTGAAGTGCTTTCAGAATATCCTGCAAAAGTGATTGCTGGTCTTTGTTTGAAAGCATCTGAGGTATTTTTTTGAACATAACCTCTTTATCGCTGATGATATGTATTTGATATCCGTATTTTTCCAGTAATTTTTGATTTTGTTCTATTAAACTTACATCCTGAGGTTCGAGTTCGATTATATCGGCTAATAAAAGTATTTGAGATGAGCAATCTTTTGTTTCGAGAAGTTTTTCATAGAGATATCTCTCATGAGCTATATGCTGGTCGATTATCTGCAGAGAATTATCCATCTCGATGAGAATATATGTGTTTGCATATTGCCCGATTATTCTGAAAGGCTTTTGCGTTTCTTCGTTTTTTTCTTCAAATGCGGCAATTTCAATTTTTGAAACAGGCTCTTCATATGTCGGGAGAGTTTCTTTGATTTTGCTGAAATTTATGAAACTCGGCTGGAAGCTTGTGTCTGTTTTTGGGGTATAGACTCTTGGGGCTGAAGAAAACAGTTCTGTTTCTTTCGGAACTTCTTCAAAAACACTGATTTCTTCAGCTTCTGTCTGCTGAACTTTCGGTAGTTCAGTCAGAGCTTCTTTGAGAGCAGAGTAGACGAAGTTGAAAATCTGATTCGGGTTGATGTATCTGACTTCTCTTTTTGCAGGATGGACGTTTATGTCTACCTGATCAAGAGGAATTGATAAATATACCGCACTGAACGGGTATTTTCCCCGAGGTATCATTTCTTCATAAGCTGTTGTAATTGCTTTCTGCATAATCGGGCATTTTACCGTTCTGTTGTTCAAGAATGTATAAACAGCACGCTTATTTGATCTGACAAATTCAGGACTGCTTGTGTAGCCGATAACTTTAAGCCCTGATAGTTCGTCTGTTTTTTCTATTTTATTCAGCTCAGACATAAGGTCGGGTGAGTATATTTCGCTCAGAGTTGTTGATATATCTCCGCTGCCTGTTGTTTTGAGAGAAGTATGTCCGTTGTTCTCCAGAGTAAAAGCCACTGAAGGATTTGCAAGAGCAAGATTTTGCATCAGCTCCAGTATGAGAGAATATTCTGTTCTTGATGTTTTGAGAAATTTCAGACGGGCAGGGGTGTTGTAGAAGAGGTCTTTTACTTCCATGATTGTTCCGGTTGCACATCCTATAGGAGATGTTTTTACATCAGAGTCAGCACATTCTACTTTTGTTCCTGTTTCATCATCTGCAGTTTTTGTTATACAGGTGAGCTTTGCTATTGATATAATGCTTGCGAGGGCTTCTCCTCTGAAACCGAGAGTTGATATTTCAAAAAGATCTTTTTCCGTTTCTATCTTGCTTGTTGCATGTCTCAAAAATGCAAGAGTGATATCTTCTTTGATAATTCCTGAGCCGTTATCTGCGACTCTTATATCTCGGCAGTCATTTGAAATTTTAATTTCTATTTTTTTTGAGCCTGCATCAATTGAGTTTTCGACGAGTTCCTTTACAACTGATGATGGTCTTTCTATTACTTCACCTGCTGCTATTTTATTTGATAGGTTTTTATCTAAGAGTTTTATGCGTTTTGTCATGTTTAGATGTAGATATCCCTTTCTCCTGACGCTATTTTAGATAGCTTTTCTCTTACATTCTTTTGTATATTTGCATCTTCTATTTCCGATACACGCTGTTCGATGAGTTTTATACCTGCTTCTCTGACGTTTGTTGGAGCGTAGTCATCAAGAAATTCTCTAAAGGTAAGAAGAGCATTTGAGTTGCAGAATCTTTTGATTAGTCCGGGTTTTGCTAAATCCATAAAGTCTTTGCCTACTCTGCCTTTTCTGTAGCAGGCTGTACAAAAACTCGGGGTATAACCATGTTCTATCAACTCCATAATTACCTCAGAGACACTTCTGTGGTCTGCCATCTCAAACTGTTCTGTGCAGTCTTTATAAACTTTATAGCCGCCAGGATTGACTTTTGACTCGGCGCTTATTTGAGATATTCCCAGTTCTAGCAGCTCTCTTCTCAGCTGAGGAGTTTCTCTTGTTGATAGAATCATTCCTGTATAAGGAACTGATAATCTCAAGACTGCTACCAGTTTTTTAAAGTCTTTATCGGTCATCGCAGCCGGTGGATTATCTGAGAAAGCGACACCTTCAGCGTGCTCTATTCTCGGCACTGATATGGTATGCGGACCGCAGCCGTATTTTTTGTCAAGGTGAGCGGCATGCATCAGTGTTGCTAGTGTTTCATATTTGTAATCGGCAAGTCCGAAGAGAGGCCCTATTCCTACATCGCTGATACCTGCATCCATAGCTCTGTCCATAGCTTCAAGACGCCATTCGTAGTTTGATTTTTTTCCAGCAGGGTGTGCTTGTATGTAAGTCGGTTTGTGGTATGTTTCCTGAAAGAGCTGATAAGTTCCGATACCAAAAGTGTTCAGACGTCTGAAATCTTCTACGCTGAGAGGTGCTATGTTGATGTTAATACGTCTTATTTCTCCTTTGAACGCTTTTTCATGATAAATTCTGTCCATAATTTCCTGAATATAGTCAAGACCTGCAAGTTTGTAGTCTTCACCAGTCAGGAGGACTATTCTTTTATGTCCGAGTTTCATTATGGCTTTTGCTTCTTCAACAACTTCTTCAGGAGTGAGGTGGACTCTTTTTGTTACTTTGTTATCACGTCTGAATGCGCAGTAAACGCAATTATTTGAACAGTAGTTGCTTGCATACAACGGTGCAAACAGGACGATTCTTTTTCCATAAATCAGCTCTTTGAGTTCTTTTGCTGCTTTAAAAATTTTGTCTAAAAGGATGTCATCTTCGACATTCAATAATTTTGCCGATTCTTCCAATGAAATCCCTTTCATATGAAGAGCCTTATCGAGAATTTCTTCAACTTCGCCAGATTTTGGCTTTTTATCCATTAACTCTTGTATAAGACTGTCGTCGATGATTTGTTCCGCCATAATTCCGTCCCCCTTTGGTATATGAATTTATTCAAATATCTGATATAATTATAGAGCTAAAATTAAAAAGATTAAATAAAACAAAGAAAATATTAAGATTTTAAGATTTATAGCAAGTTTATTTTTTTACAAACTTTATTCAGCGTGAAAGGAAGGGATGAGCTATGATGATAGATGCAATAAATCCTTTGATGTCTTTTAGAGGAAAGTACAGGGTTGAAGTTCCTGAAAATAAGGATGACAAGTCGGATTTGATATCTCTCTCAAAAGACGCTGATGATTACGGGCTTATTATGGAAGGAATAGGGCTCGGTAACAGTTTTGTTGAAGTTGATATGCCGGATGAAGAAGACGAATCTTTTGAAACATCTATGAGAATCAAAGGTTTACACTTTGAAAAAATAGCTTAGTCTTTATTTTTAGAAATTTGTTGGATGAATATTCTTAATATATGCCTTTTTATGTATAATTAAATAAATTCTACAAAGAAGGAAATATTTTTATGCAAGAAAAAGATATATTAGAAGATGCTCAGGTAAAATTTCAAAAACTCTGTGAGATGGCAAATGAGCTGAATGAGGGAATTGTTCAGGATGGAGATCATACTGCAAGACAGTTTGTTTTAACTGCCGTATTAAAATCAGACAACAGATTTTTGTACGAAATAATGGAAGAGGCACTTTTTGATGATAACTATCAAGATACACTGAAGACAATTATATCGGGGATTTTCCTTAATAAAAAGAAACATCAAATTTTGTCGAAATTTGTTGATAAAACAATAGGTTCGGATTGCTTGATGGATGAATCTTTTGAGAAGAAAGAAGGACTCATTCTTGCATCTGAAGGAATTGTTGATGCGCTCAGGGATGATGTTGCCGATGATAAAGATTATTATATTAATGTATTAAAAAAAGCTTATATAGCGGCATGCAAGCAGGATAATGATTTGAGGCTTGCCGATAATATGCTTCAGCGTTTTATAAATATTCTTCCTAAAAAATCTTCTTATATTGATGAGATGCTGAAAGATATTATTAAAGACAAATCTCTTGAGCTTAATCCGAAACTGGTGGCTGTTGAGGTGTTATCCCGTTCTTTAGGGCCGGAATTTTTTGAACATATTTCCGATATTGTCTATAACATAGATGAGTATACGAATAATAATATAGAAAAACTCTATATGCTTGATGTTACAACAAAAGCGCTGAATGCATTCAGTGCTGAGATGTCAACAAAAGAGATGAGAGATATTGTCGCTTTTTTGTCATCTGTTGAATTCAAGCTGACGGATGGTGATGAGTATGCACAGGCAATAATAAACAGAATCAGGAAAAGAATAAAAAATATAAATGACAGATTTAACTCTGTTAACTAAAAAGGGTGAAATATGGCATATAAATCAGGTTTTGTAACAATTATAGGACGCCCGAATGTCGGGAAATCAACTCTGTTGAATAAAATTATCGGACAGAAAATTGTTATAACAAGTGATAAAGCTCAGACAACAAGAGAAAGACTCAGAGGAATTTATACATCTGAAAAAGGTCAAATTGTTTTTATTGATACTCCGGGTGTTCACAAACCGTTGAATAAACTCGGAGAATTCCTTCTTGAGGAAACAAAACTTGCTGTTCCTGATGCAGATGTAATTTTGTTTATGGTTGATGGGAAAGAACCTGCAGGAGCAGGGGATAAGTGGATTGCAAAAAATATTTTGCAGACGAATATTCCTATTATTCTTGTTGTTAATAAAGTTGATACCATAAAAAATGTATCGGAGAGAGATTTGAATGTTGTAACTTACAGAGAACTCTTTGATAATCTAAAGATTCCTGTCGTAAAAGTATCCGCAAAAACAGGCAGAAATATTGATACCCTTATAAAGAATATTTATGCAAAACTGCCTGAGGGAATAGCCATGTATGATGAGGATGAAGTTACGGATCAGAATATGCGTGAAATTGCAAAAGAGATAATCAGAGAAAAAATACTCAGATTGACTCAAGATGAAATTCCACACAGCGTTGCCGTAAAAATTGATCTTTTTGAAGAGAAAAAAACTTTGACAAAGATTTCAGCAACAATTTTTGTTGAGCAGGATTCTCAAAAGCTGATAGTTGTCGGCAAACAGGGTCAGATGATAAAAAAAATCGGAGAATACGCAAGAGTCGAACTTGAGAATATGATAGGGAGAAAAGTTTTTCTTGAATTATTTGTAAAAGTTAAAAAAAATTGGAGAAAAAGGCAAGACAATTTGAAAAATTTGGGGTATAATAATTAGACTTGATTATAAATAAAAAATTATGTGTAGTTATGTAACATTTTCTGTTTTTTGGTGTAAAAAAAGCAAATTTATAAATTCAGGATATTTATATATTCAGAAGTGAAAAGTTATATTATTTAATGGAGGCTCATATATGAATATTTCAAGAATGCAGTGTGCAGGATGCGAACCTAAGTCTCTTGCTTTTGAAGGAAGGAAAAAACATTCAACTGCTGCGAAGAAAATTGCTACAGGTGTTGCTGTAGTCGGTGCTGTTGCAGGCGGTACTTATTTGGTAAAAAGCGGCAAAGCAAAACAATTGCTCGACCAAATTACAGGTTCTGATGCATTCAAAGGGATTACAAAATTTGTAGGTGATACGGCACGTAAAGTCGGTGAGTTTTTCACAAGTATCCCTGAAAAAATGTCAAACTTGGGAGAAAGAATCAAAAATATTTTGCCGACAAGAGCTCCCAAAGCGTAATTAACATTTTTATTTTATTAAAAAGAGCCTGTATTTACAGGCTCTTTTTGTTTTGTATATTGTTGCATTTATAACGATTCTTTTTCGCTTTCTTCAATCAGTTTTACCAGCTCATCAAGTTCTTTTCTGTGATCCTGTATATACTGGTCAGCTATTCTGTTGAGGTTTTCGAGATTATCTTTTGATGTATCGTCAGGCTCATTGTTGAACTTGTCATATTTCTTGTGGTACACGGGTTGTAATCTTACATATTTGTCGTCTTTATCATAAGTTGTGAGTTTTTCTATGTATTCACTGTTTGCGTTTGCCGTACCATCAAGCATAAAAACGATTGTTGGGAGGATAAAACGAACAAAACCCCATCCCTGCATTCTGTTATAGCTGTATCTTTCTTTTTGCTGATATCCAGCACCAAGAGAAACAAGAAGAATTTTTGCATCCGGGTATAACAACTTTGCCTCTGTATAAGCATACATAGACGGGTTTTTGGCAGCAAGTCCTCCGTCAATCAGAGTGTGCTCTCTATTTTCGTTATCTTTGAATAAAACAGGGTCAAAATAAAACGGAGATATGCTTGTTGCCATACCGGCATCTTTCATCAATGCATGACTGACTTTTTTATCATATGTTTTGAAACAAAATGGTTTTGTCACTTGAGTATCAAAGCTTATAACAAGAGCATTTCCAGGTGCATCAGACATTTTGAGGTCTTGAAAACGGTTTTCCATTGCTGTTTCGATATTTTTTCTCGGGTATGCGGGTTTGAAGAGCTGGACTGTTCTTTTCCCTATTACTCTTGATAACGGGCGCGGTTTGAAAATTGTCTGGGCATCCTCTTCAACGAGCTTTATAATTTCAGCTGCCGAATATTTGCTTTTTGTCGGATCATTTTCATCCGGGATTGAAAAATAAAGCGACATCAAACCGCCTGATGAGGTTCCTGATATCAAATCAAACAATTCTGTTGTTCTTTTTCCTGTTTTGGTTTCAATATAATCAAGAATTTTTAAAGTGATGATTGATTTGATTCCACCTCCATCAAGAGCCAGTATTCTGACTGTTTTGGGTGATTTTGGATGCGGAAGTGCAAAAGCATACCCTGTAGAAAAAGTACAGAGTATAAGAAATATTGTGAATAATTTAAAAATAAAAAGATTTGTTCTGAGTCCTCTCATTTTTTCATACTCCTATTCTCCCTCTAATAAAATATTATACATAAAGAAATATTTTTAAGACGGCGTTTTTTACAAATAATTAAGTCCGCTATGTCTTGTTGTGTGATTTATTAATCATAAAAATACTCTACTATACATATGTTATGACTCAGGCAGAAATATTATACGACTACACCCCACCGTCAATTCTCAAAAATGATAAAACTTTTATTCCGGCTAAAGTAAATCGTTTTGTGGCTTTTGCGTTTTATCATATTTTTGAGCATATGATAAAAAATAATTTTGCATCTATCAGAATGAAAAATCTCAGATATTATAATCTTCGGGATAAAAATAAAGCTAACATTTTCTATGCCCCGCATCAGTGCTGGTGGGACGGTCCTGTCGGTTATTATCTCAGCCAGAAAGTGTTCAAAACAAACATAAGAATTATGGTAGAAGACTTGAGCAGTTTTCCTATTTTATCAGGAATAGGCTGCTTCTCGGTTTCAAAAAGCAATCCTTCGCTTGCCGTAAAATCATTGAAATATGTAATTTCTTTTTTGAAAGAACAAACAGGTTCACTGTGGATTTTTCCTCAGGGAATGATAAAACCTCCTGATTTTCGTCCTGTATCGTTTGCGTCAGGAATGTCTTATATTGCCCAGCAAATGGATGGCATAAACTTATTCCCGCTTTCTTTCAGATATGAGTTTTTGAGGTGCGAACAGCCTGAAATTTTGGTTGAACTCGGAAAACCCATTCTGCTCAAGAAGCCAATCAAAGATAGAAAGAAATTCAACTCATTTTTGGAAAAAAACTTTGAAGAAAATTTGAACGCTCAAAGACTGGATATTTCTCAGGGCAAACTCGATAATTATGTAAAAATTCTCGAAAGACATGAGCCGATACTCCGTCGTATAGAGAAGAAATTGAAATCTTATGATAAATGGCGGGCATGAGTTTTGATTGAAAATCCCTGAAAACTTTATTCTGTGTATCTTTTATATAGTATTCACTTTATTTTTTTTGCTGTTATAATTATCACTGAGGCAGAATAAAGGTAAAAAAAATGAGTTTAACTTGTATGACTGAATCAACTGAATTATTGGAAAAAATGTTGTTCGATATGTACGAACAAAAAACACCTGACTATATTAAGAACAGAAAACTTATTAATTTTGATGATAAGAATGAAATAAGTTTTATTTTGAAAAAAGAATATCTCTATCCTTATGATGAATTTTCAAATCCCGAAGGGTTGGGACTGCTTGATTGGTTTGCAGAATATGAAAAAGAAGCAAGAGTTTCAACAGCAGGCATCAGAGGACCTCAGAATATTCTATATCCTACAGATACAAGATTCCCGATTAATGCTATAGGTATTATTATTGCTACACTTGCAAAGGGGCTTGTTGCAAAAGAAAAATATCCTAATAAAGAACTGCATAAACTGGCAGCTTGCGAGGTGAGATACAATTCTCAACTCTATCTTGATTTGATAAGCCGGGTTCAGGCTGCTTTGGGAATAACAACACATATCCCTTCAGGTAGAGATACTATTCCTATCTGGATGGCATCATTCCTTGTATTTAAACTTGATTTGCTTGGAGGGGAATATATTACCTCAAGCCATGGTATAAGTGTTAAAAATGCTACAAAAGATTTGAATAATCAAGGCAGCCAGTATTTACCCGAGGAGTCTATGGCATTCATTGAAAAAATCAGAGAAATTTTTTCAATAGTAGAAGAAACAGGCTCTTATGAAATTAAACTTGCTGCAGAAGACAGCGCATATATTGATGAACATCTTATGGAGCAGTTGAATAACGGTGTTGACCTCTATGTCGACTATTTGAAAAATGGTGTTGCAAATGCAGAAAACCTCGAATCAATCAAAAGCATACAAAACAGGGTTATCATTGAGAATGTAGGAGGGTCTGCCTATAAGACTCTCAGCAAAGTGCTGATGAAACTCGGTATCAGCAACGAATTTCAGTGGTTTAATAAAGAAGAATCACCATTCTTTCATGGAATAGGAAAATATTCAAAAGATCCTGACGGCAGAGAAACGTTCTATGACTACTCTGCAGATGCAACCGTTGTAAAACAGCACAGAGACGGGTCTGTATTTATGCCTGTTATCGAAACAATGAACTATGAAAAGAAACTGAAAGATAAACCTATCGGAACGGTTGTTCTGATTACTGATCCTGACCATGACAGATTGACTATTGTTCAGGTTGAATCAAGAGAAAGAGCTCAGGAACTCTCAAAACTCGGTATTCAATATATTCCTTTAAACGGAACAAGACTTCTTGCTGTTTATTCTGCAAATCAGGCATTCCTGATGATTATGGATTTCTGGACAAAACAGCTCAAAGCAAAAGGTCTTTTTGATAATCACCCGAGATTTATCATCAAAACAACAGCTTCATCTATGGCGTGGGATGAGTGGGCTGCGAAAGAAGGCATCAAAGTTGTCAATGTCCCTGTAGGCTTCAAAGAAATTGCAGGTATAATGAAGAAAGTCGAAAAACAAATTTCAGAAAATCCTGAAAAAGATGTTATCGTTAGAGATGTCTTCGGCGAAGAAATTAATCTCGGAGTTAATCCCCGTATGATATTCGGCGGAGAAGAATCAGGCGGTATGATTATCGGTGCAGAAGAACTTATTCGTTCAAACAGCGGTCGTATAGCAATTGCTATGAGAGAAAAAAGTGCAACGGAGGCGATTGTTGTTGCCTCAGCTCTTGTAGGTCATATTCAGAAATATGATTTAAATCTTGCTGATTACCTCAGCGAGTTGTTCTCAAAAAATAATATCATCGCAAGATTTGATGTAAGAGAGGATATCTCTTACTACAACGAAAGCGAGCCTGATATAGACAAGCTTAAAGCTGCAAAAAGAGAGGGAGAGCAAAGAAGAATCGATAATGATTTGTTCTATTTATCTTTAGCTATGGCAAAAAGAGAAAATCTGATGACGATGAATGCAGTAAGAAATATTCTCAACTTTACCTTCCCTCAGCTTGATTTCTCAAATCTTGAGGATATCAAATTTGTCGGTGATGGTACGTATTTGAAATTTAGTGATAAATTTATTGAAATCAGACCATCGGGTACTGATGCAAAAACAAAAGCGTATGGCGGCGGTCGTGACAGAGATGAGATTGTCCGTTATGCAAATGCTCTTGCAAACTATTCAGGTTCAAGAAATGATGTTTATAACAAATACATCAGAGATCAGTACTATAATAATGTAAAAGAAGAGTCGCTTAATACTTATCAAAAATGGTCAGATGACGGTATGCCTGAAGAAAATTTTGAGGTACCTGATTATTCTGAAACATTGAAGTATTAAGAAATTTTAATATATTTTACACAAAAGACCTGCCTGAAACACGCTCGGGAAGGTCTTTTTGTATGGACTAAACCACCTGGATGATGAAATAAAATGCACAATAGCTAAAATAAAAACAGGAAGAGGATTTTTAGTAGGGGAATAATATGAAAAAACATGTAAATACGGTTCTTGATAACTATACAGCTACGGAGAATGTGACTATTATGACGGCATGGAAAAATCAACATCCTTTAATGCAATGGTGGTTAATATTATCGGCTTTTGCTTATTTGGGCGGGTCAATTATTTTATTTGTTAATTTTTAAATAACTTCAATTTATATTATTCTCAAATTTTTTATAACTATGCTAAAATTTTGATATAGCAAAGAGTTTATAAAAGAGGGGAATAATGCAAAAAAATATGTTCGCACTTATCTTAGCAGGCGGGAGCGGTTCAAGACTTTGGCCTTTGAGCAGGGAGTTATATCCGAAACAATTATTAAAGCTGAATAACTCAGAGAAAACACTTTTGCAAATGTCAGTAGAACGATTGCAGGGACTTATTCCTGATGAACATATTTTGAGCATTACAAACATAAAACACCTGGCTAATGTAAAGGCTCAAATTTCTGAAGTAGCAAAAACATCGAATACCTCTTTCATTGTAGAACCTGTCGGGTGCAATACGGCTCCTGCGATAGCTCTCGGAGCAAAGTTTATTCAAAGTTTTTTTGATTCTTCGAAAGACCCTGTTATACTGGTTTGTCCTTCTGATCATTTTATATCGGACAGTGCCAAGTTTAGAAAAATGCTCTCAGACGGGGCAGAACTGGCTGAGAAGGGTTTTATTGTTACCTTCGGAGTCAAACCTACCTCTCCTGATACAGGGTATGGCTACATAAAAGTTTTTGATGAAAAAGTAGCAGAGTCTTATAGAGTTGACAGATTCAAGGAAAAACCCGACTATGCTCTTGCAAAAGAGTATTTTGAATCGGGAAATTATTTCTGGAACGCAGGGATATTTATGTTCAAAGCATCAACTATTTTGAACGAGCTGAAAAAATATTCTCCTGATATTATTGATGTGCTTGAAGAGCTTAATATAAAACCTGAATCACCATCGGTAAAATTTGATGATTATGCCAAAATGCCGAATATTTCAATAGATTATGCTGTTATGGAATATTCGAAAAATATTGTACTCCTCCCTATGGATTGCGGGTGGAATGATGTAGGATCATGGGAAAGTATTTATGATATGTCTGAGAAAGATGCGAACAAAAACTATATTTCTGGAAATGTAATAGAACTTGATTGCAAGAATTCGATGTTTTATTCAACTTCGAAGCTGATATCGGCAATAGGGCTTGATAATGTTGTTATTGTTGAAACTGAAGATGCTATCCTTGCCTGTGATAAATCAAAAACACAGGAAGTCAAAAAGATTTATTCTCAGCTGAAAGACAACGATGATCCTCTTTGCTCTTATCACAAAACGGTTTATCGTCCATGGGGATATTACACTGTTCTGAATGAAGGTGAAGGATTTTTGACAAAAGTTATTCAGGTCAACACTGATGCAAAACTCAGCTTGCAACTTCATAACCACCGTTCTGAACACTGGGTCGTGCTTGAAGGGCGGGCAAAGGTGATTAAAGGAGAAGAAGAATTTATTCTCGAAGCCGGCGATAGCATAGATATTGCCGTGAAAGAAAAACATTCCCTTCAAAATCCTTTTGAGAAACCTTTGAAAATTCTTGAAGTTCAAAAAGGTGATATCATCTCGGAAGAAGATATTATTCGTTTTGAGGATATGTACGGACGAGTAAATGCTTGATTAATGTGATTTCAAAAAATCCCTCATCAAGAAGATGAGGGATTTTTATTTGTCTGTGTTGTCTTATGACTCTTTCAAATTTTTGAAGTGGTGATACAAATAATACCCGAATAACAAAACACATACAGCAACAATAAGAATATCAAACTTGTGCCATAATGCGCTGAATTTTTCTCTGTGTTCTCCAAATTTTATGCCCACATAGACAAGAGGGTAGCTCCATATCAAAGACCCGAGGAAGGTCAGTGTGAGAAATTTCGGAAGATTTACCTTCAAAATGCCAGCAGGAAGAGAAATAAATGTCCTGACAACAGGCAGCATTCTGCATATAAAAAATGCCATATCTCCCCATTTTTCTGCCCATTTATCTGCAAGTTCGATGTCTTTTTTGCTGATTAAAAACCATTTCCCGTATTTTTCAACAAAGGGTCTTCCTCCGAAATATCCAAGGAAATAAGAAGGAATTGATCCTATTACGCAACCGAAAGCGCCTGCAAATGCAGCCGTATGAATTGACATGACTCCTTTGCTCACGAGATATCCTGCAAAAGGAAGAATTGCCTCGCTTGGAAGCGGGATGTTGCAGGATTCTATTGCCATCAATAAAGCAACACCAGCAGGTCCCATATCGCTGATTGTATGCTCTATCCACATACCTATCGGGGTTAAAATTTTATCCAAAACACTCATAAATTTCTCTCTCAAATTTCTAACTATTATTACTCTAACCTGAACAGAGGGATTTGTAAAATAAAATAATGCCCCCGCTGCCATTCTGAAAGATAAAGACTCTTCGCTGCATTCTGAGTGACATACATCGGCTCTCCATCATTCTAAGAACTTGAATAAAAATATCCACTGACAGCTGTCATCATTTTTGTCATACCGTTTGAAGAAAAATCTTAAATATTGTCATTCTGAGCCTGAAGGGCGAAGAATCTCTTACAAAAAATCAGGATTTGATACAAAAAGAGCACTAGATGAGTACAATTTGACAAATTATTGAGGACTTTGTTATTATTAAAATGATTTTTTAAAATAATTAGTTTTATATATATGACTCAGATACATACATACATACATACATCGCACCGTCTTAAAAGTTTTGTCATTCTTCATTTTTTCTTCAAAAAAGAGGAAAGAATTTCGCAGGCGTTATTCTGATTTTTCAATAACTGAATTTATCAGATATAAAAAAATGGATTACAAAATTATTCCCCTTGGTTTCAACTGTTATCCTAGAGTAATAGCTACATATGCCGGTTTGAAACCAAGAAAAATCTACGGTGAACTCAGTTGTCCTTTTGATAATGTTTTGTGTAGTTCATTTGGTGATGTTTTGAACTGTTTGGAACGAAATTTTGAACATTATTTTGATGATATTCAAATGGGTGAAGATAATTTTTATTTTAACAATATCTACAAAATTCGATATCTCCATGATTCTTTTTTGAGTAAGGATGAGTTAGTTAATAGATATAAAAAACGTATAAAAAATTTTTCCAAATATTTGAAATCAAAAAAACATATATATTTTCTGTTTAATGGTCTAAAAAGAGATACGGTTGATTTTGAAAGGCTGCTTGCTGTACTGAAAAAATTAAGAAAAGATAATTTTTCGATAATTTTTTTAGACCAGAATAATGCCTCAGCTCCCAGTGAAAAATTAAATAATAATATATACATTATTCATGAGTATGAAAAACTAACTACTCCAGACTGGGTAGGAGAGCTGTTTGCAGGAAAATATCCTGCTGCAGAGTCTAATGTTCAAAAACTTAGGGCAATAATCAAATAGCTAGACAGTTGTTTTTTTCTCTTCGATTTCTTTGATTAGACTTTCAAGAATATCGCAGCAGTCAGCAACCATCGTTGAGCAGTGCTGTTTTCTCTCTGGAGAATGGAAGTCAAATTTTGCAGTCAACACACGACAGCAGGTTACTTTGTGTTTTGCTTTAAATCTGTCTATAAGTTCTTTTGCAATTGCTCTGACATTTTCAGTTGAGTTATAAGCGTTTTCTCTTCCGTAACGGTGACCTATTACAAGCTGGCTTGCAGCAACGGCACCGCAAAGGCAGCCTGATGACATTGCCCCTGAGAACGAGCCTGCAATCGTGAGCAGGTTTTCTTTTGTTAATCCGCATTCATAAGCAGCCAGTGCAACTGACTCGGAGCAAGAGTAACCTTTTTTCAAAAAATTTTCAACCGCTTTTTCTTTTAGCATAATAACACCGCCTTATTTTATTTTTTCACCAACCAATAATCCACCGTCATATTCAACATAGTATGTTTTGTAGTCAGGATGATTTTCTGCTGCATCAAGAAATTCCTGAACTGATTTTTTGTGTGATATGACATTATCTGCAACGAACATAGCTCCCGGTCTGAGCATAGGATGGAGCTGTTCAAAGTATTTTATGTATTCTTTTTTGTTTGCATCAATCAAGACAAAGTCAAGAGGGATTGTTTTATCAATATTTTTGAGGGCGTCAAGTGCCGAGCCTTGAATTATGTCGACATATTCTCTCAGCGAACAGTATTCGAGATTTGCTTCTGCCAGAACAATTCGTTTTTCCCAGAATTCAAAAGAGGTGATATGTCCTCCTGTTTGTTTTGCCGCCATAGCAAGCCAAATTGTTGAATATCCGTTTGAGGTGCCTATTTCGAATATATTTTTGTAGTTATTTTCAGTAATATATTTGTAGATTAACTCGGCGCTTTCTCTTGCAATATTCCAGAATTCTTTTCGTGTTTGTTCGAGCTCGTGCAGTTTTATTTCTGTTTTTTCGTCCATTTTTGCCTGTTTACTTATATTTTTTTGCTACGATAACTTTGTTTATGCTGATATCTATAGGATATTTTTTGAGGACAATATCTTTTTGTAAATCGAGCAGAATGTATTCTTTGATATTTGCGCTTGTGATAAAGGCTCTTGTCAAAGAAGGGAGGACTGTGATTCTTCTTGGAAAACCTCCTGATGATAGAGGAACATCTTTTATTTTTTGATTTGCTGCTATATCTATTACGCTTACTGAGTCTGATTCTGCATTCAGAACATATGCTTCAGAGCCTATGAGGACTATATCAACAGGTTTTTCTCCGACCGGGATTGATATTACAGGTTTTTTTGTTGTTATGCTGAAAATATCCATTTGATTTTTGTTTCTGTTGATTATATAAAGCAGGTTATTTTGCTCAAGAAATTTTGAGAGCGAAGAAATTTGAGTGATGTAGTTATTTCTGTCTTCATCTTTTAGAGTATCATCAAGGATGTATTCATACACTTTTCCCGATACAGAATCGGCGTAGATGAGTTTTTTTCTGTCATAGGATAAAATCATCTTTGATGGGCGACCTGTTACCGTATAGGTGTTTATGAGTTCCATCTCAGAAAGGTCTATTACGCTGATTGTTGATGAGTTTTGGTTTGATACATATGCAAGTTTATTCAGCGAATCTATGGCTATTGAAGATGGATATTGACCTATTTCTATTTCTTTAATCATTCTGTTCTGGAGCAGGTCTATAACATACAATTTATTTGAAGCGATAGTTGATACGAGAAGATATCTTTCATCAGGTGTTTGAACTATATCAGTAGGGATTGATTTTACGGGAATTTGATAAAGGTCACGACCTGTTTCCGGATTGACGATATGAACGCTGTTTGTTTCAAGATTTGTTATGTAATAAGCTTTTTCTTTCACCTCTGGTGCTGTGTTTGTAAAAATAGACGAAAGCTTTTTTGCAGGAGTTTTTGTTGTGGATGGTTTTTTATTTATGTTGAAGAATTCATCAAAGTCGTTGAATGTTTTGAACTCATCAGGTCTTTCTTTGATTGGAATGACAAGATCTCCGAGGATAACTCTCAAGCTTTCTGGAATTACAAGGTTTTCCGGAACAAGCAAATCCTGAGGGAGGATTCCCAATTTTACGGTAAGAGGCATGTTATTGTCATCAATTACTGTTGGTTTTGCGTTTGGAGATTTTATAATTTTCAACAAAGCGAAGTTGTTATCAAAAAGAATCATATCCGGTTTATTTTTGAGAGGAGTGTTTGCAGGGATAGTTTGTTTGATTTTTACAGGGCCGCTGCTTTTGATGAGATTTATCGGAAATACCGGTAAGTACTGTGTTTTATCGGGTAATTCAATAAAACCGTCAAATCGTACGTTTACTCCTGGGAAATCTTTTTTCAGTTCTTTCAGCACTCCCTCAGGTATTTTGGTTGCAAAAGCCATAGACGGCAGGAGTACTATAGAAAGAATTAAAAAGATATTTATCAGGAGTTTTTTCATATTCTAACGACTTATAGCCTCTTTAAATTTGCTCAGCAGCGACTCGCTTTGTTTTTCTTTTGACTGTTTTTCTATTTCAAGAAGTCGTCTGTATAGTTTTTCTTCTTCTTGAGATATTTTCTTGGGAGTCAACAGTTTTATTTTAACAAAAATATCACCTTTTTGGGACGGATTGTTAAGATAAGGAACTCCCTCTCCTTTTATTTTCAGAGTGTCGCCATCCTGAATTCCTGATGGGATTTTCAATTTTGTTGTTCTATCTCCCGGGAGAGGGATATCTACTTCATCTCCCAATGCAGCCTGAGCAAGGCTTATAGGGTAATTTATGAATAAGTTTATATTATTTCTCTGGAATATTTTGTGAGGTTTAATTCTTATAAAGACGAACAAATCTCCTGAAGGACCGCCGTTTTTTCCGCAGTCGCCCTCTTGTGATACACGCATTTTCATACCTGAGTCAATGCCTTGAGGGATTTTTATTGAGATTGTTTTCTTTGCCATGCTTTGTCCGCTTCCCTTACATTTTTTGCATGGATGAGGGTTCATTTGACCTGTTCCGCTGCAATTCGGGCATGGTACTATTTGAGTAATATTTCCAAGAATTGTTCGTGATACTTTTTTAATATGACCGCTTCCTTTGCAGGTTGTACAGGTTTCTTTTTTATAACCTGATTCAACTCCGCTTCCTGAACACATTTTACATGGTTCGAGGTGTTCAAGAGGAATTTCTTTTTCTGCTCCGAAGATTGCTTCTTCAAAGTCTATTTCAAGCTGGTAGCTCAGGTCGCTTCCTCTTTGAGGTGCATTCGGGTCTACTCTGCGGGAAGAAAAGCCTCCCATATCTCCGAAGAAAGATGCAAATATTTCATCGAGCCCGCCAAAACCGAAATCAAAAGGTCCCTGCTGTGCATAACCTGCTCCTGCAAGTCCTTCTTCTCCATATTGGTCATACATAGCTCTTTTTTCGTCATCCATCAGAACTTCATATGCTTTTCCAAGTTCTTTGAATTTTTCTTCGGCATCAGGTGCTTTATTGACGTCAGGGTGAAGTTTTATGGCTTTTTTTCTGAACGCCGATTTTATTTCTTCTTTTGTTGCTGTTTTCTCTACTTCTAATATTTCATAATAGTTGGCAGACATTGTTTTTTACTTTACCTTTATTGTTCAGTTGCTACATTAACCATAGCCGGTCTTATCACTCTATCATCGAGTCTGTATCCTTTCTGGAGTTCTGCTATGATTGTATTTTCTTCATAATCTGATGTTGGTGTTTGCATAACCGCTTCGTGGAAATTCGGGTCAAATTTCTGGTCTTTTGTATCTATAACTTTGAGTCCCATTTTATCCACAGTATCATTAAGCTGTTTATAGATTACATCTACGCAATCTTTAATTTTTGCTATTTCTGTTTCTTCATCAAAGCACTTTTGCGCTCTGTCAAATGTGTCAAGAAGAGGCAGGAGCTTTTTGAGAGTGTCTTCTTTTCCGTATTTGAGGAGAGATTCTCTTTCTTGAGCCTGACGTTTTCTGTAGTTATCAAAATCGGCAGCCATTCTTATATAAAGGCTGTTAAGTTCTTCCAATTCTTTTTTCAGCTTTTCTGTTTCTTCTGTTTTTGATGATTCTTTTTGTATATCAGTGTCATCTGTTTTTGTTTCTTCTATGTTTTGATTAGTTTCTTCTTCTTTATTTTGGTTTTCTTCAGAAAACGGATTATTATCTTGTTTCATTATTATGCCCTCTTTTCATATAATATGAAATCGTATATTAATATTTTACCTAAAGAATTGAGAAAAAGCCTTAAGAATTAAAAAAAACTTAATGTTTCAAATTCATATTTCTCTTCTTCCTTCCATTGCACGGGCAAGAGTCAGCTCATCGACATATTCAAGTTCAGAGCCCATGGGCAGTCCGAAGGCAATTCTTGTCAATTTTACCCCGAAGGGTTTGAGGAGTTTGCTCAAATAGAGCGTTGTTGCATCTCCTTCTACAGACGGATTAATGGCGAAGATAACTTCTTTCACTTCGTCATCAGCAACTCTTTGCAGCAGTTCTTTTATTCTCAAATCCTCGGGAGTAATTCCATCAATCGGTGATATAAGTCCCTGCAGCACATGATACATTCCTTTAAACTCATGAGTTTTTTCAATTGCCGTAAGGTCTTTTGTTTCTGCAACGACACAGATGGTATCTTTTGTTCTTTTATGTGACGAACAAATTTCGCATGGATCTTGAGATGACATATTGAAGCAGATATGGCAGTATTTTATTTGTTTTTTTGCCTCGACCAGAGTTGTTGCAAATTTTTCAACTTCAGAAAGAGGCATTTTTAACATAAAAAAAGCCATTCTCTGCGCTGATTTCGGACCTATTCCGGGAAGTTTTTGGAATTGATCTATTAGTTGTGCCAGTGGTTTTGTATATTCCATGGTCTAGAGAAACTTTCCAATTCCGCCGCCGAAGCCGCCTGTTATTGCATTAATCTGATTTGAGATAGGGGAAAGTTTTTCTTTTGATATTTTTGCTGCTTTTTCTGATGCATCTATAATAGCAGAAGAAATTAAGTCTTCAAGGGTTTCGATTGTTTCTCTATCAACAGATTCAGGATTGTCAGGATTGATTGCTTCAGGTTTAATTTTTATACCGAGGAAAGCACCCTGAGCGTTTGCTTTAACCTCAACAAGCGAACCGCCTGAAGAACCTAATACTTCCGTATTTTTCAATTCTTCCTGAACATTCTCCATTTGTTTTTGCATTTTTTGTGCTTGTTGCATTACTTTTGCTATGTTAAACATTTTTTATCTCCTCCGGTTTTTTTATTTTGCATTATTTATTATAATAATAGAATAAACATATCGTAAGCGTAAGACAAGAATTTAATAAAATGGAAAATGTTACATATTTAGATTATTGCCTGAAAAATAATACTCTCATGCGTTGGCCTGACAGTTGTATGCCGCTGACTGTATATATTGCTCCTTTCCAGTGGTATAAAGCAAAGGGGAGTGATGTTTATACTTATAAACAGATGGTTATGGATGCGTTTGATTTGTGGAGCAAAGCGACGGGTGGGAAAGTTTCTTTCAGAATAGTCAATACTCTGCATGAATCTCAGATTAATATAAGCTGGAAGAGAGTTGATAGAAAAGCTTTAGGAATGTGTTATTTTAATTATGACAAACAAAACAGGCTTTATTCAGCAGAGGTTGAGATAGGCTTATCTGACGGGATTTTGCATGCGAAATATCAGGATCAAAACGAAGTTATGCACACGATTGTCCATGAGATAGGTCATGCGCTCGGTCTGCAGCATAGTCCATATAAGAATGATATAATGTATGTTCCTCATCAGTTCGGGGTTTATAATGTAACGCAGAGGGATAAAGATACTCTTAAGTGGATGTATTCTTTACCTTATGGAATACCGGTTTCAGAGATGGCTGCTTTATATTCAATGCCAGGGGTTAGCAGTGTTGATCAGATTGTTAAAAATCTTTTGACCCGTTCTACATCTGAATTTGAACATGTTAAATCTGATATTGAAGCTCAACGTCCATCAAGAGATTTGCTGCAGGAGCAGGATATGCTTGCGAATTTAAATCTCTACAACTTTACTGTTCAGAGTGTGAATTTATCTCAGGATGTAAAAAAGTATTTGGATGATTTGAGAAGAAAGTCTTAGAAAAAAGCTCTGTTGTTCAACAGAGCTTTTTGTTTTCTTTAGATATTTATTGCTATTTTGTATTTGTTTGTTTTCTTTTCCTGTTTGTTGTCTTTTGATTTGAATTCTTTATCAAATGACTGTGTGAGATTGAGTCTTTTCTTTCTGAACAACATATCGGTAAATGCTTCAAGACGTGTGATAAATCCTGCTTCTCCCGTATGTTCATCGATTGTCAGGTTGAGAAGAGGTTTTCCGAATTTTTTTGAAAAGCGGGTCATTCTTTCAATCATAATTGAGTCTGGACCGCAACCAAAGGCTGTAACAGTGATAACTCCATCGATGTGGTCATCTTTCATGTAGTATCCTGCTGCGCCGGTCATTTCATATTCATTTGCCCAGTAGATATCCGTCTCAAGATTTCTGAAGCCTTCTTTCATCTCTTCCTGAGTTAATCTGTCGGCTGTATATGTTTTTACTCCCAATTTATTTAATTTTGAGAGAATTTTCATACTTGAATGGTCGTCATGCAGGTTGTATCCATGAGCGATTACTGCGACGTTTATCGGATATTCCTCTTCTTCTTTCAAAATGACAACTTTGCCTTCAATAGCATATCTTAAAGCTTTTTCGAAGCTTACTCCTGAGTGAATCATCATATTGAAGTTATTTTGAGCTTTCCATCCCACTTTTGATGCTCTTTTGATAGCTTCTTTATCAGTAACCCCCAAATCTTTAACAGATTCTTCGAGGTAATCATAGAAGGTTTTATCTTTATCTGATTTATCAAGAGTCGGTTCTATCAACAGAAAATCCTGTTTTATGACATTTCTGATAAGGTCAGGCAAACCTCTGATTTTTGAGCAGTTGTAAATTTTGTAGTCAATTGACTGAATGCTTGGAGTGTAGATAGCGTCTACTTTTTTATTCTGGAGCAAATCAAGAACGTGTCCTACGTAGATTTTTACAGGCAGACAAGTTTCGGTAACAACAAGCGCACTTCCTGCTGATACTATGCTTTTTGTTGTTTTTCCTGACAAAACAACTTCAAATCCCAAATTAGTGAAGAAACCATGCCAGAAGGGATAGTAGTTGTAAAAACTTAATGCTCGTGGAATACCTATTCTCATTGATTAATTATGCTCCTTGAAATTTTATATAACAAATTAACTTACATCATTATATAATAAACGACAAAAAATATCTCAAAAGATAATCTATTGTTAACTTTTTCTTATTGAGTATTTACACCCGCAGTAGTTTTGCCTGAACAAGTTGTATTCTTTTGATATTTCAAGACTTTTTTTGAATCCGTCATTTTTTTTGAAATCAACATCAACATAGGATATTGAAAACTCTTCAGCGAGTTTATTGCCTATTTCTGATATAACTTTATATGACTTATGCGGGCTGATTGTGAGAGATGTGGAAAAATAAGGGTAGCCGTTTTCTTTTGCAAATTTGGCTGTTTGTCTGAGTCTGATATCAAAGCAGACTGCACATCTTGCTCCCCGTTCAGGTTCCTGAGCGTAAGCTTCCGTTTTTTTGAGCCAGTCATCAAATCCGCTGTTATCGATAATCAGTTCATAATTTTTTTTCTTAGAAAATTCGATGAGTTCATCTCTGCGTTTTTCATATTCTTCCATCGGGTGGATATTCGGGTTGAAAAAATAAATAGCAGGAGAATATCCCATTTCTTTAATTTTTTCTATCGAATAGCTGACGCATGGTGCGCAGCAGGTGTGGAGGAGTAGTTTTTTAGTCATGGGTATGGACATAGTCTGCTTTTTTCAGAGTACCTCCGTTTTTTAGAACAATTTCTTCAAGCTGGCTGTATTCAGGGAGTGCTTGATATAATTTTCCGTTAATTTCGAACACCGGTGTAGCATTTAGTCCCATTTTGATAGCCTGTTCTATATCTTTTTGAAGGTCTTCCTCAACTTCTTTTGAGTAAGCGTCATGTTTGAGCTGATGAACATTAAGCCCTGCCTGTTTCCCTAGTTCAATCAGTTTGTCTTCCGTAAATATTTCATCGTTGTTATCAAATAATAATGATGAATATTCCCAGAATTTCCCCTGTTTTTTTGCAGCTATTGCAAATCTTGATGCCATACATGAACCGATATGAAAATCGTTTGTCAAAAGTCTGTTGCATTCTTTATCCAGAGGAAAGTGATGGTGGATTACTTTGACATTATCAACATTTGCCACTAGTTCATGGAGCTGGATATTAAATACAGCGCAGAACGGGCACATATAGTCGGTATATTCATGAATAACCACTTTGGCATTCTCATCTCCGAGAGTATTCCCTTTTACTAATAAAATAGTCGGTGTTGCAGCCTTTTGTATATCAGGTCTTGTCGGTTTGAATATTTCATATTGGTTTATCAAAAGAACAAAAATCAGAAAAAAGACAACAGCTGCAGCAAATAATTTTTTATTGAAATTGTCCTTGAGAAATTCTCCGAGGTCTTCGAAGCCTGTTTTTGCTGATTTAAAAATATTTCTTCCCCATCCTGAAGTGAGAGCAATCAAACCGTTGACTACATACGTTGCACAGCATAGAGTGCAGATTTTATGGATTACAAAATATGAAAGAGCTCCGAGTCCTATTGAAATAAAGAAAGCAAGCAGAGAAAAATCAAAGACATAATCCATTGGATTTTTGCAGGCTTTCATAAAATTGAAAATTTTTATGTTTGATATTTTGTCTATAAAAGTCAGAAAAATCAAGAATAAATAAAGGAAAATTCCCCACAGGGAAAGAGGTATGCCTATAAACATCGAATATGGTGATTGCGCAACTCCATCGCAGTTTATGACATTGTTGATTGTGCAAAAACTCGGCGGAGCACCTACTACGAAATTTGCGTTTATATAAACCTGTGTCAGTTTTACTGAAAGCAGCAAACCAACCAAAGCCAATATTAAAATTATAACTCTTCTTATCATTCCAGAATTCCCCTGTTGTCCAATATGAATTTTTGATTTCTTCCTATATACTATTTTAACTTAAAATGTATAAAAAACATAATTAGTTAGTACAATTTTATTTCAGGTCCTTTTCGGTTATTTTACCTGCTTTTGTAATGATGGCAGTACTTTTCTGAGGTCTGATGCTTCGTTGCAGCCGACAATAACATTCCACCCCTGTAGTTCTTCTTCTGTTTCTTCTTTTAAAACATCTACAAAGCCGGGGATTATAATATTTTTATGGTTTATTTTTTTCTCTAGTTCGCTTGAGTTTACTGCTTTTGCAATAGTTTCTCCGGTAAGTTTTGATGCAGACCAGGCTGTGAGCACGCTCATCCCGTCAGCATCAGTGATAAGCAGATATGACGGCAGATTTAAGCTCTCAAGTTCATTTCTCATAGCAAAATAAGTTAGGGCAAAATTTGTTGTGACGAAAACAAGAGAGTCTTCTTTCGGGTCTGCAATTTCGTACAACCCCGGTTTGACCTGAAGAGGAACCTGCGGGTCGATGAATATGCTCTGTCTTAGTGTCAAAAGAGAAGATAACACCTCCTGATGAATATCAGGAAGAACTATTATGTTTGCGTATTTGCAGAGGAATACGGATGATAGGATTGACTGCTCGAATTTATCAAACTCATCAGATAGTTTTATCATTGTAGGAAATCCGAGGGTTTCTTTTTTGTTGTTGATACTTTCATATCTGATTTCTGTCAGTAATGATGCAGCTTTTAGAATGTTTGACTCATCTATATTCAGGACAATGTTTTCTATTCCGTCTTTCAAGAGAGGTTCTGTTTTTTCTTCAAAGTCTGATATTGATTTGCCGTTTATAACAAAAGGCTGGTCTTTATTATTCTGCTCTTCGCTGTCGAGAAGAAATTTTGTGAATTTAAGTTTTTCTATAACTTTTTTTCTTCCCTCTTCTGTCCTAGGTGTTGCAATAATCGGAAAATCAAGAGCGGCTGATTCATCTATCAGATTTTCGAATTTTTGAGGGTCATCTTCAACTATGTTGATTGCAGAAATTCCAAATGTTTCTCCTACCCGTTCGATTGAATAGTTTTTGATTTTGCATAATTTTTCCATGTAGTTTTCTGAGGATGAAACCCTGATTGCTATTGTTGTCTGGTTGATGAATTTTTTTTCATGTCTGAACAGAACGTTTTCACCGCCTATTTTTAGCGGATTGGAGACTCCGAGTTGAATTTCTTTCTGAGGTTTTTTGAATGATTCTGATAATAAAGATTTTGCTTCTTCAGAAATATAAGGACAGGTATCAGGCGATACCTGATTTTTGACAAGTTTCATAGCAAAAGCCATACAGGTCGGACAGGAGCATTTTTTGCAGTTTGCATTTTCTTGTTTTAGTCCTCCTGGGAGGTATTTGAATATTTGAAGTGCTGTTAGTGCCATGGTCTTATTGCTCCTTGAAAACTTTGTTGAAATATTCTATGCTCTTTGGATTTGCAAGAGTAACTATATTTGCGCCTGCAGAGATAAATGCTGATGCTGTTGTGAGCTCCCATATCAAAGCTCTGTCTTTGAGATGTCCCCAGTTTTCAGGGAAATCGTTTGATTTTGTTTCTTTTGCTCTATAAACTTCTTCTGCGCACATGGAGATTATCGGGAGATTGAGAGTTGTATCTCCGTTCAGGGCTGCAAATTTGATTCGTTCAATGATACTGTAAGCATAGTCGAGTCCATATCCGAGTGCAGCGGCTGTAGGGTCTATTATCAATCTGTCGAGAGAAAATCCCATATCTCTGATTAGAATGTTGAGTTCTTTTGTCAGATTAATATCGATAGGTGTTCTTGCTATGATGAGATGTTTTGTATCAATCAGATTCGGTATGATTTCCTTGTAGTTTGATTCTTCTATTCCTGCAAAAATAAGCGGCGATTGTATTGTTTGGGCAAGATGCATAATAATATCAAGTTTATTTTCCGTTGTAGAAAGAGTTGATATTATTACAGGCAGATTTGTTTCTTTGATAATTTGAGATATGCTCTCTGTTTGTTCGTTTAGAAATTTTTCTTTATTATCAATCTTTTCAACATTAATTTTATAACTAAGCATATCTGCATTATTGTTTTTGGCAGATAAAGCATCTTCAAGCGGTTTTCTAATTTTATCTTTTAAGATTTCAGGGATAATACCATCTTTTGACGAGTATATTTCCTGAGCGAGGACAAAGTTTTGTTTTTGTGAGGTGAAGGTCAGAGTAAACTCATCTTCAATAATTTGTGTTCCATTTAGTGTTAAGCCTTTTATCGGTGTATTGTATGCAGGTATCATTGTTTTTCTGAAATCTCCATAAGTCTTTTTATTGTTGAGTCAAAATTTGTTTTATCATTAATCGATTGTTGCAGGAAAGAATTTATGTCATCCATAAGCCTGATTGCTCTATCGACGTTTTTGTCACTTCCTCTTACATATGCTCCGATGTTAATCAGGTCAGCGTTCTTGTTATACACAGAGAGGAGATTTCTCAGGTCGCCTGCTGCTTTTTTGTGTTCCGGGGTTGCTATTTCTGACATAACACGGCTGATACTTTGCAGGACATCAACAGCCGGATAGTGATTTTTATGAGCCAAATCTCTTGATAGCATAATGTGACCATCAAGTATGCTTCTGACTGTATCTGATATTGGTTCGTTGAAGTCATCTCCTTCAACAAGAACAGTGTATAGACCTGTAATTGTTCCTTTATCTGATGTTCCTGTTCTTTCAAGAATTTTGGGCATAAGTGCAAATACTGACGGAGTGTAGCCTCTTGTTGCAGGAGGTTCTCCTATAGCAAGACCTACTTCTCTTTGTGCCATGGCTATACGGGTTACGGAGTCGAGCATAAAAAGAACGTCTTTTCCTTGATCTCTAAAGTATTCGGCTATGGTTGTTGCAACAAAAGCTGCTTTAATTTTTACAAGGGAAGGCTGTTCTGATGTGGCAACGACGACAACAGAACGTTTCAATCCGTCATCTCCGAGAGTTTTTTCAATAAACTCTCTCACCTCTCTGCCTCTTTCTCCAATAAGCGCTATAACATTTACATCAGCATCGGTATTGCGGGCCATCATTGCCATAGTCGTACTTTTTCCGACACCGCTTCCTGCAAATATTCCCATTCTCTGTCCTTTCCCTACTGTAGAAAATGCATCAACCGACCTGATTCCAAGTGTTATAACTTCATCTATAGGTTTTCTGACGAGAGGGTTTGATATTTTTTGAGATGTACTGTAGTAAATATTTGATTTTATATCTCCTTTTGAATCAATCGGTTCTCCAAGACCATCGAGAACCCTTCCAAGGAGCATATCACCGACTTTGATTTTCATTGATTCTTTTGTATTTGTGACTATTGCTCCCGGTTTCAGACCTTCCATACTTCCAAGAGGCATAAGGAGAATTTTCTTTTCCTGAAATCCTACAACTTCTGCAAAAACAGGTTTTTCGTTCATTGAGTTGAATATGTAGCACAAATCTCCTATACTTGCCTCCGGTCCGTCAGCTTCTATAACAAGACCGATTATGCGAAGAACCTTTCCTACTTTTTCTCCTGCGGGAAGGTTTTTGACTGTATGTATGAATTTGTCCAGATTACAGAGAGTTGTCATTTTATTCAATTATTTCCAGATTATCGGGGATTATTCTTGTTGTTTGAGCTTCTTTCTTTAGTGCTTTAAGGATTTCATCCACTCTTGTTTTGAAACTTGCATCTATTCTCGATTCTTCCGTTTCGATTATCAAGCCGTCTTCAGCAAGCATTTTATCTTCGAGTATTTTAATATTCTTCAGGCTGAGAATTCTTTTTTTGAGTTCATCGGTAATTGAATATAGATTTTTTGCCATAGACGGGTGGACTGTTATGGTGAGGTTTTCTTTTTCTTTAAGCTCGCTGCTTGCTTCATCTATGAGGTTCAGGAGCAGATTTTTATTTTCCTTCAGTTTGCCGCATGTGAGTTTTTCAGCAATAGTTACAACAAATTCCAAGAGTTCATCCTGAGCTTCCCTGTAGATATTATTTTTTGAGCTGACTACTAAATTGATAAATTCTTCAAAATGCTGGATTTTTTGAGTAAGCTCCGAGTTTATCTTATTGAGTCCGTCTTGTTCTCCTCTCTCGAAACCTTCGTTGTATCCTTTTTCTGAGGCTTCGACATAGGCTGTTTGCTTCAGTTTTTCTGCTTCTGTTTTAGCGTCTTCTATGATTTGAGAGGCTTCTTTTCTTGCATTATCAAGAATTTTTTTGATGCCTGCCTGCATTTCATCAGAAAGTGAAGCAAGAAAGTTTTTATCCGTTATATCAATTTTTTCTATTTTTTCTTCTTGTTTGCCAAAAACAAATGAGTCGCCGAGTTTTATATCGGAACTTTTGATTCTACTCAATATATTCGTCCTCCACGCCGGATCTGAGAACAACAATTTCTCCTGATGATTCGAGCATTCTTATTATGCCGACAATTTTTGATTGACATTCCTGAACGTCTTTTGCTCGAACAGGTCCCATATATTCCATATCATCAGTAAGCATTATTCTTGCTCTTTCTGACATATTTTTGAAGATTTTATCTTTAACTTCCTGATTAGAGCCTTTCAGACTCATAGCAAGGTCTTTGTTATCTACTTCTCTTAGGATACGCTGAATAGCTCTGTCTTCAAGTTTTACTATATCTTCGAATACGAACATCAAATCTTTGATTTGTTCTACCAGGTCTTTATCTCTTGCTTCTATAGATTCCATAATTTTCTTTTCAGTTGCACGGTCTACACGGTTGAGGATAGTTGCAAGAGATTCTACGCCGCCTGCTTTTGAAAAGTCCTGTATAACGACTGATGAAAATTTATTTTCGACAATTTTTTCTATATCTGCAATAATCTCAGGGTTTGTTGATTCCATCTCGGCTATTTTGAAAGCGACGGCTGTTTGAACCTCAGGTGGTAAGAAGTTGAGAACTGCTGCCGATTTCTCAGGTTTGAGGTAGGCAAGAATCAGCGCAATCAGCTGAGGGTTTTCGTTCTGAAATGATGTTGCAAGCTGTTGGGCGTCAGCGTCGTTAAAGAATTGAAACGGTGTACTGTTGAGGATTGTTACCAGTTTCTCCAGAATATTGCTTGCTTTATCAGGTCCATAGGCTTCTTCGAGGAGGATTTTTGCATAATCAATACCTCCTCTTGAGATAAATCCGCTTGCCTGAAAGATTGAATAAAACTCTTCAAGTATCTGGTCGAGGGTTTCCATCGGAACTTTATTCAGGTTTGCAATATCAAGAGTAATTTGTTCAATCAAGTCTTCATCAGGAATATTTTTCAGAATTTCCGTTGCGGCTTTAGGTCCAAGGACGATTAAGAGCGCAGCGACCTTTTGGGTAGCATTCATATTTGAAAGGTTTAGTTGTTTTATAGCGGTCATTTTGATTTTATTTCCTTATTATTCTTTGATGAAGGTTAATATAAGTCTTGCAGCATCAGCAGGATCAGAAAGAATCATATCATTCAGCTCCGTTTTCATTTTTTCAAGCTGAGGATCGAGTTTTGTTTCAATCAACGGAGGCATTTCTATATCAAGCAGACCTGTTGCATCTTCATCCGCTCCAATTTCAGGGAATGATTTTGGTGATGAGCCTGTAGTAACTTCGTATCCTTCAAGAGGCTTTTTAATCATATTATTAATGATAACCAGAGCTGTTATTCCTAGGATAAGAATTACCGCCATAGGTGCGAGTTTGCCTACAATCATGTCTGTCATTGATTGTTTTTGAACTTCTTCAAGCAATTTTGCCTGATTTTCTGCATCTGTTTGGGCGAACTGCATGCTGGTTATGTTGATGACATCCCCTCTTTCGAAGTTAACTCCTCCAGATGATGCGATAAGGTTTGTGAGTTCTTCTTTTTCCGAGCTGGTAAGAACTTTATTCAGAGCGATACCTACAGTAAGTCTTTTTACTTCACCCGGGGCATAGACGACCTGTCTTATTTCTTTTGAAACATTGTAGTTGTTATATGCTTTTGTTTTCTGGTAGTTCAGACGTTTTGTTTTCTTATTTTCGTCTTTTGTTGTTTCATCTTCTACGACTTCTTCTTCTCCGTTTTCATTTTCTTTTTTGACGATAACTCTGTTTGCGCCGTTCTCATAGATTTCCTGCTCTGTTTGAGAAGAAGAAAGAACACCTGCCCCATCTTCGTTTATTGGTTTGTAGGTTTCTATTGTTGCTCTTGCCGAGTCAAAGTTCATTTCGGCAGAAACCTGTACGTTTACGTTTCCTCTGCCGACTATTTGTTCGAGGACTTCCGTAATTTTCTTTGCTGTTTTTTCTTCGTAGTTTGTTTTATAACTTTCGATGTCTGTTGAGTTTTTGCTCAAATCTTCAGAGAGATTATTTCCGTTCTGGTCTGTTATGAAGACTTTTTCCGGTTTTAGTCTAGGAACAGAGTATGCTACGAGGTTTTTAATTGCTGTGACCTGTGGTGTTTTCAATCTATAACCCGGTTCGAGAACAAGCATGACAGAGGCTGATGGTGATTCATCGTTGTCTTCGAACACTGAGCGTTCAGGCTCAGCTATTTGGACACGGGCTTTTCTTATTCCGCTGATTCTTTCTATGGTTCTTGTAAGTTCTCCCTGAAAAATTCTTTGACGGGTCATTTTATTGTGGAAGTCAGTAGCTCCGAAGTTCATCTTATCAAGGAGTTCAAATCCAGGGTTGCTGTCCTGAATGATGTCATTTTCAGCAATCATCAGCCTGAGGTCTTCTTTAACTGAAGCAGGGACAAAGATTGCTTTTTTATCATCGCTGAGTTTGTAAGGATAACCGCCTTTTTTGAGGTTTTCGACGATAGCTACGACATCAGGTTCATTTAAGTCGCTGTAAAGAACAGACCAGTTTGGTTCTGTCGCTTTGCCGGCAAAATATGCGCCTGCGAAAACAGTTATAACAATAAGAGCAGAGATTATGATTTTTTGTGTAAAATCAAGTCCCGTCCAAATACGTTTTATATCATATAGCAGTAATTTTAAATAATTCCCCAATGTTTTTACCTCTAAAACAGTCTAGTTTAATTCTACAAATAAATGAATAATCTTTCAAAAATGTAAAAAATGTTAATCAAACACTCATCCTGAATATCTCGTTATAAGCTTGAATTGCTTTATTTCTTACCTGCATAGCCATTTGTAAGCTGAGGTTTGCCTTTTGTGATGCAATCATAACAGTGTGGACATCAATGTCTCCGCCTGCGAGAAATGTTTCTTTTGCTGCGTTTGCCTGTTTATCCAGTTCCGTTACTTCATCAAGACTTTTTTTAAGAGCGTCCGCAAATGAATCACAGGTTTTATCTGTTTGATTTGTTCCGTTCAGTTCGTTCAGATCATTTTGAAGTTCTTTATCATTTGAGATAAGGTTTGGATCTATCTGAAATTTTTCGATGCCTCCTTCGAGAAGTTTTGTATTATTGTTAACTTCCTTGAGGTTTTGGTCGAAAATGTTTTGATAATTTCCTATTGGATTATAGCTGAAGTCATTCATTATTCATCTCCTAGATTTGCAGAGCCGATCTAATCATTGATTTTGCTGCTTCTGCTGCTGTTACGTTTGCTTCGTAGGCTCTTGATGCCACCATAAGATTAACCATTTCCGTAACGGCATTTATGTTTGGCATCTTCACATATCCCTCTTCATCCGCATCAGGGTGGCTTGGATCATATATCATTTTGTAGGGTTCTTTATCTTCTTCTATCTGCTGAACTTCTACGCCGTTTGATACATTTCTTGAATCAAAAGATATTCTTCCCTTTAAACCCATTGATTCTGTTTCTTTATTATATTCCGGGTGAACACCGCCGAAAGGGAAATCAGGTCCTGATGTTGCTTTGTCATAGACCGCTTTGAAGACGACATTTTTTTTGATGTAGGGATTAACATTCCCGTTTTCATCTCTTGTTGTATTAACGTTTGCTATATTGCTCGAGATAGTATCCATTCTGAGTCTTTGAGCATGAAGACCTGATGCGCTTATGTCAAATGAACTGAAACTCATACTATTGTGCTCCCTTTATTACGTCTGATAATTTTGTGAATGATCTGCTTTCAAGTTCTGAAAGAACCATAAATTTTGAGGCATTTTTTGATAATTCAGCCATTTCTTGTTCTATGTTGACGTTATTTCCATCTCCGGTAATCGGTTCGTTCAAATCGTCAACAGCCATTGGTTTGAAATCTTCGTAAGAATTTTTTGCAAGAATAGCCTGAACTGTTTTGGTATTTACATCAAGATTGCTTCCAGGGATAAATGTGTGCTGCACCTGAAGAGGCATTCCTGAAGAGTTTGCTTTTTTAATATTTTCTTTGAGGTTTTCCTGCTGCATGATTTTTACGAGCTGGTCTTCAAAGATAACATCTTTACGTTGATATCCGGGAGTTTCTGCATTAGCGATATTGGCAGCGATGACTTTTTGTCTTGCCATCAAACCGTCCATGGCCAACTCTGTCAGATTCATAGTTCTATCTGTTAAGAAATCCATATATTACCTCCTCCCGTTGTTTAATTTATCGGTAAAAATATACCGAAAGTACTCCCTGTATCCCCTGTTGAAATAAGTTTCAAATCTCCGTTGTGCGACTGTATTATTTTTCGTGATTCATACAGACCGATTCCTGTTCCTGTTTTTTTGGTTGTGAAAAACGGAGTGAATAATTTATTTTGATTTTCTTCTTTTATTCCTATTCCATTATCCTCTATTTTTATTAATAGATAATCCTTAATTTTCAGTATTTCTACAAAAATTTTTCCGTTTTCTTTTGATGCTTCTACTGCATTTTTTATGAGATTCAGGAGTGCTCTTGTGAACATCATTTTATCGAGTTTTATCTCAGATATGCCTGAATTATTTGTTTTGACTATTTCAAGGTGTTTTTCTTTTGTTTGTGCTGAGAGCATATTTATAGCAGTGTTTATTTCGTTATCTATATTTTCTTTTGCAAGATTCAATTTGTAGTCTTTTGAAAAAGCAGACAGGTTGTTTGTAATTTCATTCAGCAAAAATATTGATTTTTGAATTGCTGTGTAGAAGTTTTCCGCTTTTTCTTTAAGCTCTGTATCAGAGATGTTTTTATCAAAATATTTTTTCAAAAGATTTGTGTTTAAGTCTATTATGCTGATAGGTGTTCTCAGCTCATGAGCGATGGTTGAGTAGCTCATGTTATCTTTTGATGAGTTGTCTATTTTCAAATCGATACACATAAGCTCTTTTTCTACTTCGTCGTTCAATTCGATTAATTTTGAGAAGATATCATTTATATTTTTATTTTGTCTTCTATCCATCTTCAGAGTTGAGAGAATATTTTCGAGTTTTTGATTTTTGCTCTGATTTTGGAGATATTCGATTATTGAAAAGATTTCTTCTCCATTTAAAGAGGAATAAAATTCAATTATATTATTTTGAATTTCTTTCCAGTATATGCAAATTGAAAAACGTTCCGAGATGATTATGAGAAATTCATCGCTTTCGAGATTTTTGTTTTGAATTTCGACAGTTTCAAATGAAAATGGAAAGCTGTTGCAGTAAGAAAAAGTTTCTATATTTTTGTTGTGTTCAAGTCTGCTGAGGACTCCTGAAAAATTTTTTGTTTCAGTGCTTTTGAACAGGACTGCCGATTGTTCATTTTGTTCCATTGTCGTTTCAAGCAGCACACGAAACAGACCTTTGATGGTCTGTTTCGCAAACACTTTCGGCTCTTTGTTGAGAAAAAGAGAAGATATAGATCCTTTGTATGTTTTGAATTGTCTCTTCATTTTACTCTTACCGCCGTATTTTTTGTAATCAGTGAACTTAAGCTGTTGCTTTTACTTTTCTTCTGTTTCCTATGCCATGGTTCAATGCGTAGAGAACAGCTTGAGTTCTGTCATTTACCTGTAACTTCTGGAATATATTGTTGACGTGAGTTTTTACGGTTGTTTCGCTGATAAACAGTTTGCTTGCTACGCCTTTGTAAGTTATTCCATGAGTCAATAGTTCAAGAACTTCTTCTTCTCTTTGTGTCAGGTAATTCAAGAGGTTATCTTCATCGTTTATTCCGGCATCGCTTTCTTCGTTCAGAGCTTTCTGGAAGTGTTCAAAGAATTTTGACGCAAGTACTGTCGGAAGATAAATTTTTCCGTTAAGAATTTCTTCTATTGCATAAATAAGTTGTGATGAAGCCATTGTTTTGAGAATGTAGCCGTTTGCACCGACTTTCATTGTTCGATAGATAAGGTCAGCATCGTCATAACCTGTCAGAGCGATGATTTTTACATCAGTGTTGAACTTTCTGATTTTTTGGATTGCTGTGATGCCGTCTACATCTGGCATGTTGATATCCATCAATACTAAATCAGGATTGTTCTTTTTGATTAGTGATATTGCTACATCACTGTTTGCTGCGACTCCTACCACGTTACATGGACTTTCAAGATTTACAAGCTCCTTAATACCCATAGCATGTTCAAAGTTGTCATCTACGACTACGACTTTTGCAGCTCCTTTAAGATCTAATCTTCTCATTAACTACTCCCCCATTTTTATTTTCATACTTTCAATGTATTTCTTAGGTTGTTTACATTTAGATATTACCTTCTTTCGGAGGAGTTTCTCATCGACTATAGGATTTATATTTACTGAATTTGGGGTGCATACAAAGGTTTAGACCATGTGGTCTATTGTCTTTTAAAACCTTGTTAGAGTAAGCATATACTGTCAATACTCTTTTTAGGGCGGTGTATCTTTGGTGTAAATCAAACGCATGAGCATCCTGTCTTTGGATGAATTGAATAATAAAAAAGCTATTTTTTAATAGCTTTTTTATTTGGTTGTATATAAAATTTGTTTTTTAGACTCTGGCTGTCTGTTTATGTCTTGATGGGACATCCTGCATAAGCAAACCGAAAGTAATGCTCTCTGTCAGTGAAATATAAGCTGCCTCAACTATATTCACGCTGACTCCGACCGTATCCCAGACACTGTATCCGTTTGTAGATTCAATATGGACTCTTGTTTTTGCTGCAGTGCCGTCTTTACCGTCAATTATTCTTACTTTGAAGTCTTTAAGTCTGAAATTTTTTATCTCTGGATATAACGGCAGAAGAGCTTTTCTTACGGCATAATCAAGAGCGTTGACAGGTCCTGAGCCTTCGCTTACGGTATGGAATATTTCATCTCCGACTTTTAATTTTATTGATGCTTCCGAGTTTATGTCGCTCATTGCGTCATGGAATGTATCCGTAATAACCCTGAATCCCATCAGCTCGAAATATTTCGGACGAGTTCCTAGAACTTCAGTCAGCATTATTTCAAATGATGCATCTGCATCTTCAAAAGACATACCGTCTGATTCTCTTTTTTTGATTTCTTCTATTATTTTGGGCAAATCTTCATCCCGGACAATAGTTCCGAGTTTCAGATTTTTGATTTTTTCCCGAAGGGTTGCAATCCCTGATTGGTCGCTTACGAGAATTTTTCTTGTATTGCCGATAGCTTCAGGAGGAACATGTTCGTAGGTGCTTGAGAACTTTCTTACTCCGCTGGCATGGATGCCTGCTTTGTGTGAAAAAGAGCTTCTGCCTACATAAGGCGTATGCTCATAGAGGTTTTTGTTTGCTATTTCGCTTATTTTTTTTGCAGTATGTGTAAGTTTTTTGATGTTATCACCGATGATATCTATTCCCATCTTTAGCTGGATGGTTGGTATAACGGAGCATAAATTTGCGTTTCCGCATCTTTCTCCATATCCGTTAAAAGTTCCCTGTATTTGAAAAACTCCTGCGCTCATGGCTGCTATTGCATTAGCAACAGCCATATCGCTGTCGTTGTGAGTATGGATTCCGAATTTGGTATCAGGAAATTTTTTGCACATTTCATGAGAAATTTTGTAGATTTCTGTATTTATGCAGCCGCCGTTTGTATCACAAAAAATAATTCTTTCTGCTCCTGATTTATATGCAGTTTCAATGGCTTTCACAGCATATTCAGAATTGTTTTTATACCCGTCAAAGAAATGTTCGGCATCGAAGAAAACTCTTTTTCCTTTTGATTTGAGATATTTTATGCTATCTGAAATCATATTGAGATTTTCTTCAAGCGTTGTGTTGAGGGCATGTTCTACATGGAAATCCCAGGTTTTTCCAAAGATTGTAATAACTTTTGTATCAGCCTCGAGCAAACCGTTTAGAATTTTATCTTCCTGAGGCAGAGTATTTGGTTTTCTTGTGCAGCCAAATGCAGCAATCGTTGAATGTTTAAGCGGAAGAGTTTTTAAAATTTCAAAGAGCTCAACGTCTTTTGGATTTGCCCCCGGCCAGCCTGCTTCTATGTAATCAATTTGCATATCATCCAAAATAGAAATAATTTTCAACTTATCATTTACCGAGAAAGATATTCCCTCTGCTTGAGAGCCTTCTCTTAGTGTTGTATCATAGATTTCTATTTTTTGATTCATACTTGACTCCATATGGGCTTTTCAATATTAGTTATTTTAATCAAGTTATGGAAAAATAGCAAATAAAAAAGCGTCTGATATGAATATCAAACGCTTTTTGTGAAAATTATTGAAAAATGATTTATTTTTCTTCGTTCCAGGAATACATTTTTCTGAGCTCTTTACCCACTTGTTCAAGCTGGTGTTCTGCTTTCAATCTTCTTGTTGCATTGAAGTGAGCACGTCCTGATTTATTTTCTGCAATCCATTTTGCGGCAAATGTACCGTCTTGAATTTCTGCAAGAACTTTTTTCATTTCTTTTTTTGTTTCTTCTGTAATCATTCTCTTGCCTGTTTCATAGTCGCCGAATTCGGCAGTATCAGAGATGGAGTATCTCATTTTTGAGAATCCGCCTTCATAAATCAAGTCGACAATCAGCTTCATTTCATGGATACATTCAAAATAAGCATTAGCAGGGTCATAACCGGCTTCAACGAGAGTTTCAAAACCTGCCTGCATCAGAGCGGTAACTCCACCGCACAGTACAGCTTGTTCTCCAAAGAGGTCTGTTTCTGTTTCAACTCTGAAAGTTGTTTCAAGAACGCCTGCACGAGCACCGCCGATTCCTGCTGCATAAGCAAGACCGATATCAAAAGCTCTTCCTGTAGCATTTTGATAAACTGCAATAAGACAAGGAACTCCTTTTCCAGCAACATATTCAGAACGAACCGTATGTCCGGGGCCTTTTGGCGCAATCATAATTACATCAACATCTTTCGGCGGAACGATTTGTGCGAAATGGATATTGAATCCGTGAGCAAAAGCGATAGTTTTTCCTGCGCTCAAGTATGGTGCAATTTGTTCTTTATAAACATCAGCCTGTTTTTCATCCGGGAGCAATATCATAATGATATCAGCAGCTTTAGATGCTTCAGCAACGGTTGCCACTTTCAAACCTGCTTCTTCTGCTTTTTTCCAAGATTTTGAGCCTTCGTACAAGCCGACTATAACATTAACTCCGCTGTCATGAAGGTTGAGAGCATGAGCATGTCCCTGACTGCCGTATCCGATTATTGCAACAGTTTTACCATCGAGAAGACTGAGGTTGCAATCACTTGCGTAATAAATTTTTGCCATAATAAAGGCCTCCTTAAACTTTATTTCTCTTCTATAAACACTTTCCGTTTATTTATTCTTTGTGCTTATAGTGTAAACTTTAATAGCGAGTCAGTCAACAATCAGATTGAATTTTTTATAAAGTTGGATGTAATATTATAAATCAAAGAGGTATTTAGAAATGAATATAAACAATGAACTGAGAAGTTTGGTTATTTATCGTAATTTGCTTGATGATGAGTTAATTCAAAATTTGATTGATATTTTTGATATATTGAATGATCCTGAGAATTCTTTTTTTGAAGAGTGCGTTTCTTTGTACTCGAACTTATGTTCAAAGCTGTATTCAAAAGATATCTCTTTTTCAGATTATATTCTTGATTTGATTTTGTATGATGAAAATATTTTTTCGATGAGTTGCTCAAAAGAAGGCTTTTCTAATTTGAATGAAAATTTGAAAAATGCCGCATTTCATGATCTGGATATATTATTATCTGTTTGTTCTTTGAGCTCTAGAGTTTTGAAAGAAGAGATTGAAAAATCTTTTGATAAAGAAAAATCTTTCATCTCTACTTTTTGTGAATATAAAATATCTGATATCTGCTATGATAAAAACTCTATAGCCGAGTTTTATGAAAAAAATTCATTCGGGGTATTTGCAAAATACAAAGCCTTTTTATTTACCGTGGATAAATCATTAAAACCTGTTTCAAACCTTGATGATATCAGTTTATCAGATTTAAAGCTGTATGAATCTCAGAGAGAAAAAGTTGTTCATAACACTCTTTGTCTTCTAGAAGATGCACCATATAGCAATGTATTATTATATGGAGATAGGGGAACAGGCAAATCTTCGACTGTTAAGGCTGTATTAAACGAGTATTCTTCAAAAGGCTTGAGAATGGTTCAGCTTGTGAAAGATAACATAATGCTTTTGCCTGATTTGATGGAAAGACTCGGGAAAATTCCTCTTAAATTTATTATTTTTATTGATGATTTAACTTTTAATGAAAATGATTACAACTTCGGGGCGATGAAGACAGTTTTAGAGGGGTCTTTGAACAAACAACCGTCGAATATTGCAATATATGTTACGACAAACAGAAGACATTTGATAAAAGAAACCTTCTCTTCACGTGAAGGAGATGAGATACATCGTGCTGATACGATTGATGATACGATATCGTTATCAGAAAGATTCGGTTTGACTATAACTTTTTCTATCCCGAATAAAGACAATTATTTGGAAATAGTCAGACAGATAGCTGAAGATAGAAATCTTCCCGTTGAAAGAGAAGAACTCTTCAAAGGTGCAGAACGTTTTGCTTTATTGAAAAACGGCAGAACGCCAAGAGTTGCAAAACAGTACGTGGACAGTGTGGAGTCAAATTTGAAGCTGTCTGCAGGAGTAAAATAATTTTAATGTTTTTTGTGTTCTCTGTCTGCTTTGGCTTTCATCATAGCCAGCTCATTGAAATCCAGTTCTTTCGGAATAATTGAATCTGCCGGAATATATAGAAACTCAGAGTTTTCATTGTTTGATGGCTCTTTTTCACGTTCATGAATATAGGCTGCTTTTGTATAATCCATAAACGCCTGTTTTAATTCGATATTTTCATTATCCCCGCTCGAGCGTAAACCTGTTTGTTTAAAAACTTTATCTATATCAGCATATTTTGGAGGAATGTTTTTGTTGTCCATTGCTTTATAGCACAAATCTTCTATGTCTTTGAGTCGTGCAACATCTCTTCCGAGAATTTGGAGTTCTCCGACAAAACCGTCTTTTAATTCAATAAGCATATGAATAGCCATGTATCCTGAGGCTGTTTCTTGCATGGTATTTTTGAAATTCCATACTCCTTTTTCTTTCGACACCTTTGCAAGAGTGTTCAGCTTTGACTGGCTTGCGTATTGATATTTTGTGTTTGGTCTGTAGTGTTCAATTTCAATAATTTTAATTTTATTTTCTTTAACTCCTTTAATGAGTCTGTCGACAACCTGATTGCCGCCGCCTTCAGAAGCATCTCCCAATATGACACGAGCTCCGATTATGTCTGTTAAGCCTTCTTTTATACTCTTTTTTGTTCTCATATTTTTCTGGCAGGCTTTTTCCATAATGGATCGTTCGCTTTTTATTCTGTATTCAATTTTGTCTATAGGATGATTTTTGCGGTCATGAGTTACCACAAGAGGAGTCAGGAGAGAATCGATGTTATATTTGAATAAGCCAAAAGAATATTTTGCTTCTTTTCTTATATCTGCTGCTACGTTCCTGCTTCCCATATTTGACTTATCTACGAGTTTTTTAGCATCTCTTGATTTTGTTTTTTTTGTTTCAGCCTTTCCTGCAGGAACAATAGGCTTTGAAGATGTTCTTGCAGAAAAAGAAATCGTATCTGCAGAGAGCGGTTTCAGATTCGGGTATTGATTTTTGTTTGCTTGCTGTGATTGACTTTTGTTTAATATTTGAGTTTTTGCAATTGGGTTGAAGTTTAAGAGGTTTATCATAATATTCTTTATAACTCGCACATTAAAGTAAACTGTTTATACAAAACAGATGAAACAAAATTTTTGTTATGATATTAATAAAAATTAATGAATAATATTATTTATCTGCCGCCTCTATACCTAGTTTCTGGTTAAGGCTGATAAACTGGTTTTCTCTTGATATAGCTACTTTTCCTGAACGAACTATTTCTTTGATGCCAATAGGGCGGAGAAGTTCTATCAAAGAGGTTATTTGTCTGTTATCACCTATTGCCTCTATTGTATAAGTTTTGGGAGAAACGTCTATTATCTGTGCATGGAAAATTTCTGCAATACGCAGAATTTCTGAACGGTCTTCATCTTTAGCCGTAACTTTACACAAGATTAGTTCTCTATCGATACAGTCATCGCCTGAAAGCTCGACCACTTTGATTGTATTAATCAATCTGTTAAGCTGCTTGCTAATTTGTTCTATTACTGCATTATCTCCTGTTGTGACGATGGTTATTCTTGAAAAAGCGTTGTCTATTGTAGGAGCAACTGTAAGACTTTCTATGTTGTATCCTCTTCCCGAGAAAAGTCCGGATATGCTCGATAAGACCCCGGCTTCATTTTTTACTAATATAGATAAAGTATGACGCATTTTGTTTACTCCTAACTAAGCAATCGGACTATCATTCGAAAGAAGAACTTTATTGAGCGGGCTTCCTGCGAGAACCCAAGGATAAACCATCTCAAAAGGCTCTACGACAAAATCCATCAGGACTGGTCCGTTGTAGGCAATAGCTTTATCTAGAGCTTCGTCAATTTCTTCTTCTTTTGTTATTCTCAAACCAAGTGCACCGTAAGCTTCTGCAAGTTTTACAAAATCAGGGCTTGTGATGTGTGTTTGAGAATAGTGTTTGTTATAGAGTTTTTCCTGCCATTGTCTGACCATACCGAGATATCCGTTGTTAATAATGGCTACTTTAACAGGTATGTTATAGTCAATACAGGTCATAAGTTCTTGTATATTCATCTGTATGCTGCCATCGCCGGCTATGTTGAAGACGAGTTTATCTTTTTTCCCTATTTGTGCTCCCATTGCAGCAGGAAAACCAAATCCCATTGTACCGAGACCTCCTGATGTAATCAGCTGGCGCGGTTTATTGAATTTATACAGCTGTGCCGTCCACATTTGATGCTGACCAACTTCTGTTGCGATGATTGCATCTTTGTCTTTTGTTTTTTCATAAATTTTTTGTATAACTGTCTGAGGATTAATCTTATCCGAGTGAATAACCGGCATTGCACGTTTTTCTTTCCACGCATTTATCTGAGAAAGCCATACTTCTTTTAATTCTTTTTGAGGGTTATATTTGCCTGATTCAAACTCTTTGAGCATGATTTTAAGAACATTCTTTGCATCACCTACGATAGGTATATCTACAGGAACATTCTTACTGATTGAGCAAGGGTCTATATCAACATGGATAATCTGAGCATCTTTGCAAAATCTTTTCAGACATCCTGTGATTCGGTCATTAAATCTAGTTCCCACAGCAAACAGAACATCACAGCTGCTTACTGCATGATTTGCCCAGTAATTGCCGTGCATTCCAAGCATTCCTAAAGATAACTCATCATCCTGAGGGAATGTACCTATTCCCATGAGAGTTGTAGCTGTCGGAATACCGAGTTTTTGTGATAATTCGGTTATTTCAGCAGCTGCATCAGAGTGAATGATACCTCCTCCTGCAATTATTACAGGTCTTTCAGCTTCACATAGCAGCTTAAGTGCTTTTTTGCATTGTATAGGGTGACCGTCATATTTTGGATTATACCCCGGTAAGTCTATCTTATCAGGATAGTGAAATTCCATCTTTGCCGTCAAAATATCTTTTGGCAGATCTACGACAACAGGACCGGGTTTCCCTGTTGTTGCAATATGGAAAGCTTCTTTGATAACACGTGGTAAGTCTTTGACATTTTTGACCAGATAGTTATGTTTGCAGCAAGAACGAGTAATCCCGACAATATCGGCTTCCTGAAAAGCATCGTTTCCTATCTGGCTTGATGCGACCTGTCCTGTGAATACAACAAGCGGATAGCTGTCATAATAAGCATTTGCAATACCAGTTATAGTATTGCAGGCACCCGGACCTGATGTTACCAGAGCAACTCCGGGGCGTCCCGTGACTCTTGCATAGCCTTCCGCAGCATGCACGGCTGCTTGTTCATGTCTTACGAGATAATGTTTTATAAAATCACAGTTGTACAATTCATCATAGATATTGAGGATGACACCGCCTGGGTATCCGAATATTTCATCTACTCCTTCTTCTCTAAGACATTCTAAGAATATTTTTGCTCCCGTGAGCTTTTCAGTTTTTGTTTCCTGTATTATTTCCGTGCTCATCATTATCTCCAGTATTAATTTTATTTTTTCAGCAGTTTTGCAAAATTTCTTTTCCCTGCTTGTAATATTACCTCATTTTTTGTTGAAAACATAATTTTTTGCATAATATCACTAACTTTTGTTTCGTCTAATTTAACACCGCCTCCTTGTATGAGCCTTTTGGCTTCGCCTTTGCTTTTTACAAAGCCGCAGTCTAAAATTACATCAACAAGCATTTTTCCATCTTCTGTTTCTACTGATTGGATATCATCAGGAATTCCTTTGTTTTGAACAACATTAACAAAGTTATCCTGAGCTTTTTTTGCTGCATCTGCTCCGTTATATAACTCGGTGATTGTATACGCAAGCTGCATTTTTATATCTCTAGGATTTGTCGATGTTTTTTCGAGCAATGATTTTATTTCATTGAGTTTTTCTGTCGGAATATCTGTAAGAAGTTCATAATATTTTAGAATTAAACTATCAGGGATAGACATGAGTTTGCCATACATATTATTCGGATCTTCTGTCAGGCTTATACAGTGCTCTGGATAAGTTTTTGACATCTTGACCAATCCGTCTGTTCCCTCAATCAGAGGAAGCAGCATAACCAGCTGAGGGTCTTCTTTTCCATAAGCAAGCTGTATTTCTCTTCCCATTAAGACATTAAATCTCTGATCCGTTCCTCCGAGTTCTATATCGGCGTCTATTTCAACAGAGTCATATGCCTGCAGAAGCGGATAGAAAAATTCATGTACGCTGATTGGTTTTCCTTCGGCATAGCGCTTTGCAAAATCATCACGAGCCATCATTTGAGCAACAGTAACATTTGAAGCTAATTTCAAAAGTTCGGCAAGTTTCATCGGATGGAGCCAGTCTGCATTGTTATGGACTTCTGCTTTATCGATATCAACAATTTTGCTCATCTGCTCAAAATAGGTTTTTGCATTTGTTTCAACCTGTTCTTTTGAAAGACTCGGTCTTGTTTCTGATTTTCCTGATGGGTCACCTATCATTGCAGTTGCACCGCCAACAATCAGAACAACCTTGTGCCCTGCATCCTGAAATTGTTTGAGCTTTCTCATTACAACGCTGTGGCCGAGGTGCAAATCAGGACGAGTCGGGTCAAGTCCGAGTTTTACACGGAGAGGTTTATTATTTTTTTCAGCTTTTTCCAATTTCTTTGCAAGTTCAAGAACACCTCCGGGGAGAATTTCTGTTCCTCTTGCAATAAATTTTGCCTGTTCTATGAACTTTTGATTGATTTTGTTTGCAACTTCCATCTGTTTTACCCTAAAAATACTAATAGTTGATTATTTATTTTAGCGCTTAAATATTTTAGTGCAAATAAAATTACGAAATTTTTACTCTTAATTTTTAATTTTGCCATTATTTTTTGTCGGTGATAAAATTTTTTTATCGGATATATAGTTAATTTTATGAAAAAGAGGAGCAGAAGATGCAGGTTATTTTACCGGATGATAGTATCCTAGAATTTGAGAAAAATCCATCGGCCTATGAAGTGGCTCAAAAAATCAGTCAAGGTTTAGCAAAAAATGCAGTTGCAGCTAAGGTAAACGGTGAGATAACAGGTTTAACCGCTACTCTTCAGGATAAAGATAAGCTTGAAATTTTGACATCTTCAAATACTGAGGCATTGAGCGTTTTGAGACACTCAACAGCTCATATTATGGCGCAGGCTGTACAGAATCTTTTTCCTAATGCAAAATTGGCAATCGGACCGAGTATAGAGAATGGTTTTTATTATGACTTTGATATAGACGGTCATACTCTGAATGCTGAGGATCTTGATGCTATCGAAAAAGAAATGCATGAAATTTTGAAAAACGAACTCTTCTTTGAACAGCACAAGATAGAAGATGTTGATGCGGAAATCAAAAAATTCAGAGAACAGGGGGAAATTTATAAAGCAGAGTTGATAGAGGAACATAAGAGCGAATCACCTACTCTGTACTATACAAAAGATAAAGATGGAAATATTTTGTGGAATGATTTCTGCAGAGGACCTCATTTGATGAGCACAAAGCCGATTAAGGCGTTCAAGCTGTTGAATGTGGCAGGGGCATACTGGAGAGGAGATGAGCATAATAAAATGCTCCAAAGAATTTATGCAACTGCATTTTTCTCTCAGAAAGAGCTTGATGAGTATCTTACCCAGCTTGAGGAAGCCCAGAAAAGGGATCATAGAAAACTCGGTACACAGCTTGATTTGTTCAGCGTAAGAGAAGAAGTCGGAGCCGGTCTGGTTCTCTGGCATCCGAATCTCGGTATAGTTCGAGAACAACTTGAAAATTACTGGCGTTCCGAACACAGAAAAAGAGGCTATGATATTGTTTATACTCCTCATATAGCCAAATCAAAACTGTGGGAAATATCAGGTCATATGGCTCACTACAAGGACAATATGTTCTTTATTACATCTGAAGAGGAAGAGTTTGTCTTGAAGCCGATGAACTGTCCTTTTCATATATTGATTTATCAGGCAAACAGACACAGCTATCGAGATTTACCTTTGAGATTGGCTGAGTTGGGTACTGTGTACAGAAAAGAACGTTCAGGAGCTCTTCAGGGGCTTACACGTGTTCAGGGATTTACTCAGGATGATTCTCATATTTTCCTGACTCCAGAGCAGCTAGTTGATGAGATAAATGATATTATTGATTTTGTTGATGATATTCTAAAAAAATTCGGTATGACGTATGAAGTCGAACTCTCTACAAGGCCTGATGACTTTACAGGAACAATCGAAAACTGGGAAAGAGCAGAAGCAGGATTGAAAGAAGCACTTGATAAAAGAGGTCTGAAATATGATATCAACGAAGGTGACGGTGCATTTTACGGACCGAAGATTGATTTTAAACTGAAAGATGCAATCGGGCGTATTTGGCAGTGTGCAACAATTCAGCTTGATTTCAATCTGCCTGAGCGTTTTGATATTAAATATCAGGATAAAGACGGTCAGTTAAAGACTCCTGTAATGATTCACAGAGTTGTCCTCGGATCTATTGAAAGATTTGTAGGTATTTTGATAGAACATTATGCCGGTGCGTTCCCTCTCTGGTTAGCTCCCGAGCAGGTAACAATTATTCCGATAGCTGACAGACATGCTGATTATGCTTATGAAGTATTGAAAAAACTGAAAGCTCAGAACATCAGGGCGAAAGTTGATGACCGCAGTGAGAGTATGAACTACAAAATCAGAGAAGCCCAGAATAAGAAAGTTCCTTATATGCTTGTTATGGGTGATAAAGAAATTGCAGATTCAAAAGTTGCCGTAAGAAAACGCGGAGAAGGTCAAATCGGTGTATTTGGAGTTGATGAATTCATAGAAAAGATTAACTCAGAGATTTAGTTTATGACAAAGAAAAACTTTTTTACGATATTCATATGCGTTATGATTCTCATAATCGCAGCGGGAGTATTTATACAAATTACCCCCGGAGTTGTAAAAAAGTTTTCTTTTTTGAATTTTCTTAACACTCAGGAGCAGAATAGGGAGTTTTATTCTCAAGCTTTGTCTTTTGAAAAAACCGGGGAGTATAAGAAGGCGTACGATACATACCAACTTGTTTCAGGAACTTATGCAGCTTATGAAGGCGGATTATTTCATCAGGCGCAGTGTCTTGAAAAACTCTCTGATGAAAGAGGTGCCGAAAAAAAATACAAGCAGCTTTTATTTGAACGCAGCAAATCAAAACTTGTGCCTGTTACGAGATATCGTCTGGGGCAATTGTATATGCGCCAGAAAAAGTATGCGCAGGCAGAGAAAGAGTTTGATGTTTTAATAAAAAAATATCCTCATGAAAAATATTCGATAGGTGCATATTATTATTTGGGAATTGCAGAAAAAGAAAAAAATCCTGAGAAATCACGGGCGTATTTTTTTGAATATTTGAAAGAGTCACCATCAGGTATTTTTGCAGGTGAGTGTATAAAAGAACTTTCAAAATATTCTTCAGGTTTTTCAAGGGATGAAAATTTGTATTATGGAGCTGCGTTATATCATGCTAATTCGTATAAAGAGGCAATACCTTATTTAACGGCGGCTGCTACTAGAAATTCCTGGTATTACAAAGTGAAGGCTCTTTATGGAGTCGGAGAAAACATGCAGTCTTTTGCCGTAATAGAGAACGGATTAACTAATTATGCGTCTTATTTGAGTGAAAAAGAACTCAAAGAAATGATGAATTTGTATGTCCGTCTTGATAATCGTTCTGCGTTGATGAGTTGGAGTCATTTAGCTGAGATAACTTCTGGTAAGAAATCTAATGATTATGCGCTATATAATAGGGCTTTGAGAGAGTCTGATATTTCATCTTTGAAAACATATAAGATAATTGCTGATAAGTATCCTTATGGAGATTATGCATCTGAATCTTTATGGAAGTTATTTTTTGACAGGTATAAGAAAGGGGATTATGTGCAGGCTCTTGAGTTTGCATCATTGCATATTGACAGATATAAGAATACAAAAGCTTCTCCTGCTGTTTTGTTCTGGTGCGGGAAGATAAAAGAAAAAATGAATAAGAAAAAAGAAGCTGTTGGTTTTTATCGAAGGGTAATTTCTGATTATCCTGACAGTTATTATGCGCTTCGAGCGTTTGGCAGAAAAAGCTCGATTGAAGGAAAAAAAGATTTTATGTGGAAATCTGCGTATTTTGAGAATATAGATGAAGAGCTGTTTGTTGACTCAATGAAGCAAACAGCACAGGAGTTGAAATCAAAATACGGGAATTTTATTGCTGAATTGGCTGTTGTTGACGATTTTGACACTATCTTGCTTATTGATGATAAGGATAAAATTTTTCTCAGTTTATCTGCGTTGAAAAAAGGACAGGGAGCTTCATCCTGTTTTTATGCAAGGACATATATTGATGAAGTTTCTCAAAAACCTGATAAGAAGAGTATTATATGGCTGCTCGGATATCCTATACATTATGCAGAGAGGATAAACAATTCTGCAAGATATCATAAGATTGATCCGTATTTGGTTATTGCTTTGATGAGAGAAGAGAGTCATTTTAATCCAAGTGCAATCAGTTCTGCCAATGCTTACGGTCTTATGCAGATTTTGCCCGGGACTGCAAACGATGTTGCTAAGTGGAACAAACTTCCTCCTGTTGTTCCTGCCGAGTTATTAAATCCTGATACAAATATCAGATTTTCTACTACATATTTAAGTTTTTTGAAAAATAAATTCAACGGTAATATGGCATTTGCCGTTGCATCTTATAACGGCGGATACGGGTCTGTTCAGAGATGGATAGATAAAAATGATTATAATCAGGATATAGATGAGTTTGTTGAGAATATTCCTTATCCTGAAACGCAAAATTATGTAAAAAAAGTTTTCGGTTCTTATTGGAATTATATGAGAATTTACAATCGTTGATTATAAAAGGTCGTCAGGGTCTGCATTGAGGTTATTCAGCTTATCAAAAACATCAGCAGGAATTTGCAGAAATGCATCGACTACTGCAGGATTAAATTGAGTTCCAGACATTTCTTTTATAATTTCGAGAGCTTTATCATGGCTTAGTTTTTCTTTGTATGGTCTGTTTGAGATTATACTGTCGTATGTGTCTGATATTGCAATAATCATGGAACCAATAGGAATTTCGTCGCCTTTTATGCCATAAGGGTATCCTGTTCCGTCATATTTTTCGTGGTGGTATTTTATAATATCCAAAACGGGAGCAAGTTGTTTAATATCTTTGAGAATATAGATACCGTAGTTTACATGATTTTTGATAATCCCGTATTCTTCATCAGTCAGAGGGGTTGTTTTGTTCAAAATGCTCTCAGGTACACCAATCATCCCTATGTTGTGCAAAAGCGCCGCAAGGCATATTTTGCTTCCTTCTATTTCTGAGAGATTCATCTGTTTGAGAAGATGAACGACAAGGAATGTAACTCTTTTGCTGCGCCCCAGTGTGTAAGAATCTTTTGCATCAAGTGCTTCGATGATTGCTGAGATTGTGCCTGCAAACAATTCATTGTAGCTGTTGATTATATTGATGTTGTCAATCTTTAATTTATTTTTTGTAACAAGCGAGTCTATAATCTGTTTGAGTTCTTCATGGTTATAAGGTTTCTTTATAAACTGGTTTATTTTACCTGAGTTGATTGCATCAATCAAAATAGCTGAATCTGTATAAGTTGTTATAAGTATTCTTATTGTATCCGGATATTTTTCGTATACTTCTTTCAAAAATTCAACACCATTGAGATGAGGAAGTTTATAATCCGTTATTACGATGTTTATCGGATATTCTTCAAGAAGAGAGAACGCTTCATCATAATTCAGTGCTGTATATACCGTATAATTTTGACTGAAAGTATTTTTTAATAAATCAAGATTGTTTATATCATCATCTAAAAATAAGATACTGTAAGTTTGGTGTTTGCTCATTTTTTCTTATATCCATTATCTACAGAGAATTAAGCCTGTTTTTTCTCAGGTTTCTTTTCCATTTTTATCGGAAGAGTCAACGAGATAGTTGTTCCTTCGTTCAATTTGCTTTTGACATCTATTTTTCCGTTATGAGTTGAGATTACTTTGTATGATATAGACATCCCGAGACCTGTTCCCGAACCGATAGGTTTTGTTGTGAAGAAGGGCTCAAAGATTTTTTCTTTTTGTTCATCGGTCATACCCTTTCCGTCATCTTGAATTTCTATGATGACATTTTGACCGTCTTGTTTTGTTCTTATATAAATATTACCTGTTTTCTTCACTTCTTTTATGGCGCCTATTGCGTTATCGAGAATGTTTACAAAAACTTGGTTTAATTGTCCGCCATAGGCTTCGATGTTTGGAACATGAGAAAATTCTTCATGTATTTCAATTACATTTTTATATTTATTATGGAGAATATTCAGAGCTGTCTGGAGTTCTTTTTCTACATTAATCTCTGAAATCAGCATCTCTTCCATTCTTGAGAAGTTTTTCAAATCCATAACAATGTTTCTTGTTCTTTCTGTTCCTTCCTGACAGCTGCCGATTAGTTTCGGAAGGTCTTCTTTGAGATATTCATAATCAAGTTCTTCAAGCAGGGCAGATATTTCTTCTTTATCCTGCTCAGGAAGTTTTTCCGTATATTCTTTCATTTTGTCGATTATTTCAATCAAATCATGAGAATAATTTTTCAGGTGGACAAGATTTCCGTGTATAAAGTTTACAGGGTTGTTTATTTCGTGCGTAATACCTGATACCATTTCTCCGAGTGATCTCATTTTTTCTGAGTGAACCATCATTGATTGAGTATCTTTAAGTTCTATATAGACTTTTTCGAGTTCTTTATTTTTTGTATCGAGCTCTTGAGTTCTTTGTTTTACTTTTTCTTCGAGTGACATATATATTTTTTTCAATTCATAAGACATTATATTCAATGATGTTACAAGCTGGTTCATTTCACGGTAGCCTGTTCTCGGGATGAAGTTATCAAAGTTTCCTTTTGATATGAATTCAGCCTGCTGAGAAAGATTCTTGAGAGGAGAAACTACTTTTTCTGCAAATATAGCTATTGTTATAAGCGAGATTATGAGAACTATAAGCACTGCGAATTTGCTTATATTCAAAAATTTTGTGATGTTAAGATCACCTGTTTTCGGAAAAGTGATAAAAATTATATTCGTATCAGTATTTACGAGAATAGTATTTTCATTGCTGCCGGCTGCTTTCATATATTTTTGCAGGGTAATGTTATTTTTAACAAGATTTTCGTTTGTGGACCAAATTATATTAGGATTATCTTTTTTAAAGAAGCTTACCTGTTCTACGAGTTTTTTGCTTTTTAGTTTTGTTGCAACCTCTTCAAAGTTTTGATATTGACCTTTTGCCATCAGTTTGTTGTTATCGTTTATTACGATATCAGTTATAGTTCGTTTCAGAAACTCTTTGTCAAGTTTGTGAGAAAGATCCAATTTTGATGTTAAATCAAGGTAAAAAAGCGACAACAATATAACTATTGTTGCTATACCTATTGATGAAATTAGTGCCAGATGCACTCCGAATTTTTTTTCACCTAAATAACTGTTAAAAACTTTTTTAATTTTTGTCAGCACTTTTCTTCTCAGCCTCTTTTTCTTTTTTTTCTATTCCTATATCATACACGAGCAGGTCTTTTATTAAAAGGTCATCATTCTTCAGAGTATGTTTATTTTCTTGCGTATTGATTTTATCTTTTTTTGAGTTTTCAATTATGCGTCCCATAAAATATCCGAGGATACCAAAAACTACAGCTCCGCCGCCTGCTACTTTCATAAAGTAAAAAAATACATCAAGATTCAAATAAGTTGATTTTAGCATAATATTTGAACCGAGTATTATAAGGGCAACACTTCCAAAAAACAGAGCTAAAGATACTGGCATTTATTTTTATTCTCCTTGATTTTTTTGAAATATTCCCGTCTATTCTCCAGATATTTTTTTACTAAAGCTATTTTATCAGGATTTTTGTTTTTTTTAAACTTTCCTGATAATAAAAATGTATTTGATGTATTTTTCTTTGAGTCTATCACTGTATATTCATCAAATATTATATCATCATCACAGTTTATACAAACATTAAGCGATGAATTTTTGGGGATATCTGTCTGCGACATCACCTGCATTCCCTCTTCGCTTATATTTGTACTGATTGCATTTTGGTTTGTTGAATCTATATACAATTTTACCGGTAGTGATATTTTTATTCTCGGATATTTTCGTCTTTCTTCCATTTTTAACTCCTTATATTCTTTGGGCGACTTTTACCATTCCGACTGATTTTGCCGCTATATTTTGAGGAATTTCCGTATATGCCATAACACTTATTTGAGGATATGTGCGTTCTATCAATCTTCTGAATGCAAGTCTTATAGGTGAACTGCATAGGATTACGGGCTGATTCCCGGTTGATGTAAGGGCTTTTTCTATTTCTAGATTTAAGTTATCTATTAATGACCTTGTAAAATTCGGATCAAGGCTGAGATTTTGCCCGTCATGGCTTATGCCTGATGCGATAGTGTTTTCAACATCAGGAGAAAGCGTGATTGCAAGCAGCTCACCTGAGTCAGATAAATTTTGTTTGCAGATGCTTCTTGATAATTTTGCTCTGCACTGTTCTGTCAGAAAATCTGTGTTGTTATTTATTTTTGAATAAGTACTCAGTGTTTCAAGTATTGATTCCAAATCTCTTACAGAGATTCTTTCCTGCAGTAAATTTTGCATAACAATCTGAAGCTGGGCTATATTGATATCCTTGATTAGAGCTTCTGCCATATCTTCATTTTGTTTTTTCAGATTATCAAGGAGTGATTGAACATCCCCTCTTGTAAGGATGTCCGCTGCATTTTTCTTTATTACTTCTGTCAGATGGGTTGAGATTACCGCTGATGGTGTGACAACTGTATATCCTATTATTTCAGCATTTTCTTTATCCGCTTCATCTATCCATAGTGCAGGCAGTCCAAAAGCAGGTTCGACAGCTTTAATTCCCTTTATCGGAGAGTTTTCTTCAGGAATATTTGCTGCGTTCATCGCAAGATATTTTTCGGGATAAACTTCTCCTGACTCGATAGCCACACCCTTGAGCTTGATTTGATAAGTATTCGGTGCAAGCTGTAAGTTATCACGCACTCTTATTGACGGAAGTATAATCCCTAAATCAAGCGCTGTTTGTCGTCTTATCTGGGCTATTCTTTCAAGCAAATCACCGCCTTTTTCAACATCGAGGAGCGGTACAAGACGGTAACCTATTTCTATTTCCATAGGTTCAACTGTTAGCAGCTCCATTACATTTTCTCTGCTTGCTTTTTTCTGTTGATTTTTGGGTTTCAGGGCTTCTTTTTCTTTTCTTATTTTATCTTGTTCTTCTTGAAGTTTTTTCTGTTTTTTTTCTTTATCCTTCAAAAAAGCTATATAACCTACAACAAGGGCGCATATTCCGAATGGAATTGTCGGAAACCCGGGGACTATACCGACGACAAATAAAAATCCTGAGAGAATATACAATATTCTCGGATCGGAGAACATCTCTCTTCCGATATCAACGCTCAGAGAGTTATCCTGTCCGGCTGCTCTGCTGACAATCAAACCTGTTGCCGCTGATATCAAAAGCGCAGGAAGCTGAGAGACAAGACCGTCGCCGACTGTTAATCTCGTAAACGTTGCTAGCGCATCCATAAAGTCCATATGCTGCTGCCACATACCGATAATTAAGCCGCCGACGATGTTTATAACAGTAATTATAATCCCTGCCGTTGCATCACCTTTGACAAACTTCGAAGCACCATCCATGGTACCGTAGAAATCAGCTTCTCTTTCAAGTTTTTTTCTGCGGGCTTTTGCCTGCTCTTCTGTGATAAGACCTGCGTTTAGGTCAGAGTCTATACTCAGCTGTTTTCCGGGCATACTATCAAGGGTAAATCTTGCCGAAACTTCAGCGACTCTTGTTGCACCGCCAGTGATAACCATAAAGTTGATTATGACAAGAATTGCAAAAACAACGGTACCGACAACGTAGTTGCCTCCGATTGCTACAGAGCCGAAGGCTTCGATTACCTGTCCTGCATTTCCGTATAAAAGTATAAGTCTTGTAGAGCTTACATTCAAAGCAAGCCTGAATAGGGTTGAAATCAGAAGCATTGTCGGAAATGATGAATATTCAAGAGGTTCTGTCGTGTATAGACAGACAAGAAGAATAATCACAGACAGAGATATGTTTATTATGAGCAAGAAATCAAGAAGCGGAGAAGGAACGGGGATGACCATCATGGCTACGATAAGTATTACACCTATTGCCAGAACAATATCATTATTTTTTAATACATCCGCCAGTTTAATTTTTTGCATATCGCTCTATATTCCCCTGTTCTTTTCATTATATACAAAAGCCAAGACTTCTGCCACTGCTAAATATAATTCCGGTGGAATTATGTGATCGACCTTCACAAGTTTATACAGGCTTCTTGCTAGAGGTTTGTTTTCAACAATTGGTATGTTGTTATTTTTAGCTATTTCTCTGATTTTGAAAGCCATGAAATCGGCACCTTTCGCTATAACCTGAGGGGCAGGAGCTATCTGGGTATTATATCTGATTGCAACGGCAAAGTGTGTCGGATTTGTTACGACAACATCAGCTTTTGGTACGGCTGCAATAGTTTTTTGTCTGAGAAATTGCATTTGAGCAGCTTTTATTTTTGATTTAATTTCCGGATTTCCGTCGATATCTTTTCTTTCATCTTTGATTTCCTGTTTGGTCATTTTGATTGATTTTTCATATTCATAGTCCTGATATTTCTTATCAAGAATACCCATAACAATCATTGCAATACATATATCCGTCACCATCTGTGCGACGATTGCGCTTATTGTTGAAAATGCAGCTTCAATAGGGACTCCCAAAAGCAGCAGCAGCTCTTCTTTTCTTGCGTTGATAACCATATATCCGACACATCCGATAATAGCTATTTTAAGAATAGATTTTGCCAGTTCTACAAGTTTTTTGGGGCTGAATATATTAAAGTTGTTTTTGAAATTTTCCATGAATTTCATGGGGGAAATTTTTTCGAACTTCGGGGCAATTGCTTTGACTGAGAATAACGGACCTACCTGCCACCTTACAACTATTATTGCCACTACGAAAGTAGCCAGCAGAAAAGGCAGAACCGTTTGCATAAGTACCTGCAGGAAAGGGATTAGTATTCCGCCGAGATTCTCGGCATTTATTGTATCAGGGTTCAGGTTTGATAGAGTTTGCGAGGTCATCTGCATAAACACTTTCAGCATAAAGGCAGACATTGCAAAAAATATGCCGAAAGCCGCACTAAGGATTAGAGCAGAATTTAAATCGGTACTCTTTGATATTTGTCCTTTTTCTCTTGCTTTCTCCCGCCTCCGGGGAGTAGCTTCTTCCGTTCTTTCCTGAGCCATTGTCCCCTCTTATGTGAATATTGCGCTGACGTGGATGAGCATGTCGTTTATTACATTCGACAGATAAGTGTAAGTCTTTATTGTAAACATAATCATCAGAACAAATCCGATGTAAATTTTTATCGGCAGAGACACAACAAAGATATTCATCGTAGGCATCATTTTTGACATAAAACCAAGCAGAATATCAGCAACCAAAAGTACTGCAAAAATAGGCATTATTATGTTGAAAGAGATTACAAAAATCTGTGATGTAAATCTTATAACCTCTTCTATTAACTGACCTGAGAAAATAAACTCTCCTCCTATCGGCAGTGATACATAACTCTCAAATACACTTGTAAAAAGATAGTGATGACCGTTTATACCGAGGAATAAAATCATTGCCATATACAAATATAACTGACCCATAATAGGCACCTGATGTCTTGTAACAGGGTCAAGAACGTTTGATATAGCAAGTCCCATCTGCATGCTCAGAAGATGTCCCGCCATCTGTATTGCTATGAAAATTATGTTTATGCAAAATCCAATCATTGCACCTATCATAATTTCACGGCTCACCATCCAGCCAAGACCAAGCATGTTGTTTGGTATCATGTTTTCAGGTGTTATTGATGCAATTATCGGATAAGTTAGAAATGCAATGAGAGCAATCAATCCAGCTTTGACCTGCATCGGTATCGGAAAAGTCGAAAAAAGCGGTGCAGTAATAAACATCCCGCTTAGTCTTGATACAACGAGAATGAATATGATAATTTTTACAGGTGTTATATAAGGTAATATGTCTACAAACATCTATATTGTCGCCATTTTTTCAAATATTTGCTGTACGTTATCTGTGAAAACCTGAAGCATCCAGGGGAATGTCACAATCAAAACAACAATTCCCGCAATTATTTTGGGTACAAAAGTGATTGTTGATTCTTGAATTTGCGTAACCGCTTGCAGGATACTTATAACCAGACCGACAAACATACTGACTGCGAGAACTGGCGTTGCAAGAATCAGTACAAGAATCATTGTTTGCTGCAATATTGATATAAACTCTATTTGTTCCATTATAAAATCCTTCTTCAGCTACCGTAGAAATCCCTCGACAAGCGATTTTGCTATCAGATGCCAGCCGTCAACCATTACAAATAGAATAATCTTGAATGGCATAGATATTGTTGTCGGAGGAAGGAATAACATCCCCATAGAAACAAGAATACTTGATACAACGATGTCTATTACCAAAAAGGGAATAAAAATCATAAAACCTATTTTGAACGCTGTTTTTAACTCGCTCAAAATAAAAGACGGAAGCAGAACATAGGTAGGAACATCGTCTTTATTTGCCGGTTTTTGTATTTTTGCCATTTTGACAAACATTGCAAGTTCTTTTTCATCCGTGTATTTGAACATAAAATCTCTCATAGGTTCGATGCCTCGTTTCAAGGCTTCCTGCTGGGTAATTTTGTTTTCCATATATGGATTATATGCTGTGTCATAAATTTTGTTGATGGTCGGTGACATAACAAAAAATGTCAAAATCAAAGCAAGTCCTACAATAACCTGATTCGGCGGTAATTGTGCCGTACCTATTGCCTGTCTTGTAAGAGAAAGGACTATTACTATTCTGGTGAAAGATGTGGCAAGTATGATTATACTCGGTGCGAGAGTTAAAATAGTCAGCAGAATGAGAATTTGTATTCCCTTGCTAAACTCATCAGGAGTGTTTGCACTCTGAAAACCGATATTTATTGATGGTAAAGTAACCTCAGCAGATGCGCTCAGTGTATTCATTGCCGAAAAAACAAAGCCGGCAAAAACCAAACACAGCCATTTATAAAATTTATGCATTCCCAAATGCTCCTCCGATTTAGATATATTTATTGCTATTCTACTTAATTCTACACTAATCGGGCTGTGTGTCTAAATTCTTAACGTTGCTTAAAATATTATCAGCAGGTATTTACAGTATAAAGTTTTTCAAGTGCTTTTTACTCGGTCGGATGAATGACATTATCAGTTAGTTGTATGTAACCGCTATTTTCAAGCAGTTATCAGCTTTATTTTCGAAGAGTTCATAGGCGTGTTTTATATTCTCAAGAGGTATTTTTTTGCTGATGAGAAAATCTGTAGAAATTTTCTCTTCTTCTATGAGTTTTATGAGCTTTTCACAGTGAACAGCATCTACACCTCCTGTTTTAAAAATGAGATTTTTTCCATACATCTCCGGAAGAGGTAAAATTTGATTTTTTTCATACATAGCGACAAGTGCGACTATTGCATTCGGTCTTGCGATTTTCCAGGCTGTTTCAAACGTATTCTCTCCTCCTGCTGCTTCTATTACGCAGTCGGCTCCTCTTGATGATGTCAGGTCTTTTATTGCTTCTTCAGCATTTATTTTGGAAGGATTTATTATGAAGTCAGACAGGGATTCTTTTTTCGCAACTTCAAGACGTGAATCATCAATGTCTAGGGCAACAATTTTTTCAGCTTCCATAACTCTTGCACAAGCCATGGCGCATAAACCTACAGGCCCGGCACCGATTACTGCAACGGTATCTCCTTTTTTGATTTCGCATAACTCTGCTCCAAAGTATCCGCTTGATAATATATCTCCAACAAACAAAGCATTTTCATAAGATACGCTTTCAGGAAGTTTGTTTAGTCCGTTATCAGCATAAGGTACCCGTACATATTCCGCCTGACATCCGTCAATCTTACATCCGAGATACCATCCTCCATGTTCGCAGTTGTTGATATATCCTCTTTTGCAGAAAAAGCATTTCCCGCAAAATGTTTCACAGTTTGCGGCAACTCTGTCGCCTGCTTTGAGTTTTTTGACATTTTTGCCTGTTTCTATAACTTCTCCGACAAACTCATGTCCGAGTGTCGTTTCGGGGATAGCCTGAGGCACTGCATTGTGTATTATATGCAAATCGCTAGTGCAGATGCTTGATAGAGTAACTTTGACTATGGCATCATCAGGATGTTGAATTTTGGGTATATCTTTTTCAATAAGATGTATTGAGCCGTCTTTTTTCCAGATTAGAGCTTTCATTTTATTATTCATATTTTCACCTCTTTTTTATTTTACAAGAGGTTTTCAGATTTGTATATTTTTTACTCTAAGGCTGCGAAGAGAATTGAGTACGGCAAGCAGAGCAACACCGACATCTGCAAATACCGCTCCCCACATAGTCATAAATCCGAATGCACCGAGGAGAAGGAATAAAGCTTTAACTCCGAGTGCAAATATTATGTTTTGTTTTACTATAAGCATTGTTTTTTGTGCAATTTTTACGGCCGTATAAATTTTTGATAATTTATCATCCATAATAACAACATCGGCTGCTTCGATTGCGGCATCAGACCCCATGGCTCCCATTGCTATTCCTACATCGGCTCTTGTCAGAACAGGTGCATCATTTATTCCGTCGCCGATGAATATTACGTTTTTATCTTTTTGTTTTTCAGAGATTATATCCTCGAGTTTTTCAACTTTATCCTGAGGAAGCAGTTGTGAATAAAATCTTTGAATACCTAATTTTTCTGCTGTTTTTTTTGCTGCCGTTTCAGAATCACCTGTCAGCATAACCGTATTTCTGACAACTTTTTTGAGTGCTTTGATTGCAAGAGGAGTATCCTCTTTTATTTCATCTGATATAAGAACATATCCTATATATTTTCTGTCTTTTGCACAGTAAACAACAGTTCCTTCATCAGATTGTTCAGACAGATTAATTTGAAATTTTTTCATAAGAGCCAAATTGCCGCTCAAAATTTCTGCTCCGTTAACATCAGCTTTTACACCGTTGCCTGCAAATTCTGATATATTGCTGATTTTTGATGTGTCGATGTCTTTTTTGTAAGCTTTCTTTAAAGACATGGCAATAGGGTGGTTTGAGTAGTTTTCCGCATAAGCTGCATATTCAATCAGCTGATTTTCTGATATTCCATCTTGGGGGCATATTTTTGTAACCTCGAAAGAGCCTTTTGTCAGCGTACCTGTCTTATCAAAAACAACAGAATCAGGTCTTGAGAGGGCTTCGAGGTAGTTGCTTCCTTTTATCAAGATACCGCATTTTGATGCACCTCCTATCCCACCAAAGAAACTGAGGGGAATAGATATTACAAGAGCGCATGGACATGAGATGACAAGGAACGTGAGTGCTCTTTTAAGCCATACGCCGAACTGGGCGTCAGGTAAAAACAATGGAGGCAAAACAGCAAGTATAACAGCTGCAGCAACTACGGCAGGAGTATAGTATCTTGCAAATCTTGTGATAAAATTTTCTGTTTTTGATTTTTTTGAACTTGCATGTTCGATAAGTTTGAGAATTTTTGATACGGTTGATTCTCCATATTGTTTTGTAACTCTGATTTTTATTACACCATTTGTGTTGATACATCCGCTTATTGCTGTATCTCCTGTTTTTAGTGTTTTGGGCACGGATTCTCCAGTTAGTGCTGCTGTGTCAATGATGGCGGAACCTTCTGTCACAATTCCGTCGAGAGGAATTTTCTCTCCTGTTTTAACAAGGATTATATCTCCTGTATTTATTTCTTCAGGAGAGTGTTTGATGATTTTACCGTTTTCTTCTTTGTATGCATAATCAGGTCTTATATCCATCAGGTCGAGAATTGAGCGGCGTGATTTTTTTACTGCCCGATGTTGAAAATATTCTCCGAGCTGGTATAATACCATAACCATAACAGCTTCAGGATATTCTTTTATGGCAAGCGCACCAAGAGTAGCCAGACCCATAAGAAAGTTTTCGTCAAAAACTTTTCCTCTGAGAATATTTTTGATAGCGGAGTATAAAATATCATAACCAGCAATTAAATAAGCAAATAAAAAACAACAGATTTTGATATCATGTGGGATATTTAAAAATATTGCGGACAGCAGAATAAGAAATGCTGCTGATATTCTCGTCAGTGTTAAAATTTCATTCTTATGCTCATCTTTATGATTATGATTGCCGGTACAATGATTACACATATAACGCCTCAATTGAATAATTGTTCAACTATATTATCAGTATAATTGAACAACTATTCAATTGTCAATCTTTTTATTTTTTATCTTTACATAATTTGACAATTGAACAATTATTCATATATTATATAATTGTAAATATGGAGTAGTGACTTTTTATGGATAATAAACGAAGTGATTGCGAAGCTATAAATATTGATATAGTCAACAGAGTGAAACCCAACATGCCTGAGATGAAGCTTTTGTATGAGCTGTCCGATTTCTTTAAAGTTATGGGTGACAGCACCCGCATACAACTTCTCTGGGCTTTAGAAGAAAGCGAGATGTGTGTCGGAGACCTTGCTGTTTTGTTGAATATGACAAAATCAGCCGTTTCTCATCAACTGAAGGTTCTTCGTACTGCAAAACTTGTTCGTGCTGAAAAAAAAGGAAAAAATGTCTATTATGCTCTTGATGACCATCATGTGAAAGATATTCTCGAGAAAGCTCTCGGGCATGTTTGTGAATAATTTTGACGGTCTTTGCTAACAGACATTTTTGTTTTATTCAAATTATTTTTTATACGGATTTCCCTAAGATATATGCCTGCTGAGGAAAATCTGTTTTGTTGACATCTCCCATCTTCCAAACGCCCGTAGCGTAGATAATGTGTTTTTCTTTTACATTTTCAAGGCAGTCTAAAAATCCTCTGAAACTTTCGACTGCTCTTTCAAGAGATGTTTTTTCAGTGTCAGCTGATGTTAAGATGAAATAGAAGTCTTTGTTCTTTATTTGGGTATATCTTGCACAGCATCTGTCTATAAGTGTTTTCATCTGTGCGCTCATTGCATAAAAATAAATTGGAGTTGCAAGAACAATAATATCCGAATTGATTATTTTATCGAGGACTTCTGTCATATCATCATTTTGAGAGCAGCCTGTGTTGTTGTTTTCAACACACAGCCCGCATCCTGTGCAGTAGTTTATGGTTTTGTCTTTCAAGAAAAATTTTTCGACATGATTATTTGACTCTTTTGCCCCTCTGGCAAATTCATCACACAGAGTGTCTGAGTTTCCTCCTTTTCTCGGAGAGGATGAGATTATTAAGACATTTTTTCTCATGTTATCCTCCTATTTATATTCTTTATCAGAAACAGGTCCAAGCCAGGTTGTTTCGTTGTTTGGAATATTAGTTTCTATTGAAATATGAGCAAACCAGCTGTCAGGAGCAGCGCCATGCCAGTGTTCAACATTAAGAGGAATTCTTACAACATCTCCTTTTTTCAGAATTTGTATTTCTTTTCCTTTTTCCTGATATCTGCCTTCTCCAGCAGTGACAAGAAGAATTTGCCCGCCTGAATGTTTATGCCAGTTTGTTCTTGCTTTTGGTTCAAATGTAACATTTGCAATAGAAGAGTTCCAGATGGAATCATTTTCGCTGAGTCTTGTCAGATAAGTTGTTCCAGTGAAAAATTTGTTATATGGATTTATATCGCCTTTTTTGAATGGTTGTTCAAGTTCTTGTGACATAGCAAGATTTCCTCCTGTAATAAATGTTGTCAATACTAATAACATCAGTAGTTTTTTAATCATAATAACTGCCTTTTTATTATCTGAACTTATATTTTTAGTTTATCTCTTGAGAGCGGCTATCAGTCAAGAATATTTTTAATGATTAAAATTTATTATGAAATAATTTCTTAACTTTTAATTAAATAAAAAATGTGATACAATATTTTGACGAGGAGTAATAAGGAAAGATCAGGTGGAAATCCTGCGCTGGTCCGCAGCCGTTACAGCCGGAATGCTTATTCTTTTATTTATTGACTTACGTGACTAAGAGGGGGTTGTATTTATGGAAAATGTGTCAAAAAAAGACAAATCTTTGTCTGAAGTTTTTTCATCCGAAATTGTATCAAATGCGGTAGAGAACACAAATCTTATAAAATATAAGATGGATGAAAAAGGTATTAAAACAGATAATAATATTGTAATAATCAGTTCTTCACCCAAACTGGATGCTGTAAAAGTAATCAAAAAAGACGGCACGGTCGGCAGTTATAATGTCAAAAAAGTTGTAAACGCCGTTAAGAAGTCAGCCGAACGTATGCTGATAAAATTCAGCGATGCTGATATAGAAAAAATTTGCTCTCTTGTTAACAAAAGAGTTCTTGAACTCGGATGTGATGAGATTTATGTTTCTCAGATGCATAATATAGTAGAATCTGTTCTTGAAGATGTTAATCCTAAAGTAGCAAAGTCATATAGAGATTACAGGAACTATAAGATAGACTTTGTTCAGATGCTTGATAAAGTTTATCAAGAGAGTCAAAAGATTATGTATATCGGTGATAAAGAAAACTCAAATGCCGATTCGACTCTTGTTTCAACAAAACGTTCATTGATATTCAACCAGCTGAATAAAGAGCTGTACAAAAAGTTCTTTCTGAATGTGGAAGAACTACAGGCTATTCGTGACGGATACATCTACATTCATGATATGTCAGCAAGAAGAGATACAATGAACTGCTGTTTGTTTGACATTGCAAATGTGCTAAAAGGCGGATTTGAAATGGGCAATCTCTGGTATAACGAGCCAAAGACACTGCGTGTTGCTTTTGATGTAATCGGAGATGTTACCATGGCAGCGGCAGGACAGCAATATGGCGGTTTTACTCTGCCTGAAGTAGATAAAGTTCTTGCTCCGTATGCAGAGAAGTCTTATAAAGTTTATTACGAAAAATATGTATGTCTTGGTGTCCCGTTTGAAAAAGCGAGAGAAGAAGCGCTGAAAGATGTTCAACGTGATATGGAACAAGGGTTCCAGGGATGGGAATATAAATTTAATTCTGTAGCCTCCTGCAGAGGGGATTATCCGTTCATTGCCATAACTGCTGGACTTGGAACCGGTGAGTTTGAAAAGATGGCAACTCATGCCATGTTGAAAGTCAGAATGAACGGACAGGGCAAAAGTGATTGCAAAAAACCTGTTTTATTCCCGAAAATTATTTTCTTATATGACGAAGAACTGCATGGAGAGGGAAAAAATTCCGAGGATTTGTTCAAAGCAGGTGTTGAGTGCTCGAAAAAATCAATGTATCCTGACTGGTTATCTTTATCTGGAGAAGGCTATGTTGCGAGTATGTATAAGAAGTACAAACGAGTTGTATCACCTATGGGATGCCGTGCTTTCTTATCTCCATGGTTTGAAAGAGGCGGTTTGACTCCTGCTGATGAGAATGATAAACCTGTTTTTGTCGGGAGATTTAACGTCGGGGCGATTAGTCTTCATCTCCCGATGATTTATGCAAAGGCAAAAAGAGAGAGCAAAGATTTCTACAAAGAGCTTGATTATTATATGGAGATGATAAGAAATCTTCATAGAAGAACTCTTGATTATCTCGGTGAGATGAAAGCATCCGTAAATCCTCTTGCTTATTGCGAAGGCGGTTTCTTGGGAGGTCATCTCGGTATTCATGATAAAATTAAGCCGCTTTTGAAATACACTACAGCTTCATTTGGAATTACCGCATTGAATGAACTTCAGCAGATTTATAACGGAAAATCAATCGCAGAAGACGGTGAGTTTGCTCTTGAGGTAATGAAATATATCAACGAAAAAATAGAGCAGTATAAAAAAGAAGACGGCTATCTCTATGCGATATACGGTACTCCTGCTGAGAATTTGTGCGGTTTGCAGATAAAACAATTCCGCAAAAAATACGGTATAGTTGAGAATGTATCTGATAGAGGATATGTTTCCAACAGTTTTCACTGCCATGTAAGCGAAAATATTACGCCGATTGAAAAACAAAATCTTGAAAAAAGGTTCTGGGATTTGTTCAACGGCGGAAAAATTCAGTATGTAAAATATCCTATTTCTTATAACACCGAGGCAATAGAAGTCTTGATAAAAAGAGCCATGGATATGGGATTTTATGAAGGAGTTAATCTCTCGCTCACCTATTGTGACGACTGCGGTCATCAGGAGTTGAATATGGATGTCTGCACAAAATGCGGCAGCTCTAATCTTACCAAAATAGAGCGTATGAACGGATATCTTTCTTATTCGAGAGTTAAGGGGGATACACGTTTGAACGAAGCAAAGATGGAAGAAATCAAAGATAGAGTGAGTATGTAGAGATGAACTATCATAATATAACAAAAGACGATATGCTCAATGGTGACGGGCTTAGGGTTGTTCTATGGGTAGCTGGATGCACTCATCACTGCAAAAACTGTCAAAACCCGATAACATGGGATGTGGCAGGCGGGTTGCCTTTTGATAAGGAGGCAGAAGACGAGCTTTTTGAAGCATTGGATAAACCCTATATTTCGGGGATAACTTTCAGCGGGGGAGATCCTCTGCATTTTCTCAACAGAGATGAAGTGTTCAGACTTGTAAAAAAATGTCGGGAGATGTTTCCTCAAAAGACCATATGGATTTATACAGGCTACTTATGGGATGATGTCAAGGACTGCAAGGGGCTCGAACTGGCAGATGTCCTTGTTGACGGAGAATTTGAGGAAAAACTCAAAGATAACAACCTGCACTGGGTCGGGAGTTCAAATCAGAAGATTATTGATATAAAACAATCTCTCAAAACAGGTGAAATTGTTTTGTATCATACAACATCTTATCAGGAAGCATAAAAAACAAAAAGACAGGATTCTTTCCTGTCTTTTTATCAGAGCTGGTCTTTCATCTTTCTTATTTCTCCGAAAGAGAGATTTAAATCTCTTGCAATGTCAAGATTCATAATATTTTCGTTATTCAGATTATATGCTGTCGGTTCTTTTGAATAATTATATTTTGCTACCAGTTCGCTTGATATCATTTTCCTTTCGGAGTCAAAGACTTTTGAATAATTCAAGCCTTCTTTTCTGCAAAAAGGAATTGTCAATTTCCCGTATTTATTTTCGCTTATGACTCCGAAAGTTCTGCATATGATAGGTCTGTATTTGTATAGAGAACATTTCTTATTTACAAGAAAAGGACATATATGCAGACGTTCATCAGAGTTTTTTATCTCTTCGATTGTTTTGTTTATTTTTTTCTGCAAATCTTCATCAAGAGTTTTGAAACCATACATAAGATATTCGAACTCAAGATCGGATATAGGGTATTCTCCCTGCTCACAGCATAGAGAGCACCCTTCTTTACAGCAGAGATATTCTTTTTCTCTTTCAAAGATTGTATGCAGAGTACCGTCAAGTATAAACAAAAACTTTTCGTATTCCTTAAGCTGATGCATATTCTGCCTCTATCTGATAAAGTTTGTCGCAATTTTTTCAGGCAGAACAGGATGGTTTATGCCTTCTTTTTTTGCAGCTTCAAATGCTCTCAGGTACCATGTCATATTTTCTGCAAGAATTTGCATAATCTGTATACCTTCTTTATCTTCATATACATCTTCTGCTTTTGAACCATGCACCATATTCCAGTAATTTGATGAAACAACAGGCATGTTGTTTATGGTAAAGTGTTTGTTTATAACGTCAAAAGACGCTGTTGTTCCGGCTCTTCTTGCAGAGAGTACGGCTGCAGCAGGTTTAAATTTGAAATATTCTCCTCCTGCAAAGAAAGCTCTATCCATAACTGAGAGCAATCTTCCAGTAGGGTGTCCGTAATATACGGGAGAACCGAAGACAAAGCCGTCTGCTGTTTTTGCTTTTTCTATTAAAGTATTTACAATATCATCATCAAATACACATCTCCCGCTGTTATTTTTTCTGCAAGCATAGCATCCGATGCAGTCTCTTATCGGTTCTGAACCAAGCTGGATTATCTCTGTATCAATTTCATTTTTATTCAAAACTTTTGCAACTTCAGATAGTGCGGTATAAGTGCATCCATTTTTGTGCGCACTGCTGTTAATCAATAGTACTCTCATATTATTTCCTCCATTACATTTATCAACCATTTTATTGCTGCATCCGCTCAAAAGAGCCATTGCGCTGATTGTGATTATAGAATTTTTCAAAAACTCTCTTCTTTTCATCTGTCCATACTCCCAGAGCGAAACCCCTCGAGGTCAAGAGTAAGATAGTGAAATCCTGCTGATTTTAGTTCTTGAGTTATCTTATCGCTGTTTTTCAATAATTCTGCGAATTTGTCTTTTTCGATTTCTATCCTTGCTACATCTCCATGCATTCGCAGCCTGTTCTGCAAAAAACCGTTGTTTTTGAGAATATTCTCTCCCGTTTTTACCTGTTTTATTTTAGAAGCTTCAAGCAGCGTTCCGTAAGGAAATCTTGTTGCAAGACATGGAGTTGATGGTTTGTCGAATATATCTATTCCGCATTCTTTTGCGTAGAGTCTTATTTCTGCCTTGGTTATTTTATGTTCCGCAAAAGGAGAAATAATATTCAGCTCTTTTAAGGCTTTTAACCCCGGTCTGTATTCTTTCAGGTCATCATAGTTTGTTCCGTCAAATATATTTTCTAGATTGTTTGCTGCTGCGTATGCTTTGATTTGCTCAAAGAACATTTTTTTGCAGTGATAACATCTGTCTTTAGGATTATTTTTAATGCTTTCATCATCAAGCGGGTTAAGTTCAAGAATTTTATGTTTGATATTATAGCGTTTGCAGAGTTGTTTTGTAAGAGCTGTTTCCTCTTCAGGCTGAAATATTGAAGAGAATGTTACCGCATGCAGGTTCTTATCTCTGCAGAGATATAGCAGAAGAGTACTGTCTATACCACTTGAGAAAGCAAGACAGATGCCTTGCTTTCCCAAATTTTCGATAGTATTTTGAAGTTTTTGAAATTTATTATTCATATATTTCGACTGTTTTGTAAGATAAAATATATCCGACAGCAGCCATAAGAATTGCCGCAATTATTATACCTGATATATTTGCGGTGATAGGCTGTATTTGCCCCAGAACAGCGGTTTTTGCCTGTATTGCTTCAGATACTGAATACAAAACGCCCTGAGTTTGCATAACCATAGAATCAGACATCTTAATCAAAGACCACTCGAGTCCGTCTGGTTTTTGAGAAGCATATTGTGCTAAGAATGCTCCGATAACAAGAGATGATATTGCAAAAACTGATGTCAGTATGCTTTGGCGAATTTTAGTGTTCATAACCGCATACACGACAGCTGCCGTAAACAGTCCTTCGGCAGCACCTATGGCAAGATGTATTCCCTGCATAAGAGCTGCAAACGATGCGAGGTTAGAAGTTATTGAACCTGAAAGATATGCTTCTGCAACAACGGCAATAGAACCGAGTTGAAGTGCTGCTACTGAAGATAAAAATGCTCCGAGAGCATATTTTTTGTTATTGACAAGAGGCTTATAAACAAGAGGGTATACGACAAAGCAGGCAAGAAAACCCATATTGAATATATTGCATCCCAATGCCATTAAACCGCCATCAGCAAAGAACACAGCCTGTACTGTCAGGATTGCGCATATTGCAAGAAATGCAGCATATGGACCAAGAAGCGCAGCCAGTAATACTGCTCCGATAATATGTCCGCTCGATCCTGTTGACGGTATTGTAAAGTTAATCATTTGCAGAGCAAAGACAAAAGCTGTCAACGCTGCAGCCTGCGGAATGTTTTCTCTTTTGAAATCTTTTCTTGCTTTTTTCAATGCCCAGATTGCTGATACTCCTGCTATTGCCAGCATCGGAATACCTGTTACGGGACAAATTATACCGTTTCCTAAATGCATATGTATTCTCCTTTATTTTAGCTTATAACCATAACTCTAAGAAGAGGATTTTCATATTTCCTCTTGCCTGCTCCATAGCCTGTTTTTTCTATGACAAATTGTTCGGGCAGTTTTTCTCCAGTGTATAATGCTGCAGCTATTGCAGCACCTGTAGGTGTAACCATTTCTCCGTCATTATCAGTTATTTTGAGAGGGAGCTTATATTTTGATGCAATTTCGCATACGGCAGGAACCGGAACCGGAAGTTTTCCATGCTGGCATGTGACAAATCCGCGACCTTCCGCCAGTGTCGAAAAGAAAGTTTTTTCAGGATTCAAATCATCATAAAGAACAGCAAAGCTTACTATATCGACAATTGAGTCAATAGCTCCGACCTCATGGAAGTGGACTTCTGAAATATCCCTGTTGTGGACTTTTGCTTCCGCATCCGCTACGATTGTGAATATTTTTTTTGCAAGTGTTTTTGCTTCATCTGATATATCTGCTCTATCTATAATTTTATTTACATCCTCAAGGTTTCTGTGTTCATGGTGATGATTATGCTCATGATGGTGATGGTGTTTGAGAGTAACATCAAAATCTGTTGCATGGATTGAGTTGATGAGAACATCAGAAATTTTGTAAGAAAATTCATCATCAAGGTTCATTGAATTCAGAGCTTTTTCAAGTTTCTTTCTGTCTGCGCCCAAATCAAGCAATGCCGCTACTGACATATCTCCGCTTATTCCCGATGCACATTCGAAGTATAAATTCATTTTATTTTGCCCCCGATATTTTTCTGTTAATCTGACTTGCGCTGTATCCGGCGTTGAATCCGTTATCTATATTTACAACAGTCATCCCCTCAGCGCAAGAGTTGAGCATAGTCAGTAAGGCAGATAAACCGTTGAAAGAAGCTCCATACCCGACTGATGTAGGCACCGCAATAACAGGAATATCGACAAGACCTGCTATAATTCCTCCAAGAGCTCCCTCCATGCCTGCTACAGCGATTATGACATTTGCCTTTTTGATTTCTTCTATGTTTGAGAGCAGACGATGAATGCCAGCAACTCCTATATCATAATATCTTTTGGTGTTGCTTCCGAAAAATTCGGCAACTGCTCTTGCTTCTTCTGCTACCGGAACATCTCCCGTTCCACCTGTGCAGATTGCAATTTCACCGACTTTTTCAACAGGATTTTGAATAAGAGTTATGACTCTTGCTGCTTCGTTGTATTCGAGATTTTTGAATTTGACTTTGAGAAATTCAAACTGCTCTGCGCTGGCTCTTGTACCGATTATGTTTGAGTCGTTGTTTTTAAATGCAGTAAAGATAGTTTCGAGCTGTTCGTTTGTTTTGCACTCGCAAAAAACAGCTTCTGAAGCTCCTCTTCTTTTGAATCTGTCTATATCTAATTTGGCAAATTCCAAGTCTATATATTTTTCATTCTTATCCATAATTTTATCTTATAATTTGATAGCTACTATCAGTCAAGTATTTTTTATGCTGAACATTTATGTTTGTTTTTTCATGTTCTTCTTTTAGATATTGTTGTTTTGTTTTTATCCTGTTTAACAGTGATATTGCAGCAGATATAGCCATTGTATTTATGATAAAAGTCAATCCGTAAGATAAATTTTTGCTCTTTAGATATTTTGTTTGTTTTTCAAGAGGCATTTTGAAGATATCTTTATACGATTTAATTTTATTATTTTCGATAACTTTTGTTTTGAAAATTTTATCAACAGTTTTGTGTATCGGGCGTTCAATTATTTTTTCTCCAAAGAACATAAGAGGAACTGTTGTAGCAAATCTTCGGGCATTTTCCCTTTTTTCATATTTATCTCTGCTTGCATAGAAATAACTTGCTATGCTTACAGGGTATATGAGCGCACCGTAATGTGCGAGTTTCAGATCTCCGTCTTTTGTGAAATCAAGATGTTGAACAACTTTATCAATAAAAGGTTTCAGTTTTCTATAGGAGTTTTTATTTTTTGCAGATGCTAAAATTACAGCCGTTGCGCTTAATCCTGCTGCACCTGCCAGAACAAGCTTTTTTGTTAAATCAACGGCTTTCTCTTTTGCTTCTTTTTTCTGTTGTTCACTTTTATCTTTTTGCAGCCCTACGACAGATGTAAACTTTTCTTTCCCTGAATTTGATAAGGTCATTAAATTTCTCATAGGAGCAATAGCGAAAACTAAAGGAAGTATTAAACTAAAAGTTGCAGCTATCTGTCCGAATTTTCCAAGTTTAACCCGTTTTAGCAGATTTTTATCATTCCTGTTTATTTCAGTAACAGGAGAAGAAAGTTGTTGTTTGGGAATATCATAAATTTTTGAGAAAACTTTTGACGTTGCTTTTGCGGCTGCCGGAGCTGAAAAATAGAATAAAGCCGATTCAGAAAGTTCTGCAAATCCTATTTCTATAGATTCTTCCCTGCTTCTTGACAGTGCAAGTTTTGAGATAAGGCATCCTCCGGTATCTCTTGCAAACATTGCTATTGAAGAACTGTTTTCAAAACTGTTCAGTATTTTTGTCGGTAGTGATAAATTTGTCATAATAAAAAATATAGAACCTGATAATAACTATCAGTCAAGAAAAATTTATTTTCTTCTGGCGAAGAAAAGACCGATTTCAAAAAGCATATAAGTAGGCAGAGCTAATAGAATTTGGCTGACTACATCAGGCGGGGTCAAAATTCCTGCAATGATGAGAATTCCGACAATAACATATGAACGTTTATCGCTGATTGAGTCATAGGGAATTATATCAGATTTTATCAGAGAATATGTAATCAGAGGAAGCTGGAACATTAATCCGAATGATATTGACATCCACAAAGACAGGTTAATTATGTTTGATATTCCAAATACGGCTTTAATATTTGATGAAGAAAAGCTCATACCGAACTTTATTATCAGAGGAAGTATGAAAAAAATGCAGAATAAAACTCCTAAAACGAACAGAAAACTTGAGGTTAGAACTGTTGTTTTTATGAATTTTCTCTCATTTTCATAGAGCGCCGGAAGAATAAAGTCCCATATTTTCTTTGCTATATAAGGAAAACAAACAACTAAATCGAGTACTGCAGCTGTTTTTATCTGTATAAGAAACACTTCTGCAGGGGAAAAATAGTTCAGCGAGATATTACTGTCAGAGATTATTATCCCTGTGAGCCACTCCAAAACTTTTGGTGAGGCAAAGAGCATAAACGGAAATACTAAACCAAGCACCAGCAAGCACTTCAAAATAGTTTCCCGAAGTGCTTCAAGATGTGCAATCAAACTTTCGTCATTATCCTGATTTGTCATGGTTTAGACATCTTTGGGTTTGTATTCTTCAGGCTTTTCACCTGCGTCTTCTATTGCATCTTTCAAACCTTGAGCTTCTGTTTTTATGATATCTTTTGCTTTTTTGTATTCATAAGATGCTCTGCCGAGAGCTCTTGCAAGTTCAGGAATTCGTTTTCCTCCGAACAACAAAACTATTACGACAAGAATCAGTATTATTTCTGTTATACCAAGTGACATTTGTTTTCTCCTTAAGATAATAATATATTATATTACTCTTTGTTCTTTTACTGCAAATATTTCAATTGCATCAAATTTGCAAGCATTTTTGCAGGCTCCGCAGCCGATACACTTTGATGCGTCCAAAACCGGATATTCGCCGTCGTTCTTTGATATGGCTCCTGTTGGACAATCTATGGCGCATATTCCGCATTTTGTGCATGATTCATTGTTGATATAAGCCATGGCGATTCTTGTTTTTTTCTTTTCATCAAGAGTTATCCTCTTTATGGCTCCTGAGGGGCAGACTCTTGAGCATTCATGGCAGTCATATTTGCAGAAGCTATTTGAATAATCAATATATACGGCTCCAAATTTATTATCTGCTTTTTTGATAATTTTTTGAGGGCAGTGTTCTGCGCAGAGGTTGCAGTTGAGACATTTATTCAGAAACCTTTCGGGAGAAATACCACCCGGAGGCAGAATGATTTCAGAAATTTTTTCTGATATTTTATTTTTAAATTCTATACCTGCTTTTAGAGCTGCTCCAAATATTACAACGACTGAAGATGCAAGAATAAGGCTTCGTCTTTTCAGACTGAATTTGACAGGTTCTTTTTTTTTAATACCATATTGAACACCGTGTCTCGGGCATGAATCAAGGCATCTGAGACATTTTATGCAGGTTTCATTGTCAACTGTTTTTTCTTTCGGATTTATGCTTCCGGTCGGACAGCTTGTTGCGCATTTTCCGCAGGATACACAGATATCTTTCGGAAGATATATTTTATTCAACGAATATTTTGATAATAGTCCGAGAATCGTTCCGACAGGGCATATATTTGAGCAGAAAAATCTGTTTTTGAAGAAGACTATCGCAAGAACAATAATTGCACCGACTATTCCTGCAAGTGATAAAGTCATGGCGGAACCAAAAAGTGTATACGGGTCGAGATATCTTATTACAATAGCGCAGCCGCCAGCCAGAACACCAAAGCATACAGCTGCGATAAAGTATTTAACGGGATAGTTTTTTTGTGTCTTATTTTTTTTTCTAAAGATTAATGCAGCGAGTTCCTGAAATATTCCAAAAGGACAAATCAGTGAACAATAAAATCTTCCGAATATAAATGTCAGAAGAACAATGCCAGCAAATAAAACGGCTGTTATTATTGAAAAGTCGGCAAATGTTTTTTGCATGACAGGTGTGAACTGAATATCAAATATCTTTAGGGGATAAAATATTCCAAAGATACCAAGTATTGCCAGAATAAAAATAACAGAGGCTATGAACAGTCTGATTTTGTAAGCATATTTCATTATGCCATACCCTTTTCTGCTTCTTTTACTTCTTTTGCCACCGTTTTCAAAAGTTCAGGTATATCCAAATTTTGAGGACAGTTTTTGTTGCATAATTTACAGTCAATACATTTGTCCGCTTTTTCTGATTCTTTAAGTGCTTTGTAGTTATAAACAAACATAAATGACCTGTTTGGCTGGGTGCTTCCCTTGTACATGTTGTAAAGACCGAAAATAGCAGGGATGTTTATGCCTCGAGGACAAACCTCCATACAGTATTTGCAGGCAGTACAGCTTATAGCTCCCTGAGATTGAATAATCTGGGCAATTTCATGAGCAACTTTTTCTTCTTCTTTGCTGAATTCTCGGTAGTTTACAAAAGTATCTATGTTTTCCTTCACTTGCTGGAGATTACTCATACCGCTCAGGATTGTAAATACTCTTTCTTTTCCTGCAACCCAGCGCAGCCCGAAAGAAGCTTGAGTATCATTCGGGCATTTTTCTTTGAGTGTTTGGACTGCTTTCTCTGGGAGATTACACAAAACTCCACCACGAAGCGGTTCCATAACAATAACGGGAACACCAGCTTCGTCTGCTATTTGATACAAATCATCGGCATTCACAACTTCCCAGTCGAGATAATTCAGCTGCAGCTGGCAGAAATCCCATTTATGTTCGTTTATAACCTCTTTAAGCATTTGAGGATCTCCATGGAAAGAAAATCCCAAGTGTTTTATTTTTCCTTCTTTTTTCAGTTTGAGGATTTCTCCGTACATATCATTATCTCTATAATTTGAAAGAGTGTTCTGGTTGATGTTGTGAACCATATAATTGTCGAAGTATTCAACCTGACATTTTTTCAGCTGTTCTTCGAAAAGTCTGCGGACATCTTCAGGTTTATTTACTAGATAAGCAGGACACTTATCTGCGAGTATAAAACTTTCTCTCGGGTATTTTTTGAGAACTTCTCCTATCGCATTTTCTGATTTACCTTCGACGTACATATAAGCGGTGTCAAAATAATTTGCTCCATGTGCCATTGCATACTCGACCATTTTGTCGAGTTCAACCATATCTATTTTTCCGTTGCGCATAGGAAGGCGCATGCACCCGAGAGCAATCAACGGGGTATCAGTGTTGTCAAATTTACGTCTTACAACCTGATTTTGTGCTTTTTTGATTTCTTTTTTTGAGCATCCGGAGAGGAGTGCTGCTCCTCCTACTGCCAGAGCTGAGTTGATGATAAAATCACGGCGTTTCATATATAAAAGTTCTCCTATATTATTCCATAAACCATTTATTTAATTTTACAATACAATTTGATAGTTACTATCAGTCAAGAAGAATTTTTCTTAATAATAAAAAATTTTAACGTAAAAGATTATCGAAGATAAAAATAAAATAATTCATTTTGTTAAGATTTTGAAAATTGTTTTTTAAGATAAAAATAAATTTTTGCCTCTGGTAGTTTGTGCATTTTTAATGTCTTTTAAAATTATCAAGATATATTCAGAAATAGTGATAAATCCTGAAGTTTTGGGCATTATAGGTATAGTTCTTTTAATGTTCATAACAATTGTTTCCCCATTAAAAATGTCCGGTTATGAGTTTGATGCAAAGTCTTTGATGTTTAATAAAATTTTGTCTTTTTTAGGCAGCTTTGAATACAGTTCTTATGTATCCGATTATTCACGTATACCTGCAGAATACCTAAAATCGCTTTGTTTGTTTGATGATTTTGATGATTATAAAGTAAAGAGTATTATTGAAGGAAAGTATAATGGTATAGATGCCAAAATAGAAGATATAATACTAAAAAATAAAGTTTACACAAAGTTCAAATAGCATCATCTGAGTTTAATAGATTATTCATAGTTTATTCTGATAATCCTGAATCTGTCAAAGACTTTTTGACACAGGATTTTATGCAGCGTCTTGTTTATATTGCAAAAAAATATTCGGACTTAAAAATCTCATGTTCTTTTGAGGGAAAACAGCTTAATGTTTTTATACAGGGAAAATTCACCGGGTGTGATATATTGAAAAATTGGTGCAAAGTTTCTGTCTGGAAATCTATAGACAGGCTTAGAGAATATCAAAATCAGGTAGGTTTGATAGCATCATTTTTATCGCTGGCAGACACTGCAAATTTTTCAGATGAGGCAGAGAGCTAAATAGTATAACTCATCACAAAATAACATCCGATTAATAAAAACAATATTATCAAGAGTACTATCAGAAGTTTGCATAGAATATTATTTTTTTGTTTATTGTCTTTCTTTATGAAAAATATATCATTATTAAGTTTGTTGATATCCATTTTTTCTGCTGCGTTCAAAAGTTCTTCGTATTTTTTATCAAGCTCGGCAGCTTTTTTTATATTTTCCAGTCCGCCATGTTCATCTTTTAGAATAAAGAGTTTTATTTGCCCGAGAAGAACCTGCATATCAGCATTTGCAGGATAAACTTTCAGGATGTTTTCTATTTCGTTTTTTATTTCAGATACGGTTTTTTCAGAAAGTGAGCCGTTGCTGCACAAAAATTCCGCCTTTTTTTGAACAGCAGGTATATAAAAAGGATTTTGCTCTATAGCTTTGTTATAGCAGTCAAGAATAGTTTGTGAATTTGTTTTTTTATATTTCCCTTTTTCTCCGAATTGAAGCTCATATAGCCTTCCTAATTCATAAAAATCAGTTTCTTCTCCCGCTCCGTATTTTAGTTCTTCTTTGAGAGATTCAATTTTATTTGATATTTCATGTTTATTCATATTCTAAATTCCTCTATCGTTCAACTATTATACATAAAAATTTTTGAAATACCCTATATGGCGATGAAAAATTTTTTGTTTTTATTTATCTTAAAAACAGTAATGATATGGATAAGGAGTTTTTTATGTCTGATAAAAGCATATTGATAATAACAACAAATACCTCGAAGGTAAACGAAGAAATATCAACAGGTGTTTGGCTGGAAGAATTTGCCGTTCCATATCTTGTTTTTCGAGATACGGGATATGACATAACCGTTGCAAGTCCTCTTGGCGGAGTATCTCCCGTTGATGAAAAAAGTTATTCATGTTCAAATCCTGAAGAGTGGGATAAGACAAAAAAAATTCTCGATAATACCGTTCGTCTTAGTACAGTAAATTATACCGAGTTTGATGTTGTGTATTTTCCTGGTGGTCATGGACCTATGTTTGACCTTCCTCAAAATGATATGGTCAGAGAAGTTGTCGAATATTTTTATAGAGAAAACAAAGTTGTTGCAGCTGTCTGCCATGGACCATGTGCTCTTTTATCGGCAAAGAAAGAAAACGGTGAGTCTATTTTGAAGGGAAAGAGAGTAACATCTTTTACGAACAGAGAAGAAAAAATTGTAAAAATGGATGAATTTATGCCTTTTCTCCTTCAAAGCCGTATAGAAGAACTTGGAGCTGAGTTTGAAGAAGAAACTCCATGGAGTGAACATGTGGAAGTTGACGGAAATCTTATAACGGGTCAAAATCAAAATTCAGCTCTTTTGATAGCAGAGGCGATAGTTGATAAACTATAAAAAATTATAATTAAATGTAAACTTTTATACAAAATAATATTCATATGATATCATCATACATATGGTAAGGAAATCCTGTGAAACTCAGGTACTGTGCCGCAGCTGTAAAGTCAGAATACTTGCCGTTGGAATATTTCGCGAGCACGAGGGTTTATGATGATTAAAAAATTATTTTTTTCTTCCCTGTTCTTGGTATGTGCACTATCTCAAATTGCTTCCGGTGTTGAAGACCTTGAGAACAAGAAATCAGAGAAAGAAACAACAAGGCTTTTTGGTCAGGTCGGCGAAAAACAGATTTACTCTCTTGATAATATTGTTGAATCAAAAGAAAGTGCAAGTGCAAACATAGATGTTGTTACTCTTGAAGATATAAAAGAGCAGGGTTCTCCTATGCTCACAGAAATACTTAACCAGCTTGGAAGCGTAACTATACAAACATCAGGCTCGACGGGAGATATTACATCTTTTCGTATCAGAGGAACAGACAGAGTCAGAGTAACAATTGACGGAATCAGAGCCGATAGTCCCGTTGATAACAAATTTTATCTCAACAACTATCTGAGTGATGATATAGAACGTATTGAAGTAATCAAAGGTCCTCAGGGAAATGTCGGAGGGGTTAATGCTTCAGGAGGACTGGTCAGTATGAGTACCAGAAGAGGGTATGGAAAACCTTCAATTGAAATAGAATCAGGCATGGGCAATCTCGGAACTTTCAAAGAGCGATTTGCTGTTATGGGAGGTGATGAGGATAAGGATTTTTATCTCGGTGTAAACTGGCTTAAGACTGATGGCGGGCTCAGGATTAATGAAGGAGAAAAAATAAAAAACGATGATTATAATTCTTTGAGTGTTACTGCTAATGTCGGGAAAAGACTTCTTGAGGGTAAGGCAGAAATTCGTGATATTTTGAGATTTTCAAATTCAAGAAAAAATGTAGGTGTGAACGGTTTTGGTGATTATATTCTTCAAGATCCGAATGATTACAGCAGAAATGTTGATGTGTTTAATACAACTGTTTTTAATTATAAGCCCAATGATTGGTATGATTCTTCTACAAGATTCGGGGTGTTCAGCACCGTTAATAATTTTTATCAAAGACCTGATGGTTATGATACCGGTATAGGCAGCGATAAATTCAGAAGCACAAGATTGAGTTTTATTTCACAGCACAATCTTCACTATAAAGATTGGAATACACTCTCTTTCGGGTATAATTTGGAGTCAAATTTTTTCAACTCGGTATCTGATTATTCACTTGATCCTTACTGGCCATCATACAACGGATTCAGTGGAGATACGCTTCAGAATGACGTCTTTGTGAATGATGTAATCAATATCAAAGACAGATTGTTTCTTCGTGGTGGGGCAAGACTTACCCATCATTCGCAGTTCGGAACTTATGTCAGTCCGAACGGGTCTGCCGCTTTGATACTTCCTGCGTACAAAATGGAAGGTGATTATACGAAATTCAGGTCATCATGGGGACAGAGCATCAACACTCCTACGTTATATCAGATGTTCGGGCGTTTATCAGGCATGATGGATCCAAATCCTGATTTGAAAGCAGAAAAACTCAACGGATGGGATGTCGGAGTTGAGCAAACATTTTTCAACAAAAAATTGAGTGTTGATTTCGGATATTTCTCAAATTCTTATAAGGATTATATCGGCTGGCAGAGTGATCCTGTTACATGGATAGGAACTTATATGAATGTTGATGAGGCAAAAATCAGAGGGTATGAAGCCAGTATAAAATGGCAGCCGAATTTGAAGTTTAAGACAATATTAAACTATACATATACTGATTCTGAGGATGCAAATACCGGATATCAGCTTGTAGGCGTTCCGAAAAACAGATTGAATGCTACTGTTGTTTACACACCAAAAGAACGGTTCAGTGCTTATGCCAGAGTAGAAACATCATCTGACAGGGTTTATTCAGGCAATGATAGAGTCGGAGGGTATACAAATGTTTCTCTCGGCACAATAATCAGACTATTCAGCATAAAGAATGTTCATGTTTATCTCAAAGCGCAGATGTATAATCTGCTTGACCATAAAATATCCATGTATAAAAATTATTACCAGCCTGGGATACATTTTATGACAGGAATTTTTATGAAAGTGAATACGGGAAAAGATTCGTTATGATATAATGGAATAGCTGAATAACGGGGTTAGGGATGAGAAAAAATAAAATATTTTCTATTGTTATTCTTTTATTTTTGTTTCTGGGATGTTTTTATCTTTCAGTCTTTGCCGGTCATGACGGATTTGGAGTTGACCTTTTTTTGAAATCTTTTCAGCTTAATGACCGTTCTGAGGATGCTGTTATTCTCGAGCTTATTCGTTATCCGAGGGCAATTAAGGCAATAGTTGCAGGAGTATGTCTTGCTCTTGCCGGTCTTTTTTTGCAGACCGTATCAAAAAATCCTCTTGCAGAACCATATATTACCGGTATATCATCAGGTGCCGGGCTCGGGATTGTTTTGTCCGTATTGTTTTTTAACAGTGCGAATTATTCTTTCTTCGGTTTTTTAGGAGCGATGGTTTCTTCTTTGCTTGTTATATCTTTTGCGGGGTTTCGCAAGTTTTCGATTACCAAGTTGATTCTTGTCGGCTTATCCATAAACATCTTTGTAAGCGCACTGATATCAATGATTATACTCATGAATTCAGAGAAGTCTTATTCCATGTTGTATATCCTATCAGGAAATTTGACAGAGAATAATCTTGTATCAGATAAGCATCTTTTGTTGATATTTTTTGTTATATTGCTTTTTTCGGCGTTTCTCATTCCAAAATTGAATTTTTTGAGGCTTGATGAGGGGATGGTTTTTTCTTCTGTGAAACATAAAAATATGTATTCTATATTCTTCATTATCTGCTCGGCGCTTTTGACATCATTGAGTGTTTTAGCCGCAGGAATTTTAGGTTTTATCGGGATTATAGCTCCTCTAATCTCGAAGATGATTGTCGGGCAGGATTTCAGATATTTGTTTTTTGTGAACATATTTCTTGGCGCATCGCTTATTTTGTTTGCGGATTTTTTATCAAGAACATTGATTTATCCGATGCAGATACCTCTCGGGCTTGTTGTGGCATTTATCGGAGCTCCTGTTTTTGTTTTCTTTTTGACGAAGAAAGGAGACATTCTCAATGATTGATATAAAAAATTTGTATCTGACATTTGGAGATAATATCTTCTTTGAAGATGTTGAACTCTCTCTTCGTGAACATAAGATTAATGTAATCCTCGGTCCGAACGGAGCAGGAAAAACTACCATTCTGAAAATTCTTACGGGCATTCTCAAGCCTGATAAGGTTTCAGAATTCGGTCTGATATCAAAAAAGATTTTTTATTTACCTCAAAAAATCAGTTATCCAAAAGGGCTTGATGTTGAGGAATATATTTCGTCAGTTTTTTTCAAAGACAGTATGGTCAAATGGTTTTTGACAAAGGAAGAAAAAAACAGGCTTGATGATATTATCAACAAACTCGGATTGAGTCATATCAAAAATTTGTCGATGGAAAAATTGAGTGCAGGAGAGCTGCAAAAAACAAATATAGCAATTGGACTTTTATCCGGAGCAGAAGTTTTTTTCCTTGATGAGCCTACCTCCAATATGGATTTGATAAACCAGATAAAAATCCTTGATATGATAAAGAAACTTACGGAGCAGAAAGAAATTACGGCTGTTGTAATCCTCCATGATTTGAATCTTGCCGAGTCTTACGGGGATTATTTTATCGGTATAACAAAAGAACATAAAATTTTTTGCAAATCAAAAGAGGGGTTTTTTACCAAAGATATGCTAAAAAATATCTACGGGATAAACTTTAGAATAACAGATGATGGTGAAAGGGTTTATGTTCGGGTTGATAAGTAAAATAATCTGTTTGTTTTTCGGCGTATTTTTTTTCTGCTCATACGCTTATGCGGAGAAGACGACTTATGTCAGTCTAACACCGTCGATAACAGAGATAGTTTATGCTCTCGGTGCTCAGGATAATCTGGTAGGCGTATCAACCGAATGTAATTATCCTAAGGAAGCATCCCTAAAAACAAAGATAGGAAATACCTTTTTTGTCGACAGAGAAAAAATAATAAGATTAAAACCGGATTATGTCTTTTCGATGGAGTCAACGCAATATCTCCTTGCAAGCTTCAAATATTCACAAATAAAACCGATTTTCTTCAAATTTGACACAATCGATGATGTATACAAAAACATAGAATATATAGCCAGGCTCTCAAATAAAACTCAACGGTCAGAAAAACTTATATCTGGTATAAAAAAGCAAATATCTGAGTCAAAAACGAATTCTCCGAAGAAAATACTCTATCTTGTTCAGGTAAATCCCATGATTTCTATAGGGAAAAAGAGTTTTATAACCGATATAATACAAAAATCAGGACATGTTTCTGTTACGTCTAATCTGAACGCATATTATCCGACAATATCAGAAGAGTTTGCTGTGAAATCCTCTCCTGATATTGTGGTCGTAAATTTTTTCGACGATACAAGACGTCTTGGACAGCTGTTCCCTCATTCAGAGATAATAATATTATCCGATGAAGAAAGAGATATCATAAACCGTCCCGGACCGAGAGTTTATAAAAGTGTGCAATATTTTTCAAAACTTTAGTGCAGAAATTTTTTCTTTCTGATAGCTTCCTCAAAAATGTCTTCCATTGAACACTCTAGCAGATGACATATCCTCAAAAGATTTTTGTAATTTGGTTGTGTTTTATTCCACGCCCAACTGTATACAGTCTGTTGAGGAAGGTCAAGTTCCTGAGCGAGCTTGTAAATGCTCCAGCCTTTAGTCTTCATTGCTACCTCTTTGATACTGTTTTTTACTGTGTTATTAGCCATGTTTCTATCCTCTCTTTGTACAATGAGCAAATTTCCTTTCTTTGAAATCCCTTCCATATCTTGATAAAAAAACATCCACACGGGCTATACAACAAATTAAAATAGTATATTTGTACCTATTTCAACTTATTGTTGTCTTGTAAATATATCTTTTATCCCCTAAAATAGGCATAGGGAATAAGATAGTAAATTTATTCAGATAAATTTACCTATATTTTAAGAAAAGTGCTTCTTGAATTTATTCTCAACATATAAAAGTGAATTCTTTTTTAATTTACCCGTTAATTATATATTACACAATCGTGAAAGAAATATCAACCCTTTTGTGTAAATTATTATAAGTTAGTTTAAATTAGAGTAAAAAATGTTTAATGAAAATCTTCGAAAACTCAGAAAATATTTGAATTTTACGGTTGAAGAATTTGCGGAAAAACTGGAGGTTCCGCCAAGAACCCTCGGAGCTTATGAACGTCTTGAGAGGACACCTTCAATTGAACTGGCTGTTTTATTGAATAAAAAATTCAACGTAAACATAAACTGGCTGATAAGTTCAAAAGGAAATATGTTTCAAAATGCAAATACTTTGATGTTTTCTGTTTCTCAAGAAAAAGTAAAACCCATGAAAAACTGGGGAAGACGACTCCAAAAAATTCAGACAGCCAACAAAATGACAGATGAAGAATTTTCGAAAATTCTTGACATATCTCAATCAAGGCTCTGTGATTTGTGTTTGCACAGCAAATTCCCCAGAGCAGAGGAGTTATATAAATTAAAAGAACATTTTGATCTCTCTGTTGACTGGTTGTTGTTTGATGAAGGCGAAATAAATCCGAAAAAAAATAAGTTAAATACACTTGGACTCAGCGAAAAACAGCTCTCAAAATTGAAGGAAATGCTCAACGATTAGTTTTTGTGCTGTTTATCACACGACCTTGTTTTGTTTCTATTTCAACATCAAAAATATCCTGAAGAGATCTTGTTGTGTTGAAATATCTGAAATCTACTTTTTGTTCGGTTTCTTTCTGGTGATTTGAGATTGCTTTGACTTCTTCTCTGAGTTTTAAGAGGTGAAACAATAATATTCCAAAACAAATAAGTATTATTAAAGTCAGCCTGTTTATTTTATCAGATAAGACCTGTTTGGTACTTTTCTCTATCAAATAGACAACATCTTCCATCAAATATCCCTTTCATGACTAATAAACAATAATACTATCCTAAAATAATATTATTATAGACATATCATTTATCAAAATTCTTATTAAAAAAAAGATACTCATATGGAGTATCTTTTTTATCTAAAGTTTTAGTTTTCAGCGACAACTATTGACTCCGGTTCTCCGTAGATGTTTACATGTCCGCCTAGTTTTTCAACAGTATATTTACCGTTTTTTAGATTTTTGATTGCTTCTTCTGCTGCATCAATAGCTTCGTCTATATCATCAAATTCTCCGACCAAATTTTTTGAAAAAGCGTCTTTTTCCTGTGCATAAACCTGATACATCTTAATCTCCTTATAAAAAGTGATAAGTACATTTATATATTACCCTAAAATCATTGAAAAAAATATATTAAAATTTTGTAAAAAAAATTTAAGAAAATTCTACATTTGTAGTATTATGTTTTTATGTTTTTATGACTTGAGGAGATTTGAATTGAATATTACCCCGATACAAAATTTTTCCATGAAAAATACTTCAGATTATACCAGGTTTCAACAAAGGAATACGTCTAATACAGCTCTTGAAAAAACTGAATATAAAACACTTTCTCTGCTTGATACCAACTATAATCGCCTTCTTATCAAGTCTTCTCCGATAACTTTCAGACAAAAATCGCAGGGCAGCATAAAAGATATGCCGCTTGATGAAAAACTCAGCACCGCATCATCAATTCTTGCTCCAAATGAGATTGTTCTTGCCGGGAAAAGTCTTGATGAAGCAAAATCAAATTTACTTGATTCTCTGCCAGCTTTTCCTGATTTGATATCAAAGATTTATTTTGTCGAGGATGATAATCTAAGCGGTTCTTTTGCAATAGGTTTGCAGAATGGAGATATACCCTATATCAGAAATCTTTCAAAGGAACCGATTTTTGGAGAGGTTGATGATAAAAACTTTTTTATAAATAAAGGGGAAACAAGATTTATCTATGAGAATTCGAGTTTTAAATCCGGTGCTTCAGGAGAGCCTTTCTCAATTAATTATGGTCTTGATGTGAATAAAAATAATCTTGATGAAACAGGAGTGAGAGTTTTTGATTTTTCGGATATGGATAATGAAACTGTCATGGGTTTGAACAAAAAGCATATCGAGAGTATTGCAACCGGAACCGAAGAAGAAAAAAAAGAAGTTAAAAAAATTACTTTTGCTGATGTCGGAGGTCAGGATAAGGCTATAGATGAAATCAAAAAATCAGTAATATACCCGCTTAAATATCCGAAAGCATTCAAAGTTATGAACCATGGAGTTATGCTTGTGGGCGGACCAGGAACAGGAAAATCACTTCTTGCCGAGGCAGTTGCAAATGAATCCGGCGCCAGTTTTATTAAACTTAACGGGCTTGAGATGGAATCAAAATGGGTCGGAGAATCGGAAGAAAACTGGAGAGTCTTGTTTGCTTCTGCAAAAGAAAATCAGCCGAGTATTATTTTTATTGATGAAATAGATGCCGTTGCAAAACAAAGAGAAGGCTCAACAACCTCCCGTCATGATGATAAAGTCGTAAATCAGCTTCTCACCCTGATGAGCGACCTTGAAAAAAATGGAGATAATATTTTTGTTATCGGTGCAACAAACAAAGATGAGCTGTTGGATGAGGCTCTTGTTCGTTCAGGACGTTTCGGAAAAACTATTTCTGTCCCTAATCCTGATTTAGAAGGATGCAGAATGATTTTTGACATACATTCAAAAGATAAGAAACTCTCAGATGACTTTGACAGAGATTTCTTCGCAAAAGAACTGTATGATACGGGAGTAAACGGCGCTGATATTGCAGCTGTTGTTGAAGATGCACAGACAAATGCTTATTTAAGAAACGGTATTTTTGATAAGATGGAAAACGGAACTTTTGACTATTCTGATATCGAAGAGCTGACTATTGAACCGGAAGATTTTGAATTTGCCCTTGAGGCTCTAAAACAGCAAAAAAAATCTTCGAATAAGAATCCTATAGGTTTTATTGCTCCTTCAAAAGTAAATTAGGCTTTCTTAGATATACTAACAACGAGAGTATCTGTTTTTGATATAAGCTTTAGGAAATTTTTGTAGAAAAAGTTTAGAATAGGATTATCCAGCTTTTTCCAAACATTATGCCCGCCTTTTTCTCCTCTTATCAGCCAGTATAAGTGGTTAGCAATACCGTATCTTTGAACGGGTTTAATGTAGTTAATTTTTGCACCTGTATTTTCAAGTAGTCTTTTTAGAGTTTTTTTGTTAAAAGAATACAAATGACAGCTCCAGTGCGTGAAATCTGCAAACTTTTTGCATCCATAAAGACTCAAAAGAGCATCATCCTCATTAGGCACTTCAATTATTAAACAGCCGTCATTTTCGAGTTTCTCAAGAAGTTCTTTTATGACGGATTTCGGATCAGGCAGGTGTTCCAGTACATGGAACATTGTTATTACATCAAATTTGTCCTGTATTTCATCCGAATTATCGAAGACTTCAATATTATTTTCTGAGAAAAATGTTCTCATTGATTCTTGCTTTTCAATTCCTGCAACCCTTGATGCATAATCTTCAGCCATCATCAAAAAACCGCCTGCACCGCAGCCAAAATCAAGAATTTTTTTCCCTTTAATAGTTTTTTTCAACATCATAAGACGTCGTCTGTCATCATTGTAAGATGCTTCTAACCACTTCTTATGGTCAAAATTTCCTGAGTGCATTTTTCCGTCTTTGTAAAAATCTTTGTTTATATGCTCAAAAGACGAAAGAAACACTAAGGAACATCTCTTGCATCTGAGTACTTTGATTGATTCATCATCTCTCAGAGAATATCCTGTGTTTTCTATTTCGCAGCTGCCGCAGACATAACACTTTTTATTTTCAGAACTCTCCATAACAGGCTAATTTTAGGCTATTTGGAAAACAAAGTCAAACTTCAAATATTTATGAAAAAAAGTGCAAGAAACAAACTCAGAAATAATGCAAACAGCTGCAAGTTTGAATAGAAGGAGAGTTTTTCATAAGAAACATATTTACCTATAATAAACGGGATGGCAATAAATAAAACAAGACTCAATATAATATATTCTTTTTTTAATAAGGCAACTGCGGCAGCTGTCAATATGGCTGTGAAATATATTAGAAACAAAACTGCAAGCAAAACGGAATACCACGCCATTAACTTTGGCTGTTTTTGCATGTTAATGAAGTTGGTAGCAATGATGAACACTACAATCAACACAAGATTTATCAATGCTAATCCTGATAAGACTGTATTCACAGAAGTGCCTCTACTTTTTTATGAATACAGTTGTTCAAAAATTCCACTGACTCTTTGAAGACATTTTCTCTCTCATTATCATGAATGATGAGGTGATAACTGTTTTTGAGTATAACCATCTTTTTCTTTCTTGATGATATTCTGTTAAATACAAGCTCTGCACTTTTTATACTTGTCAGATCATCGTGTTTTGAGTGAATTAACAATACAGGAGAAGTAATTTTATCAAGATATTTTCTTGTATATTTTGACAGCCTCAGAAGTTCATATATAGCATTCATCGGATAGTGATCAAGCGCAACATTGTTTTTTGACGTAAGCTTTTGTATTATCCGTCTGTAATTCTCATTTTTTATCCCGAAAGGTTCTCTTTCAGGAAATGTATAGTAGTAACGCAAAATCGTATACAATCCGATTGGCATGAGAAAGTTGTATTTAGGAATAGTCCATCCGTCAAGAAACAAGGTTGTGGACAGACATATTATTCCTGATATATTGTTATATATTTCACATAAATTCAGAGAAATTACGGCTCCAAGACATAAACCTCCAAGGAAAAAATAATCATATTTACTTCGATGCTCAGAGAATTTTTCTTTCGAAAACTCAATCCAATCCTTCCAGCTGACGCAGTATATGCTGACAGGATGATTTCCATGCCCGGGTAAACAGTAGCAGTAGACATCAAAACCGTTTTTGAACAGGAAAGACGCATATTTTTTCATCTCAAATGGCGTTCCCGTCATTCCATGAAATAACAAAACAGCTTTGTTTGAGCTGTTTTCATGCACCAGCTCAAAATCAAAAGAAGAAAAAATCATGAAAACCTCGCAAAGAGTTGGTCGAGCAAAATTAGTGCCATATCTATCTCTTCATCAGATATGACAACCGAGGGCACAAGAGTTATAACATTTTTGTAATACCCTCCGTTATTCAAAACAATTCCGCATCGTTGATTTTTATATGTAAGATGTCCTCTCAAGCCTTCTTCCAAAATTTCGTCACATAATTTTTTATTAGGGGTGAATCCATCGTCCTCACAGCATTCTATCCTCAGAGCAAGTCCTAATCCGTCAACGTTGCCTATTTTTTTGTATTTTAATTTCAGCTGTTTGAGACCATCCAAAAATTTTTCGCCTTTTCGTTTTATTTCTCTCTCAAAAAATTCTTCTTTCTCTTCGAATATACTCATAACTTCATAACCTGCTCTTGTACCTATAGGATTTGAGGAATAAGTAGAATGAGTTCTCCCCGAGGGCCATATCTGAGGATTTATCATCTCTTCTTTTGCCCATAATCCTCCAAGAGGATTCATCCCGTTTGTCAGCGACTTTCCGAATGTAATAATATCGGGTGTTACTCCAAAATGCTCTATTGACCAGAGTTTACCGGTACGATAGAACCCCATTTGTATTTCATCAACAACAAGAAGTATTCCAAATTTATCAAGAACTCTCTTCAGTTCTCTGAAATACCCTTTCGGAGGAACAATATATCCGCCGGTTCCCTGTACAGGTTCTGCGATAAAGGCGACATACTCTGATTTTTTTGTTGCCCGGTCATAAAAAGAATGATACTCATTCTCAAAGTTTTTCTCAAACTGCTTCACACAATAGAAGTTACAGCTTTCGCATTGTTTACCGTAATGGCATCTGAAGCAATAAGGATATGGAACAAAATGAGCCCTATCTCCAAAATGACCGTAGTGTTCTCTGTATCTGAAACTAGAGGTTACCCCTGAAACTCCGATTGTTCTTCCATGGTATCCTCCCATGAATGCAAATAAAAGATTTTTGCCGGTAAAATTTCTTACAAGTTTGAGCGCATCTTCAACTGCCTGCGCTCCTCCGACATTAAAATGCACCCTGCCTTTTTTTTCAAATCTTTTTTCGCAGGCAACCGCAATCTTTTGTGATAATAATACTTTATAATCATACAAAAATCTTGAAGCTATTTGAGGGAGTGTATTAATCTGCTCAACTACGGCATCAGACACCCTTTTGTTTTTATAACCCAAATTGCATGATGCATACCACATCTGTAGATCAAGATATGGAATATCTTCAGTGTCAAACATAAAATTTCCGCTGCATCCTCTGAATACTTTCGGATTTTGAGAATAATGGACAGTATCTCCATGCGAACAGTATTTTTCATCTAATGTAAGAATTTCTTCATCTGATACGAATCCCCTCAACTTTTGCATTAAAGCCTCCTCTGTCTGCAAAATAGTTCAAAATATCTTTGAACGATTTAAACGACACATAATCTATTTTGTTTTCATCGCAATATTTTTTCAGATTATGTTTAGCAAACAATGTTTGAGCTTTTTTTGCAATGCACACATCGGATACGCCATCTCCGATATAATAAAAATCCGGTCGGGTAATTTTTGAACACTTGCATGTGCCTGATGAACGCAGGCAATTTGGATTTGAATTTGGGAAACTTACAGACAGCTTATTATTATTGAGTTTTAGAGCATTTGAATAAAACGGAATATCAGATAAATTATATCTCTTTAAAACACTCTCTATGAATAAATCAAAACCATCACTTAAAATAACAAAATCATAGTTTCTGTTTTTTATAAACTTATAAAATTCGCAAAAATACTCATCAATTTCGATAGTTTCAAGGAATTCTTCCAGCTCTTTTTGAGATATATTTTTTATCAAATTCAACTCTGAGATAAGACATTCTTGCGAGTTGATTTGTCCTTCTATCCACAATTGTTCGGCTTCCAACCATTTATCGCCTGTGAATAAAGTAAAAAATTTCCTAAGAGTATCTTCTTTGGTGATTGTACCGTCAAAATCACAATAAATTATATTTTTCATTCTGTTGCACCTATAGAGTTTTACAAGTTCTTAATAATTATACTTTTTATTATCAAAAAAAAATATTCATCATTTTAAATCAATAAAGGACATTATGAGGCTTTATCATGATTAATACTAAAGACTGTTCTGCCGGTCTTTCTTCATATTTTAGAACAAATTTATACAAAGAAAACGTAAATAAAACTCCTCACTATCCGTTTTTAGAGAAAACAGACTCTTTTGAACGAAGTATTCCAAACACGCCTGTTCAGCTGATAAGAAATAAAAATGTTATACAAATAAATTTCTCGGGACAGTTGAAAGACCCTCAACGCCCCGGGATACAGATGAGAGTCAGAGGCGTATCTCTTCATCAAAAAGGTTCTTTAGGGGCTGGTTCTGGAGCAAAAGATAAATCAGTTATCAAACTTGCTGAGAGCAACTGGAAAGACGGTCAAAAACTTAATCACAGAATAGAAACAAGACCTGATAATACAAAAATGATTATTCTTGATGACCCAAAATATGGAGAAATAGGGCATGTTCCGGAAGATATTACTCCATTTATTGTGAAAATGATTGAACGTCATCCGAATGATTTTAGATTTGAACTCTCAAATGTTGTTGCAGGAACATCAAAAGGGGCGGCAACTATTGGGCTTCGGGCAAATCTTTTATATACCGGCAAAGATGAGACGATGAAACAAAAAGTCGAAAGAACTTTTGACAGACTTCTCAACTCTGATGATAAAGATATAAAAGATGTTATAATTCCTTATCAGCCAAAAGCTTCTCCAAAAGAAGTTTTGCAGAGAATTTTTGATATAGAAACTCAAAAAAATGGCACTCATGCAGCAAAAGCTATTGAAGATACTATTGATGCAATAGTTGAAGAAATAAACAATCCGAATAATAAAAATATTTTGCTCATAGGTCATTGTCTGCCTGATGGTGATACCCTCGGATGTGTTTTGGGGATGCATGCAGCAATCAAAGGTGCTTACCCTGAGAGAAGGGTAGATTGTTCCGTAGATGATAAAATCCCCGGCTTATTCAGGGATAAAATGCCCGGTATAGAAAATGTGAAAAGACCATTTAATCAGGAAAAAATAAACGAACTTGAAGAAAACATAAAAAAACTTAAATCCGAAAAGAACACAAAACAAAACTATGAGCAAAGAAGAATTTTTGAAAAAGAACTGGCAGCACTGAAAAAGAGCAGAAATTTGTTTGACCCTGATGTCGCAAAAGGGGAAGCACCGAAAAAATATGATTTGGTAATCCTCATGGACATACCGACTCCAAGTAGGTTTAGTGCTGCATACAAAGATTATATTGAAAATGCTGGCAAGGTTATCTATATTGACCATCATCCTTATCGCCCATCAGAGTGGAATGAGGCTAAGGAGCAAACAGGAATAGATATGAAAAAAATCGAAAAAGATAATCTTTCTCTCGTTTGCGAAGCTGTTCCTTCGGCAACTCAACTTGTTACCGTTGTAGCTGACAGAGCAGGCATACTCAATGGAGTTTTGAAGAATAATCTTGATTATGCAAAACAATTTGTTGCAGGTATCATAACAGGCACTTCAACCGATACCGGTTCTTTTATCAGAAGCGCAAACCTTACTCCTGATGATATCAAAAAACCGGTTAAGGAACGTCCGAATTTTCTCCCTGAGGGTATGTCAAAATGGTTGATATCTAAACTCGGAAATAAAGTTGATAAAAAATGGCTCAGAGAACATATAGTCTATGACATATCTGACAGCAACGCTTCTGCAGCAATCGGGTCATCTCCGAGAGAAAAAATGATAAAATATTCTCTCAGCGGACTATCTGTTTCCCCGGATGCAGGCGTAGGATTTGTTGAAGTAGATTATGACAAAATGTATGACATCTGGCAGGAAGCAATGAAAACGGATAAGAAAGTTACTCTTCTAGATGTCCAAAATAGTTTTAAATACTCTGAAGTTATGAGTGCTTTAAGAGAAAATCCTATTTTCAATGAAAGAAACAAAAATGATTACCAAAATGGTCTGAAAAGATTTATAGAAGCATATCGTTCTCCATATGAAGATGATAAAATTGCCGTTTTGATGATACAGGATAAAAAAGAGGGCTGTATTGATGAAAAATCAAATATATCTGACCAAAACGGTATAAGACTCTCATTCAGATCACAACCAGGTACAATTTATGCTGAATTGCTTGCCAATTTATTTGGAGGCGGAGGCCATGGCGGTGCTGCAGGCGGCAGAATTGACCTTGATGGTGTAACTCTAAATTCTCCTCTTGTTGTTAAAATTGATGGAAAAACAGAAAAAGACCCTCAAAAAATTTATCAAGCTCTGAAAGAAAACTATGACATAAATCATGACAACTCAATATCTCACAGTGAAAAGGAATCGCTGCGAAAAAAAATCTCTTTAGAAATAGACAAAAACGGAGAAAAAGCGAGACACATCATAATAGATTTAGTTAGGGAAATAAGAAAAGACAGTGAGAACTAAATTCTGTCTTTAAGCGTATTCCCGACAACAAAACCGCTGCTCCAGCAGTTTTGCAGGTTAAATCCCCCCGTTAAGCCGTCAATATTCAAAATTTCTCCGCAGAAAAAGAGATTTTTGATAATTTTTGATTCTAATGTTTTTGGATTAAGTTCATTCAAATCGACTCCTCCTGCCGTAACAACTTCTCCTCCCTGATGTGTTTTGATTGCATTAAGCTCAAAACAGCAAATGGCAGATACAATTTTTTTCCTTGATACTTTATTAACCTCGGATACTTTTTTTTCACAGTCTTCATTGATTGTTCTGAGAATTTCTTTTGCTAATTTTTTGGGAATATATTCTGAAATAACATTCAAAAGAGATTTTTTTCCGTTGTTCAAAAACTCTGAAGTTAAAATTTTATCAAACTCATCTTCAGCTTTATTAACAAGGTTGAGTTTTATGGTTAGCGGTGTTATTTCTGAATAATCTAAGAAAGCAGCATAAGAACTTATCTTATAAACAAGCGGGCCGCTTACTCCAAAATGTGTGAATAAAAAATCACCGCTTTGCGTAAACTGTTTTTTACCTCCAAAATATACATCAGCTTTGATATTTTTCAAGGTAATCCCGCTCAATTCTTTGAGAGCGGTCTCTTTTATAACAAGCGAGCAGAGAGCAGGTTTTAGAGGGGTGATAGTGTGTGATAATTTTTTTGCCAGTTTATGCCCTTCTCCTCGTCCTCCTGTTGAGATTACAAGACTGTCAAACTCCATTGTTTTGCCGTTTTGCTCGGTCAGATGGAATTTGTTGTTTGAATATTCGACATCCGATATTGATATTTTTTCTGTTTTTATATTCGGTTTGTTGAGCGCCTTTAGAAGAGCATCTCTGATATCTGATGCTTTGTTTGACTCAGGAAAAATTCTGTTATCTGCTTGAATATAAGTTTCGATACCCAGGTTTTTGAAAAATTCAACGGTATCTTCAACAGAAAACTGCGAGAAAACAGAAAGAAGAAATTTCTCACCCCTAGGATAAAATTTTGCAAGTTCTCTGTTGTCAAATTCTGCATAAGACAAATTGCACCGACCCCCGCCTGTGCAAAGAAGTGTTTGCAGCGGAGAAGATTTATCGAATAATGTAATTTGATTTGCGGCATTTTCTGATGCTATGATAGCAGCCATTGCACCTGAAGGGCCTGCGCCGATTATTGCTATATTGTTCATTTTTATATTCTAGCGTGAGAGAAGAAAAATATAAATATGGTACTTGACATTGAGCTGTGGTGTTAATAAAATGAAAAATGTCACAGACGCAATGGGGCGTCGCCAAGTGGTAAGGCAGCTGGTTTTGGTCCAGCCATTCCGGAGGTTCGAATCCTTCCGCCCCAGTTTTTAAAAGACCTGTTCTTTAGAACAGGTCTTTTTTTGTGTTTATTTTCTAAAAAGCAATTCGATTCCCTTTGTAGATATAATAAGGGCACTGCCGTTATCAAGCGAAAATGCGTCATATATCATATAAGATGGAGGTATAATAAACTTCCTGATAACGGAAGATTTACCTGTTTTTATATCAAAAATTTCCACTCTATTTTCTTCTACACTACCCATAAAAGGATTAGACCATGAATCATTTATACCTCCATATATAAGTATTTTATCGTTATTTAATGGCAACATACTCCATCCATAATTGCTTCTGGGAATTAATATTTTTCCAAGTGTTGAAATTTCTCCGGTTATAGGATTGGTAACTTTTATCTCAGATGTCATAAAATCCAGAGAAACAATTCTTCCATCATCTAATTTTACAGGTCCATACCCTTCCAGTTTTACACTTTTTTTATATAAATCTGTTTCAGGGTCATAAATTTTTCCAAGGGAATAATAGATTGTTCCATCATTAAGAAGAAATTCATAACCACTCCAGATTATCGGATCATCTTTTTTTAAAAATCTCGGAATCAAAGAGAATGTCTGAGTTTTAGGATTATAAACTTCCATTTGGGTTGCTCTTTCATTTACCTCATCGCTAACTCCTATAGGTAGTCTCTTATCTCTTGGAATGAATCCTCCCATAATCAGAACATTTCCGTTCTTCAATAATACAAGCCTTGCATTTCTTCTGCGTATATTTAACTTTCCCTTTGTAAATTCAAAAGTTTCTGTTACCGGGTCATATATTTGTCCATACATTGACTGTTCATACCTTGCAACACAATCATTATACTTTTTCAGCAACTCCGGATTTTTCTTCAGATAAGGCATGAATAGTTTTTCTCTTTCATGTTCATATCGTGTAAAATACTCATTTTCATACACCTGTCTCCTAAACTCTCTTATTTCTGAAACTGTTAGAGTTGATTCAACTATTCTGTATTTTTTCAATTTCTTTTTAAATAAATCATCAGAAATTAATGAATATAAGTCAAGTTTATCAGAGCAAGATGGATAAATATAAGGATCAATAAAAAGTACTTTTCCATCTTCCAATAATATTGAAGACTTCCCATGTAAGCTTGGAGCAAGCTTAAAATCTGCTGTTTTTTTAAATGTATTTGTTTTTGAATCAAAGATATCCGCATGTATCCCTCTAGGGCACAAGAACCTGCCATCTTTTAATTTTATTGCATAATCGTACCTAATAATATCTTCACGCAGTGTTTTGAAATACCATTTTTCTTCAGCAAAAGAATATCCTGTTGATACCAGAAAAATTATTAAAATCAGTAAAAATAATCTGTAAATTTCTCTTAACATATTCCTAACAAGTATAAGTAATATTATAAATATTATACAACATTTTATACCCAAACAACATGATTGTGCTATAATCTTTAGCGTAACAAATGCGGACGTAATTCAGTGGTAGAATGCAACCTTCCCAAGGTTGACGTCGCGAGTTCGAGCCTCGTCGTCCGCTCCATCTGAAAATTTTACTAAACCTGCGTCGTAACGCCATGTTTTACGGTCTTCACAACAAAATGTTTTGCATTTTCTATCTCTGGCATTGAGAACTCATCAGATAAAATCCCGAACACAGATGAGCCGCTTCCTGACATCAGAGCATTTTTGCACCCGGAAGAAATTAACAGATTCTTGATTTCTTCTATCCTCGGATAATCCCTCAATATCGGCAGCTCAAAGTGATTCAAAAGCAGATGAGATATATCTTCATGCCTGTTCAGTGCCATAAAAACTTTTAGCGTATTATTCGTCTTTGGTTTTTCTTCTAACTCCGAAAATTTTTGATAAGCCTCTTTGGTTGATATTGATACATCATCAGGCTTTACTATAACAATGTCACAATCGGCTGATTCGACACGTTCAAGGATTTCTCCCCGTCCTGAGGCAAGTTTTGCACCGCCGAACAGGCAAAAACTTACATCAGAGCCGATTTGAGCAGCGAGAGCAGAAAGCTCCGTTCCTGATAGAGGAAGTCCGAAAATCTTGTTTAAGCCATGCAGCACGCCTGCTGCATTCGAACTGCCGCCTGCAAGCCCCGCTTCAACAGGGATATGTTTTTCTATGTATATATCAACATTTTTTCCGCTTATGCCAGTTTTCTCAAAAAACAATTCAGCCGCCTTATGAGCAATATTTCTCGAGTCATACGGAATTTCACGACTGTTGCCGGAGATTGAAATTTTGTTTTCTTCACTATCTTCGATGTTGATTGTAAGAAAATCGAATAAACTTACAGCCTGCATAATACTCTGGATGTTGTGGAAGCCGTCAGGGCGTTTGTTGAGAATCTCGAGTGTAAGATTTATTTTGGCGGGAGTTTTCACTTTTATACTTTGCATAAGACACCTCTATAACTTTTGCGCTAAGTTTTTGAAATCTTCTATCGATAAATTTTCCGCTCTGATATTTTCGCTGAAGCCTAATTCAGCGAGTGCCGATTTTATTCTCTCCTTTGAAAATCCTGAAGAAGAAAGAGAGTTCACAAGAGTTTTTCTCCTCATTGCAAAAGCTCCTTTTATTACTCTTCTGAATTTTTTAGGGTCATCAAGCTTAAAGAGCGGAGTTTCTCTTACTCTCAGCCGAACAAGAGCCGAGTCGACTTTCGGCTTCGGATAAAAAGCAGAAGCTGGCACTTTCTCGAGCACCTCTGTTTCTGCCCAAAAATTGCACAAAATCGAAAGCAGACCATAATCCTTTGAATGACTTTCATTTGTCGCGACAATCCTCTTTGCCACCTCATATTGCACCATAAGAATAATTTCTGAAATCAGGTTTCTGTTTTTGTTTGTTTGTTCATCGATTTCCCCGAGCAGATGCACCAAAATCGGTGATGTTATATAGTATGGGATATTTGCAATTATTTTTACACGTTCTTCAACAAGCAGAGAAAAGTCGGTTTGTAAAATATCCTTGTTTATAATATCAATATTATTGAAGGGCAAATCAGAGAGGACGTCTATGGCATCTTTATCAATTTCGACTGCAATTAGTCTTTTGACTTCAGGTGCCGCTTTTTCGGTAACAAAGCCTATCCCGGGACCTATTTCAAGGACTGTATCATCTTTTGAGAGGTTAGCATATTTGATAATAGAGTTGATTACCTGCCCGCTTATCAAAAAATTTTGTCCGAGTTTCTTTTTTGTCCGGAAACTTCTCGCCCTTGAGAAATAATCCATATCAGCCCCCGCAAGGATAATGTAAACAAATAATATTTTACGATAAAAATAACTTATAATAACAATATAAATAAAAGCCGGCAATATATGAAAGAAATTCTTGAAAAGAACAAAATTATTACACATAAATCACAACTCTGCGAGATTTTCTACAGCGGAATAAAATCTCCTGATAAATTCAAAATAGGAGTAGAATATGAAAAACTTGCGGTAAAGAAAAAAAACTATCGAGCTGTTGAATATAAAGAAATCAAAGAGTACCTGAAAAAACTTAAAGAAAAAATCAACGCTGAAGACATAACGGAAAATAAACATCTCCTTGGATTGCAAACTGAGAATGAAAAACTTTCTCTCGAACCGGGAGCTCAGGTTGAGCTGAGTCTTGCGCCATATCAAACAATTCATGAGTGCAAAGCCAAAATAGACAGTTATAATATGCTTACCGATGAGATAGCTGATGATATGGGATTTCTGTGGCTCGGGTACGGCATACAGCCTTTTTCAACTTATGAGAACATCAATCTTATTCCAAAGATGAGATATCGCCTTATGGACAGTTATTTTAAATCAATCGGCACAAATGCAGAAATTATGATGAGAGAAACGGCAGGTCTTCAGGTGAATATTGATTATTCTTCAGAAGAAGACGCCATAAATAAACTCAGATGCGCCACTTTCTTATCACCGATAGTCAGTGCCATGTTTGCAAACTCGCCGATAAGAGGCGGCAAACTCTCAAATTACAGATCCTGCAGAACAAATGCCTGGCTGCATGTGGATGAAAACAGATGCGGACTGATTGACAGCAGGCTGTTCCATAGAGAACTCGAGTACTCTTTTGAAAACTACTGCAATCTGCTTCTTGCAAAACCTGTCATATACAATCAAAAAACGGGTAAAAACTCAAAATCAACGTTCAAGGAACTTCTGAATCGCGGCGAAGTTGATATGGACGATTGGTTTATGCATATGAGCTTATATTTTCCTGATGTCCGTCTTAAAGATGTTATCGAAATAAGAAACTGTGACTGCCAGAATACTGATTTGATGTATTCGTTTTTTGCTCTATGGAAAGGGCTTATGTACGATAAAGAATCTATAGACGAAGCATTCTCTACTGTTGAAGATTTCAACTGGATAACAATTAATATCCTTCGAAAATCTCTCCCTCATATAGGTTTGAACGTGAATTTTATGGGAGTAAATCTCTTTGATATTGCAAATAATCTTGTTGATATTGCAAAAAAATCTCTCAAAAAACAGGCAGAAGAGGGAGGATATAGGGATGAGAGCATATATTTAACTCCGATTGAAAAACTTGTTTCTCACAGACAGACTCAAGCTGATATCATTGCAAAAAAATGGACTTATGAATGGAATAAAGATCCTGATAAATTTATTGACTACATAAGAATAAGGATATAAGCATAACTCAGGCTGGTAAGAAAATGAAAAGATATAAAAGTGTAATTTTTGATTTTAACGGTACGCTTGTTTTTGACACAAAAAATCATGACAGAGCGTGGAAGATTATTACATCAAAATACAGAGATACTCCTTTTTCTGATGAAGAACTCGAAAAAAACATTCATGGAAGAACAAACAGAGCTATTTTCGAATATATTACAAATCGAAAACTTTCAGAGAGTGATGTTGAAAAATTCTCGGAAGAAAAAGAACTTATCTACCAGCAGCTATGCCGTGAAGATAAAAATTTTCATCTGATTCAAGGAGCAGAAGACTTTTTGAACTATCTCAGAGATAATAAAATACCTCGAACCATTGCAACGGCTTCAAATCGTATGAATGTTGATTTTTATGTCGAGATGCTTCATCTTGAGAGATGGTTTGATTTGGATAAAATTGTCTACGACGACGGCACACTCGAGGGTAAGCCCAAGCCAGATATCTATGAAAAAGCAGCAAAAATCCTTCAAACAAAACCTGAAGACTGCATAGTGTTTGAAGATGCAATCCTCGGGATTGAATCAGCCTGCAGAGCTGGAATTGGGGAGATTATTGCGGTAGTCGGAGATAAGAGCAAACAACTGAGCGGTGAAAAAAAATTCGGGGTCAAAGAGAGAATAGAAAATTTCTCGGATTTTAAGAGAAATAAACTTCTGTTTGGCTTATAATAAAGAACATGAAAATTGATGAAATAATACAACTTTTGAAAAAAGAAGACTCACCTCGGAGTGAATTTGTCAAATACATGGAAGATGTCCACGATCCTTTTTTGGTACTGATATCTTGCATCTTGAGTCTTCGCACAAAAGATGAGACAACATATCCTGCGACCCTCAGGATGCTTAAACTCGGAAGAACTCCGGAAGATTTTGCTTCGATGGAGGAAGAAACGCTATCTCAAGCTATATACCCTGTCGGATTTTACAGAAATAAAGCAAGACAGATTATTGAATTATCAAAAGAATTAGTCGAAAAATACGACTCAAAAGTTCCTTCAGACATCGATGAGCTTGTTAAATTCAACGGCGTCGGACGCAAAACAGCAAACCTCACCCTTGCAAAAGGTTTTCAAATTCCTGCAATATGCGTTGATGTTCATGTTCACAGGATATCAAACCGCCTCGGGTATGTAAGTACAAAAACTCCTGATGAAACAGAGATGGAGTTGAGGAAAAAACTCCCGAAAAAATACTGGTTAGATATAAACACAATCCTGGTTACTCACGGGCAGAATATCTGCAAACCTCAAAGACCGCTCTGTGAGAGATGCTGTATTGCAAAATATTGCAAAACTTTCAACTCATTTAAGACTTAAGTTTTTCAAGAATTTTTTCTATTTCTTCTCTTTCTTTTACATCAGGAGTATCAAACTTGAGATAGTCTTCGAAAAACTCTGCTGCGCTGACTTTATCATCCTGAGCCATATAGCATAATCCGAGTTTTTTATATGATGGATAATACATCTCGTTCTTTGAAATTGAACGGAGATAAGCAAATATTGCCTTATCAAGGTTGCCTGCTGCTGCATAAGACTCACCAAGCCAGAAAAAGATATCCGCGTTCTCAAGTTTCTCACTAATGCTTTCATAATACTCAGCTGCTTCTTCATAAGAACCCTCGTCATAATAAATCTTTGCAAGTTCATATTTTGCTTCAAGATTATCAGGATTGTGGTCGAGTATTTTTTGAAGCTCATCAACGGCTATATCCTGATGACAGTCTTTGATGTAAAGTTTTGCAAGAGCATATCTGAGATAATCTTCATCAGGCATTGCTGATACTGCGTCTTGAAGAATACCTATTGCACTCATGACATCACCTTTTTCAACATAGATATCTGAGATGTTTTTATAGAGTTGTTTGAGTTCTCTATCGGCTTTTAACCCTCTTTGATAAAACTCGAGAGCTTTATCAAGATTACCGAGTTTGAAATAGCATGTTCCGATATTATTCAAAAGCCCTGCATTTTCTTCTTCTTGAAGCAGTTTTTCAAAAATTTCAAGAGCTTTTTCATATTCCATCTTCTGAAAATAATCAAGCGCTTTTTTTATATCTTCGTTCATCTCTTTACTCCCCGAGTTTATTTTCCTTAAAAATTTTAACAATCAAATAGTGAAATGTAAAATTTTATATTAAAATAAAACTTATCAGATACAAAATAGAGGAAAAACTATGTCAGGACATTCAAAGTGGTCAACCATTAAACATAAAAAAGCCAAAATAGATGCACAAAAAGGTGTTGCTTTCGCAAAATTTTCAAGAGAAATCACTGTAGCTGCCAAAATCGGCGGCCCTGATCCTGATAGCAACTTCAGGTTGAGAACAGCTATCGATAAGGCTAAAGAATCAGGTTTGCCGAATGATAACATCAAAAGAGCCATCGAAAAAGCTCAAGGCTCTGGTTCATCAGATAATATAGAAGAAATTTCTTATGAAGGCTACGGTCCTGGCGGTGTTGCCATTTTCATAGAAGCGATGACCGACAACAGAAACAGAACTGTCGGAGATATCAGAAGTTATTTCAGAAAATTCAACGGTAACCTCGGAGAATCAGGCTGCGTAGGTTGGATGTTCAAACCACAGGGAGAAATCTTTATCTCAAAAGACGGATGCGATTTCGACAAACTATTTGAGGATGCTATCAATGCAGGAGCTGAAGATATTCAGGAAGAAGATGAGGATTACAAAATAGTTACAACAACAGACACTCTTCAGGCTGTTGCCGAGGAACTCGAGAAAGCCGGATATAAATATCATCGGGCTGAGTTCACAAGAGTTCCTGAAAATACTATTGAAATCACAGATCCCTCAACTGCACAGACTCTTTTGCGCCTGATGGATGCAATTGAGAACCATGATGATGTTCAAAATGTCTATGCAAACTTTGATATGAGCGATGATTTGATTCAGGAATAAATTTTTTATTGCGAGGGATTCTTGCTTCAGCTTTCAGACTCAGAAATACGTAGCATATTTAACACAGGTGTTTTTTTACTGTCACTTTGAGCGAAGCGAAGAGTCTTTTTGAGGCGGCGACTAAAATAGAGCGACCTGGTATTTTGTTCATTTCTTTCTTTTTGTTGCAGGCAAAAAGAAAGAAACGCAACCAAAGAAAGAAAAAACGCCTCAGAAACGAAATCTCGAATTTTTCTTCTGAAACTCTGAAAAGTCGCATAGCTCCTCAGAGTTTCAACAAAAAAATTCCGATTTCGTAATCATATCTACAACCAGACTATGTTTGAAAGAGAAATATCCTGTCACTCTTCTGCATAGACTCAACGATAAACAGAGGCAGAAAAAGACGTGGATGTGAGCAAACAACCCCCCGCCTTGTCACTCTGAGCGAAGCAAAATATCTTTGTTGACGAGTTTTCTCCCTTTGAATGACAAGGATAGCAAAAATATGCTAAAATAATTTATACTTTTAGTTTTTTTAGGGGTATGTCTGAGTGTACAAGAAGTTTTTGAAGAAAGTTCTATTATTATTACTAATTTTATTAGTAAGTATAACCCTATCAAATTGTGCATATTCTTCAAAAGAAAAAGGCGGATATTTTAAAAAACTACATAGTAATATTCCTGTAGCAGGAAGTGCCAGAAAGGTGAATGATGGAAAAATATTAATCTATGGAGAAGTTGGTAATATTATTTTTGACCCCAAAACAGATACTTTCAGAAAAACAGTACTGGCTAAAAAGGGTATAGGGCTTGTATCATCAGTATCATTAGCAGATGGGAGAGTATTATTTGTAGGACCAAATGCTATAGAAGATGCACCGACTGATGAACTTAAGCTATATTCATTAGTTGCGGATGATTTATTTAAAAAAAGATTGAAAAAATACAGAATAGTTGAATCAACTCTAACAGATTCGGAAATAAGAAATCTAAGAAGACAGGTATATCTTGAGGAGTATGCTTCACTATATGAAGATGAAAGAGAAAAATTATTACTTCCTTATCTGAAAAAGAATCCGGAGTTGATGAAAAAGTATAATGATTGTGTTGCAGAGTACGAACAATCAATGCATGGTCAGATATATAATCCTGTAACGGAAACTTTTGAATATACCAAAGGAAAGTTAAATATACGAAGATTCGATACAAAACTTGTACTGTTGAAAAACGGAAATGTCCTGATAATGGGTGGAAAAACTCCACGTGATCGAAAGATACCTATAGGAATTGCTGATGAAGGAATGAGTACAAGAGCCGGCAGGATGGAAATTTATAATCCGGAAACAGAAACCTTTTCTTTGGTCAACAATACTACTCCTATATATAATGTAGTAGATGCATTTCTCCTTAAAGACGGACGGGTATTTATTATTTATTCAGGTAAATATACTATCTATGACCCTGAAAAGAATATTTTTTCAGAAACAGGGCGTCTTATTAAGTATAAACAACATTTAAAATTAAGTGATGATAAAATATTATTTTTTGTAGGTCCTGATACTACATTTGAGACATTCAAACTGCCCAAACATTCTCACAATCATCAATCATATTTATATTATTTTAAAGAATACAACATTTCAGAAATTGTCATCTATGACATTAATAAAAAAGAATATAAAGATGGAGGACATTTGCTTATTCCTCGAGGAGGGAGTGATCTGTTCACATTTGGTTTGATAGAGTTGAAAGATGGAAATATTTTAGTTTTCGGAGGGGAAGATAAGGCAGAAGAAAGAAAATTAGGTGATACAGTCTTAGAAAAAAAAGATGCCGAAATTTATAATCCAAAGACAGGCATATCTAAAGTGATAAAAAAAATGAACTACGGAAGAGTCAATGATAAGGCTATTTTGCTTGATGATGGACGAGTCCTTTTATATGGTAGCAACTATTTAGAACCAAAAAGAATAGAACTATATATTCCTGAAAAATAATAAATAAGGAGAGTATAATATGGCTTCAAAATATGCAAAAAATACTATCGAATGTGTAGCAAAAGAACAGGGAAAATAAATAATTAAGGTATTTTTATGGACATAGTAACTTTTTTTCAAAATTGAAATATTATGAATTAAACTCCTCAAACATCGCTTTCAAAAACTTGTAACCCTTCTCATAAGATGCGATATCAATTTTCTCTTCAGGCGAGTGCATATTGTAAATATCAGCAACCCCAAGCAGAACGGGCTTAAATATTTTGCCGTATTTGTTCTTCTCATTCGCATAAATATGTGTTTCAGCACCGGCATGAAATGAGCCTATGCTCAGCGGAATATTGGTCATTGCAGACGCCTTTTTTGCTGTTTCGATGAGATATTCATCATCAGATTTTTCAAAGGCCTTGAGATGTTCTGATACTTCTATTTCACAGCGTGCAAGACCGTCATATTTGCGGTTGAAATCTGCTGCAATATTTTTTATTTCTTCGATAAGCATCTGCTCAGCTGCCTCCTCAGAACTTCTGATGGAATAATGCGCCTGTGCCCTTTGATTAATCAGGTTAGACATGGAATTTCTTGCAATATAGTCAGTATACTCATTTGAAGGGATATTTGCAGGAAGATTGCTGATTGCTGATTCGACGCCTCCTCCGATTATCGAACCTATGTTTATTGATGTAACAACACCGTATTCATCTTTTTTATAAACGCCCTGCGGAATTTGGCAAATCAACTCGGCTATCAATTTGGCTGCATTAAGTCTTGTTTTATCAGCGATATCCAGTCCCGAGTGTCCGCCTTTCGGGGTTGTAACAACGAGGTCCAGTTTTGTATAGCTTGCACCTGAGATTTCGAGTCTTGCAAGTCTATCAGAGTCAAGAACAAGTACATATTCAGACTCAAGAGAATTAAATTGCAAGTTGTGTATGCCGCTCATATCATGTTCTTCATCTTTTGTAAAAACAAGTTCCAAGCCTCCATGAGAGCGTTCTGTATTTTCTGAGACATATTTAGCAAGCATTATTGCTGCAGCAACACCAGCTTTATCATCAGCGCCGAGAGTTCGTTTTTTATCAGTTTCAAAGAATTTCCCGTCATCACTTTTGTGAATAACAACAGGTGAGTCATCGCCGACAACATCCATATGAGCAGAGAGAAGAAGAGGTTTATTCATCTCTGATGTCGGAGCTATTTTGGCAATGACATTGCCAAAGGTATCTTTCTTCGCATTGATATTTGAGTTTGTAAGAATTTCTATAATTTTATTCGCAACTGAATCCTCTCTCAGTGAAGGAGATGGAATTTTTGCAAGTTCAAGAAATATATCATTCAGTTCGTTATTCATCAAAAAACTCTGGTTTTATGTTTTGTTTTTCTTTATTATCTGTTTTTTTAGAACATATTCAAGGGGAGAAAGGAAATTGCCGGTAGTCACTCTGCAGGTGCAATACCTACCCAATACCGGCAACCCTAATGTCGACCGTATCTATAGGTATCCCTGAAAGCAGGTGGCATATCCATAGTCGATAGCTAAACGTCAGTATAGCAGATTAGAAAAGCAATTTCAACAGGAATGATAATTCCTTTATATAAGCGGTCTATTTTTATATAAAAAACAAAATGGATTTATATAACAAATTCCATCCCAAAATTTTCCAAATAACGTCATACTGAGCGTTAGCAAAGTATCTAAACAAAAAGGATTCTTCGGGGTAAGGACCTCAGAATGACAGACTTTTATAGTATCTGTGGAATTCCAAACAAAGGGGTTGATTTTTGTTTTTTAGCATTTAATAATAATTGTACAGAAGTTCATCGCGGGATGGAGCAGTCTGGTAGCTCGTCGGGCTCATAACCCGAAGGTCATAGGTTCAAATCCTATTCCCGCAACCAAGTATATCAAGGGTTTTAAGATTTTGCTTAAAATCCTTTTTTTATTCTTGCCCCCTATTTGCCCGCCCCAGGTAACTGATACTCAAAATGAGATTTCAGCTCACCTTTTTTTGCAGCCTCATCAGCGTCCTGAGTTGTCATTGGGCCGTCGCTTCTTAGAATCTCTGCAGCTTCATTGCATTTGTTGATTAATTCAGGATTATCAACATTTTTCATTTCCATGGCATTAGCGAGAGCTTTTGGAAGATTCAGCCCGTAACCTTTTGCGAGCTGGGAGAAATAGAATCTTTCATAATCAGAAGGTATTCTGACAGTCCAGTTATCAGGATGGGCTTTACCTGAGATATTCACACGCTCTGACATCCCGAACATATCAGGAAGAGTAAAGAACTGTTTTGGAGTTGTATAAATTTCAGCAAGTTTTGCTGTCCTAAAATCTTCCTGTATTTTTTGTTCTTTGCATTGAGCCTGATAGCCTTCATCTTCAAACGCAAGTTTTGATGTATCCAAATCATAATCACGCTTCATCCCTGAGATATGCAGATTTCTTTTATGAGTATCTTTAGCCATATTTACAAGTGAATCATTGTCGTGGCATCCTACTCCGACATAAAATTTACCGTCTTTATATCCTTTTTTCCGAAATTTTTCAGGTGTTTCATCATATTCAGCGTATGCTGTTGTGTAAAGATGAGGATAAGTATTCAGCGTCACCTCCCTGCTCTTACCTGCAGAAATCCCGACAAGTTCGAGCATAATATTATCGGGATTATTTTCGTCAAACTTATCACCGAGAGTATTTTTTGCGGCAGCTTTCATAATATTAAATATGGTAAAATTTATTTCAGGCAATTTGAACTCTTCATAATTCCCGTTTACTGCCTGATAAATAAACGGTGTCACAAACTGCCATGCGGCATCCATTCTTATTCCGTCATAACGTTTGAAAAATGTGGAATATTTATCGTATAAAAATTTTCCGACTTCGCCAAGTTTTGATAAGTCGCCATCTTCGCCGCATTCTCCGAGTTTTGTATAGTCAAGCGCAGGCAATCCCCAGGCCTGGATATTATTTGTTTCCGGGCACCCGGGGTCTGGACCTCCATAGTATAAATTTTTTCTGAAACAATCTATGTTTGCCCACATTTCGCCTTGAGAAAAGCCTATCAGACAATCGCCATAGAGCTTTATATTTTCAGCATTCAATGACTTACGGCTATCCTGTTGTTGTTTGTCTGCAATAAACTGCTTAAAGTTTTCAAAATCAATAATATCAGAGTACTCTTTTTCTATTTCCGATATTCGTTGATTTCTTGATGATTCAGGTGTTTTGGAGCTGTATAGGAGTCTGTCTTTTTCTTTCCATTTTGAAATATCCTGTGTAGAATAATGCTTTGATAAGGCTGCAAATAATCCATTCTTCTGAAGCCAGTCAGAATTTTCTGATTTGAAGATTTCAAAATCAGCTTTTAGTTTATCATTTGATAAAAAAGCAGCATAAGCTTTCTTCAACAAAGCTTCCTGTACATTGAGGGCATAATCATAATCAGTCTTGTATTCTCTTGTCTGTTTATCTTTCGAATAGTCTTCATCGGCTTTTTGAATATCATCTAATGTTAATAACTCGCCGTATTCAGGCAGGGTTAATTTTCTTAAGTCTATAATATGCTCACCGTAAGCATAATTCGTTCCAGAATAAGGCGATTTATTAGTTGGTGTAATTTTCCCCTGCGGCTGCAGCTGAATGGAAGTTATACCGACCATTGTTTTGAGAAAATCTGTAAATTTTTGCATAGACTCGGAGAATGTTGAGCCTATTCCGATATTATATCCCTGTTCTGATGGAACATTGAAATCAAAAATAATCGCCGTTGTATCTTCTGTTCCCAAGGCAGATTTTGAGTCTTTAATCAAATTTGAATATGACTTTTTCTCTTCTGTTGTTAACGCTCTCCCGAAATTGGCAGCATAAACATTGCTATTTGGACTTATTCGCATAATTTCCCTATCAATAACTCTCTGAGTTATTATTATAAAATCGATGAAGAAAAAAATTTGCTAATGTTATCAAAGCTTGCAGAAAAATCTAACCGCAATATTGATGAGCTGGTTGAAGAATATTTGCCGTCTGTAGGGGAGTTGAAGGGGTATGTTTATATTGACAATGATGGAAACGGTTATAAATCATCTCAGATAGAGAGCAGGATGAATGAGCTCATTGAAGAATTTAATTCGATTCCTGAGGATTATAAAAACAGCGAGCATGTCAATGTTCTGCTTCGAGATATAGAAATTCTTGACAATCTGCTCAAGGATAATTTCAAGGAAGAAGAGGCACCGAGAGCTTATGAATTGTTGAGTAGGTCTAAAGTTTATTATCAAAGTGCAGCTATGCATAAGAATGATAAATTTGGTTCAATGAAAGATTTTGTACAATCTGTACAGAATAATATTAAAGAACATAAAAATGAAAAAAGACAGATAAAAAATAAAAAATTGAGTGTTCCTGCCGATGTTATACAACATGATAAAAAACATAAATTATCTCCGGATGAATGGACGGAAATTGAAGATAATATTGATAATATTTTTATTGCAAAAAAAACTGAAGAGAAAAATTCTTTCAGTATAAATAATTATAAAGTGGGAATCCAAACCCAATCCGGAAATTATTATGCGCTGGTTATCGGTATAAACAGGTACGATAATTTAATTTGTACAGCGATGAAAACCACTAAAAACGGAGCTATAGCTTTTGTTGAAGAAATCGGAAAAAAAGACAAAAGAAAGAACCCATCTATGATGCCGTCCAGCCAACCAACGGCTCCCATTAGCAATAGTGCTAATTCTGTAGTTTCCCATAGCCAGGGTTCAAATAATATTATATCATATATAAAATCGGAATTAAACCCTAATAATATTTTTTATCAAAGTGCTATGGTGTCAGGGATAAACCCCTTTCAAAAAGTTGATATTATTGATTTGAGTTCTAAATTTCCAAATGATTCAACTTTATCAAAAAAAGATTTGAGCAAATATATACAATCTCTAATAAATAGCAAGCCTCTTCAATCAAAGGACAAGAAAGCATTATTTTCATTTATCGGACGTTCAAAAAGAGTTGGAAAAAGAGATGTTTTTATTCCGGACCATATAGCGGCATCAAGCAAAGTTGAAACTCAACATAAAGGTGCTAGAAATACTGTTGTAAATAATATTGTTGATTTGATAAAAAATTCAGTATTAATTGATAGCGAGCCGAACAGAAATAAAAAAGTAATGCCGAATGTTGATAATTATTTGAGATTTTATGTTCCGGTAAAAATAGATAATGATGTTTATACTGTCAGAATTACTGCAGAAAATAACAGAAGTAAAGATATATTTAATATATTAAACGCAGATGTATATGATGTGATTATTGATAAGAAAATGACGGCTTCCACACATTCACCTGTAAACAAACAGGGCAGTTTAATGAAGCCGCCATCTGATAATAGTATAGCAAACTCTAATAGCAATCTCAATCCTGATCAGATAACGATTGATGAAATGTTAAAAGGTGTAGCAGGAGCAGATGGAAAGGTTTATTATCAAAGCTCAAAGAAACACGATGAATATAATTATATAAATAATCAGGTTACGGGTAAAAAAATAGATATTGAAATGAACGAAGATATTAAGGTTGATAAAATAACTCCACAGGAAATATCTTCCAATCTGCCGTTTGTGATTTCTAATAAACCTTCAGACAATAAGAAAAGTTTAATTAAAATTCTTAATTTGAGAAACGGTGCTAAAATAGAAACCGTAAATAAAAATACACAAGAGAAAAGCGTTATAAACAAAGAAACGATTGAGAAATCACTATCTAATTTTTATAGATTTGATAAAAACTATACTGATAAAATAATTATTTTGAATAATATTCAAGAAATTTTTGAAAATTCTCATCTTATACTATCTCACAGTGATGCTAAAAATGATACGTCAATGAAAGTTAAACGATATGCAAACATTGTGAGTATTGAAGGTCGAGACTATCTGATTGAAATTGTCGGCAAAGATAACGGTGCATTGAGAATTTATTCAATTAATTCAACAGATACAAAAAATGACGGTAATCAGAAACGCCTTGAAAATTCTCAGCAACTTGATACCGTCAATTATAGTATATCAAATATTCAAGACTTTTTCAAGACCAAGCTCATTGGAAGGTACAATAATGATTATAAAAATCTAAAGTCAGGAAAGAGTATACCAAAATTTCAGGAAGAGCAGCAGAATCTTTTTCCCGGTAATCGTGAAGCTAAAAAGATACATAAAGTTAAGGGGGCATATTTGCCTGCAGAAAAGTTCATTGAACTATATAAAAATGCGGATGAGTCTACAATAATCCATGAAACAGCGCACTGGTGGCTTGTTCTTGAAGCAGCAACCGGATATAAAAGACAGTTTCTTGCAAATCCTAAAAACTGGGAAAAAGTTCAGGATGCAATTGACAAAGCTGATGATAAGATTAGTGTTGACGGAGGGATTAATCTGCGAGTTGCTGCTAATTCGTATAAGTTAGTTTTAATAGGTTAAGACTTTATTCGTGATTGGTCACAGACTGATAAGTATCAATACCAAATTTTACCATACAGGATACAAGCCCAATAAGAAGCACAAACAAGATAACATTCAGCATTATTATTTCTCCTTTGAATAAAGATATTTATTTAATTCTGCAGACATTTTTTTCAAGCTTGATAATATTAACCACATCAAGAATATACCTGCAGCAAGAAATATTACCTTAAAAAATATCGTATATGAATTTGTATCATTAAAAACAGTCAGAATTACACCGCAAACACCGCCTATTAAAACTATTAAGGCAGTATACAGGTTTGTTCTCAGTTGTATGAGATTTTGTATTCTCAGTTCAATTTCTTTCTCCATATCACGAATTATACAGTAATTTTGACAATCGAACAATATATAAATAGGCGGATTAAAAATAACAAGCAGTTTGAATTTAGGCTCACATGATGGTTATGTATGTCTTCAATGCGGAGAAGAGCATTTTTCTAAAGAGGGGTTGAAACATACTGCTCAAAATTAATAGTTGGAGAAAACATAATATTTTTGTCATTTTTGATTTATATCAGGAAATACAACAATACATATGAGTTTAATCAGATAATCTAAAAAAAGAGAAAATGTTTCATAAAACGACAAATATAGATGTATTATTCATGCTAAAATAAATGTAAATAGGGTTGGGTGTATGAATAAAGATTTAATATTTAAAGTTATTAAGCCACATCTTAACTCAAAGAAAGAATTAACTTATTCTGATTTTGAAAGTCTTTTTTCTTCATTGGAAAATCAGGAAAAATATGCTGTTTGTGATTTACTATTTGATTTAAATATTGAACTTGTGGATGAAAAAAGTACAAAGGATCCTTATGAAGAAGATTATAAAAAAGAGGATATCTATAAAAGCACATCTGTAAAAAATAAAAAGATATTAAATCAGTATAAAAATGTGTCTAATGAATATTTAGTCGAACTATACCAAAGAACAAAAAAAGATGAAGTTTTAAATACTTTGATTAAGAAAAATCAGAAGTATATTATAAAAAAAGCCAATCAAGTTAGTGATTATTATAATCATAATTTATCAAAAGAAGACTTATATCAAATAGCAGGCATGGGATTTATATGTGGTTGTAAAAGATTTGACCCAGCAAAAGGTTATAATTTATTAACATATGCAACTTTCTGGATCAATCAAGTGTTACGGCGAGAGATTATGAATACGGGTTTTTTAATTAGATTACCTATTCATAAGTGGGAAACAATTAACAAAATTAATAAAATTATGACAAAATATTCATCAGATGAAGATCTTTGTTTAATATTAGAAAATGAAGGATTCTCTAAAAAAACAATAGCAGAGGTTATGAATTTAAAAAACAATTACATTAATCCTAAATTTTTAGATTCATATGCTTTTAATGATAGTGATATCACATTATTAGATACCATCTCTGAGGGGGGAGAATGTTTTATTAGCAAGGTGCCTAATCCTGTTGAAAAAATAACCTATAAATTATTGAGAGAAGACCTTGCAGAAGTATTAAACTGCTTATTATCTCTAAAAGAAAGAGATGTCCTGAGTTTGCGTTTCGGTCTGGACGACGGTCGTCAAAGAACTCTTGAAGAAGTCGGACAGCGCTTCTGTGTATCAAGAGAAAGAATCAGACAAATCGAAGCAAAATCTATGAAAAAACTCCGTAAACATAATATGAGTAAGCGATTAAGAGAATATATAGACTTTTCTGCAGCTAATACATTAGAAGTAGATAATAGGTATTTGTTTAAAAATAAAATGGGAGCTTCTTATATACCAGAAATTTCTGAAATTATAAAAAGAATAATAAAATTATTCCCCGGTGAAACAAATAAGGATGTGTTATATGAAAAAATTTGTTCTTGTGCTAGCCAAAATTCATATAGAATATCTTCATTATCAAAAGACAATATATTATATAAGCTAGAAGAATATTTAACAAAGAGGTTGTCATGAATAAAATAATAAATAAAAAATTGGAACAATGTTTATCTAAAATAGAATTAAATGATAATTGTATCGTTGTTTTAAAGGGAATTAATCAAAGTAGATTTGCTGATATAAATTTACAAAATCTGTTTCAAAGTGGAACAATAAAGTCATGGTTAAATTTATACCAATCAAACATTAAATTAATTTCGTATGAAGAATTCTTATATTTGTATAATTTCATAGAAGAGGAATATAATGATATTTATATAATTGACAATAATCTCTTCCATAATTTATATCCATTAAATATAAATGTTCCTATTGATATTAAACTCCAATTAAAAGACTTTTTTGATAATGAAACTGATGACAATGTATCGGGTGTTCAGATTTATGATGGAGAAAAATATACCAAAATATATTCAAATTTTAAACAAATAAATGAATTATATTTCGTAAGATATAATGACGAAAGCGAGTTAAAAAATCATAAAATAACAATCATAAACCTTTTTGAAGAAGAAAATTTAAAAGAACTAACTAGCAAAGCTATTGTTGCTGGAAAAATAAAAGAAATTTCAATTATACAAGAAATGGATGATTTTCTATATATTATTGAAAAACTTTTAAATACAAATGAAACTTTGGCAATAAATATTGAGAGTTATTCAGGCGATGTAGACATTCTAAAGAAAAAAATACAATTAATTCAAACAAATTTCTCAAATCTTAATTTATACAACATTGAACGAGAATACAAAGAGTATAAATCTAATTCGAGATTTAAAAAAATTTTAGAAGAATATTGGGGGCATAAAAGTTTTAGAAACCTAAAAGTATACAACCAAAAAGATATTAAACAAGGTAAAAAGACCGTAGACGAGATTTCTCAAGAAAAGATAATTAGTGATATTGTTGATCAAGTTGAAATGATTCTTGAGGATAAAGATGCAGATTACAGCGATGTCTTTGTTACAGCACCGACAGGTGCTGGAAAATCTGTGATGTTTTTAATCCCTGCTATGTATTTGGCTGAAAAAGGTTTAGTAACTCTTGTTATATCTCCATTAATAGGTCTGATGAATGATCAAATCTCAAATCTGGAAAAAATTTCTTATAAATATGCAAAAACAATAAATTCTGATATATCACAAGTAGAAAAAGAAGAAATTATGGAAGATATTAAAAATGGAAATTGTCATATTTTGTATCTTTCGCCTGAATCACTTTTAGCAAGAAGTGATATATCTCAAATTATAGGAGACAGAAAAATAGGCTTAATTGTTATTGACGAAGCCCATATTGTTACAACTTGGGGTAAACAATTCAGACCTGATTATTGGTATCTTGGTGATTATATTAAGAAATTAAGAAAAAAACAAAAAAGTTTACATCACCCATTTGTAGTTGCAACTTTTACTGCAACTGCTATATACGGCGGTATAGAAGATATGTATACTGAAACTTTAGATAGTTTAAATATGAGAAAACCAATTACATATTTAGGCTATATCAAGCGAGATGATATAGAAATTAAAATATCTGAATTAACAACAAAAAAACAAAGAGCACAGTATCAACTAGATAAGTTTGAAGCTTTACTAAAGGTTATTGAACGAGCCCGTTTAATGGATAAAAAGACTTTAATTTATTTCCCGAATATCCCTCTTATTGAATCATTTTACAGCTACTGTAAAATAATGGAGATAGGTAATTGTGTTACTAAATACTATGGTCCAATGCTATCAGAAGAAAAGAAAGAAAATGCAGAATTATTCAAAACAAAAGAAAAATTAGTAATGTTGGCAACTAAAGCTTTTGGAATGGGCATCGATATAAGTGATATAGAGATTGTTTGTCATTTCGCACCGACAGGAAATGTTTGCGATTATGTACAAGAAATTGGTAGAGCAGCTCGAGATCCTAAATTAAAAGGTGAAGCTATTTATTCTCATATGAAAAACGATTTTCAACATATAAATAGATTACATGGCTTATCTACAGTTAAAAAATACCAATTAATAAAAGTTATTGAAAAAGTTTATGAGCTTTTTGAAATGAAGTTAAAGAATGAAAATATTAGTAACATTCACCTATCTAAAAAACGAAACGAAATGCTTGTAGATGCAGAAAACTTTACTTATATATTTGAAGGCTCAAGGGATTCTTCACAAGAAGAATTAATTGCAAAAGTAAAAACCGCATTGTTATTGATTCAAAAGGATTATACATCAAAAATGGGTTTTTCTCCTTTTGCCATGCGCCCATCAACTTTGTTTGCTCAAGGATATTTTCAAATTGCCAATAATATAATTGATAGTCTTGTAAATCGTTACGGATATTCAACTTTTAGAGAATGTTCTTATGGTAATAAGATCTATCTTGTTAATTTACAAACGATATGGGAAAAAGATTATAGTAAAAGTTTATCGTTTCCTAAATTTAAGTATTTATTGTACACATCGTCTGAAGAATTAAAACAATACAATCTGAATAAAATCGTTCCAGCAACTTGTATCAGCACGAGCATAATTGAAGATGAAAAAAGTGATAAAATTTATAAAACAATAAAATATATAATTAGAAAATCTATATATGATGATGTTCAACTAAAAATTGAATCCGAAAAAGAAAAAAATCCAGAAAAAAATATCTCAGATTGTATTGCTTCAAGAGCCAATATTTCAAGCTTTAGAGCAAATAGTATAGCAAATATATTAGTTTCTACAATAAAAAACTATGCAAGAAACTATAATAAAACTATGAACTCAGCAGAAATAATTAAACCGCGACCTCTCAAAGATGGTACCGAATCTTATGAATTCAATAGATCTGCAGAAAACTTTATATTGTGGATTGATGATATCAAGCAATATATCAAAGATAATTCTGTTAATGGGGTTTTGTACATAACAAGAGGGAACAATAGAATTAGTGACAAAGAGATTATCACAGCACTTGGTTTTCTAGAATCTATTGGATATTTAAAGTTTAAAGCAAGTGGTGGTAGAGATAGTCAAATTTATATATATGTTAACCAAACAAAAACAATGTTTGAAGTTACAAAAAAACCACAATACTACAATAATAGTCTTTTGAATAAAGTTGCTGAACGGCATAAGATTTCAGTTGCTATGATGACATTCTTATATCAAAATAACTTTGACAGTGATACTATATGGAATTATATAGAAAATTATTTTTTGGGAATTATAGAGCCTCAAGTTATTAAATTAATTAGAGATAGTATGATTTAATTTGTACAGAAATTAACAAAATTATAGTAATTGGCTTCCGTCTAAAGAAATATCAAACTTTCTGTTTATACCACTCAAACGTAAAGTCTTTACATACCGATGAACTACTGTACATCTGAATAACTATTATAGTTTAATCTTTCAGCTTTTCTGCGATAACTTCCTCTTTTTCTCCTCTGTAGTTTATATGAGAAGATGTTACAGGCTGTTTGTAGTCCGCTTTCAATATTGACCTCGGCTCTACAATCACTGATGGTGGCAGCAGCGTCCATTTGAAGAGAGCTCTCGACATCCTGTGATAAAATTTATCAAGCCATTGAGTTTTCTGCTCTTTTGATATGTTAGTTTTCTTTTCATATAAAAATTCTGAGTTCAACATATCTGAATAACTCTCATGTTTGTTTTCTATTCTCCAGATAACTTCATCCAAAAACTCATATGGCATAAGTGCATCTTCTGCAATAAGCGGCTTGCCTGTTTTGGGATTGATTGCAAGCTCTGCCCCTGGCTTCTTTTTGATGATAACTTCAGGAATTGCATTTTTTTGAGCACGATTTTTGTTGAGCCAGCGGGCAAAGGCAAAGAGTTTTGTTTTCGGAACATCAGCTATTGGTGCAAAACCTCCTGACATATCACCGTTTATTGTGGCATATCCCATATATAATTCTGATTTATCAGACGTTGCAATCGGTACACATTTTGCAAACTCATTGCTGACACCCCACAAGAACATAGCTCTTGAACGAGCCTGAATATTATCCTGAGTGAATGTTTCCTTATACCTGCAGCTCCATTTGTCTTCCACCTGAGAGAATAAGTCGTTGAGAGCGTCATTTGTCGTAACGACCATATTTTTTATTGAAGTTTCAGCAAAGTTTATACCGAGATTGTTTGCCAAATCTCTTGCGTCGTTCCTGCTTTCAGAACTCGTAATCTTCGATGGCATACTGACTCCGAATACATTTTCAGGTCCCAGAGCATCTGCCATCAAAACAGCGCTGACAGTGGAGTCTAGTCCTCCTGATAAACCAAGAACAGCCCGTTCAAAACCGTTTTTTCTGAAATAATCTCTTATACCCTGTATAATAGTTTTGTACGTTCTTTCTAAATCAGGTTCATAATCAAGAGTGAATACCTTCTGTTCTGTCAATGTTTCTTCAAGCCCTTTCGGAAGAGGATAAACAGTTCCGAAAGAAAGTTTCGGATTGATTATCATGAATTGTTCTTCAAAAGATTTTGCTCGGGCAAACAGTTTTCCATCCTTATCAAAAGCTCTGCTTACACCATCAAAAGAACTGTCATCTATTGCCCCTACCTGATTGACATAAACTACGGGAGTTTCGTATTTTTTTGATATAAAAGATAACATATTATGCTTAAGTTGTTCTTTTTTAGCACGTGAAGGAGATGCTGAGCAGTTTATCAAAACATCCGGATTATCTTTGCACAGTTCTGAAACGGGGTCTTCTTTGTAGAGAGGATTTGAGAAAAATTCGTCATTATTCCAGCAATCTTCACAAACTGATATCCCGTAAGATATGCCGTGAATGTTATTTGTTTTTGGCATATTTACAACATTGTCGGGAGAAAATTTTCCGAGTGTTTCAGGGCTCTGGTTACCGGCAACAGGAGATGGTTCAATATACCGGTAGTCATTGAATTCTGAGTAGGTGGGAAGAAGAGATTTTCTGATTATACCTTTTATTTCCCCTTCTCCGAGAACAGCGAGTGAGTTATAATACCTCTTTCCTCTACCATCGGTTCTTGGTTCGATAAAGCCGACTACCGCATAAGTGTTTTTTGTCAGTTTTGCTATTTCCTTGAGCCATTTAAGGTTTTCTTCAACAATAACAGGATGTCTGTCTATTGTATCCTGGATAGGATATCCCATTAAAGTAAGTTCAGGAAACACAATCATATCAACGCCTATTGATGTTGCCGAGTTTATGTATTTCATAACTTTTTTAGAGTTATATTCAATATCTCCTACAATAGGATTTATTTGAGCAAGAGCAATGTATCCGTTGTTATTTTTCAGAAGATTATTCAACGCATTAAGCAGCATCTTTTTTTCTTCGAAATATATTTTTTCATCCAAGTTTCCTTGCAAGAAGAAATCGAGGATTTCACACAACCCTGATATTGATGTTTGTTCTGTTAATAACTTTATTTTATCGATCAATTCCTGTTTAGATAATTCCATATTTCCAAAGCCTTAAAGAAAGATTTTTACAAAAGATATTATAGGATAAAAAAACAAAATCATCTATTTGAACCATTTTCTCTTCTTTTCAAGGGAGGGCTATATGTTGTATAATAGGGCACAAAAGGAGGCTGTTATGGAAAAAAGCAAGCAAAAATACAGATTAGTAACAAGAAGTGATTTCGATGGTTTGGTTTGTGCCGTACTTTTGAAAGAACTTGATTTAATTAACGATATAAAGTTCGTACATCCGAAAGATATGCAGGATGGGAAAATAGAAATAACAAATATGGATATCACAACAAATCTGCCCTATGTAGACGGTGTCCATCTTGCATTTGACCACCATTTGAGCGAAACAATCAGAGCAAACGGCAAAAAATCAAATCATATCATTTATCCGGATGCTCCATCAGCAGCTCGTGTTGTATATAACTACTATGGCGGCGAAAATCGTTTTCCAAGAGCCTGGGATCAGATGATGCTCGCAGTTGATAAAGCTGATGCCGCTCAATTTACCGTTGACGAAATTCTTAATCCGAAAGATTGGGTTTTATTGAATTATTTGATGGATCCAAGAACCGGTCTCGGACGATTCAGAGATTTCAGAATTTCGAACTATTCATTGATGATGGAATTGATTGATTACTGCAAAAATCATACAATCGATGAAATTATGAAAGTTCCAGATGTACAGGAGAGAATTAAGTTATATTTTGAGCAGGCTGAAGAATTTAAAGCTCAAATAGAAAGATGTTCAAAAATTTATGGAAATCTGATTGTTCTTGATTTGAAAAACGAAGAAGTTATCCACGCCGGAAACAGATTTATGATTTATGCGCTCCATCCTGAGTGTAATATATCTATCCACTGTATGTGGGGGCTTAAAAAGCAAAATACCGTGTTTGCTGTCGGAAAATCAATTGTCAACAGAACATCGAAAACAAATATCGGTGAACTTATGCTGAAATACGGCGGCGGCGGACACGTCAACGCCGGAACATGTCAGGTTGATAATGATAAAGCCGACGATGTTTTGAAAGAGTTAATCAAAAAGATTAACGCAGACGGATAAAAATAGGTAAACAAGAAGAAAAAGAACTGTCTGAAAACAGACAGTCCTTTTTTTGCATAAGATTCTTTGCTTACGCTTAACAAAATGTAATAAAAATTATATAGTAAAGCAATAATTTTTATTTGTATGTTTTTATAAAAATATAAATTATTTAGTATGATATTAGAGAAAAAAGAGGAGAAAACACATGGGAAACTTTATTTCAAACATCGGTAATACACTTGCTAATAATACTGCTATCGGCAGAATGGTTACTAAAGGTGAAAACTTTATGGAAGCACATGTCAATGCAAGCAAAGAAAATTTAGAGGGCATTGGAGAATCTGTTTCTGACCATACTATTCCTGGAAGAATGGCAACAAAAGGCGAAAATATTTTCGAAGCTCATGTTAATACATACAAAGAAAATGCAGGGCTTGCCGTACAAAATTTAGCAGATTTAGGTGAAACTTTTGCAGACAGTACAGTATTTGGCCGAATGGCAACAAAAGGCGAAAATATTTTTGAAGCTCAGATGAATACATTCAAAGAAAATGCCGGTCTTGTAGGAGAAGTTATTGTAGACAATATGTCAGAAGCATAGAAGCATAAGCAAAATAATTTTATAGAAAAGAGGACTTCTTATGAAGTTCTCTTTTCGTTTATACTAAACGGCTTCAGCGCTCTATCAAGAATGCCTAAACACTTGGCAATAGTTATACCGTAGTTTGTAATAGGCACCCCCGAGTCATAAGCTTTCATAATACGGGATAGTACTTCTCTTCTGTTGGTCATACAGGCGCCGCAGTGGATTATCAATTTGTAATCAGATAAATTCTCTGGGAAATCATGACCTCTTGAATACTCAAAGATAAGTTCTTTTTGAGTATATTTTCTCAATAAATTCGGTATTTTTACCCTTGCAATATCATCTTCTATCTGATGATGGGTACAAGACTCACTGATAAGTATTCTATCGCCGTTTTGAAGAGAGTCTATTGCGTTTGCTCCTTGGGCAAAAGATTTCAAATCACCCTTCAATCTGGCAAAAGCAATTGAAAAAGAAGTCAGCAAAACATCATGAGGTACAATCTCAGAAACTGTTTTGAAAGCCTGAGAGTCTGTTACAACAAGTTTTGGACGGATTTTTAGTATATCAAACGATTTGTTCAACTCAGTTTCTTTCACAACAAGGCAGATTGCATTTTTATCAAGTACATCCCTGATAGTTTGCACCTGAGGAAGAATAAGACGCCCTCTCGGTGCTTCTTTATCAATCGGGGTTACAAGGAGGCAGATATCGCCTTCATTCAAGAAATCAGAAACTATTTGAGGATTATCAAGATATTCCTGAGGAACAGAGTCAATAATTTTCTTTTTCAATTCATTTATTGAAGCTTGGTCATTTGCTGAAACGGATATGACATTTGCTGTATAGTTTCTTATTTCTTCCAGTTTTTCAGGTTGAATATTTTTTATGTCGTTCTTGTTAATTACAACAACTGATGGTATTTTTCTTTTGGCAAATTCTTCAAATAACTCCTTTTCAAAATTGCCAAAACCGTTATAATCACAAACAATCAAAGCCAAATCAGTACGTTCATAGGCTTGTTTTGTTTTTTCAATTCTCTTTTCACCGAGAGCACCTTCATCGTCGATTCCTGCAGTATCTAGAAACAAAACAGGTCCTAAAGGGAGCATTTCCATTGATTTTTGAACTACATCAGTGGTTGTTCCTGCGATATCAGAAACAATTGAGAGCTCCTGACCTGTCAATGAGTTTATAATACTTGATTTGCCTACATTCCTGCGTCCAAAAACGCCTATATGCAGCCTCATCCCTCTTTGAGTATTATTCAATATTTATACCCTCTCTTCTTTGTTTAATATCCTTATTATAGGAGTAATACATCCTTTTGTCAGCAAAAATATTTGAGCCCTTTTTAAGGGCTCAGTATAAATTTATTATTATCTTAGAGATACATCAATCATTCGACAGATTCTTCTTTTGCGTGCCTGATTGTAAGCATTGGCATCATTCAATCTGCAATAATTATTATTGGAAATAACTGTTATTCTATCTATAAGGTTGTTTTCTTCAAGATAGCGTCTGTCATTTTCGTTGATAGCAGCAAGCCTTCTTTGGACACATCTTTTTGTCTCGGCTTCATCAATTCCGTCTAGTGCTCCTCCCGTGCAGGTATCAACACCGCATTGAGCAGGATTAGTAAAATCATTCCTATGATGAGTTCTGAAAGATATAAACTCCAGTCTGTTTTTGACAGCAAGCGCCCTTCTATAAGGTATTTTGAAGAACAAAACATTTGCATCATTCATCTGTTTTTGTCTGTAATCAGGGATAGCTATTGTTTTTGCCTGAGTTTGACCGTTTTCATCAGTTTCTGTTGCTACTACATTATCTTGAAAACCAACCCGGCAAGCCATACCGAATTCACAGAAGCTTCCGTTTACATCATTTATTATAACCGGTTCAACGAAATTCAAAGCTGTAGATTGTTCTGATACCGGAGTTTTACCATTGTTTGTTGTTGTAAAATAATTCAGCGTATCTGTATTATGAAACTGCAAAGGCTCGTCGCCTTTATTTTTATTACGAATATCACAGTCATTGCAATCATTTATGCCATGTTCGATAACATCAGCAAGCAAGTCTACGTGTGTTCTATAGGCATCATCAACAGAATCAACAATAACATCAACGGTAACCATATCGGCCGCTACACCGTAAGGTGTAATACGAGTGCCGTCTGCACCCGCTACTGTTTCAATCATCGGTTCCACGTCACCATTTTCATAAATATTAAATCCAAAATGATCCACGGGACCATCCGGAGAGGCTAAATTCCCATTTTTGTCTATCTCGCCTTTAGATCTGAACATAGGGGTGTCATTTGCATCCTGTTTGATAGAAACATAGACTTTTATGCATTGACGACCATCCCAGCAGGTAGTAGGAGCATTTGAAAGTCCTATAATATACATTTCATTGCCGATATCACCGCCGCCTCTTTGTTGTCTATTGTCTACCGTACGAGTCACCGAACACCACTGGGCGCTGTCTCTTGTCGGGTTTGCTATCTTTTTGAACGCATCACAATAAGAACCATTGCCGGTACCGCCAAATGCAGGGAGTTTTTTATCCCCTGGGATAAAACTGTTTTCTACATCAAGATTTTCACCATTATTATAAGCGGAATCATCAGTATATCCTGATCTTTTTTCCTGAGGATTACGGGCAAGAATTTCGGCATTTATTGTCTTTAGGTTGTTATACATAGTCTGCGGTAATTTTCTCTGCGCATAATCTTTGCTCATCAGCCTGACAGCAATTAAGCCAAAAGCTACCAAAATACCGATTATTACAATAACGACCAGCAACTCCATCAGAGTCATACCGCTTTTTTTGTTGTTATATTTTATCAAAATATTCACCTCTTATTTGATTAATTTTTCTTCAAGTTTAGATATTCTTGCTTCAAGCTCATCTTCCTGCTTATCAAGCTCTTTTACTGCGTTTACCATAGCCATATCAATATATTGATACTGAACACCATAGTAACCGTTATTTTCAATAACGACAGCTTCCGGAATAACTTTTTTCAAGTCCTGAGCGATTACTCCGACATGTCTTTTTGAGCCGATTTTTTCATCTTTCATATAATAAGTTACGGGTTTTATTTTGAGAATTTCCTCTAAACCCCTTTCATAATTACCTTTTATATCTTTCATTCTTGCATCTGAATAAGTAATTTTTGCTTTTGCTTGAATATTATTTGCATGAAGGTTTCTTGTCCACATTATATAATATGCTGTTGTGGTTGAATTAAAGACGGCACTGGCGGCTGCAGTTCTTGCCGTATCAGGATACATCAACAAAAGCGGTGTTTTATAAAGTGTAGACTGCGATTGTTCTCCCAATATATTTTGTTCAGGAGATGTTGTAGGTCCGTTTGAAATAAGAATCATACCGTTGACATTATCAGTTCCCCTAGGAGAAGCATTAGCTCCGATAAAAATATTGTAGTTCCCAGTTGAAATCCCTTGAGCAATAACACACTCATCTGCTGCGTCAATACCTGCACACAACCCTGGGTCACCTGTTGTCCAGTTATTTTCTCTAATTACTGCACCTCCGGCATTAGCTCCGATAAAAATATTTCCGCTGCCTGCTGAAAGAGTTCTTCCTGCATTGTTTCCAACAAAAATATTGTCACTTCCGAGCTCAAGTCCTCCGCCTGCACCGCTTCCGACAGCGTAGTTGCCTTTGCCGGCTTCAACAAGAGCAAGAGCCTCGCTGCCAATTGCTACGTTTTGGAAATCATCATGATTTCCGCCTCCAACCTCATCAGTTCCCAATCTTGCAAGTGTATTTGAACCGATTGCAATATTTGCTTGACCGTTGGTAGTTGTATTTTGTCTAATAGAACTCAGAGCGTTTGTTCCGATTGCTATATTATTTTTAGCGGTGTCACTATCTTCAGATTCAAGACTTGATAGAACATTGCGCCCTATACCTATATTTGATCTTTGGTCAAACATAACCTTGCTCATATTTTTAAAGCTGTTGACTTCATATTCTTCCGCATCAAGAGGGATACCATCGCCGAGAATTCCGAGAACAGTCCAGTTGCTCACTGTCGACTGCAATATAACATCAGCTGTCCGCCCTTCCATAGTTTTGCTTCTCCATGGTGAGCCTTCAACAGTCAATCTGGCATCTTTTTCATTTGTACCGATTGAAACATCCTGTTCTCTCGGATTTGCCGATGAAGCGCTATAGCTAATATTATACGGCATAATACCGTAGTCCCATTTTTCGCTGGTATCAGAATTTTTTTGTCTTGTTATCGCAGGCATTGTAAGAGCAAGTACAATACCGATTACAAGCATTGAAACCAATACTTCTACCAGTGTAAAACCTCTTTTTGCGTTTTTATTTATCATCAAAAGTATCCTTTTTTATTAAATAATATTTACTCATTGACATGCACAAGTTTTTGATTCAGATACAATTTTTTTGAGTTTTTCAACTCTTTGCTTCAACTCTTTGTTTCTTTTTTGCAGGTCTTTTACGGCATTTAGAGTTGCCATATTTATATAATTATAATTAACCATATAAATATCTTTTTTACCTCTTGTCGTAACTGCATCAGGAAAGACACTTTTTATTTCCTGTGCAATAACTCCCGAAGATTCAAGACCGTCAGGTCCGTCTGATTTATATTTGTATCTGTAGACAGATATTTTTTCCAGGTCATCAAGAGATTTTTTGTATTCACCGACTATATTTTTATATCTTTTATCTGAAAGTTCGTATTCCTTAAGGCTTGATGTATTTGTATATACATTGTTAGCTTCAACATCAGCATACCTTATGGTGGTAGTATTACCGTTTACATCTATCACACCGCCTACAATACGACCTTTCGCTGTTTGGCGCAAAGAATTACCATCCATTGCCCCCCAAACCGGTTTCCCTGTCTCTTCTGAGTACTGTGGGGCATTCGGATACTGTATCAAATTATTTATTCCTGAGACATAAGAACCTGTTTGAGTTTCTGAACCGTAGCTGCCGATTACTATTCTGCCTGAGCCGCTGGAACCGTAATAACTCGCATAGTTGCCGATTACAATATTGCCGCTATGCGAGCCGCTTGTACAGGAAGAATTTCCTATACAAATATTTTCACACCTAAGACTATTGTTTTCACCTGCGCTATCACCTATGAGAATATTTCTATATGAGCTAGTTTTAATATCATTACCATCGTCGGTAATATGATTAGAAACTATGTAATTTCTAGACAAGGTTGAATAATTATAAGGTGCATTCTCTGCGATATTACCTCCGATGATAACATTCCCCTGTGTTCTAATCGCATCTTTATAGGTATTTTCTCCAATAATAACGTTATCTGCAGAATTTTCCATATTTCTCATTGCATTCACGCCAATCGCAACAGAGTTGGTCGGAGATATATTGTCAATACCAAGATTGTTTGCAGCCCCCGCACCTATTGCAATTGATGTACCGTCTCTTGTTGTTGCGGCAAGGCGTCCTACTTCGTTCAAATTGCTGTCAGCAAACACAAAGTTGACAGAATGATCACCTGTGTTGTTGGCTGCCCGAATTGTCATTACAGGTGTTGTAGGTCTGTCTTCGTAGCCTCTGACATGAAGTCTTGTTCTAGGTGTTGTTGTACCTATTCCGACTTTCAAATTATCTTTCGGAGAACCATAAAAAACATCAGCCCCGCTTTGATTTCTGTTCCATTTCTCGATATGACCGTAGTTTTTCTGAACGGTAAGAATGGGAACCGAGGCAACCATTACCACACATGATATTACAAGTGCAAGCAGCACTTCCATTATTGTAAAACCGTGTTTATTTTGATAATTCATCATATTATTTCAACCTTATAAAACTGAGAAATTTATCAAACAGAGATTGTTTTTTACAGCTGCATAAAGAAAAAGAGGGGTCGTTTACCTGTTTTTCGAGTTCATCAAGTTCTGCGCTAAGTGCATCATTTTCTTTCTTGATATCTTTTGCAGCATTGACCATTGCCATATTTATATATTCATAATTTACGACATATCTGTTTTCTTCATTCAAAGAAACAGCCTCGGGCATAATTTTTTTCAAATCCTGAGCGAGGATACCGACTTTCATCGGTTCACCTTTTTCATCAGATTTATAAAAGAAGTTGTATGTTTTGAGATTTGCAAGTTCTTCTATGCTATTTGTATAAGGTTTTATGTCTTTTTTGAGGCGGACATCAGAGGTCCCCACGTTAATTCTGTAATATAAAACCCCGCTGTTAGCACCGGCTCCTCTTATATTGAAGCTTGAGGTTTTAAAATAGAGGTCTTCTTTATCAAAATTGCCGTTGTTTGGTGAAAAACGCCCTACAATTTTATCACCGATATTCAAATAAGCTCCGCCGGCAACAGGTGCAGTAACACCGGAAGGCTGACCAATATCTTCTCCGATAAAGACATTCCCCCCATTTGCACTGCCCGTTGATTGAAGAAGATGTTCACCTGTAGATAGGAAAACGTTATATTGGGTATTAATAGATTTATTGATTTGACCTATTGAGACGTTACTGTTCCCGCATATATTTTGAGAATTCAGTGTAGCAATAGTAACATTATTCTCAACATTGTTGCAGCTTGCCATTGCATCAGCTCCAAGAGCAACGTTGTTGCTGCCTGTTTGAAGATTTCTCAAAGCATCATGGCCTATTGCAATGTTTCCTGTTCCGTCACGAAGATTTCGAAGGGTTCTATATCCGAGAGCTATATTGTTTTGAGTTCTTAGATAGTCGCTGTTTTCATCAGCTGCATTTCCTTCTGCTGATGCGTTAATATTACGATTTAGAGCTTCTTCACCAAAGCCTATGTTGTTTACTTCAGAGTTCAAATAAAAATCAACATTACGTGCGTTTATACTAAAGCGGAGAAGCGGTGCCCTTGTAGTTGATTCTAATATCATATCGGCACCTTTTTTCTGAACATTTTGTCCGTCTGTGGTGCAGTAATCACCATCAGCACAGTCATCTATAATTCGTTTGGCGCTTACGACATGCAATCTTGCCTTCGGATAAGGTGTTCCTATACCTACATTGCTTGAATTTGATCTTGTTCCGAAAAAGACATTAAGATTGTTTGAATACAGCCATTTTTCTCCACCTCCGCTTTGTTTTTTTACGGTAAGCCATGGCACGGCAACAGCCATAAGAATAGCCGTTACCAGTAAAATAACAAGAGCTTCTATCAAAGAAAAGCCTCTTTGGCATTTTTTATTATTCATATTATAGAAATATCCCTTTTTCTGTATATATACATATAATTTTAATAACGTACTCAAATTAAGACAACAAATAATATTGCCATGGTTATTATCGACAGATTATTTCTCAACTTTAAGGATTTCACCTAAAGTGTAGCATTTCTTAACAAATTTTTTATGTAATTGACGATGTGCTCACCCATTGCAAAACAATTTGGCTGTATTCTCAGGGCGCCCTGCGCATAAAAATCAGCGCCGATACATCTTCCAATGACAAAGAGATTTTTTGCATATCTATTCAAGCAACATTCATATGGCGCCCCGAATTGTTTTCTTTCTGTTGATATAGTTTTATCTTTTTGATGAATATCTACAGGATAATCGCTTTCAAAAATATTTTTATTAAAAATTTTTCCACTCTCTATATCATTCTTTGTCAAAATATATTCGGAACAAATCCTGCGTGAATCTCTTATTCCGAGTTCATGAGCAACTGATGATACGAAAGATTCTTTAAATCCCGGTATATAGTTTCTAAAAAATTTTTCAAGACGCACTATAGCTGCTCTTCCTTTTATAAGCGCTTTTGTTGTATCTTCCGATGAGAGAGGATTTAGCGGAGAATTTATTCTGGGAGCGTTGAATGACAGTATTCCACTTTTCCCTGGAATTGAAAAAAATTGGATATAATTTACATCATCTTCATTAATGATACCATCTTCGATTGCTTTATCGATAAGCTTATTTATCGCTGGGTAAGGAGATTTTTTTTCTCCGTAAGAAAAGCCGATAGAAAGATATATTTCCCTTTCATTCTTGCAAAAAACATTCGATACATCATCATCAATTTTTTGTTCTATCATCCAGTTTGCAAGTAGTTTGATATCAACACCTCCCATCTCAAAACGAAGCGACATAAATTGATTCTTTCCATCAAGACCGTTTTCAAATTTAACGCCGCTCATAGCAGCAAGAGTCGCATCACCCGTTGCATCAACAAAGTATTTTGCCCTGTACTCTGATGTTATACCTTTATAAAAGGTTTTTATTCCGCTTATTATATCGCCTTCTTTTACAACATCAACTACAACAGTGTCATAAAGAATTTTTACTCCTGATTTTATTGCAAAAGATTCAAGTACAAATTTCATTTTTTCAGGATTAAACCACCCGGGATTTCCGTCTTTGTAAACAACACCATCTCCTGATGAGTATAATGTTGATAATATCTCCGCCAGAATTGATGATTTATAATCTTCGTTTCTGAAAGAAATATTATTCATCATCGGCATCACAAGCTGAGAAGTCATTGCTCCGCCAAGATAAGAGTTTTTCTCTATGAGTAATGTTTTTATACCGCACCTCGCCGCAGAAATAGCCGCTGCAGCTCCTGATGTTCCACCGCCTACCACAATCAAATCATAAGTTTTTTCTTTGTCACTATTCACTTTAAAATATCCTTATTTTTATTTTTAAAACTTTTTAGATAGCTGCTTGAGGAAGCAAGAGAAGAATTTTTTACTTCTTCTTCCCTCCTTTTGATAATTTCATCATGATTTTGAACCAAGCCTTCATCATGATAAACAATGCCCGCTCGTGTTTTTAATAAACCAATTTCTTCATCTGAAAGCGGTATTTGAGAAAACTCTTTTGAAAGAGAAGCAAAAGTCCCCGATGTTTTTCTGTTTTCTGAAGAAATTTTTGAAACATGAAAACCGTTCTGAATTAATGCAGCCCTCACAGGCGCACTTGATGAATAAGTTGTAATATTCCCTGATGAAGATATAATTCTTTTTAGCTCGTTAAAAAACTCATAACTCCATAATACAGACTGCTTTGCCGGTGTAAAACCATCATGAAATATAAAATCATACCTGCCTTCAAGATGTTTAATAGAAGTGCGGGCATCATCAAAAAAAACTCGAAGCCTATTTTTAGAGAATTTCAATCGACTTTTCGGAGTATATTTATTTCTATTAGACATATACTTATAATATATATTATGTATTTTTTGATTATTTTGACACTTACCCATTAATTCTATCTCGGACAATTTATTCTCCACAAAAAACAGGGCTAATTTTTCATCCAAAAATTGACAAATTTCATCATTCTCAAGAAGCTCTACCATGCACTCAGACACAACAGAATTGTCCCAAAATTTTTCCAAAAGAAAATAATGCACGTCATAATCAATTTGCGCAACCTTATATAAAAGTCCGAAAGAAAAGACGTAAGAATCAATTTCCAAGCAATCTATTTCGATACAGCAATCAGGATTAACCCTAAAGACAGTATCAACAGCAGCTTTCAAGTTGTATCCCATCCCTGAACATATATCAAGAATTTTAATTTTGTTGTGTGTTTGCAAAAAACTTTCCAAGCCTGATGGATTAATAAATTTATCAACGGCTTCGTTATAAGCTCCGTAAGTACTATGGTAAATATCATCAACTTCTTTATTATATAAGCCGATTGAACCGTCATTTGTTTTATTTACACTAAAATTCAATTTCATAAAATTTTCTTCTTTTTCAAATATTCTTTATAAAAAAATTATAGGACAAAACTTTTTTAAAGACAGAAAATTAAGTTTACGTCATAATTAATGTTTAAGTTTATGTCATTATTAATTAAAAAACTTCTTAATATTTACGCATTATTTTTAACATAAAAATATTTACGTGAATATATTTTTATGTTAAAATTTAAACATAAAATAAGAAAGGATTTGCAAAATGGATATAGAAACACAATCAATCTTAGACCCGTCAAGGCTAGAAAAACTCTTACAAGAAGCCGAAGCAGAGCTATCAAAAATCAAACCAGAAATAGAATATCTGGAAGAATGCGTAAAAAAAATACATGCACTAAAAGAAAAAGAACATAAACTAAACTCTTTAATTATTAGCCTTAAAAGTATTCAAGGTTCTTTTGACACAAACATAAATATAGACATAAATAATTCATATATTCAAACCCAAAATACGACTACAAAACAACTTAACAAAATAGACACAATTTATCAAAATGAACGTAAAATATTTATACCGGAAGTTGCGTTAAATGACGTCAAAAAATCACTCAGAACAAAAAATAATTTGAACTACGAAATTTATAAAGCTGTTGTATTCAACACCGGCACAGCAACAACAGAGCAGATAAAAGAATACCTGGTAAAAAATAAAATAAAACAGCCCAAAACACAAAAAGGATTTGAAAATACAGAATTGAAGGAAATATCTTCAAGGGCAAATTATCTTGTGAGAAAAAATCTTCTCATATCACTTACCCCCGGAGTGTTTTCTACCGTTTACGGCTGGAGTGAAGCGGAATAAATCATCTCTATTGCTTTAGTGGATAATAGAAACTCTACCAATGAAAAGCCTTGTCTTAGCTTCTACAATTTTAGTGGTACATACACACAGTTAGAAGAGAGAGAGACAATGGAAGGCAAAACAAAAATTCTTATGGTCGAAGATCACAAACTTCTAAGAATGGGGCTGAAATCCATACTCGAAAAATATCCATCAATTGAAGTTATAGGAGAAGCTGAGGATGGCGAAGAAGCCATAGAAATGGCAAAACGCCTGAAACCCGATGTAATTCTCATGGACATAGGTCTCCCAAAAATAGATGGTCTTCAGGCTACAAAAAAAATAAAAGAATCAAACCCTAATATAAAAATAATAATACTAACATCGCATACGGACAGAAAAGATGTCCTTCAAGCTATATCTTACGGCGCAAGTGCTTATGCTGTGAAAGATATAAAAACAGACTACCTCATTATGGTAATCAATTCTGTAAAAGAGGGCGCTATATGGTTTGATCCGGCTATTGCACCTATTGTACGTTCAAAAAATATGTCAGACTCATCAGATAAAGTAAGCTCCCGTTCCGCATTCAAAGCAGAACATGCTAACCTTACAGAAAGAGAATATGAAGTCTTAAAACTCGTCGTAGACGGTCGTTCAAATGCAGAAATTGCAGATGAACTCAAAATAAGCGAACATACAGCAAAAGCCCATGTTTGCAATATTATCCAAAAACTGGTTGTGGATGACAGAACACAGGCTGCAGTTAAAGCAATAAAAGAAGGACTTGTCTAACCCTAATCACGATCTATATCGTGAAAAGAGTGAACTTCAGGCTCATGATAATGATGCTCATGCGAGGCATCAAGAACTGAAAAGAAATTTGAAATTCGCAAAACTATTGCCATAAATATCAACAAAAGCGCTATAACGGTAAAATATAAATTCTGTGAATGGACAAATATTGCAGCTATTGCACCTGCTGATACTGCCGTTACAACAAATACAAAAACAGTATTGTTATGAGAAACCCCAAGGTGAATGAGTTTATGATGAATATGCTCGGAATCCGCTTTAAAGGGGTTTTTCCCTTTTAAAATTCTCCTGAGTACTGCATATGTTATGTCTAATATAGGCACGGCAAAAATAAATATAGGAAGAAAGACGCTGAATGTAACGGTCTTCATCAACCCGACAACAGACAGAGAAGCAAGCGTAAATCCGGTAAACAACGCCCCTGAATCACCCATAAAAATCTTCGCAGGATTAAAATTGAACAAAAGAAAACCAATCATCGCTCCTGCCAAAATTACCGCCAATAGTGCCGCAATAGGTTGAGGATGAACTGTAGAAACAGCCAGCACAGCAAGAGAAACAGCTCCGATAGCGGATACTGTTCCGGCTAAACCATCTACGCCATCAATAAAGTTCATAGCATTGCTTAATCCGACTATCCATATTAAGGTAATAGGAATGGCAAATATTCCAAGGTGTATAACAGACCCGAAGGGATTCCACAGCTCGTCTATCCTTACACCGAGCAAAACAGCTATCAGAGCAGCACCAAACTGAATAAATAACTTGTACTTCGGAGGTAAATCATAGATATCATCAACAAGCCCCATCAAAAAAATTATGCTTCCTCCGATGAGAATACCTGATAACCCGTTGCCATAAGGATATTTTGTGAATAGAACAATCATAAAGAATGATATAATCGTTCCTAACCAAATTGCAACCCCGCCAAGACGCGGTATAGGCTCTTTGTGTATCTTTCTTGAATTTGGCATATCAACATAGCCTCTCGAAAGGCAAAAAGCCCGTACCTGAGGAACAATTAATACTGTAACAACAAAAGCTATTACAAAACCCAATATATGAAGTTCATTAATGTTTAAAATAGTTCTTTCTCCTATAAATTCGGATATAGCGGATATTTTTTACAAAGAGACATGGAGCGCTCTTTCAATGATTTAAGAACTTCTTCATTGTCATGATTTTTGATTGCCTCGGCTATAATTTGACCGACCTCAACCATATCATCTTCCTTAAAGCCTCTTGTCGTAACAGCAGGGGTTCCTATTCTTATTCCGCTTGTAACAAAAGGACTTTGAGGGTCATTAGGAACAGTATTCTTATTCGCGGTAATTCCTACTTTTTCAAGCATATTAGCCATATCTTTTCCTGTAAGCCCTAATTTTCTCAAATCAATTGTCATAAGATGATTATCAGTTCCGCCGCTTACAATATCAATTCCGTTATCCATAAGCGTCTGTGCAAGAGTTTTGGCATTTTTTACAACCTGCTTTGCATAATCAGTAAATGAAGGTTCAAGAGCTTCTTTGAGCGCAACCGCTTTAGCAGCAATAATATGTTCAAGAGGACCTCCCTGAATGCCGGGGAATACAGCTTTATCAATACCGAGTGCATGTTCTTCATCGCACATAATCATGCCGCCTCTCGGACCTCTTAGTGTCTTGTGAGTTGTTGTTGTTACAAAATGAGCATAACCGGCAGGCGATGGATGAACACCTGTTGCAACAAGAGCGGCAATATGAGCTATATCAGCCATCAAATATGCGCCAACTTTATCTGCTATCTCTCTGAATCTTTTGAAATCAATAATTCTCGGATAATTGCTGGCACCGCAGATTATCAACTTCGGTCTATGCTCAAGCGCCATTTTTTCTACATTATCATAGTCAATATATCCGTTTTCATCAACGCCGTAGCTTACAACATTGAAATATAATCCGGAAAAATTCACCGGCGACCCGTGTGTAAGATGCCCCCCGTTTGATAAATCCATACCAAGAATTGTATCACCGGGTTTCAATGCATAAAGAAATACCGCCATATTTGCCTGTGCCCCGCTGTGAGGCTGGACATTCACATGAGGCATATTAAAGAGCTTCTTTGCTCTTTCCTGTGCCAAAGCTTCTATTTTATCAACAACTTCGCATCCGTTATAAAAACGTTTTCCCGGTTTTCCTTCTGCATATTTATTAGTCAAAACAGTTCCTGCTGCCGCCATAACAGCTTCAGATACAATATTTTCACTGGCAATTAACTCAATTGTCGTTCTCTGTCTTTCAAGTTCATCAGATATAAGTTCTGCAACTTCTCTATCCGTATCAGCTATTTTATTTGTTTCCATCAACATCATCTCCGCAGGTCCTCATAATTGTGTCCTATATATATTTTCTATGAAAAAACGTTTAATGTACAAAATATGTACTTTTTTTAAGTAAAGATAAAATCTAAAAAATCTAAAAAAAAATAAATAAATATTAAAAACTCAAAAATACAATGTTTTTACATAAGATATCTTATTGGTATATTTCTTCTAGATATATTTTCTTGTAAAGAATTTGTAAAAAAGATTTTTTTTTGCAAAAATTTTTGGAAATTTTTATTGATATGATTTCTTTTTTAAGATAACTTTTATGTATATATGTTAACAAAAAATTATCTGATAGAGCCTGCTGATGCCTCAATACGACAAAAAAAGTTTAAAACACTTAGCAGATCAATTCAAAATTTCCTCTGGGCTGGATAGCGTACAGCACATAGAGCTTCTTGACCAAATTAAGCAGTATCCCCAACAGGAAGCCGTACAAATTATTAACTACTTCGCATCTATAGAAACGAATCCTGATATCTTATACTACCTTTTGAAAAGGATTGAAGCATATAAAGATCCCTCATCAATAGATGTTCTGAGCGATTTATTACTTTCAAAAAGCGGAAACGCCCATATTGTCGAAAATATGAGCCAGTATGTAAAAATACGTTCTCTTGCCGCCAAGGTTTTAAGCTCATTCAAAGATAATAAAGCAGTACTTCCTTTGTTATACATCCTGAACAGCAAAGAAGAAGACTACAAACTCCGCCTCAACTGTGCGGAGGCACTCGGCAAACTCGGAAATAACTACGCTGTATCACCTCTTATAGATATAGTTTCTGATAAAACAGAACAATCTATCTACCTCAAAGAATCAGCTACAAAGGCTCTTGGGATGATTGGAGATATGAGAGCGGTAGAGCCGCTGGTTGCGATTCTTGAGTCAAATGAAAGTTTTATCAGCAAATTTAGTTTTCTTAAAGAAAGAATTCTTGAAACTCTAAGAAAAATAGGGTCAAAAGATGATAGAACCTTTAAAGCAATTAAAAAATCTCTTCTCGATAATTCTCCTTTTGTCAGAATTGATGCAATAGAAGCTCTCTCGGAACTTGACGATGACAGAGTTATCCCACTCATAGAAGACCGTCTGTTTGATGAGGATGAAGAAGTGGCAAAAAGTGCAGTTGTTGCATTATATAATATTCTTGGAGAAGAATACTTATTTGAGATGAGAAGACGTCCTGATATACCGCTGTGTTGTATAGAAGAAGCTGAAGCAATATTAGATGATAATGAAGATGAATACAATGAAGACTAAAAAATCAATAATCCTGCTCTCATCAGGTCTTGATTCTGCTGTGAGCCTTGCCCTTTTGAAAGAATCTTATAACATCAAACTTGCCCTGACATTTGACTACGGGCAAAAAGCCGCAAAAAAAGAGCTGGAAGCATCAAAAAAACTCTGTGACTACTATCAAACAGAGCAAAAAATCTTATCAATAAACTGGCTGAAAGATATAACAAAAACATCTCTTTTAAATGAAGAAGAAAATATTCCGGCTCCTGATATCGAAGAGATTGATAACATTGATAAGTCGGTAAAAACAGCTAAAAATGTGTGGGTGCCAAACAGAAACGGACTTTTTTTAAATATTGCAGCAAGTTTTGCTGATGCAGATAATTTTACTCATATAATCTTCGGAGCAAACAAAGAAGAAGGAACAACATTCCCTGATAATACACAGGAGTTTATTGAGAGAATAAATAAAACATTTGAATACTCAACTCTCCAACAGCCAAAAGTTATTGCACCTTTGATAGATTTTGATAAAACAGAAATAGTTAAAAAAGCTCTTGAAATAAACTTTCCCTTCGAGCTTATACAAAGTTGTTATTTCTCAAAAGAAAAGCATTGCGGAAAATGTGAATCTTGTATAAGATTAAAAAGAGCATTAATAAATAATAATGCTGAAGATATTTTAGGAAAAATTTTTGAATGAAGAGTGCATATATAAACAAAGAGATTACATATACAGGCGCAGAACTTGCCCCTCATTGGATATATAAAAATCATAACCTGCAGGGTGATGCTATTGTGGCATTTGAGGGTAAATGTGATGTAGCACTCTCAGAGATGGTAGATATTGCTGATGTTATTGAAAACAGCCCTATATACAGCGAAAGAATGCTGAATTTCATCATTGAACATTTCAATATGCCGCTTCTTGAAGGTGTCTCAAGACAAAGACTTTTTGTTTGTATAATCAAAGAACAGGTTGAAAAAGCAACAGGTTTGCATCTTGAAAGAGATGGAGATGATTTGTTTTTTAACGGTGGAAAACTCTCCGTTTCTATAGCAACAAAATCACCGACTTCAGTACTAATACATACGGCACTGAATATTATATCGGATAACACCCCGGTTAATGCTGCAGGACTAAGCAGTGAAATGAATTTTTTCGACATAAAAGAGCTTGCATACAGTATTTTGAATGCATACACAAAAGAACATGAAGAAATAATAATGGCGTCGACAAAAGTAAGAGGAGTTATTTAGGGATATGGTAAACTACGACGACTACGACTATGACTACAATCAACCGCCAAAAAAGAAAAAAACAAAAAAGAAAAAAAATAACGTTGCAAAATTGTTGTTTATATTCATATCAACATTCTTTGGAGTGCTGATTATATTTCTGCTGCTGGCAAAAATGTTAACACCCGCTGTTGATATTCCTGAAGTTGCAAGCGGCAACAATAATCTGCCTCAGCCTTCTGAGGAAGACTCTTTTAGACAGAGAATTGATTCAAGTCTTGTTGATATTTTTAACGACGAAAAATTTCCTCAGGCACTCGTTCCTAATGAGGACCAAAGCCAAAAGCAACAGGATGACAGCTCTGAAGATAAAACAGCAGAGCCGAATGATAATCAAACACAACCTCAAAATCCATTCGATGATGACTTTTTTAAAGATGATTATAATAAAACATCCGAAAATGCAACAGATACATCAAACACGCAAAGAGAGTCAGTTCCAATACCGCCGGCACCTGTTCCTGGTCCAAAGCAAATAGAACCGGCACAACCGCAGAAAATAATAGCGCCGACATATAAAGTATTGGTTGGTTCTTTTGCAACGCCTGAAGAAGCTAGACTTCTTGCAAAAGAAATGACTTCTGACGGTTACAGTGTTACTCCGTTCATAAGACTAATCAACGGCAAATATGCGGTACAAGCAGGCTCATTCAACGATGTGGAAAGAGCAAGAGCAACTGCAAATACTCTAAACCACTATTATGACGGTGTAAAAATCATCGAAGAATTCTAACAAGTTGAATATACCTCAAAACCTTATTGTGCAGAGCTTTTGACCACATGTTTACAAATAGTTCCATTCAACTTGACACAGCACAATTTTTTAAAAAATAATATTTAAATAACTCAAGAAAGATTGCAGGTAGAAAATATGTATAAAAAACTCTTATCTTCAATATTGGCTACAAGTATGCTTATGAGCTACTTAGCAGCCTTCGCATCAGATGAAAACGTGAATAAAAACACATCTCAAAAAACTCATCTGAATGCAATCAAAGAAAATATTAAAAATAAACTTCCCATAAAATCATCAGAAACAGTAGCTCAAACACCTGTTGAAAATGTTCTCATTCCAAAAAAGCTAGAAGAATCGATGAAAGCTTCAATATCTCACATCTATGGAAAAGAACAGGTTGATGTAATCTATCCCAAAATAGTAAAAATAATTGAAAAAGCAAAATCTGAAAGAAATCCTGAACTCTTACAGGATGACTTCAATAGAGCTTCTGATTGGTATAAAGATGAAGTTGTCTACATGTTCTATCCTGATCAGTTTGGTGTGGATGGCAGCGGGAAACCTGCAACTTTCAAAACAGCAATCGGTATGCTTGATTATCTCAAAGATTTAGGGGTGACAACTATATATGTTCTCCCTTTTGCTGATTCTCCGATGAATGACTCTGGATTTGATGTTAAAGACCCGAAAAATGTCCGTGCTGACCTTGGAGGAATGCCTGAGTTCAAAGAATTTGCACAGGCAGCAAGAAAAAAAGGCTTCAAACTTAAAGCAGACTTAATCCTGAACCACTTCTCTGACCAGCATGAATGGTTTCAGCAGGCACTTAAAGGTGATTTAGAAAAACTTCACTATTTCATAGTTCGTGAAGATATGCCTGAATACAAACAATACAAAGACCCAAAATACGGCTATATGGTCGAATATAAGGAAAAAGACGGCACTATCACAAAAAGAAGACTTATCTTCCCAGAAATCAACGACAATCATTACAGAAAAGTTACCATCAATAACAAAGACTACTATGTATACCACACATTCTACCCATTCCAGCCTGATGTAAACTGGGAAAACCCTGAAGTACTGTATTATATGTTAGATACAATATCATTCTGGGCAAATTTGGGAATTGATATATTTAGAATGGATGCTATTCCTTACTACATCAAAGAAGAAGGAACAACTGCAGAAAACCTGCCAAAAACACATGAAATAATCCAGCTCATAAGCTCATTCCTTCAAACAATTGCTCCTCGCTCCGTAATACAGGCCGAAGCTTGCCAGCAGCCAAAGAAAATACTTCCTTATTTCGGAACCGAGAAAAAAGTAGAACATGTTATAAACAACAAACCAAAAGAAATCACAAGAACAAATGAAGTCCAAATAGCCTATCACTTCCCTTACATGCCGGCAATATGGGCATCTTTGATTTCGGCTGATAATTCTTATTTCTGGAAAGCATACAAACAAACTCCCAAAATTCCTGACTCAGCAGCCTGGGGTATATTCTTGAGAGTTCATGACGAACTCACTCTCGAGATGGTGAACGAAAAAACAAGAGAACTTATATACGAAGGTCTTGTACCCAAAGGTGCCGAATTTAGAAAAGGTTATGGCGTAAGCGGAAGACTCGCAAATTTCCTTGATAACAATCCTGAACGCATAGGAATGGCTTTTTCTATCCTTCTATCTATGCCAGGCGTGCCTATAATCTACTACGGTGATGAAATAGGGGTGCAAAATAACTTCTATAATGCAAAAAAATCAGCAAAAATCAGAGAAGCAAAAGAAAAACAAAAAAATCAGGAAAACAAAGTCAAGATGCTCAGCTACTTTGACAGCAGGGATATAAACAGAGGTCCTATTGCACAGACAACATTCTATAATGCAATGAAAAACTCAAACTCTTATAACCACAAAGTGTATGAAAGAGTTCAAAAACTCATAAAAATCAGAAAACAAAATCCTGTTATGAGAAGAGGAACCTTTACAGAGATAAAAACTGACTCTCCTGAAGTGTTTGCCTACGTCAGAGGACTTGAGAACAATCGTGTTGTTGTAATTAACAACCTTTCAGACAACAGAGTCAGAGCTTCCGTCAACTTCATCGATGATGATTTTGGCAAAAAAAGCAAAGACGTATTTATGCTGAACCTGCTAACAGGAAAAATGGTAAGAGTCAAAGTCCAGAACAAAAAACTTACGGTAAGACTTAAACCTTATGATGCCCTGTGGTTGAAACTCTGATATATGTTTAAAAAAAGAGTTCTTGAAATCCAAGAACTTTTTTTATTTCTAAACTTCAGCCTGCTTCTTAAAAAGGCTGTGAACTTTCTTTATCAAAACACCAATATATGTTGAAACAACAACGGTTACAACAAAATAAAAATATGTATTCTGAACGGGATTATAAATCCAATAAATATCATGACTGTTTTTTTCTTCTATAGATATTCCGTTTATCTTGAGAAAAATTACCGTAAGAATATACATAACAAGCAAATGATTTGCCATAATATGATATGTGTTTTCTCCGACCAACCGTAAAAATTTTATGTCTTTTATATATGGATATAAAAGCTTTATAACGAACAAGGAAGCCCATATCCCAGTTATGGCAGTAATAATCGGAACAATTAACTGCTGATCAAACCTTGCCCATACAAGAACATAACTTAACCCTATTCCCTGTACAGGAGAATAATCTCTGTTGAATAACCATAAAATTGCCTGCAAAACAATCACGGCACCTGCCCACTTCGGGGTAAAAATATCAATCTTATCTTCAACAAAATGCCTGTAATAATATCCGAGATAAACAAACAATAAAGAAAACATTGTCCTGATAACAACAAGAGCAATAGGAGTCATTGATATTACCTTTGAGAGAGGAATTGCGCTCACTCCTACTAACCCGAAGACAATAAGATGAAAATATCTGCTGTCTTTTATTTTCTTCAACCCACGGAATAAAAATAAAAACACCATCAAAGTCATAAACAGCTGTGTTACAAACCATAGAGGACAGGATAAATCAAACTGATGCCCGTTCAAAAAAGGTGTAATAAAAAAGTTCTTCAAAGATATATCCATACCCCAGAATTTTCCGGTAAATTTTGCAACAATAATTGTTACAACGAGGTAAAATAAGTTATATAAAAAATAAGGAACAAGAAGGCTATTTACTCTCCTAAGAACAAATGTTCCTACATCATCAAGATATTTATCTTTGAATAAATATCCGGATATAAAGAAAAATAAAGCTATCTGGAAAGAATACGGAGTAAACATCCCCAAAAGAGAAAACTCAAGATGACCGGACACAACAAGCAATATTGCAAGCGCCTTTAACATATTTACTTTATTAGAAAATACCTCAGACATAACATCTCCACTACCATATCAGCTTAATCCAGAATGATATTCTTTCTCAAAAATACTTTTTTTGCAATCTTTTAGCACTGTGATTTATATAGTAAATTTCACCACAAATTTCCAAAACAACGTCATACTGAGCGTTAGCGAAATATCTAATCAAAAAGGATTCTTCGGGCTAAAGCCCTCAGAATAGTATATGGGAAATTTGCAATATACGGTTCTTAGTACTCTCTATCCGGATTTTTGGCAGCCAACCCCTTCTTCACACGCTCCTCCTGCTCAAACAACTCTTTTATTGACCACAGGCATGTGAACCCTGTTATCGACAATAAAGAAGAAACTATATGATTTTTTATAAACAAGCATAAAACCAGACAACTTATACCGGCAACAAGAAACACCCGCCAAATACTCTTAGAAAAATAATACTCTCCCTTCACAACAAGCGGATGAAAAACTCCTATGAGCAAAAAAGTTCCTAAACCTATTATAATACTCTCAAAATTCATATTCTCTCCTGTTATATTTTGTGATAATACTTTATTATAATATTTGATATCACAAAACTTAAGAGACACTGGAATATGAAACTGGCTGTATTTGATTTTGACTCAACTCTGATGGATGGAGAAACCATCGAATTTTTGGCACAGGAACTGAATCTCAAAGAACAGGTAGCTGAAATTACTGCAAAAGCAATGAATGGAAAACTTGACTTTTTTGAAAGCCTTACATATAGAGTAAAGCTGTTAAAAGGACTGCCTGTTTCAAAAGTAGATAAAATATGCCATAACCTCCCTATGATGAAAGGAGGAAAAGAAACAATATCGGAACTGAAAAAAGCCGGCCTGACAGTCCTCTGCTTCAGCGGCGGTTTCAAAAATGCAACTGAATACGCTCAAAATATCCTCGGATATGATGCATCTTTCTCAAATATATTGCACTCAAAAGATAATACCCTCACAGGACTGGTCGGCGGTGAGATGATGTTTTCATCAAGTAAAGGATATATGCTGAAAAAAATGCAGTCAATTCTCAAGGTAACTCCTGAAGAAACTATGGTTATAGGCGATGGCGCAAACGATTTGAGCATGTTTGAACATGCATCGGTTAAAGTCGCATTTTGCGCCAAAGAAATTCTTCAAAAAGCGGCAACTATAAAAATTAATGAAAAAAATCTTATAAAAATCCTTGATAATATTTCTTTATAAATATTAATATTTGTAACAAAATATTTATCAATAATTAAAGTTTTTGAAACTCCTTACCGATAACAAACATATATAAAAGTTTGTTAGGAATGGTGTATTTTTTTAGCTTAAGAAAAAAAATAAAAACATAAGGAGTATCAAAATGGGAAACGATTACTTATCAAGTTTAGGTCAGGATTTTTTGAAAAAGCTCCAGCTTGATAAAGCAAAAGAAGCAGCAAAAGAAAAAATTAACAATGATGGCAATCTTGATTTCAACGAAACTCAAGAACTGGCAGGTTCTGTTTTTTCTATAGGTGAAGACGGAACAGTATCGGTTGAAGATTCAACAATCAACAATCTGCTTTCTGATTTGGGTGTTGATAAACAAAGCACTGACTATGACCAGCTTGTAGAAGAAACTCGGGACGAACTCATGACTAACGTCCAGGATATTGTTTCCCAAAATGAAGAACAAATAACAACAGAAGAAGGTCTAACAGAATATGATTTGATTATTGAAAACTACGGCGAATATTTGAAATCAATCGGCGTTGATATTGATGATTACTCTGCCAATGACGAAGACTGGTCAGCTATCAGCCAGATAATCGCTGATGCAAACCCTGACTTAAATGTTGCATGGGGTGAAGAAATTCCCGCCGGTACTCAAATCAATCTTCCAAAAATTAAAATCGATGAAAACGGAAAACTTGTTCAGGCACCTGATGAAGAAACAAGCAGCGTAGACGAAGAAACTAAAAATGAATATCTCGAGCGTATAGAAGACTTGATGGCTGATAAAGACGGTATAAAAGGAACCGATGATGACCTCGATATGATACCGGATGACATCTCTGTCGAAATAGACGGTCAAACTTATGATAAAACAGCTATACAAGAATTGTTTGATCCGGCAAATCTCAAGAACAGTGACATTTCAGGCGAAACTATAGAAAAAATTTATAATGTACTTGCCTCAGGCGATCTTGACGGACCTGACAATGGAGCAGACTCAATGGGAGCTCTAAAAGACGCTATCAGCTCTGTTGTATCAGAATATAACGGTGACTCTCAAAACTATGATGGTGAAGGAATAGAAGGATTTGAAAATACAACAGGATTAATAGATAACGGCGACGGTACATATTCTGTAGAAGTTCAGGAGTGGGGTTCAGATGCTCTTGATGGAAATGAATATGCAAATGATGCTCTCTCTAGAATAATCGCCAACTACTACCCTGATGTTGAAATGTATTCTGAAGAATACGACAAAGTTCTTGAAGAAATTATGTCAAGAAACGAACAAATCACCGATCCAAACCTGATTCATACAGGTGACAAAATCGAACTGCCGGTACCTGAATACGATGAAAACGGAGCTATTACAGGTTTCAAAACCCTTGAAGAAGTACAGGGAACAACAGAATCTCAAGAAGCAGAAGAAACTGATGAAACAGTACAGGGAACAACAGAATCTCAAGAAGCAGAAGAAACTGATGAAATCGCAGGCGAAATAGATACTGATGAAACAGAAGAGGATACAACAAATCAAGGCTCTGTTGAAAACGCTGATGGCGAAGCTCAAATAAGCGATGAAGTCAAAGAAGACCTCGAAGTTCTCGGTCTTGATCCCGATAAAGTTGAAGTAGTAGGAGATGAAAATATAACTTATTATGTTCAGGGTAACATTTCAATAACCTATGATTGGGGAGATTTTATATCAAAAAATTATAATGATGAAAGCGGAAATACGTTTGCTACAGAAAACTATGACTCTGAAACAAATGAATTGACAGGCAGAACTATACTTTATAATGATGATTCATTTATTACAGAAAACTACGATGAAAACGGAAATGTAACGTCAAAATCTTATTGGATGGATAATGAACAAATATCATCTGAATCGTTTATATACAATGAAGATGGCTCTGTCACCCATACCATAACAGACGCAAATGGAGAAGTAACAACAGAAGAACTTTCGGCTGAAGACGTTCCCCCAGCGACAGAAATTCCTGAATCTTTTGGACCGCCTCCTGCTGATGCCGCAGCAACAGCAACTGCGACCGGAACAGAAATAGCCGATGAAATTACCTCCATACTTGCAGATACCAAAGAAGGTCTTGAGATATTATCAGGAGATAATGCCAATAAAAAACTCGAATCCTCTCTTCAAAGCATAGAAGATGCACTCAGCGCAATTAATGATATGGAAGATGAAGACGCAAAAGCTGAAGTCTTGCAAAATGTTATATCGCAACTTGGCAAATCCGGTCTTACGCAAATAACAGACATTATGGATACTGTTACAAAAGATCACTGGATAAGAAGAGATGAAAGGGCAGGCGACGACCATAAAGAAATTATTGAAATGTTGACGACAGTAGATTTCAACTATCCTGATAATATCAAAATGCTGAAAGAATTTTATGCAGATAGAGCTGATAACTTCTGGGGCAAAGAATCTTTTGAAGAAAATCTATACACCATAGATGAAAACGATATAGACACTCTTGGTCAAATGCCTGTAGATACAAAAAGAGATTTGCTTGAATCGCTGTTCAATGATGATTTATTCTCTTATCATGCCGGTTTTGATAATGAACAAAAACAGTTATTCAAAGCTATAATAATGCCGAATGCAGATTATCCGCAAAGCTTTATTGATTCAAAAGCTTTAATCGATGAATATAGAAAATCTCATAATGATACGGAAAATATGTATATGCTAAGTTTTCATATAGCCGATCATCAAGATATTCTGAATAATTTAAGCGTTGAGCAAATGGCAGAAATCATACAACTTGCAGGCGGCGGTGATACTGAAGAAGCAATTGCAAAAGGCAAAGAATGGATGGAACAATATATTTTGGACATTTATCAATATGACGGTGGAGAAGAAATGGCAAGAGAATCTGCAGCCATGTTTACACTTACTGAATGCTAGAAAGTAACGCATAAAAAGCAAGGGACTAACCTCCCTCGCTTTTTATGCAGAAATATTGCAAAATAACATTTTATCCTAAAGTTATAAATATTATTTACCGATAACTTGAATATATAACTAAGTTACAGGAGCAAGTATAATGGCAAAATTGGATAAAATTTCCGGAAATGAATACGACGAATTTTCAACAAATGAGCTATATCTAAGACAGGAAGCAATTTTAAACGGCGGCGATCAGGAAATAATCCTTAACAATGATGAGGGAGGAAACCGGCAGACATTATTAGAGGACACAGAACTTGTCGAAAAACTAAATGAAGAAAAAATAAGTTTATACAAGCAAAATGACAAAGACCAATATTACATAACACTGGATGATCTGCTTGCTCTCAACGAACTTGTCGAAGAACAAAACTTCGGCGGCGGAAATGTATATATGGACGATAATCAGGTACAAATTGTTATGGATCTTGTCGATACTGCTCTTGATGGAAAAGAAACTGAGAAAAACACTGTTTACGGTACTGATAAGTTGACAGAAGAACAACGTGAAAGAGCCTCAGAATATATGGGAGACGGCGCAGATAATGTCAAAAACATGTATCTTCAAGCAGCTCAGGTTCTATATGAAGAAGGTTACTGGGGTGAGGGTGAATCCGGACAAAATTTAATAAACCAGCGAATGAAAGATATTATGTCAGGAAAACGTCTTATCGGTGAATCATTCGGGGTTATGATGGATGAGCTGAAAGAACGTAATTTAATAGAAAACGATAAGGAAACAGGATTTAATTTTACTGACAAAGCTTCTGAAAAATACGGTTTGTCTGCTAACTCAAGCTTGAACGCATATAGCCAAGATGAAATATTAGAATATATATCTGAAGAAAACCAATCCTGGTCTGATGCTCTTGAAACAAGCTCTCAGCAAGGGCTCAGAAACGAATTACTGAAATCAATCACAAAACTTTTATACGGTGACGACAAAGACAGCGATGAAGATGACAGAATATTTAAAGACCAATCACAGATAACAATCACTGATAAGGATGGCAATGAAATACAAGACCTGTTAAGCAACATTCTTGATTCGGAAACTTTGCAAAAACTTGATACAGAAACTCTTCAATCACTGGAAGAATCATTGGAAAACAGTATAATAACTCTTACAACAGGAAAAGAAATGATTGACCTAGATAACGTTGACCTGAAAGAAATCGTGAGTGAAATATACAATAAATCTGTCGTAAACCCTGATGTTGAAGAGGATTCAGAAACCCTTTTGGAATTCCTGGAATTACAACAGACAAACTTAAGCAAAGATAATGATGCATATGATGAAGCGTATAAACTTTATAATGACTATATCGATTCTATCAAAGAGAACCCTGATATCAACCCGCAGGACGTAATAGATGAACTTGATAAAATTTTGAAAAACTGGCAAGATTTTGAAGATTATTCAATTACGGATGAATGGGATAGTTATATAAAAAGTCTTCAAGTAGTAGAAGATACCGCCAATGTTTTGGAAGACATAGAATTTGCTTAAACCTAAAAGTCCCGCTGTTATTGCGGGATTTTTCTATACTAAAATTGTATCCTATCCGGCTCTTTGATATAATATACCCATGAAAAAAATAACAAAAACTCTTGCAAAAAAACTTCTCCCAAAACGACCTGATGACTCAAATAAAGGGACCTTTGGAAAAGTACTCAACATAGCAGGCTCAATATATTATCAGGGTGCTGCTTATCTTGCATCACTTACCCCGCTCAAAATCGGAGCAGGACTTTCGACACTTGCTTCAATTGAACCCGTAATAAACAACCTCGCATCATCATCACCATGTGTTACTTTCCTTCCTCTAAAAGACTATCAAAAAAAATGCATATCATCGGAGGCTTTTGATGATGAACTCAAAACTTACATAAAAAATTACAATGTTATATCAACAGGTCCGGGACTTTCTGATCATGAACAGGTAAAAATTTTTATATCAAAACTGATAGAGTTTCTCTCAGAGGAAAATAAACCTGCAATTTTTGACGCTGATGCACTAAACTGCCTCTCAAAAATCAAACCGTCAAAACTTCCTCCAAATTTTCTCATAACCCCACATCCGATGGAGCTTTCAAGACTGATAGAAATTCCTCTCGAAGAAATTCAAGCAAACAGAGAAAAATATGCAAAATATACGGCAGAAAAACTAAACTGCAATGTCATACTCAAAGGACACAAGACTATCATCTGCACAAAATCACTCGAGCTTTACGAAAATACGACAGGAAATTCAGCACTTGCAAAAGCAGGAAGCGGCGATGTACTCACAGGCATAATCTCAGGGCTGTGTTCTCAAAAACTGCCTCTTGAACAAGCGGCAATTCTTGGCGTATTTATACATGGACTATGCGGTGATATTGCCTCAAAAGACCTGACAAACTACAGTGTCCTCTCTTCTGACCAGATTAAATATATTCCAAAAGCTCTTAAATACATATTAACCTGAAATAAAAAACTCCCATATCCAACAGAATTAATTATCTTGTTGCTACCATGAGTTGTAACAAGATGTAAACATTTATTTGTACCAGTGACAAAAAATTTTGTTTAAAGTATTTATGCTAATAGAGAGAGATTATGAGATTTGGTTATCATGACAATCAATATTCACGACTATAGAGGAAAACAACATATTTATAACTCTTTTAGACAAACTTCAGCACATCCGAAACAACTCTATAATGATTCAAGAAAATATAGATATCACAAAGAACATAAGACGGAAAAGACCACACAACTCAAGATTGCTGCAGGCTCGATTGTCGGTACACTCATTCCGATGATTTTTCTTGCGAAAAGGCAAAGTCCCAAAAAGCAACTATCATCAATCAAGGATCTTTTCAAAATAAACTACGGCGTAAAAGAAATGATAGCAATAAGCGCAGGCAGCATTGCAGGAGGAGTGGGAACAGGTCTTATTGTTGATAAAAATGCCGATAAAAAAAGAAAACTTAACGAAGGCGTTTTTCAATTTTTGAATGCCTCGGTGCCTCCGATTTTTGTAGGCGGTCTCTTGAAAATAACTGAAAAAACAAAACACCTTAATAATATTCCCGGGAAAATCGCAGCAACAGCTATCGGACTTCTTGGGGGCATCCCTGTTGCCACAACACTGGCAAATAAAATAAATGATCCCAAAAACCTTGAACCTGACAGAAAAGTTACTCTCAAAGACTCTATAGCAAATATAGATGACGCTCTTGGAATATTTGCCATGGCAAAATTCCCTGTAGTAGATAAAATTCCGTTTGAAAAAATTCTTCCCGCAGTATATGCTTTATGCGGATTTAGAGCGGGACAAAGCAACTAGCAAAAAACCGGATGTATTTTTTATGATACACTCTTTAACAACATTCAAATTCAACCAGAGATCAAACATAGCTCAAACTCAACAACATTCGAAGATATATCATAAAACATATAAAACAGCGAATGCTTCAATATCAACGTCATCAAATTACTCTGCAAATTTGCCGCAGCAAAATTTTAGAGGAATAAAAATCTTCAACGCAAACCTCATAGATAAACTCAAAGGAAAATTCATCCCGGCAACAGCGACAAAACTTGACTTTCAAGATGATTCAAAAGTCATGCAGAGCCTCACAAAATCCTGGGGAGATAGTAATGCCGACTATATAGACGGTATATCTGATACCTTCAAAAGACAAAAAGGCTCATTCTCCGCTATTTCCGTTGATGATAAAACAAAACCTTTTTCAGACAACATAAAAAGCATAATAAAAACCGATATAGAAAATGACACTATGTTCATCGATTTTCTTCAGTCTGCTCCTGATATAGCAGACAACTCACAAAGTCAACTCAGAGGGGCAGGGGAACTTGCAGTATATTCAGCAGTCAAAGAGGCAAAAGAAAAAGGTCTTAAAAAAATCGAACTCACTTCAGGAAGTGCGACAAGCAACACCTTCTACGATAAAATAGGCTTCGACTGCGTATATGTATCTTATGACCCGGACAGCAGACTTAGACATGGAAAAGGACTTGGAGATTTAATTGCAATAGGCGGCTGCTATGAGCTGCCATCAAACAAATTTGACTCATTCATCAATCGTGTAGAATCAAAATATAATATAAAAAACTGATATAAAATTTTAAATATTCTTTTTAAGACTATAAATATATCCCTGAAGAAATATCTTGGGGAGGATAAAAAAAGTACTAATAAATCATATTATCATTACCTGAAACGTATAAGCATAAAAAGAAAGGTAATAATATGACTTTTAATCCTCTGAAAGAAAAAGGTATTCCGATAGAAAAACAGCTGAGAACCTGGAAAGAAATCGCAGGTAAACCATATAATAAAACCGAAATAGATTGCTATTCAAGAACAAGACAAATTCTTATGAACGGAATAGAAATTGAAGCCTGGAATTTCAAACATCACTTTGCAAGAATATCAGATAATACGGAAGTAAATAAAATACTTGCCATTATAAGACGCATCGAAGATATGCAGCAAACAACCATAAACTGGCTTGCCCCAAAAGATCAATCCGTGCTTGAAACAACTCTCGGTTATGAACAGGTCGCTGTAGATTTAACAGCATGGTTAGCTCAAAATGAACCTGATAACTACGTCAAAGAAACTTTTGACTTTGGACTACTTGAGGATTTTGACCACCTCTACAGATACAGCCAGTGGGCTTATATGATGGAAGGAATAAAACCTGATGCAATAGTTCAGGGACAAACTGATATTATCATAGGAAGACCGACCCAAAATCACCATAACGACAACGCTATGAGATTGAGAAAACACTACGACAAAAACACGGCAGACCCTAAAACAAAAGTAAACATCCTGACTCTCCTCTCAGGAGAACAACAAACTCATAACTACTACGCAGAACACGGATTTGCTTATGGAAATAATGTTCTCAGACAGACCTATGCGGAAATAAAGGACGTCGAAGAAGAACATGTAACCATGTATGAATCCCTTATTGATCCTACTGAAAGTATCTATGAAAAACTACTTCTTCATGAGTTTACAGAAGTATGTAACTATTATACATGCGTAGAAGACGAAGTTGATAACAAACTGAAAACAATCTGGGAAATGTTCCTTGAATACGAAATAGAACACCTCAAAATTGCAGCCGCTCTGGTTGAAAAATACGAAAAACGTGACCCTCAGGAGATTATAGGAGATAAAGCAGTCCTCCCTTGCAGATTTAAATCTCAGAAAGAATATGTTTCAAAAGTTCTGAAAGAAGAAATAAATAAACGTCTCGACGGCAAACCTGAAATGGGGTATACAACAACAGATAAGCTTTCTCAGGATTGGGAAAGTTACAGCGTACAGGAAAAAGTAGGCAAAGATGGTTCACCGACGGAACAAACAACAAGAATAATCACTTTACATAAAGGAAGAGATATCGTAAAAGCTGACGGTAAACTAAAAGACCTGGAAGTCGAACTATTATCAAAAGGACTGGAAGAAAAATCTCTTGCACCAAATACAGTTAAATCAAAAGAGATGGAAACAATAATTACAGACTATAACTCGAAAAAAAATAATTAAAAAATAAAACTTTTCATAAAAAAACTCTTATTTTTTTTATAAAAAAATGAGAGTTTTTTATTATATTGTAAAATTTTGTTAAAATTTCATTCTTTTTTTTATACAAGCATATCAAATTATTTTATTCAGAAGTTATATAATTCAAAGAAGAACTTAGTTTATTATTAGATACATTTTTGAAAGGATTAATTATCATGATTAACAAAGTAGGGATGTTTAATCAACCAAAGTCTTACTCACTAAACAACCAACCTGTGCCAACGGCACCTCAGGGCCCCGTTACAGCACCAGCACCGGCTCCTGTTGACGGACAAAAGCTATCATCAGCGCTCAAAGCTATGAATAATATATCTTTCGGTAAAGTCACAGAAGCAAAACCAAATCCGAACAATCCGGCTATAAAATATATTCAAAGCACGGAAATTCTAGTCCCTAATTTGTTTGATCTTGAAGAAAACATAGACCTTCCACGTGTTGATACCCCAAAAGAAAGCAAAAAACTCAACGCAGCAGGACTCAATATTCAAACAGAAGATATTGAAGGCAACAAAAGAAAAGTGTCTATAAGCAATGACAGAGGTCATATTATCTTTGTCGGACAAGTTGATAAAGGCGCTGATATACCTACAGTAGAATACCGTCAGGGAAAATTCTTGCCAGAAGTAACAATCTCTGACCCGGCTCTTGAAGGTAAAAAAATAAAAATGTTCGCAGGCAGCAAAGTCGAAGGAAACGGCTTCAAATTCAGAATGCCAGGAACCTATGACTCTGTTGATACAGCCTCTGAAATGAAAAATATCAGAATAAGAAACATCGACACTGACGTTTCTTTCTCAGGAAGAGCTGTAATATCTACTCTGAATAAAGAACCAAGAACTTTGGAAGCTGTTGATAAATACAGCCAGTCAGGACTTCAGGCAGAAGCCATCCCGGGTGACTATGCTGATGAAGTCAAAGAAAACGACCCGACAATTATGGTTCCAGCAGGCGGATTCGGCGAAAGATTTTCAAATATGTCAGGAGTAGAAAACAAACCATCTTCAAAACTTCCGACAGATGATCGTTACAGAATCATAGCAACGACTCTCAATATGGCAGCTTCAGGCGGCATTCTCGACGGTGAAAATGACCACATATCTTATCTGAGCCAAAACAATGAAATTGAAGGCGAAAACATCTACTCGGTAAATCGCTATAAAACAGACGGCGGAGCTATTGCAGAAGGTTTGACAAGAGATATTATTCCAAATGACAAAGATTTGGTAATTTTGAATGCAGATATATTTACAAATGCTGATATGACAAGAACTTATCACGCCCTCAAATCATTACCTGATGCAGCTCTCGTTATACCTTATTATCCGGTTAACGGTGAAAGAGCAAAAGCTTTCGGACTTCTTGGTGTTGAACAGGATGAAAACGGTAACCTCGCAATTAAATCATTTGTAGAAAAACCATTTTATACAACGGATGCACCTCTTCCAACAGACTTTGAAATCCCTGGTGATTACGACAAAGCAATGGATACGTTTGATAAAGTCCAAACAGCACGTAACCCTGAAAATGAAGACCAGTTCCTTGCTAACCCTGGAATGTATTTCCTCAGTAAAAAAGCTGCAAAAGTTCTTATGGCATCAGGAATAGTTGACCCGTCAAAAACAGCTTTGGGCGGTGATGTTATGCCTAAAATTGTTGAAATGTGCAACAACGGCAACCTGAAAACAAAAGACGGAAAACCAATGAAAGTCTACACAGTTCCTCTCGAAGCTAAAGGCGGCAAACCTGCTGTTTGGGATGATATAGGAACAGCTGAAGCATACCTTGGACTTGTTAAAGACGTATCAAGAGAAACAATGCTCCATGGCACAAGCGAAGCTAACAAATACTACGGTATGCCTGAGTTTGTACTCAATGACTTCGTCAGAAATACTGACCTTGAAAGAGGTATTGTATTCGACTCACAAGAGGCAAGAACTGCCATTCATAACTTTGAAGATAAATACGGAGCCCATATTACAGGCAATATTTATCTCGCTGAATAAAAAACAAACAATAAAAAACCAAAAAGCAGGATTAAAACCCTGCTTTTTGGTTTTTCTACATAGAATATTTGTTTTAATCAAGCGTAAGCTCTATGCCTTCTATCATATTCTTCAGCTTCTCAAGAGCATCTTTGTTATTCAAAGACTCAACAGCCAATCTGATAAATTCTATTTTCTTAGGAAATTGTGTAAAATTTTGCAAATTTTGAGATATAACTCTCAAATCATCATCAATTTTCTTTGAGAGATTATCTTTTGCTGTTTTTATTCTTCCGTCGGGGAAATATGTTTCTACTTTGTAAACTTCATCATCTTCAACATATCTCACAGTTACCGGCTTGTTAATGCTTTTTGAAATATTTAATGCAGATGTTTCAATATGATCAGATTCCAAATTTTGGGTATCTTCATCGCTGAGAATATTATCATCAGCATGGTTCATATTTTCAAGACTGATTAAATTTCCTGACTTTACTGCACGAAAAACGGCAATATTATCTGTACCGGTGAGAAGCATCTCAACATCTTCCAACTCGAAGTCAAAGAGTTGATCAAAACTAACGCCAAGTGCAAAATATAATTTTTCAAGAGTTTCTGAGGATACAAAACTCCTTCCGACTTCTATTCTCGTTAGCTGTCGTTGATTAACACCTATCATTTCGGCAAGTTTTTCCTGCGTAAGGTGTTTCTTTTTTCTTAATTTCTTTAAATTTTGGCCAAATGCTATTGTAAGCCTGTTCATAAAAACCCCCAGCCCCGCAATCAAATTAATTATTACATTTTCAATTCATCTACATAAGGTCTTTATATGATGTTATTTTCAAATAAAAATCAAAACACACAACATATCATGTTGTATTTTGGCATTAAGTAGCTCTAAAAAGTTACTTAATAATATTTTATTAATCTTTTTTTATTTGGCAACTTAAAATATTTTTAAACTTTATACTCTATATCCTATAATAAAAAAGAGGGTCATAAATATGGTTTTATCTGCAAATATTCAAAATATTGCATCAACTTATTCAACAACACCTGCTCCGGCACAAAAACAAAAGGCTCCGTCTATTTTTGATAAACTGAGCACAAATATAAAAAACTCTCGAGATGTAAACGACACCGTTACTGTTCCGAGATGTATATTTAAAGGATATTTATGTTTTATGCTCGGGACATCATCTTCTTCTATTGCATCTATTGCGAAAAATCACCTGAAAAAAACCGGTAAATATCTTTCACCTATACTGAATACCCTTGGTGTAGGTCTTAGTGCTTATGGAACTTATAACTTTGTAAAACCTTATTTGTTCAAAAACTCAAAATAATTCTTTCATAATTCATCCATAATATGACATAAACTTATGCCATGTAATAACTCAAAACAAATATGTCAGCAAAACACCCTTAAAATTACGTATATGGAAAACTCAAAATTTTTGCTAAAATAAAATAAAAAAACAGAGGAAACAAAATATGAATAAGAAAAAAGCTTTCACATTTGTAGAAGTTATGATTACTCTTGCGATACTTGGAATTATTGCAGCACTCATCATTCCGACATTACTTGCAGGAATCAACGAACGAAGATGGGTTACCGGATGCAAAAAGGCATATACAACACTATCTCAGGCGACAGATGCTGCAATTCTTGATAGGGGACCGCTGAAAGACTGGCCCGGAGCAGATGCTGACTCTGAGAAAGTTTATCGCTACTTTGCACAACACCTCAATATAACAAAAGAATGCCTGCAAAAATCAGGCTGCTGGACAAGAAACATAAAAGGTCTCAACGGCTCGACAAATGTTTCAAACTTTACAGACCAGGGTTATGGAACTCCTGCGATATCTTTTAAAACAGCGGACGGAATGAATATGGCATTTGATTTACAGCCTGCAGATACAGTTGCGGGAGGTACATGGCAGGGGGTCAGCAGGGACTATAACATAACAAACAGAACAGATAAAAATCAGGCAATGTATACCTTCCATGTTGACGTAAACGGCGATCAAGGTCCGAATGTAATCGGTAAAGACATCTATAACTTTGTTGTAACCCAAAAGGGACTGGTGCCTGCCGGAGATAAAAATTCAAATGACAACGGGTGCAACAAAAATACAGATGGTATGCAATGTGCAGCAAGAGTCCTTGGAGAAGGTAAAATGTCCTACCTCCATGAATAAACAATAAACTAAAAATTCAAAAAGCCACTAAAAAAGAGCCGTTAAGGCTCTTTTTTAATTGGAGCGTACGAGACTCGAACTCGTGACCCCAACACTGCCAGTGTTGTGCGCTACCAGCTGCGCTAACGCCCCTTGTTGAATAAATATATCACACAAAAACTCTTTTATCCAGATTTTTCTTTTTTCCACTTCAAATATTTCTCATAAAGACTAATACACTCGCCTATATCAAGACATTCATCCGAAACTGCTTCGCAGATATAGTCATTTCTATATCTGAAATATGCATACACAGGCAGTTTACCGCTAAGAGGCTTGAGAGATTGCCAGATTGAATACAAGTCTTCTTTTGTTTTCTGTTTCATTTTAATATGTTTGAGCCCCCAAAAATACAAATATCCAAAATAATAATAAACATAGCGTCTGTGATGATTAATCCAAGATACAAGTTTTTTGCCCTGTTTCACCGGTTTATAAACCGAGCCTGTCAAACTTGATACCATTTGAGCAAGCTCTAAGAGCATTTTAAACCTGTATTTCTCAGGAATTTTTATCGCAGAACGAATGGGATTTTTATCCAAAATATATAACTGCATAGACTCTCCGGCATTTGTTAAGAATAGTTTACCAAATACCATCAAAAATCTAATCTATCTGTATGATTATATTTCTGATTTATATTACAAAATGATATGATGGTTGAAGCAGTGACATACGGTCTAACTCTGTTATCGGATGTCTTTTTTTGAGTCAAGGAATAGATTGGTTATATGAGTATTGTAAATAAAAAAGAAGAATATTATGTTGAAGAAACCCGTGCGGAAGTTGTAAATCTTAACCCCAGATTGGAAGCTGCAAATATTTCCGATAAAAATCTTTCTTCTTATGAATATTTGAACTCGTTCATAAAAAAAAGAGCAGAGCTTTACGGCGGATACAAGTCTTTCGGGGAATGGCTTAAGTCGACTTATGCAAATGACAGAAGACGGTTCAGCGAATTTGAGCACCTTTTGAAAAACAAGAGTATTCTCGATTTTAATGCGACAAACGGCGGTTTTCTTCGTCTTGCGTCTTCTGTTGCAAACAAAACTGCTGCCGTAAAATATACCCCTTATCTCGACAACGATTTCGAGCAGATGGGCATAGATATCTTCAGAAGCATTGACAGCATTGATGAACAATTTGATGTCATAACACTCTTCAATATAATAGAAAATATTCCTTCTGCAGAAGATATTCTTCAAAAACTCGCATCAAAACTCAAAAGAGGAGGACTCATTCTCATCGAAACACAGAATGAACAGGATGCGCTGCTTGAATATTATGAATCAAAATCTTTCGAAGCTTTCATAAGAATGAACTGCAGGTCAAAACTTTTCAACATAAAATCCCTAAATACAATGTTAAGAAAAGCTCACTTAAAACCATTATCAATAAGACAAATACAAAAATTTCCACTTTCAAACCATCTCCACTGGCTTTTGACAAACAGACCTGACGGTCATAAAAAGTGGGGACTGATTGATAAGATATTCCCGTCTTATTTCTACCAATCAATACTGAAAAAATACAATACTTGTGATACACTCATTTCTGTTGTGTCTGTTTAGGACAAATCAAACACATTATCTCTTTCCGAGGACTTTATCAACAAAAATTGATTCTTCCTCGGGAGTTTTTATATTTCCGTTTATTTTCTCTTTCAAAATATCTCTCAAAATTTCACCAAACAAAGGAGACGGTGTCATATTTCTCGCAATCAAATCCCTGCCTGTTGTGTTTATTGTGATAAATTGCAGCTTGTTCAAATAAACATCAGCAAATTCACGTGCACGATTATTTTTAAACAACGAAACAGCTGCGGCAACAGACTCGTTGAAATAACACTCAAAAAACTCATAAACCTCAAACATAGTTTCAAATTTTGATATTTCTTCCTCATGTTTGACTATACTGTTTGTATACAACAGCACTTTCAACTCGACACCTGATAAATTCATTTTTTTCGAAAGCTCAAGTATTTGCTCTTTTTCAAGGGATGCACACATTACCCCGAGATAAATCAGCCATATATGCTCCCTATCTTCCAAGTAGGCGCCGTATTTCTCTATATTCTCAAATATAACCTTTCCTTCAGGCAAATTTGAAACATCAAAATCTGTACTCACAAGGCGGTATATTCCTTCACTCAAAAAACGGTCATATACATCAGCCATATTCAAATTCAGAGCCTGTCTGAGCTCAAGTTTTATTCTGTCCGTCGCAAGATTGTCAAATATCCCGCTCTCAAGACATTCCCTCTCAAGATACTCTGTTCTTTCATCATTGGCATAATCAAATCTTGCACTAAACTTTAGCCCTCGCAAAATTCTTGAAGGGTCATCTATAAAGCTCAAAGGATGAAGTATCTTCAAACAGTGATTTTTCATATCCTCATACCCGCCTAGATAATCTATCAAATCGCCAAATGTCGGTTTGTTCAAAGAAACAGCCATTGCATTGATAGAAAAATCACGTCTTATAACATCAGCCTCTAAAGAACATCCTATATTCTTTACAGACGGCAGCGCTGAAGGATATGAATAAGTTTCTTCCCTCGTGCTTGCTATATCAATCTGGACATCCTCTGCACCTGTATGAAAAATCATTTTTACCGTTTTGAAATCTTCATGAATTTCTTTTATATCAACAAGCTCGCCGTATTTCTTCTTCATAAAAGATGCAAACTCAACAGCATTCTCCTCTACAGAAATATCAGTATCGACAGAAGCTTTTCCCATAATCAAATCCCTGACAACTCCGCCGATAAGATAAACAGGCATATTTATTTCATCAGCAGCTTTTGAGCACAAACTCAGCGCATTTTTTACCGATGATGGCAAAATTTGTTCATACCTGTGTAAAAGATTTATGTAAGGAGTCGATATAACGCTTCTGATAAACAACTTGTACTCTTCCCCGTCATAAACAAAAAACGAATGTTCCGAACTGTTTTCTACGGCCTCTATTGAATAAATCTTTGATGGAAGTGCAATCAACGAAACAGGCTTGTTCTCAAACCCAAAAGCTATCATCTTATCAAGAGAGTCACACAAAACAAAAGAATAAAGCTCTCTGTTTTCATCAAGAACGCCAAGTGCAACATCATGATTGCCTGCAATAACTCTGCACTCTTTTATACTCAGATTGCTGTCTACAGATAAAATATCTTTAATTATAAATTTATCCATAAAATTATTTTATCTTAAAATCTATTTATTTTCACAGGAATATTTCCACAGCCTTTCACCGAAACTGCCAAATTTTATATCTGTACACCTTATTTCCTCAAGTGACTTTTTGACCTCTTTATCCAAATCAGATGACTCCATATCAGTTTCCTTCAGAAGCTTATTATCCTTCGAATAATCTTTTGCACAGTGAGTACAAAGTTTTTTGTTTTTGCAGTGTACATCATACTCTACAATGCTATAATACGTGTTTTTTGCAGTGTTTTCGCTTTGTTTCACATAAGCTAAACACTCTTTTTTTGATGGACCTGCCTGTTTTTCACAATAGTTTGCCATCTTTGTATAAACAATCTCATTCATTGGACTCAAATTCTGGTAATATTCATTTAATTTTTTAACTGATACTCTTTTAACTCCTTCAGAAACACTCTCAATTGACGTTCCGACCCATGTGCCAGGAACAACCTCTTTCCACTCCTGAGCCTGCGCTATATTTACAAACAATAATAAAAACAATAAAACTAAAACCTTTTTCACAAAATACTCCTTATTTTATTTCTTAAAAAAATATATTATCAAAAAAACAAATTAAGTGTAAAATGTAAAGCGTTATTGTATTTTTAATTGGGAGATATCCATGTTTGACATAGCAATAATAGGCGCAGGTCCGGGAGGTTATATAGCAGCAATCAGAGCTGCCCAACTCGGAGCAAAAACTATAATCATAGAAAAAGACCAAACAGGCGGAACCTGCCTCAACAGAGGATGTATCCCGACAAAAACCTTTCTCAATACCTCTGATAAGCTGGAAGAACTCAAAAAACTTCAAAAACTTGGCATATCAACAGGAGAAATATCTTTTGACTACTCAAAAACATTAAAGAGAAAAGACATCACTATCTTGAAATTGAGAAAAGGTGTAGAAAATCTTATCTCAAAAAATCAAATAACTCTCATAAAAGCCTCTGCAACTATCAGCGAAGATTATTCGCTGTTTGCAGACGAAGAAAAAATAGACTGCAAAAACCTGATTATATCAAGCGGAACAGAACCTCAAAACCTCCCGAACATCAAACGTGACGGTGAATTTATTCTTAATTCTGATGATATTCTGAACCTGCAAGAACTTCCAAAGTCAATTCTCATAATTGGCAGCGGAGCTATCGGCATCGAATGGTCAAGAATACTCAATGCAATGGGCACTGAGGTAACAATCATCGAACTTGCTCCAAGCCTGCTTCCGACAGCTGATTTATCCGTATCTGAATTTGTAGAAAAAAATTTCAAATCGCAAAAAATCAAATTTTATACAAATACAACAATAGAAAAAATAGAAGAAAAAACAGTATTTTTATCAAACGGAGAAACCATTACTCCATCAAAAATCTTATTGGCTGCAGGAAGAAGACCTAATCTTGATTTCATCAAAGCTGATATAAAAACAGAAAAAGGATTTATATCTGTCAACACAAACCTGCAAACAAATAAAAACAATATATACGCAATAGGTGATGTAACAGGCAAACTGCAACTAGCACATGTTGCCTCACATCAAGGTATCGCAGTCGTTGAACATATTCTCCAAAATAAACCGGTAAACATAAACTACAATATCGTTCCGTCAATTATTTACGGAAAGCCTGAAATAGCATCAATAGGTCTTCGTGAACAGGATATATCAGGGGAATATCAAAAGTCATATTTCCCTTTATCTATACTTGGCAAATCATTAGCTGACGATGAACCTGAGGGCTTCATAAAACTCCTCTCTCAAAATAACATCATTAAAGGTGCTCATATCATATCAAAAGAGGCATCAGCATTGATACATAACTTCAGCCTTCCGATAAAAGACGAAATTCCCGTTGATAATCTGGAACACCTGATTTTTGCACATCCGACTTATGCAGAAGGAATATATGAAGCAATACTCGGACTGAATAACAAAGCAATACACTTATGAGGTAAATATGAATCAGCGACTCCCCGAATATCTTAGAAGAGGAATCATCGACACTGATGCAACAAGAAAAGTAAGACGCCTTCTGAAAGAAAGCGGACTTACAACAGTCTGCGACGCAGCAAGATGTCCGAACAGAAATGAATGCTATTCCTGCAATAGTGCAACTTTCATGATTCTTGGCGACAGATGCACCAGAAATTGCAGATTCTGCTCTGTTACAACAGATAAACCTCTTCCTCCAAACCCTCAAGAACCTGAACTTGTTGCAAATGCAATAAAAGAACTCGGACTGAAATACGCCGTCATCACAATGGTTTCAAGAGATGACCTGCCTGACGGTGGCGCTGAGCATATTTCAAAAACCATAAGAGAAATAAAAAAAATCAACCCGCAAATAAAGACAGAAGTCCTTATATCAGACATGCAAGGGAATAAAGAAGCTCTAAAAACAGTTCTTGAGGCGTCCCCTGATGTTCTCAACCACAACGTCGAAACTGTCAAAGCACTCTACAAAACAGTAAGATCTCAAGCTGACTACATACGTTCTTTAGGCGTCCTTAAATTTTCAAAAGAATATGCACCGCATATAATTACCAAAACAGGCATAATGCTCGGACTTGGAGAAACGGAACCGGAAATTCTTGAACTGTTTGATGATTTGGTTTCCGTAAAATGCGACATCCTCACAGCAGGACAATATATTCAGCCAACAAAACAACATATCGAAGTAAACAGATACCTTCCCCCTGATGAATTTGAAAGCCTTCAAAAAAAAGCTCTTGAGTCAGGACTCAAACAAGCTGTCTTCGCACCGCTTGCACGCAGCTCATATAAAGCGTCAGAAGCTTTTTCCAAAATAAAATGTTAAGTAAAGATAAATTTTTTAAGTTTTTTTAAGAACCTTCGTTAAAATAAAAATAATTGGAGGTGTTGTAGATGTTTAATTTTGAAAAATTCACAAAATCTGCACAAAATACGATTCTTCTCTCTCAGGAGATAATGCATCGTTATCAAAACAACCAGATGGACTCTGAGCATATTATGCTCGCCTTTCTTGAGTCTGATGAAAATGTTGTAAAAGATATTTTTGAAAAACTAAAAGTAAACGAAAATCAATTGAAAAATGATATAGAAAGAATACTCTCTCAAAAACCAAAACTGGCAAACGCATATGACAGCGGGCAGATATTTATTTCTCCTGCGCTGAAACGTGTTTTTGACAATGCAGCGGTGCAAGCTCAAAACTTCGGAGATACATTCATCGGAAACGAACATATCCTCTTGGCTATTCTCGAGGATAAATCGTCTGAAACGACAAAAATTCTCGACTCCCTTAATGTAACTACCCAATCAGTTTTAATCGCCTTAAAAGACATCAGAGGCAACGCAAAATTGGATTCAGAAGATGCTGAAGAAAAATATAAAGTTCTTGAAAAATACAGCATTGATTTAACAAAACTTGCCCGTGAAGGCAAACTTGACCCTGTGATAGGGAGAAATACAGAAGTCAGAAGGATTATACAGGTTCTAAACAGAAGAACCAAAAATAACCCTGTCTTGATAGGTGAACCAGGAGTCGGTAAAACCGCAATCATCGAAGGTCTTGCCCAGAGAATAGTAAAAGGCGACGTTCCTGAAACACTGAAGCATAAAAGGCTTATATCAGTAGATATAGGTGCATTAATTGCGGGTGCAAAATTTAGAGGAGAATTTGAAGAAAGATTGAAAGCTCTCCTCAAAGAAGTTGAATCAAGCAACGGCGAAATTATTATGTTTATTGATGAACTCCACACTGTAGTAGGAGCAGGCGGCTCATCAGACGGTTCTATGGACGCAGGAAACCTTCTCAAACCAATGCTTGCAAGAGGTGTCCTAAAATGCATCGGTGCTACAACCATAAACGAATATAGAAAATATATCGAAAAAGACCCGGCTCTTGAAAGACGATTCCAGCCTATTATGGTAAACGAACCGTCAATAGAAGATACAATCAGTATCTTACGTGGTCTTAAGGATAAATACGAAGTACACCACGGAATCAGAATCAAAGACTCTGCAATCATCGAAGCAGTAAAGTTATCTGACAGATACATCACTGACAGATTCCTCCCTGATAAAGCTATAGACCTCATCGATGAAGCGGCATCATCACTGAGAATAGACATAGACAGTATGCCTGCTGAAATTGATAAACTCGTAAGAGAAAAAACTCAGCTGGAAATAGAAAGAGAAGCTCTGAAAAAAGAAACAGACGACGATTCAAAGAAAAAAGTCGGAGAATTGGATAATGAAATTTCAGAACTAAACCAAAAAGTAGATAAACTGAGCGCTCAATGGAAAAAAGAAAAAGAAGCAATTACTCAGAGTGCATCTATAAAAGAGGAAATAGAAAAAGTAAAACAGGAAATCGATGTTGCAGAAAGAAATGCTGATCTTGAAAAAGCTGCAGAACTTAAATACGGCAAACTCATTGAACTGCAAAAACAGCTGCATAAATATGAAGAAGAACTATCGGCAAGAAATGATAAAAACACTATGCTGAAAGAAGAAGTCTCAGAAGAACAAATTGCCAAAATCGTAAGTAAATGGACAGGTATCCCGGTCAATAAACTTATCGAAAGCGAAAAACAAAAACTTCTGAATATGGAAGAATATCTGCATAAACGTGTAATCGGTCAGGATGAAGCTGTTGATGCAATTTCTGATGCGACAAGAAGAGCCTTCTCTGGGCTCAAAGACCCGAAAAGACCTATCGGTTCATTCATTTTCCTCGGTCCTACAGGTGTAGGAAAAACAGAACTCGCAAAAAGCTTATCAGAATTTCTCTTTAATTCTGAAGACGCAATGATAAGAATCGATATGTCTGAATATATGGAAAAACACGCAGTCGCAAGATTGATAGGTGCGCCTCCAGGATATGTCGGCTATGACGAAGGCGGTCAGCTTACTGAATACGTAAGAAGAAAACCATACAGCGTAATTCTCTTTGATGAAATAGAAAAAGCTCACCCGGACGTGTTCAACATTATGCTGCAAATCCTCGATGACGGACGGCTTACAGATTCAAAAGGAAGAACAGTTGATTTCAAAAATACTGTCATAATTATGACCAGCAACATAGGTAGTTCTCTAATCCTAGAAAATACAATGAACTCTCTATTCTCAGCTTCTGACTTTGAAAAAACAAAAGAAGAAGTTATGAATATTATGAAATCAACCTTCAAACCGGAATTTTTGAACCGTATCGATGATATTGTATTCTTCAAAGGGTTAACACTGCCTGATTTGTCAAAAATCGTTGATATACAGCTCAACCACCTGAAAGAACGTCTTGAAGAAAAAGACATCGAACTCTATGTCAGCGACGAAGCAAAAGAATTCATCGCAACAAGAGGCTATGATCCTGCCTATGGAGCAAGACCTCTAAAGAGAACAATAATGCAATATATAGAAAATCCTATGGCAAAAAAAATTCTTGCTAATAATGCCATAAGTAAAATTGAAATCGATGTTCACGATGATGAGCTGGATATCAAAACAGTATCCTAAGACCAGGCTGCTGATTTTTTGACATTCTCATCAATCAATTTTTCAGTAGCTTCCATATTTTGTTGAATGGCGGAATGTTGTGTTTCAAGGACTTTCAACTCAGCCTGCAAGGCTTTCTCCTTGGCCTCAATTTCCGCCAATTTTGCATAAGCATCAGGTTGAACGCCTTCAGTACCACCGTTTGTTGATGTCCTGCTATATTCGCTCATAAGCACAGCAGCATCTTGAGATAACATCTGTAAGTCTTCACTTATAATCATCATCTCATATTCTATATTTGCTGCCTGCTGGCTTAAGACCAAATCAGTTCCATGAGCAATGACATAACCCATTTTTGTTTCCTTGTTTTACACATACATTATTCGACCACTTATATATATAAAAACGAAATATATTATATGATTTCAATGCATACTCATAATTTAACAAATCTTTACAAAAAATAATTATTCATAATATTGATATATTAACTTTTATTACAAACTGTTATTTTTTAGCCCTGGGATAACAAGTTGATGTATTATAAAAATGTAACCGTTATAATATCAGAGGATTTGGTATGGGATTCAAAAAAATAATACTGACAATTTTGCTTTTAATATCTTTTTGCACTACTCCTGTTTTAGCTGCGTATCAGGTTGATGCACGTACTGAGAGAATACCTGCGGGAACTGTTATGAAGCTGAAATTTCAGGATATGGTAAGCACTATATCATCAGTATCCGGAGATCAATTCAACGCAACTCTTGCTGAAGATGTCATTGTAAAAAACAATGTTGTTCTTCCTGCAGGTACAATACTTAGAGGAACGGTTAAAAAAGTTAAACATACAGGAATAGCCAAAAGACCGGGGATGGTTGTCCTGAGCTTTGACCATGTGGTCACACCAATGGGGCGTCAAATTCCTATTGTTGTAAGACTGGTAAACTTTAATAATCTTACAAAAGACGGTGCTGTGAGCGGCGGCGGAAACTATTACACAAAAGTCAAAGATAACTTTGATGACAGCGTCGATTTGGTCAAATCATCAGTTGACCTCGGGTTTGACATTGGAGAATTCTGGAACGGTTATCCTAGAATCGCAACGGTTCCTATTACGGCTGTCGGCGGCACATGTGCCTCTGTTCTTATGTTCGTCGGAAAATCAGCTGTTGATGTATTTATGAAAGGAAATGAGGTAACTCTGAAAAAAGGAGATGTCTTCAGTGTTATGCTGATAGACTCTTTGGACGTACCTCTCAACTAAATATGCTTAATGCTGAAATAATAACTATAGGCAACGAAATTATCTACGGAGATGTTCTCAATACAAACAGCAGATATATTTCGTCAATCTTAAAAAACATCGGTATAAACTGCCGTTTCCATCTGACCGTAAAAGATGACAAAGAGGATATCTCATCAGCACTCAAAACTGCGGAACAGCGTTCAGACCTGATATTTATTACCGGCGGGCTCGGACCTACAGATGATGACATAACAATAGAATGTGCTTCATCAGCCCTCGGTCTTGATGTTGAATTTCGCTCAGACATATTTGAAAACATCAAAGATATGTTCAAGAAACGCAATATAGAAATGCCTGAGAGTAACAGAAAACAAGCTTATGTGCCGCAAGGTGCAAAGGTAATCCCGAATAAATCAGGAACTGCTCCTATGAGCATTGTTGAAAAGAAAGGAAAATACTTCTTTTTCTTCCCAGGAGTGCCTTCAGAAGTTGAGTATTTTTTCGAAAGTCACCTGAAAAAACTCTTATCAGAGATGTCTTCTGATAAGATTATCAGCAGAATGCTCAAATTTCATAATCTATCAGAAGCATTGATGAACGAAAAATTAAAACCTCTTGAGCAGAACTCGGAAGTCGAAATAGCCTACCTGCCTAGTAGAGGAGAAGCAAGACTCAAACTAACGGCAAAGACAAATTCTTATGAAAAAGCAAAAAGACTGTTAGACGATTGCGAAACAAGAGTTCTCAAACTGATAGGCGACTATTATTACGGGAGAGATGAGCAGGAAATAGAGGAAATACTATCAGACCTGTTGAGAAAGAATCATTTCACCGTTGCAACAGCGGAATCTTGCACAGGCGGGCTAATCAGCAAATATTTGACAGATGTTTCAGGGAGTTCATCTTATATAAAACTTGATGTTGTTACCTATTCAAATCAAGCAAAAGAAAAAATACTCAAAGTAAACTCTCACACTCTAAGCGAAAAAGGAGCTGTAAGCGAAGAAGTAGCAAAGCAGATGGCAGAGGGAATAAAGAAACTCGCAGAAACTGATTATGCTATATCAACAACAGGAATAGCCGGTCCGACAGGCGGCAGTGAAGAGAAACCGGTCGGACTTGTATACATCGGAATCGCCGGTAAAAAAAATACTTATGTTCTCAAAAAAAATTATCCATCAGGACTTCCGAGATATGAAATCAGAGAAAGAGCAGCTTCTGATGCCATGCACTTTCTCAGAGAAACTATACTCTGTGAAATGAAATCTTAGGCTGCTGTCAACAGCTGGGCAAGAAGGTCTGTATTATTTTCCAAGAGTGATTCTGCAAAGACTTCAGGTTGGACAAGAGTCAAAGACTGAGTAAGCATTTCATCCGGCAATATGTTTATCATCTCTGCCATATCAGATGTTTCTAGAGCATACATACTCTGAATCATCATATCTTTCGGAAGCATTTCGACAGTAGAAAGGAACGCCTCCTGCGGGAAGAGCTGCCATTTGTCTTTGTCTTTTTCCGTTAACTCGAGAATAACTTGCATCTTTTCTTCTTTTTCCATTGAAACAAGAGCTTTTTTGAAGTTCTGAGGATTCATCTGAGAGAGCTCAAGTACCATAGCAGCTGACTGCTCATCCTTGCTCATGGAAGGATTTACGTTCTGAGGGGGTTTGCCTGTTACTGACTGTATCATCTTCGACAGAGCCTCTGGAGGCAACCCCATCAGCGATTTTAGAAGTTCTTCTTTTTTTAATCCATCATTTGTCAAAAATTTGTCCATGTATTTCTCTGGCATCATCTTGAGCATTTCTTCAGGCGTAAAAATTTGCTGTAACATCTCAAGCAGCTTCATCTTCGGAAGCTTTTGCAGCATGGACATAAGTTTTGCAACGGTAAAAAACTGCATAATCAAAAGCATAGAACTCTTATCAAGTTCTTCAGTGAGTTTTTCAAGATAATCTCTTCCTAATAACCTCAAGAGGATATAACGGTTGTTCGGGTCATCAAGATTAAACAACTCTATTAATTTTTTCGGATCTTTGGGCAAAATTCTCAGCGCATCTTCAAGAGATAAAGATGTATCAGTTTCTCCGCTCTCTTTTGAAGACGAAGAAGAATTGACAGCAGAAGTTCCTCCGACAAGATAAAAATTTTTCAGTTTTAATAATTCTTCTGTATCAATTCTAATCATAAGACAACGTATTTTCCGTTATATTTTAATCCTCAATAAAATTTATCGGATAAAACTCAAAAATCTTTATGATTAATACTAATATTGAAACATTTTGTTACAAAATACATTTAAGCATTTTATCAACAGAAACCCTTGAAGAATAATTTTTCTCAACAGTCTCACGCCCTGCAAGAACAATTTTGTTGTATTCAGATTCATTATACAAAAAATAATCTATCTTTTTGCATAAATCTTCAAAAGATGAAAACATCACAAAATCTTTTCCCGGAGAAAACAGCCTCTCACCATCAGCTCTATAGTCGCTCAACAGCAATTTTTCACACGCAATCACCTGATAAGTCCGATAATTCAACGACCCTATTCCCTGAGCATTGTAATTAAACACAATCTTTGACTTGTTTATCACCTCTGACATCTTCTCTTCTGTATCAACAAACCCCCGATAATTTTTTTTCAAAAGCTCTTTTTCTGCTTCTTTTTCAACTCTTGAAACAGCTTGCTCAAAATGCTTCTGATGAGCAAACCACCCAAAGCGCAGATGTTCATATCTTTTCATAAGTTCTAATACAATCTTTAATCTGAAATCACTATCAAGCCGCCCTGCAAACATAAGCTCATATTCGGCTTCCAAATTCAAATTTCGATAAACACGGGTATTAACAAAATGAGGCATATAAAAAAGATTCTTTATCTCATTTTTTTTCTTCTCACACAGCTCTCTATCCCAGTAGAAGACATAGTTATCATCTTCCTTCAGAAAATTATAATACTCTCGCCAGTATTTCCCTGAATGCTCATCATCAACAACATCAGAAAAATAATTTATGGATGGTATTTTTAATCCGAGCTTATTTTTATATATTATCGCCATATAATCATAACTCACAACAAAATCAAAGCTATTAGCTGCGAGAAGTTCATCAAAAACATCAAAAGAATCATATAATGTATCAAAAACAACAACCTCATGTCCAAGCAGCCTGAATCCGTCAAATAAACTTGAAGAAGTCAGACGACCTCCGATACTCTCAGGCATTATGGCAAGGACTTGCAGCTTCTTTGCCATAAAATCACCATTTTTTGAACACAAAAAACACAGACAGTATAATAAGCGCAAACCCCACAATATAATTCCATTTCAACCCCTCTTTCAAATAAAATACAGAGAAGAAGCAGAATACAACAAGAGTTATAACCTCCTGCATCGTCTTCAACTGTGCAGCTTCATAATACTGATGCCCTATCCTGTTCGCAGGAACCTGAAAACAATACTCAAAAAACGCAATCATCCAGCTCGTCAGAATAACAATCCACAATGCGGCATTCTTGTGCTTGAGATGCCCGTACCATGCAAATGTCATGAATATATTAGATATTGTAAGTAATACAACAGGTGTAAGATGTTTAATCATTGCTACATTTTAGTAAAAAAAAATTTCTGCTACAATCTAAAAAAAATTTTTCAAATATGATTTGTAAATATTCTTTTACAAACTAGCAAAAAAAAATATTCATTGCATACTAATAAAATAGTAGATATTAGAGGTTTTAGTTATAAATATGGAAATTTCAAGAATTGGTACTACCACTTCTTTTGGTAGAGCATTTACTACAAAAGAAAAACAAGAGTGGAAACAACTCGAACAACAATCAAGACAAGAACTTGGACTAGGAAGAACAACAGCTGTTGTCTTTGATTTCAATATACCATCAGAACAAGGGTATAATACGGCTATTGGAACAACCCTCTCTGAAAACTCTCAGGGCTTTATGAATTTTGTACAGGATATGACAGGGGCAAATGCTATGTTGCTCGGTCCTCAGGGGCAAATAAGCTCATTTAATATCTGTCCGTATTCAGGAACGACTTTTTCCCTCGGAGAACACCTCATTGACCTGAAACTTCTCTCAGGAGATGACTACGGCAACATATTGCCGCTTGAAAGAGTACAACAATATGACAGAGATTACGACGGAGACCCGAAAAGAAGGGACAAAAAAGTTGACTACGGCTACGTAATCGGCGATGACTACGACCCAGGAGTGCAGAATCTTGCACTGAAAGAAGCTTTTGAAAACTTTCAAAAACTGCCGAAACATTCAAAACTGAAAAAAGAATTTAACCAGTTTAAAAAAGATAATACCTACTGGCTCGAAAAAGATGCACTATATGATGCACTTGCTCAAGAACACGGTATCACCGACTCAACAAAATGGCCTGAAAAAGACAGGGACTTATTCTCAGGTAAGTACTCAAAACATGATGTAAACAAAAGAGTTTCAGAGTTAAAAAACAAATACCCTGACTTGATTGAACAAAAAGAATTCAACCAGTTCCTGATTGACAAACAACAACAAGCAGCAAAAAAACAATATAACGATAAAGGTTTCAAAACCTATGGCGATTGTCTTGTCGGTTTTTCTGACAAAGAAAGATGGGCTCACAAATCATGCTTCAAAGATAACGAATACATGGGCTGCAAAAACTCTGATAAAACTGTTCAAACCTGGGGATTTCCGGCTCTTGATTATTCAAAACTCGGAACACCAGACCGCCCCGGCGAAACAGGTGAACTCCTTGCCCATAAATTTGACAGTTTCTTCAAACGCTACGATGGCGTAAGAATAGACGCCGCCTGGCAAATTGTAAATCCATATACATATACGATGAACAACGGCACCCCTGAAGAAGTAAAAAATCAACCAAAACTCAGAGACAGCGTCATAAAAATAATCGAAAAATCAGCATCAAAAGCTGGTAAACTAGATAAAGACAGCCTCCTGTTTGAACTCCTCGGAGAAAATGCACAGGAAGGAATAAAACTCACTCAAGGAAAATATCCGCATATCCATATCACCAGATATGCTCATGGTTCCTGGGGAAGACCTGCTTATTATGAAACTCAGGGCTACAAACCGGGTGACTATACAATCGGTGTAGGCACACATGATGATATAACACTGAGAGAACTTGCCGCAAATAAAGAAAAAAGACAAGAACAGAGCGAATTTCTCTCAAAAGTTTTGAAACTCAATTCACATGAACTGGTCGGTAGCGAAGAAAAATTCAGAAACGCAAAAACAGCAGAATTGTTCACAACAAAAGACCAATTCTTCACTCTTCCTGATATGTTCGGTATGTCAGAAAAAATCAACCAGCCGGGCACTCAAAATGGTATAGCTTCAAACAACTGGACTGTCAGAATTCCGACTGACTACGAATCTTTCTACTACCGGCAGCTCTCGGACGGTTACGGAATGAATATGCCTGATGCTCGTGCAAAAGCGTTGAGAGCAAAAAACAGCCATAATCAGGAATTAATAAATAAACTCCAAACAGCAGCGGCAATCTTGAGAGAAAAAGGACCGAACACTCAGGCTGAAGCTGACGCACAATATGGAGCTAATTTTTCAAAAATATCCTAAACTCAAATACCTCTAATAAAAAGAGAGCTTAGTGCTCTCTTTTTTCTTTTATTTATTTTCTTCTGCATCTGTAGTCTTCATGATTCATCTCATATTCCCAAAGCTTCACTATAGCCATAAACTTGTAGTGCGCAGCTATGATGGCAAAGATGAAACCGTGGACACCGTCCCTGAACCCCTGTTTGATAAAATACATCTTGATGAATTCAAGAACGGAACGGGTCACAAGAAATGCCATCGAAAAATGCTTGTTTCTCGCTGTCAATTTTTCAAGCTCAAGAGTTGTATAATAATTCCACTTGATAATAAAAGGATTCAGCTCATCAACCATAGTATGAGTGATGAACACTTCCCCATGCTCATTTGGAATATACTCTTCTCTGCCGTTTACCTCGGGGGCTCCATGGACATGAGCCTGATAACTCACACACCCTTTTTTGAAAAATCTCAAAATGCCTCTCTTTGAATAAGAGTGCAGCACTTTGCCGAGAAGCTCGTTTTTATAAGGTATTCTAACACCTTCTGCCGGATTTTCACGTTCAATGTAAGCTCTCAAATATTTCAACAAACCGCTTGAAGCGTACTCATCAGAATCAAGAATCAAAAAATAATCAGACGTTACCTGAGAGTTTGCAAAATTTCTGGCAGGCTCTGCATATCCGACATTCTCATGATATACAATTTTGCATTTGAATTTTTCTGCAATCTCAATTGTTCTATCAGTGCTGTGCATATCACAGATAATTATTTCATCAGCATCTTTTACCGACTCAAGACATCTCTCAAGATATTTTTCAGAATTATATGTATGTATTACAACAGATATAGTCTTCATAAAAATCGTTCCCTCTCACAACTCACATCGATTATACAGCCTATAGAACGAATCGTCTAGCAATTTTGTATTTTCATACAACAACTTTTACACTCAAAAAGCAGTTTATATTTCTTACCATGAGAATCAACAAGGAAAAACGGCTCCCGATATCTGTGTTTTTTACCTTCCTTTGAGCACAACCCGAGAGAAAACTTCAAACAATGCTTCGTTGTCATCAAAATTTTTCCGCTAACATTACCTGTTTTCTCAATGGCATACTCTCTGCATATCCCGCCCCTTTTCTCATAAAACTCTTTTGCCTTTTCATTCATAATATTCACATCATAAAACAACTCTCTCTCAAAATAAGGACTGATAAATATACCTCCTGATTTTTCAACTTCATAGGAGGCAATCCTCTTTTCTTCGAGTTTTGCAAACAGCCTTCGTCTCAGCTCATTCAACTCTGATAGAGGAATAAAAGGATAAACATCAACCTCAACTCTTGCCTCTTTGATATCAAAGCAGCTATCGCCCGCCTTTTTGAGGCACTTGATTATATTATTCCTGGCAAGCTCTTGATTTTTCGCCTTATCATAATTCTTGCCCGCCTCAACAACAACTCTCACGCCATCTTCATCAACAGCCGAAAGTTTATAGCATTGCTCCTTCTCAACAAAACAAACAGACGCCTCTATCTTTCTCTCTACTTTTGCGCTTTCTAACATCTTTGAAAACTTATGATTATAATTCCTGAATACCTCAACTCCCTTTCTTATCCCGTTCATTGACTGCGGAAAAATTTTGTTTCCCTCTGCTTTGTTGACACTTGTTCCTACAAGCTCGCCTCTCTCATCAAAAAAACATATCCCGTCAGCATTGTTCAACTCACTCCCATCAAAGAGAAAATATTTCTCAAAAACCTCTTTCACCTTTCCCGTATATTCCCCTCTTGACTTTGGAGAGTCAAAAGAAATAATGTTTTTATTTCTGCCATGCAAAAAATATTCGCAATATCCGCGGTTAAAAGTTTTGTTTACATCCGCTTCAAACCCGAGAACGCTATACCCTGATGAGCTTCTTTCATATTCAGTGTTTTCTATAGCGTCATCAATTTTCTTTCGATAAAAACTTACAACATTTTTTATATAATCTTCATCCTTCAACCGCCCCTCTATCTTAAAGGAGCTGACACCTGCGTCTATCAAATCTTTTATATCAGAGGAAAAATTCAAATCCCTCAAACATAAAAGATGCTTATCCGTTGCAACAACAACGCCATCAGAATCGACAAGAGAATATTTTTTTCTGCAAGGCTGCGCACACTCGCCTCTGTTTGCACTTCTGCCGCCTATTGCATAACTCATATAACACTGCCCGCTGTATGACACGCACAAAGCACCATGGATAAAAGTTTCTATCTCAACATCGGTATTATCTGCAATTTTTCTTATCTCATCTAAAGACAGCTCTCTTGCAAGAATAACACGGGAAAAACCTGTTTTCTCAAGAAATTTCACCTTTTCAAGAGTCGAGTTATGGCACTGCGTGCTTGCAAACAGTTTGATTGGAGGAAGCTTGCACTCAAGCAGTCCCATATCCTGAACAATAAGCGCATCAACCCCGATATCATAGAGCTGATAAATCAACTCTACTGCCTCACGCAACTCATCATCAGACATAATGGTGTTGATTGTCACATAAACTTTTACTCTGAACTTGTGAGCGTATTCAACAACATCTTTTATATCATCAAGAGAATTTGAAGCGTTTACCCTTGCCCCGAACTTTGGAGAACCGATATAAACAGCATCAGCCCCGCAGTCAATTGCTGCAAAAGCTGTCTTCTTATCCTTTGCCGGAGCTAAAAGTTCTATTGTCTTCTTTTTGTTTTTCATCTTATGAAACTCTCATTAGTAAGGATATAATACAAAAAATATTATTGATATAACACACAAAATCCAGTTTGCCGGATTTGTTTTTTCTCTCTGTCCTGAGAATAACTTCATCAAAGGATATGCAATAAACCCTGCCGCCATACCGATACCTGCGTTGTATGTAAACACCATCAACACAATAGCAAGACATGATGGAATATATTCTGTCGGGTCAGAAAAATCAACACGTGAGATACCGCTTATCATTAAAAGCCCGACAACAATCAGTGCAGGAGCATACGCCTCAGGAGGAATTGAAGTGAATAAAGGAGCAAAAAACAAACCGAGTAAAAATAAAACTCCGACAAACACTGTGCTTAAACCTGAACGGGCACCAGTTTGAACGCCTGTAGCAGACTCCAAAAACACCCCGCTTGTCGTAGTTCCCAAAAGCGACGCAAAAACGGTAGTCAAAGAATCGGTAAACATAGGTTTCTTAATCTCTGGAAGATTTCCCTTTTCATCAAGAAATCCCGCTTTATAAGACACACCTATCAAAGTTCCCATTGTATCAACATAAAAAACAACAAAAATTACAAACAACACGGGCAGAAACTTCAAATCAATAGCCCCGAGAATATCAAGCTGCCCGAGGACCGGTCTTATATCAGGAGGAGCAGACATCAAAGAAGACGGCACATCGCTAAGCCCGAAGAGAAAAGAAATAATCGTCAAAACAATTATCCCTAAAAGCAGAGCAGCCTTCACTTTTTTTGCAAGCAGCACAACTATCAACACCACTCCGAATACGGCAAGCATAACTTTTGGTTCCTGCCAGTTTCCGATATGTACAGGAATTTCAGCATTTCCTGCCTCAACAATACCTGATTTCAAAAGCCCGAGCAGTGCAAGAAAAATTCCGAGCCCTGCCCCGAAAGACATTTTCAAACTCTCAGGCATAGAGTTCACAAGCCAGGGACGAATGTTCAAAGCAGTAAGCAAAAAAAACACAACCCCGCTCAAAAAAACAGCACCCAAGACAACCTGCCAGCTAAAACCCATCAACACAACAACAGTGTATGCAAAAAAAGCACACTCTCCGACGAGAGGAGCCACGGCAAAGGGTCTGTTTGCATATAACCCCATAATCATACACCCGATGAATGTAGTGTAGATTACGGCAGCCATAGACGCCTCAAAAGGCATCCCTGCCATTTCAAGAATTTTGGAATTTATGATAAGCATATAAGCCATCGTAATAAAAGAGGTAAATCCCCCTACAAGTTCTGTTTTGATGTCAGTCCCAAGATCTTTAAGCCTGAAAAAGTTTGAAATCATATTGAAAAACCTCAAAAATATTAATGTTATTATACCAGACCACCGATTATTTACATATAAAAAATGTTTGGAATTTATATAGCAAATTTCGCCCCAAATTTCCAAAACAACGTCATACTGAGCGTTAGCGGAGTATCTAAATAAAAAAGGATTCTTCGAGCTAAAGCCCTCGGAATAACGAACTTTTAATAGTATCTCCAAATATTTGACGCTCATATGATATAATATGAAATTATCAGTATTATAGAGTGTAATATATGAATCTCGATACAACAATAAAAGTCGCAACAGGAGAAACTCCTGCCGATTTGGTTATAAAAAATGCAAATATAATAAATGTTTTCTCTGAAGAAGTTTATCAGGGCGATGTTGCTGTCGTGAACGGCAGAATTGCAGGTATAGGCGAAAATTATCACGGCAAGGAAGAAATTGATATCAACGGAGCGTACCTCTCTCCATCATTTATCGACGGTCATGTTCACCTTGAGAGTTCAATGCTGCTGCCGACAGAATTCACAAGAGCAGTCCTTCCATCAGGAACAACAACGGTAATTGCTGACCCGCATGAAATATCAAATGTCTTAGGGCTGCAGGGTATTAGTTTTATGAGAGAATCCACCTATGATTTGCCTCTTGATGTTTATATGATGCTGCCATCCTGTGTTCCTGCGACAGATTTAGAAACCTCAGGAGTTGACTTAAACAGTTATGATTTAGCCCTGTTGATTGACCGTCCCTGGGTTTTAGGAATTGCCGAGATGATGAATTTCCCAGGGGTTGTTAGTTGTGATAACAGTGTTTTGAGCAAAATCAAACTCGGTCTTGAAAAAGGGAAAAGAATTGACGGACATGCACCGGGATTAAGCGGAAAAAATCTTTGCGCCTATGTCGGTGCAGGCGTAACTTCTGACCATGAATGCACAACCCCTAAAGAAGCAATGGAAAAAATGCGCCTCGGAATGTATCTTATGGTCAGAGAAGGAACTGTTGCAAAAGACTTAGATGCCTTGATACCTGTTTTAAAAGACAGAAACACAAGAAAATGCCTGTTTGTAACTGATGACAGACATCCTAACGACCTGTTTGAACATATAAACTGTATGATAAAACACTCTGTAGAAGCAGGAGTGGATCCAATCAGCGCAATACAGATGGCAACAATCAACACGGCAGAATATTTCAAAATAACAAATCTCGGAGCGATTGCCCCGGGGTATAAAGCTGATATGGTAGTTTTGCCGAATCTTAAAGACTTCAAACCTTCCATGGTTTTCAAAGAAGGAATGCTTGTCGCTAAAGACGGCAAGTTAATTCAAAATCTTGATTATGTCCATATTCCATCAGTCAGAGGGTCTGTAAACGTAAATCTTGATAAAAACGCATTTGAGATTAAAGCAAAATCAAATTCTGTGAAAACAATAAACGTACTGCCGAATCAGCTTATTACCAAGATGTCTGTCGAACGAATAAAAATAGATGATAACAACCTCGCTCAATCAAATATCGCTGATGATGTCCTAAAAATAGCAGTCATAGAACGACACAGAGCAAGCGGCAACATAGGACTCGGCTTTGTAAAAGGCTTTGGTCTGACATGCGGGGCTATTGCATCAACCGTTGCGCACGATTCACACAATATGATTGTAATAGGAACAAATGACGAAGATATGTACTACGCAGCAAAAGAGCTCGTAAAATCTCAGGGCGGAAAAATCGTTGTCAATAACGGACAAACTCTTGCTCATCTGCCTCTTCCGATAGCAGGACTTATGTCTGATAGACCGCTTGAAGAAGTTATAGAAAAAGTCAATGAGCTGAATATAGCGGCAAAAGAAATCGGTTGCACAATCAATGATCCGTTTATGAGTATGGCATTTTTATCACTGTCAGTAATACCGGAGCTTAAAATCACGGATAAAGGGCTTATTGACTCAAACAAATTTGAAGTAACAGAATTATTCAATGTATGAAAGAGATATTAAAGAGGTGTATTTTTATGAATAAAAAAATCTTATCAGCTATACTCACAGCAGGAATGTTTTTTCTTGCTGCCTCATCAGCGTTTGCGCTGCCAACACTGTCTTTTGATGAATATGTAAGTTTATCAAAATCAAAAAATACAACTGCCGACATTCAAAATAAGATAGATACTATCTTGAATACCCCTGTTGTTGATAACTCCTTTGGTTCTGAAGATGTTCTTCCTCATACAATGAAGGTTGTAAACTGGAACCTCGAAGGAGGAGCGCAGATTCATCAAGTATCGGCATTATTTTTAAACGGGGATAAAGTTATCTCTCTTGCAGACGAAAAAATTCTGAAGGACAGAGAGAAAAAAATCGCACTGCAAACTCAAATAAAAAGTTTGCAAAGACCTGATATCATATTTCTAACTGATGTCGATTGGGGGCGTCCAGAGAGCGGATACAAAAATGTTGCATATGAACTTGCTCATGCTCTCGGGTATAACTACGCATTCGGTGTGGACTTTATAGGAACAGACCCTTACACTCTCGGCGTTCAGCCTGATTATGAAGGAAAATATAACAAAGAGATAAACAAATCCCAATACAGAGGTCTATCAGGTCATGCAATCCTCTCAAAATACCCCCTCTCTAATGTTAGAATTATCAGACTGCCTGATACTTACAACTGGTATGATGATGAAAAAGAATACGCAAAAGATATGGCGTCAATGAAGGAGAAAAATCTCCCTGTCAAACCTGAACCTACGGATGTTAAAATAGGGGGAAGAATTGCTCTGCTGGCAGATACGACCCTTCCGGGCGATGTAAAAACAACCTTGATAGCAATCGAAACAGAAGACAGAACAAAACCAAAAAACAGAGCCATTCAGGTACAATACTTCCTTTCAAGAATTAAAGACATTTCAAATCCTGTCGTAATCGGAGCAAATCTCAACACAAACAATCAGGATACATCGCCTAATGACCCGAAGAGATTTTTCAGAAAAAATTTTGACGGGCAGAATATGATTAAAAATATATCAGCAAAATTTGTACAAAACGGAAGCATAATCTCTTCAGCAACAGGCGTATTCAACTCATCAAGAGTTAAAAACGACCCGACAAGCCCAAGTGTACCGATTTTTGCAAACAACAAAGAAAAAGCCACATTTGATTTGTTTCAGGATTTCAGATTTGACGATAAAGAAATTTTTGAATTCAAACGTGAACGTACTATCGGAGATAACGCAAGTTATGATAATTACCTCGGAACAACAAACGAAAGAGGTTTGAAAGGATTTGTTCCGACTTATTCAAAAAAAGCGTTGATAGGCTACGATGAATACAAACTTGACTGGTTTTTCGTAAAACCAGATGAAGTTTTATATCCTTATAATCCCAAAACGCTCGATATGTTCTCAACAGCATTCGCAAAACAAATATCTTCTCACAATCCGATGACTATCGAGCTGCATATAAAAGAAAAATAACAAACACTGTTTCATAAAATAAAAACTGAAGAGCTTTTCTTCAGTTTTTATTTTTTATTTATAAAAAAACGCTGTGGTTTTTGACGAAAAATTAACGTCTATAATAATTATTGTCTATAATATAGTTCGCTATCGAAGTTCTAAATCTGTTAATACCTCCGAATATTTTGTTGCCTATATTCATAAGTAATTTGCCTGTTGCTTTGATACTTTTGCCTCGGGTTAAAACACCAATAATGCCGTAAGCAACACCTGCTGCAAGTCCTATCTGTTTGTTTGTGGTCCACATAGGAGATGATGGATCCGGTGTTTCGTATTTATCAAGCGTCCGATTATCAAGAGGACGTGATGGAATATACATATCACCATAAACAGGCGTCATAAGATTTGCCCTGAATATACTGTCAGGCGTATATAACGACATAGGATTGACGTTTATTGCCTGAGCATACCTCGTATTTTTCACTCCGTTGCTCATAACCTTGAAGTTAACCTTTCACTATAACCCTTATATTTATATAAAAACAAACTGGCATAAAAAATTGCCAGTTTGTTTAAAAAATTTATATTTTTTTATATTTTTATTCATCAACGGGAGGAAGACCGCCTTTTACCGGAGGATGTTCATTTTGGACGTAGTGTTTCTTTTCTTCTCTGATGGTATCTTTATCAATCACGATACCTTTTTTAGTTTTATCAATGACCATCAAAACATCTTGTTTTAGTTTTTCTATTTCTTTTTTCTTTGACTCAGGCTGTTTTTCTACCCAATCGTAGAGTTCTTTCTGGAATTCATCGGAAGTAACTATGCAATCGCCGGTTCCTACTCTATCTTTGTATTTCTGTCCGAATTCTTCAAGAAATCCGTCATAAGTATTTACAATCATATCAGATATAGCATTTGCATTTTTCAACATAACATCAACATCAGATTCAATCTTATCTCTCATCTTATCAGAAATATCAAGATGTCCAGTTCTTGATGGATGAATTGAAATTCGTCCGGTTTTTGGACCCAATCCCATATATTGAACGGCCATTTTTGCAGTATTTGTTGCTTGCTGCATATCTCCAGTAATTCCCCAGCTTCCGTCCATATTGAAGAATCTCTTTTCTGCAGAGTGCCCTCCAAAATAGCAAATTAAATTGCTGAAGAGTTTTTCAAAACTATATTCATCGTTCTCAGAGTCTTTCGGATACGTAGCTCCGCCGTAGTCGCCTCTTGGGTCAAGCGTGATAAAGTTCACTTTATCAGGCACATGCCATGGTCTTTCCTGCTCTTTTGCAAGATCATACATAAACTGCAACGTCAGAGCATGACCGCCTTCATGTTTTGTCACTAGTTCTTTCCTGTGAGCAGAATCCTTAACTGAAGAAACCCTTCCTGATGTTGTCTGCAAGAAAGCTTCCGTAAAATCAGATTTATCAATAGCGTCATGGTCTCGTTCTTTGGCGATTATATCTGCTTTATCAAGCATATATAAAATATCAACAACAGTAAAACCGCTTGTTGTTTCGGCTGCTGATTTTATTATAGAATTTTTTTCTTCCTCTGTATCACCTGCTATTTTGAAATTATTTTTCTCTGCATAATATTTTATAAGATCTTCTCTGTCTTTGACATCACGAGGAGAATATATTATTACCTGATCGAGAAATTTATGCGGTTTCATAATGTTTTCATCGAGAAGTTCAGGCATATCTGTAGAGCCGACGACAACAATATTCAGGTCTTCATTTTTTCTGATATTTTCCATTTCTTCCAAAAGCTGAGAGAAGGCTTTTTGTTCATAAATTGATGAAATACCATAAAGAGGATTTGACCCGAAGTTATCAAAATGTTCGATAAAAATCATTGCTGATTTATTCGGATTTGCCTCTGCCTGTGTTCTTGCACTGTTAATAATCTTTCTGATTTTTATTTCAGAGAGTCCTGCATTTTGTGACATAGCATCAATATCTTTCATTGCAAAATCACGGGCATTAATTGTTATCATAGGAATACCGGCTTCTCCTGCTATGGCTTCGGCAGTATGGCGTCTTCCACCGCCATAAGAAGAACCTGTATCAAGGAAGAAAGTCATTCCCTTTGTCCCGATTCGCTGATTTTTAATCTGATTTACTATACTTTCTGCCTCAGCTTTTGTCATAGGAGAACCAACAATATCATCAAGCGTTTTTCCGGTATTAAAAACAACTTTGAACGGTTCATCAGAGTCCGTTGTTTTTGAGAGATGTTTTGTTTCATCGATATATGTCGCAATATCTTCAGAAGTTATTTCATCTTTTTCAACGAAATATGACGCAACATTTTTCAGGAGCTTAAGTGTTTTCTCAGGATATATTCCGTCATCCGCACTTGATACCTCAACTGCAAAAGTGATTGCATCCTCAGAAACTTTTTTCTTCACTGCCTTATCAATAAACTCAGGACTTTCTATCAGCACTTTTTTGGTATCTTCTGCATTCATAATAGGAAGTGATAGTTCTCCATAGTCATCTACGGCATTTTTTATGAGAGCATTCTGATTTGTTCCATAATAAAAATCTTTGTTTGAGAGAACCAAAAACTGAACATTTGACTCTTTATCTTTATTTTCAAGCAGTTTCAAATCTTCAAGAGTAAATAATATCCGTCCTTCCATTCCTCTCAATCTCGATGAAGAAGCTCCTGCCGTCGCCCAATCGAGAACAAAAATATGTTTTTTATCTTTATCTTTTTTGGCATCCTCATATTTTTTTGTTATGAGTTCAAAAGTAGCTTTATCATTGAAGAACGTTATATCAACATTATCTTTATTCAAATTTTTGTATGTTTGCCCGGGTTTGTTTATGAGGTTTGCAAAACTGCGCAGGAGATATTTCGGAGCGTTTTCATTATCTTTATCAAACAGAACAAACATATTGCGTCCGAGATCAAAATTTTTCCACAGGTTATCAGCTTTTTCGTCATAAAAATGAAGATGTATCTTCTCTTTTTGCGGAGCTTCATCAATCATCGCAGCCTCTTGCAGTCTGTTCACAAAAGAAAGCGTCTTTGAACGGGTAGATTTGCTTTCAGAAGACAGAAGAGAGGCAAGAAGAACAGAATCATCAATCAGTGAGATAGAAGATTGAGATGGAGTAGTTGCATCAAGTTTTTTGTTAAAGAAATAAATATCATTTATCAAAGAAGGCGACAGTGGCGGAGTTCCAAATCTTCGACCTCTTGGATTATTTTGAGCTTGTTGTTCTATAGATTGTTTGACATTTTTGATTTCATCTTTTATTACAGGTTGTAATTTGGCTCTTCCTTCTTTTTCTTTGAAGTACGCCGGAGCGATGTATTCTTCCAAAACAGGAACTGATCCGACATTTGAGAGAGTTTCCTCATATTTTGCACCGTTGTTCAACTCATCAATATATTTATCCAAATCAAGCAAAATCGCCAGATACATATGCTCTTGAGTAACAACAGGAGCATTTTTTGCAATACGAGTAGCAGATACAAGAATTTTCTCGGTTTTTGGAGCAAAATCTTTTTTCATTGAACGAAATCGTCTGTTTTCTTCTACACCTTTGAAATTTATATCAAAATAGTTTGATGCTGATAGCGCATCAACTTTTTGTTCTGAATTTTGCAAATAATTATAATTATTTGTTAAATCTGCGTGAGCAGATTTTTTTGAATCAAACTTTTTTTGAGATTTTTTTGCGGAAATCCCGTTTAAGTTTATTGCCTCAATAATCATCATTAACCACTCTTTTTTGTCCAATCAGATGGTTTAAGTCCATGAAGATTATTTTTTGATAGAGGTGGCAAAAATATTTACAACTCTTAAATAATAAACATAAAAAGAAATATCAATTTATATTTATGTTCTTTTTTTATATAATCATCTTAGAGATTCATGAAAATCAGGTATCACTGAATATGGCAGTAATAAACAAAATTAATATGGCAAATAATTTTCTCTCATTTAGAGGGATAACAACTACTCAAGAAAGAAAGAGTTATATCTCTCCTACTATCAGCTTGCTAAAATCACCTGAGAGAGATTTGTTCATCCCCTCAAAACGTTCTCTTTTTTCTGACCCTGAAATAAGAGACGCTGTAATTTTTGCAATACAAAAACATGACGGAAAATATAGAAAACACCCGACAAAAAAAATACCTTATGTCACACACTGCATAAATGTAGGAGAAAAACTTCAAAAGGCAGGATTCGGAAAAGATACGGTTATTGCAGGCATATTGCATGATACCGTTGAAGATACGGATACAACTTACAAAGAGCTTGAAGACAAATTTGGTCAAAGAGTGTCCCGTCTTGTTCAAGAAGTTTCCCATTCAAAAAAGAATGTAAGCTGGGAAGAAAAGCAGATTTCTTATCTGAAGCACATACAACATGCCTCAATCGATGCGCAAGCTATTTCGGCTTTTGATAAAATTGATAATATGAACTCATCAATAGAATGCCTAGAAGAAGGATTAAACATTTTTGCAAATATGAAAGCCACCCCTAAAAAGCAGCTGAAAAAATGGAATAATCTGAGAAAAGTTTATGACCAAACAAATATTCCCGATGAAATAAAACAAGAATACAGAGATACTTTTGAAAAATTGTGTGTGTTAACTGCGCAAAATCATTTTCTTTACTAAAATGCATAAATATCAGATTTAGGCTATAATTAACACTATCAGCCAATCTGAGAGGTATTATGAAAAAAGAACAGACAAAAAGCCTGAGAGGAAACATATTCGGAGGAATAACCGCAGGCGTAATTGCTCTTCCTCTTGCTCTTGCCTTCGGTGAAGCAAGCGGTTTAGGTGCAACGGCAGGTTTATACGGGGCAATCATTGTCGGATTGTTTGCAACAATTTTCGGAGGCACACAAACTCAAATTTCAGGGCCCACAGGACCAATGACTGTTGTTGTGGCATCAATTGTTGCAACACACCCGGGGAATTTCAGGTTAATATTCTGGACTATATTTTTAGGCGGTTTGTTTCAAATTTTGCTTGGAATAAGTAAAATAGGCAAACTCATCAACTATGTGCCATATCCTGTTATATCAGGTTTTATGAGCGGGATAGGCATGATTATAATCATTTTGCAGACAGGTCCTCTGCTTGGTCTTGAGTCGCATGGGACGCCTGTTCTTGCTTTTAAAGACTTCGTAAAATCTTATCATAATCTGGATATTCAAAGCGTAATATTAGGAATTTTAACCATTTTGACGGTATTTTTCACTCCAAAGAAAATAGCACAGAAAGTACCTCCAGCACTTCTTGCTTTGATATTTATCAGCATTATCGGAATTATTTTTGAATTTGATGTGAAGACAATCGGCGAAATTCCTTCATCATTTCCTGAATTTCAACTCGGAAAAATACCTGTTGAAACGCTTTTTGCTCTAATACCAACAGCATTCACGCTTGCTTTGCTTGGTTCTGTCGATTCTCTTCTTACATCGCTTGTTGCCGATTCGATTACAAAAACAAAACATAACTCAAACAAAGAGCTTATAGGACAGGGCATTGGAAATCTTATTTCCGGATGTTTCGGCGGATTGCCCGGTGCAGGAGCAACAATGAGAACCGTTATAAATATTAAATCAGGAGGCACAACGAGAGTATCAGGCGTTGTCCACTCTATACTTTTAATATCGGTTATAATATTCCTCGCACCGTTTGCATCAAAAATACCGTTGGCTGTATTATCAGGAATTTTGATTAAGGTAGGATTTGACATCATAGACTACAAATTCCTAAAGCTCATAAAATACATGCCCAAATATGATTTGCTTGTTATGTGTATCGTATTTTTTATTACTGTCTTCTACGATCTGATTCTTGCAGTCGGGGTAGGAATAATTCTTGCCTCACTGTTGTTTGCCGCTAAAGTAGCCTCTCAGATGAATATAGATATAAAAGATGTCGAGCACTTTGAACAGGAAGAATGTCAGGACAAAATAAAAATTCTGCATATAGACGGTATTTTCTTCTTTGGCTCTGCCTCCCACATTATTGCAAAAGCAGAAGAGCTGCTTGGTGTTGAATGTCTTATTGTTGACTGCAAAAATATCAAAACAATGGACGTTTCAGCTATTTTTGCCCTTGAAGATATAATATCAAGACTTCATGATGTAAAAGCAGAAGTTATACTGATTTTGAATAACAGGTCTTTAGCTGTTAATCTTTTGAAACTCGGACTCTCAAAATTCATAACAAAAAAAGACATAGTCTACGACTACGAAAATGCACTAAAGAAAGCATCAGAGCGCACAAACAGTTGTTCATAAAAAGACCCCTCTTTTCAAGGGGTCTTTTCTGGTATCGATATATAAAATTTTATTAGCCGTTAACAACAGCGATGTCTTCTGCTTCAAGCTCAAATTTTTTGTGAAGAGCCTGAACAGCCTCTTTAGCATAACTCTTATCAATTACACAGCTGATTTTGATTTCGCTTGTAGAAATCATCTTGAGGTTGATTCCCTCATCAGCAATAGCTTCAAACATATCAGCGGCAATACCCGGTCTGTCTATCATACCTGCACCGACAATGCTGACTTTTGCAATGTTTTTGTCAATAATAACTTCGCCAAAGCCGACTTCTTTTCTGATTTCATCAAGGATTGATACGGCTTTTACATAATCAGAATCATCAACGGTAAATGATATATCTCTTTTGAGTGTTTTCTCTCCGTAAGATTGAATAATCATATCAACACTAATGTTGTGTTTTGCAAGCTGTCCGAAGATTTTTGCAGCAAATCCGGGTTCATCAGGCACATTCAAAATTGCAATCTTAACCTGAGATAAATCAGCAGCTACACCGCTTACCGGTCTGTATATTTCCATATCATTTACTCCTATAATCAAAGTTCCTTCATCATCATGTTTAAAACTGCTTCTCACCCTCATCGGAACATTAAACTGTTTTGCAGTTTCAACTGAACGAGGATGAAGAACATTTGCACCGACTCTTGCAAGTTCAAGCATTTCTTCATAAGAAATAACATCCAATCTTGAAGCTCTTGGTACAATACGAGGATCTGCAGTGTATACGGCATCAACATCGGTATAAATATCACAGCGTGTTGCATTCAATGCAGCAGCAAGGGCAACTGCAGATGTATCAGAACCGCCGCGACCGAGAGTAGTAATTTCTCCTTCAGGAGTTACACCCTGAAAACCTGCTACTACTACTATCATACCATTATCCAAATTCTTTTTGAGTTTTTCTGTTTCTATTTTGATAATTCTTGCCTTTGAATGAACATTCTCAGTAATAATTCCCACCTGAGAAGCATTCATACTGATTGCTTTATAACCTGCTTCATGCAAGGCCATTGTCAAAAGAGCTATTGAAACCTGCTCACCTGTAGCAAGCAGCATATCCATCTCACGGGAAGAGGGAGCCTTCGAAATTTGAGATGCCAAATCTACGAGATAATCAGTTGTATGTCCCATTGCAGATACGACAACGACAACCTGATTGCCGTTGTTATATTCTTTAATAACAGCCTGTGCGACATTCTTAATTTTCTCCGAATCCGCAACGGAGGTTCCTCCGAATTTTTGAACAACTATACTCATTTTTTCTGCCTATTAACCTCATACTTATTTACTTATATAAAAGTATCAAATCTATCAGGAATGTCAAGTTTTTCAAGTGCTAATTTTAAATATTTATGAATAATTTCTTTTTTTTCGGGATTTTCTTCGAGCAATCTGCGAAAAGTTGACTCAAAATATTCCATATCGCCAAGTCTTGCTCTGGCATATGCAATATTTGAAAAATAATCAATATTATCAGGTTCATATTTAAGCAAAAATTCAAGATTATCTATCGCTCTTGTATAAAAAGAAACATCCTTGAGTCTGTCACCTATTTCAATCAGGACTACGGCAGAAAAGAGAATAATATCACGTGATTCGGGATATTTGCTCTGAAGATTTTTCAAAACTTCATCAGCCTCGTTATATTTACCGAGTTCGACAAGCGATTCCGCTTTGCATAAATTTGCCGGAATAAAATCAGGATCTTTCGAAAGGATATAATCTAATTTTTCAATACCGTCAACAAATTCACCTGCTCTCATAAGTGTTTTTGCATAATCGAGAACAACTGAAAGGTCTTCTTTATTCAGCTGATAGGCTTTTCTCATTTTCCTGATAGCTTCTTTATTATTCCCCATATAAGAATAAATCATCGAAGCATCTACATAAGACTGAATATGCTCGGGATTGTAATCAATCATTTTGTTATAATACTCAAGAGCTTTATCAAGATTTCCTTTCAACCTGTATGCTGTCGCATAGTTGTAAAAAACATGTGTACTCGTACGGCTTTTTTTGCGAACAGCATCAAAACATCTTATGGCTTTGTCATAGTCTTTACTCTGCAAAAACAATTTTCCCAAATCAGAAATCATCTTTAAATCTTTAGGATGTTTTTTCAGCGCTTTCTTCATATAGTTTATTGCATCAAAGACATTCCCCGATTTAGATAGTGCAAGAGCCATATAATACTCCATAGTCACATCATCAGGCGAAAGTTTTTCTGCAATTTTCAATTTATCAATCGAATCAACATACATGCCTGCGTTATACAGACACTCAGCCCAGGATAAATACAGAGCGAGATTATCAGTTTCCACTTTTTCTGCCGTTTCAAAGCAGCTTAAAGCTTTTTCTGTTTCGCCCATACCTACATATGATTTTGCAAGAATAATATAAGTTTCAATTTTCTGAGGATGGAGGTTTATGCTTTGTTTTGCATTCTCCTCCGCTTCTTTGAATTTATTCATTTTTAAAAGCGATAAAGCCTTATAATAAAAAGCTTCATAATTTTCAGGTTCCAAACTCAAAGTTGCATCAAATTTTTCAATAGCTTCATCATACCTATGCAGTTCAGAGCAGACTACACCCCATAGAAAAACAGCCTGAGCGCAGGAAGAATTTATTAAATAAGCCGTTCTGAATTTATCTTCAGCTTCCTCCCTTCTGCATCGTTTTGCAAGAGAAATACCCCAGCTTATATATGTTTCGTAATTATGTTTTGCAAGCTTTGTTGCACTTTCATAATACTGCCATGCCTCTTCATCTCTTCCCTGCTCTGCAAGAGCAGCAGCGAGAAGGGTATATCCTTTGACATATCTTGAGTCCATCCTGATAGATTCTTTGAACTTCAAAATAGCTTCTTCATACATTCCTTTTTTTGCAAAAGCAATCCCGAGATTTGCAACAACATCAGAAGTTTTTGATGACATCTGATTTGATATTTCAAATTTTTCGATTGCTCTATCAAGGTCGCCTAATTTTGCAAGGTAAATTCCCCAGTTCATATAAGCCTTAGCAGGCAGAGACAGTGATTTACCGAGCGTAGTATATTCTTCAATAAATTTATTTATATTATTTATTTTTTCTCTTATATCCTTAAGAAGTTTTTTCATAGTGATTGATTAACACACACTCCATAGAAGATTTCAAATCCTCGTATTTATCCATAATTTTAGCACATAATTCCAACTCTAAGGAGATATTTTTTCTGAATATATCAATATTCTGTAAATGTTCTTTTTGATATCCCTGAACATAGTTGAGCAAATCAACCTGCATATATGACGCTAAAAAAACATTATTCATAATATTTGTACGCAAATAAGACAAATCGTCTTTCTCATCGTCATATTTAGCCTGCAAAAAGTTCAAATCAAAATTCTCATCTTCCGAAAAATCTTTGAGTTCTTTTGTTTTTTCATACACATAGACTGTCTTTTGATAAAGCAAATCAAGAATTTCTTTCTGTGAATCAAGATATTCATAGGCTTTATTTGAAAATGCCTCCCATTCTTTTTTTGAAGAAACAAATGACTTATTCAACACTTCATCAACAAATGGTATTTTTTCATGCAAACTACCGAGGGCTTCTTCGATTGTTTCATAAGTCATACCTCTGATAAGAGCACCTTTTTTTGCAGTTGATACAATTTTTTCACCGTTTGATAATATCTCTTCAAATTGTTTTATGAACAGGAGATAATCTTCTCTTGTCAAAATTTCTTTACCATCAGCCGATAAAACAGGAATTAGATTCTTTTCTACCTTTATACCGTTATAGTCAGAAATAAGTTTATCTTTCGAAACGATTTCCGAAAAAGCACTCTTTGCATAAGCGGTATTATCAGTCATAGCAAGGTCAAGACCGCTGTAAATTATGTTTGTAAAACCGAGAATTCTGGCTGCATAAAAAGCCAATATGCTAACAGATAACGATGATTCATGAGTTTTGATTCCGCCTGAATAATTATTCACAAGAGCATCTGCTATCTTATCAGTATTTGAGAAATAACAAATTTTATGCTTAAAAGGACTGTCACTCAAATATCCTTGAGCCCTTCCCTCAAAAATAAGAGATATATTTTCAAGTTTTTTATCATCAACATCTTTATACCGTGAAGTAACTGCATTTATATCAGAAGCAACGACAAAATCAGGAATTATATCCTCTTCAATCAAATAAGCAAGCGCCGATGAAACAGCAAACAGAACAAACTTATCTCTTGATTCTTTTATTTTTGCTATATCATTCTTCAAAGAAGGTCCTGCAGCAGCAATCAGAGCTGTTTTTCCTTCAAACGCTCCACTAAACAAATCTATCGCTCTGATATTTTCGAAATTGTTCATATGATGGAGAATATTTTTTACCGCAGTGGAAGTTTTGTGAACGCTCAAAGTATTCATATCAACAGTTTTATTTTTTATTACATCAAAAATCTCTGTTGATAGTTTGACCAAAACATCCTTGAACAAAACAGCGTACGACGGCAAATAGATAAACTCGATGTTATCACCGACCAAAAAATCAGACCTCAGCTGTTTGAGCAAATCATCAGGCTCGTTGAATATAAACACCCTGTCATCAAGAATTTCTTTTGAAAAATCAACATACTCGAGAACAAAACGAATTATCTCCAATGACGGTTCAAACAGAAAAACTTTTGACTTTGCACTGACATATGCTCTTTTGAATAAATACCCGAGCCCTAAACCAAAAACAACCTGAATATCATTATTCTTAAGTTCCTGTTTTATATTTCTGAACCATATAGACTTCGCTTCTCTTATCGGGTCTTTTGCATCATGCAGCGGAATATTTTTATAAATTAATATATAATCGCCGTTCTCTGCCCTAGCAGCTGATATATCTTTAAGGGCATCTGGTTTTATTCCGGCTATTTTATCTGCAAGAGCTTTGTTTTTTATTTCAAGAGCTTCAAGATTATTTTTGAACATATTTAATCTCTCCTTAATAAATCAGAGAATCAACCACTTCACGGAAGGCGCCATGCCCGCCGCAAAAGTTTGAAACAATAATATTCTCTGTTTCCTTAACTTTGAAATTCGCATCAGGTACTGTGATTGCTGTTTTGACAAACTTCAAAACTTCCAAATCATTTACATCATCACCTATGTAGCAAACTTCTTCAGGAGAAAAAGAATATTTTTCAAGTATGCTCTGAAAAACAGGCAGCTTAACTCTTATCCCCTGATGTACATCTTCTATTCCGAATCGTGCCGCTATACCGTCAATAATTTTATTTTTTTCTCCTGATATAATCCCGAGTTTATACCCGTGTCTTACGGCAAGAGCCATCCCCATAAGATCCTTAAAATTCAATTTTTTGACCTGCTCTTCGCTGTGTGTCGACACATACACTCCGCCGTCGGTTAACACACCGTCAACATCCGTGATAATCATCTTTATTTTATCTTTATGCTCTAATTGCAACATATTTCGTTTTTTACCCTTCTGAGTTTTTTCATTATCGCCTTTTCACTCTCAAGCACAGTTTTATGAGGAGAGCCTAAAATAGCCGGTACATTTCTTATATCCCTTACAAGTTTAATTAAACCTGCAGGCTCTAAACTTGCAGAATGATCGCTTCCCCACATTGTCCTATCCAAAGTTATGTGTCTTTCAACAACACATGCCCCGAGCAAAACAGCTGCTGAAGACGGCATAATTCCCTTTTCATGCCCGCTGTAGCCTATCGGTATATTATATTTTTCTCTGAATGTTTGTATAACCCTGAGATTCAGCTCCTCATTCTCTGCAGGATAAGTAGATGTACACTGAAGCAAAACAAGATTATCTTCACCGAGAATCTTTATAGCATGGTCAATTTCCTCTTCAGAACTCATGCCGGCAGCAAGAAGAATAGGTTTACCCTTTGATTTTGTATGAAGAAGAAGATTATCATCAGTCAATGATGCAGAGGCTATTTTATAGCATGGCACATCAAACTGATTAATAAAATCAACCGATTGCTCATCCCAGCAAGAAGCAAACCACATAATATCCTTCTGCCTGCAATATTCATCTATCTCTTTGTATTCATCATAACCAAATTCAAGACCTCTTTTCAAATCTCCGTTTGTTTCACCGAATGGAGATGTTCTCGGTCTTTCAAGTTCTTCTTTTGTGTAGACAACATCAACTGTTCTCTTTTGAAATTTTACGGCATCACACCCGGCAAACTTTGCTATATCAATAAGCTGTTTTGCTTTATCAACAGAACCGTTATGATTTATGCCTATCTCAGCAATAATAAAACAATGTTGATTATCACCAACAAGTTTATTTCCTATTTGGACGGTTTTTCTCATTTTGCCCCCTCTTGTTTTTCGGAGATTTCTTTCAACATAACAATATCATTTGATGTAGAAGCTATCAAAAGCTTTTGACCTTTTACTTCTATAAGATGCAAAAATTTGTTCTGTCCTATCGGAGTTGTTGTGAGAACAGATATTGAGTTTTCTTTTGCTTCTTTTATTTTTCCTGATAATAACTTCTCAGCAGATACACCGACAAATTTTTTATATACCCACGCAAATAATAGTATCAGCAAAATAACGGTAAGCAGAGAACTAATCACGGAAAGATAGTTTATATCCGTCGATGACTTTTCCCCGACTTCAAAAGCAAACTCACTGTCATTATTCTGAGAAGATGTTTCTTTTCCTGTATCAACACCGGCATAACAAATCTGAAAACCGCATAAAAATCCGCAAATCAGAAAAAAAGCAATAAACTTTTTCAATAATCCTACCCTTGTTCTAGTCTTTTTATTTTTTTATTATAACAGCGAAAAGATATATTGTTAAGTTAAAATGAAACTAATATAATAGAATTAAGATTGCATGGAGTGACAAATTGTTTTTCAAATACACTTTATTATTGGTAATTGTATTTTTTCTTTTATCTGTTTTGTATTTTATCAAATACAGAAAACTCAAAAATGAACATATAAAACTGAAAAAATTTCTAAAAAATGTTTCAAATACAGCTAATGCAGTCAGATACGGTGATTTATCAAGACGCATCGAAAAAAGCGACGTAAAACAAACTTCAACTATTATTTCAAACATAAATAAAATGATTGAATCAATTGAAGACAGAGAATCTATGATAAAATCCTACCGCAGCGAGCTTGAAAATGAACTGCAAAACATAAATCAAGTTCATAAAGACTTCTCAGCCACCCTTATGCATGATCTGAAAGTGCCTGTTATAGCTGAAATAAATGCAATTAACTTATTTCTCAACGGAAGCTTCGGTGAAATCTCTGATATACAAAAGCAGGCGCTTGAAACAATGCTTGTCAGCTCAGAAGAATTGTTGACACTTCTGAACAGTTTGCTAGAAACCTACAAGTACGAAGTTGAGGGATTTCATTTCCAGAAAAGCACAACCTGCATGAAGCAACTAGTCGAAGAATGCTTGAAAGAAGTTATATTTCTGATTAAACCCAAAAACCAAACAATCGAACTCTACGCACCTCATGAATCTTATCCGATAAACTTAGATAAACTCTATTTCAAAAGAGTAATCAAAAATCTCATAAGCAACGCATCATCATATACCCCAAACAATGGCATAATAAAAATTTCTCTCGACGAAAAAAATCACAAAATAATCCTGAAAATCGAAGACAACGGAAAAGGCATCGAACCTGAATATATAGATAAAATCTTTGATAAATATTTTTCTACATCAAAAAAATTCAGAAAAGTAGGAACAGGACTGGGATTATATCTTACAAAAAAAATTGTTGAAAAACACAACGGAACAATCTCCGTAACAAGCAAACTTAACGAGGGAACAAAATTTTTGATAGAAATCCCACAAAATCTCTTTGCTAAAGAGAACAAAATAACTTATAATAACAAACAAGTATAGGAATTTTTAAAGTGTCTGATAATAAAATAAAAATATTAATAGTAGAAGACCACGCACTGACAAGATTTGGATTAAAAACAGCATTGCAGACAGTGCCTTTTATAGAAGAAATCTTTGAAGCAGAAGATGGAGAGAGCGCAATAGAAATTGCACGGCAAAAAAATCCCGATATGATACTAATGGATTTGGGTTTATCAGGTATCGACGGAATAGAAACAACATCTAAAATCAAAGAAATTCTTCCTGATACAAAAGTAATAATACTGACATCTCACAACAACCAGTCAGAAATACTTCAGGCTCTGAGCGCAGGAGCTAAAGCATATTGCATGAAAGACATAAAACCAGATAACCTGATATCCGTCATAGAAACTGTGAAAGACGGAGCCGTATGGTTTGACCCGTCCATATCAAATTTTATTCTCGGACAAATTACTTCAGGCTCTGACTTATCTGCACCATCACCGGTTTATGAACAAAACAATCAGGATGAAGACAAAATACAGCTGACAGACAGAGAGGCACAGGTACTGAAATTGATAGTAGACGGGTATAGCAACGCTGATATAGCAAAAAAACTCTATGTAAGCATTCATACAGCAAAAGCCCATGTCTGCAATATTCTCCAAAAATTATCGGTAGATGACCGCACTCAAGCAGCTATAAAAGCCCTCAAAGATAATCTCGTATAATTAATTTATTTATTTTATTCGATAAATGTCTTAAAATACAGACATGAACATATTTTTCAGGAAATAAAGATGAACTCTTTAGCTAAAATTTTGATAGTAGACGACAACCCGAAATATTTGGAAGATGTTCTTCCAATGTACGGTTATGAAGTAGAAGTAGCTACTGACGGCATAAAGGCGCTGCAGCTTATTCAACAGGCAAAACCTCAATATAATCTTGTTTTGCTTGATGTTATGATGCCGAATCTTGATGGCTGGGAAACACTCAAAAGAATTCGAGGCAACAAAAAAACAGAAAATCTTCCGGTTATTATGCTAACCGCTATAGACGAAGAACAAAAACAGGTTCTCGGACTAAGAACCGGCGCTGATGACTATATAACAAAACCTTTTGTCCTCCCAAACCTGCTTGCAAGAATAGAATCTCTTCTCAGACGCTCTCAGTGGAAAGATGCAGAAGCAAAAGCAAAGGCAAAAATTAACATTGATTTTGAATATGATGAGAGCACAATTTCTCCTCTTACGGCAAAAGAAAAAGAAATACTCTCTCTCGTTGCAAAAGGTTCTACAAATGACGACATAAGCAAAAAATTGAACCTGCAGGAATCAACAATCAAAACGCACCTGAACCGCGTCTTCAAAAAACTCAACGTAAAAACAAGAACTCAGGCAGTATTGCTTGCTCTACAGATGAATTTTATAGATGACTGATACAAAAAACACACTTGCTATAGGTCTTATGTCAGGCACCTCTCTCGATGGTGTCGACGCTTGTCTTGTAGAAATATCAGAATGCTGTGACGTTAAAATAAAAGAAACATACTCTCTTGATTACGGGAAAGATATACAAACAAAACTTTTTGAGATGGCAAACAACATTGGGAGCATAAAAGACGTCTGCATAATGAATTTTATTCTCGGTGAAATTTATGCAAACTGTACGCTTGAACTGATAAAAAAAGCCGGCATAAAAACAAAAGATGTCGAATACATAGCTTCCCATGGACAGACAATATTCCATCATCCAAAAAGTACTGACTGCTCCGGCATTCAAGCAAACAGTACCCTGCAAATAGGTGATATTTCCGTTATATCTGATAAAACAGGAATTACAACAATCGGAGATTTCAGAACAAAAGATATGTCAGCAGGCGGTCAGGGAGCACCTCTTGTACCTTTTGCCGATGAAATAATCTTCAAACGAAACAAAACACGTGCAATACAAAATATCGGCGGTATAGGCAATGTTACCCTTCTGAGTCCTGATGTCGAAACCTTCGCATTTGATACAGGAGCCGGAAATATGATGATTGACTACTGTACAAAAAAATTCTTCCATAAACCTTTTGATAAAGACGGTGAACTAGCTTTTTGCGGGCATGTCGACGATAACTGGCTGAGTTACCTCCTCGATGAGCCATATTACAGACAAACACCGCCCAAAACGACCGGAAGGGAACTCTTTAGCAGTGAATATATCGAAGAAAAACTCAAACGAGCCCCTGATAATCCTTATGACATAATTGCAACAGTAACAGCTCTTAGCGCACACTCAATTTTTGATGCATACAAAAATTTCATATTTCCTCATGCAATACCTGAAGAAATAGTTCTGGGCGGCGGCGGAGCATACAACAAATTTTTGACAACTTATCTTCAAAAACTGTTCAAGGATATACCGATTAAAACCCATGAAGACTTTGGCATACCGAACAAATATAAAGAAGCCATGGCATTTGCAATTCTCGGGTATTTTACGATGAAAAAACTCCCGAATAACATCCCCTCCTGCACAGGGGCAAAAAGACCGGTAATAATGGGGAAAGTTTCTTATCAGTAAGCTTTAAAAAAACGCTGATTTGTTCCGCCTTCACCGACTTTTATGCTTACTCTTCTCATGCATCTGGGGCAAAAACCGCTGTAAGCCGTTTTATCTTTGTTTTGATAAACCCGACCGTAAACATTGCAGCATTCAAAATATATTCCGAGATATTTTCTCGGTTCTCTTTTTGTTTCTTCTTCACCCATAATGATAAATTATTAAAGTTTTTCAATAAATTTGCAAATAGTTTACATATTTACATTTTGTTACGGGCACGGTAGAAATTTTCTGATATGATTTAAGATGAGATTACTCAAAATCTTTGGGAGTTTGTATGAAAAAGCTTATAGCATCATTTCTTTGCTTATTGTTTTTGTTCTATACATCTCTGCCGGCTTTTTCATCGCAGGATGAGGATGATTTATTTCAGATTACAAAAAACAAAAATCACCTCCACAGTCGTCTTTCAAAAAGATACACAGGATATGTGTATGAAGTTAAAAACATCTCATCTACCCCCATTGAAATAGAAAATATTGTCATAACCGATAACATAAGCGGAAAAAGTGCATATTTATCCGTAAAAAGAACAGCTATCGGAGCTGCCGTTTCAACACTGTCAGTTGGCACTGCGCTTGCTTTGCCAACGCTCTCAATATCTATATTCCTATCCATAATCGCCGTACCATTTGTCATCATCGGCAACTGCTTTGGCAACACAGGAGCAAGACAGGAGTCAAAAAGATATGACTATGACCTTAATATAGATGAACTTGCCCCGGATGAATCGGTTACTTTTACAACTCTCTCTGCACACAGAGAAACTCCTGATATAGATATAATCTACATCAACCCTGAAACAGAGATGACAGAAACTTTCTGCTACAATAAATGAAATGAAAAGACTTTTTTTTCTGACATCATCTTTTTTGATATTTTTTTCTCAAATCTGCTTTGGATATGAGCACACGAATGATTTAGCGCTTAAAATAAAAAAAGAAAAACTATTCTTTAACGACAGGTATACAGCTTATGTCATTGAACTTAAAAACATATCAGATGATTCTATCACCATAGAATCAATAAAAATAGATAACGCTATCACAAAAGACGATATAAAAAATGAATATGACTCGACAGAAAAAGCATCGGAACTATGTCTGTCAATGATTGGTTTCGGTATAGGAGAAGAGCCTTCAAAATCCCCGGTTATCTTCGCACCGGTCGGTATCATATCCCTGCCTTTTGCACTTGTTTATGACGGTATAAAAAAAATAAGCATATCTTCAACTGCAAAGAAATACTCTTTCACCACTCCCAAAAACATACTTCTCAAAAAAGGAAAAATAATTGAGTTTTCATCAATCAAGGAAACAAATTCCTCTGATAACCTGCTAATAAAAATTAGCTATAAAATAAATAAACATGAAAAATCAACCGTTCTCAATCTCTAAAATCAGGAATTTATCTGGCAAATTCAACCCAAAATTTTTCAAACAACGTCATACTGAGCGTTAGCGAAGTATCTAAACAAAAAGGATTCTTCGAGTTAAAGCCCTCAGAATAACGGACTTTTAATAGTATCTAAAGAATTTACAAAATCAATATGCAATCAACACCAAATCAGCTTGAGGCAATATATTCTCGCTGCGTCTTATCATGAATTTATAACCCAAATTCAGATTTTCAATTTTGGATTTCAAATCAAAGAAATCTTCCGGAGTATGATACATAGCAATTGCAAGAACAGGTTTATCCCTTTTTATAAGCTCAAGTGCACCTTTGAAAATAGCTGTTTCAAATCCCTCGGTATCGAGTTTTATTAATCCTAAAGGAGAAGAAAACTCTTTGAACGAATCAAGAGGTATAATCTCAGCCATATTTTTATTTTCCCCATAGCAAATTTCAACAACCTCGGATTTTTCTCCCAATCCTTTTTGAATAGGAATTATTTTGTTGCTGCAGTTATCTATCTTCAAAAAAGAGTTAATTTTTTCAATATTTACAGACAGCGGTTCAAAAACATAAATTGAGGACTCGGGGAAATATTTATGAAATAACAATGCAGTATCACCGCAAAGACCTCCACCATCAACAACAGCCTTCCCGTTGATACCTTCAAAAACTTCCTTCGGCAAATCAATCAGTCCATATGCATTCGCCATCATATACGGGTTAATATACAAAATTTCAGAAAATGGCTGTTTGAAAGTTTTCAAAAATTCTTGCGTTCTCTTCTCTGTTTCCTCATCATACTTCGTCCAGATATTTTTCTTATATCCTTTCCAGTACTCAGAAAGTTTCATAAAATGATCAATATATTCGCATGAAATTTTATCCATTCCCTTTTTCAATTTTTTCACTTTTTGTTTTATGTTGTTTTTCTTAAAATATTCTTCAAACTTTTCTATCCAGTAAAATTCAATAAAATCACCAAGATAAAATTTGTGGCTTATCCCCAAAAAAGAAATTCTTGTATATAACTTATTTGCCTTTACGAAAAATTTTGCCGAACAAATTTTTGAACAATTCATTATTTATACTTATTCCTCTACTATTTTCATATTTTTATTATCATACAAAAAAGAGAGATGTAAAAACATCTCTCTTTCCTGTTTTAGTTCAAACAGTTATATAAGCTACTCAGCTTTGTTAGGTATTCTCATTGCATAGAATGATCTCCATACAAAGATTAGAGCTATTATCAAAAGTACAACACCGACAATCGGAGCAATTGCTCTGAATGATTCGTTGATAGCTATCTCCATAGCCAGCAAACCAAACAATGTTGTAAATTTGATAATCGGGTTCATTGCAACCGATGAAGTATCTTTGAACGGGTCACCTACTGTATCGCCTACAACAGTAGCGTCATGAAGAGGAGTACCCTTCTCATCCAAATCAACTTCGACAATTTTCTTAGCATTATCCCAGCATCCGCCTGCATTTGCCATAAATACAGCCTGGAACAGACCGAATATAGCAATCGCTATCAGGTAGCTGACGAAGAAAGAAACAGGCTTGCTATCAAGTTCTCCGCCGCCCATCATAATCGGAGCAGAAATGCATGCAAGTGCAAGAGCAAATGCAAACAGTGCAATGAAGATATTGAACATACCTTTTTGTGCATATTGTGTGCAGATTTTTACAACTTCTTTTGAGTTTTCAACAGGAGATTTTGCTGACTCACCATCCAACTTGATATGTTGTTTGATGTATTCAACAGCTCTGTAAGCTCCTGTTGTAACAGCCTGCATAGAAGCACCCGAGAACCAGAAAATTACGGCACCGCCGGTCAGAAGACCAAGCAATGTATACGGGTTCAGAAGGTTCAAAACAGCTTCAGGAGCAATGCCGAGAGTATCTTTGATTACAAGAATCAATGAGAAAATCATCGTAGTAGCACCAACAACAGCAGTACCAATCAAAACTGGTTTTGAAGTAGCTTTGAAAGTATTGCCGGCTCCATCGTTAGCTTCAAGATATTTTTTCGCTTTTTCAAAATCAGCATCAAAATTGTATTCTTTTTTGATGCTTTCTTTTACATCAGGAATCTCTTCGATAAGCGACAGTTCATAAACTGATTGGGCATTATCGGTAACAGGTCCGTAGCTGTCTACGGCGATAGTTACCGGTCCCATACCGAGGAAACCGAATGCAACAAGACCAAAAGCAAATACAGATGAATAAATCATTACATCTTCAGGAATATGAATACTTGCAACATAAGCAAGTCCCATAAGAAGAACGATTACCATACCGATCCAGAAACCAGAGAAGTTTCCTGATACAAGACCTGATAAAATTGTCAGAGAAGAACCGCCTTCTCTTGAAGCCGTAACAACTTCATTAGTGTGGATAGCCTTAGGACTTGTAAATATTTTTGTAAACTCAGGAATCAATGCAGCGCCCAAAGTACCGCAGCTTATGATAAGAGAGAGTACTAACCAGAGATTGCCGCCTAAAGGAGCTAGCAAATATTTACTTACGCCAAAAGTCATAGCAATTGATAAGATTGAAGTTATCCAGACAAGATTTGTCAAAGGAGCTTCAAAATCGAATTTATCTTTGTTTGCAAACAAAACATTATTTGCAACGTTGTTAAGCAAATAAGCGACAACAGATGTCACAATCATCAAAAATCTCATTGTGAATATCCATGTCAGCAGTTGAATTTGATAATCCTGAGCTACGCCCAAGAGAATGAAGCTTACAAGAGCAACACCTGTTACACCGTAAGTTTCAAAACCATCAGCAGTAGGTCCGATTGAATCACCTGCGTTATCACCTGTACAATCAGCAATAACACCGGGGTTTCTCGGGTCATCTTCTTTGATTTTGAATTGAATTTTCATCAAATCTGAACCAATATCGGCAATCTTTGTAAAAATACCGCCGGCAACACGAAGAGCAGAAGCACCCAAAGATTCACCGATAGCAAAACCTATAAAACATGCCCCTGCAAGATGCCCCGGAACAAAAAGCAAAATTACAAGCATCATAATAAGTTCTACGCTAACAAGCAAAACACCGATGCTCATACCTGCTTTCAAAGGAATATTCAAAATATTGAGAGGATTACCTTTCAACGCAGCAAAAGCAGTTCTTGAGTTTGCGAGGGTATTCATTCTGATACCGAACCAGGCAACCGCATAGGAGCCTAATATACCGATTACTGACCATGCAAGAATAATCAATACTTCTTTAGCGGACATATGCTGCAATCCGCCGAAGTAGAAACCGATACATATTGCAATCAAAACTTCAAGCAGAATAAGAAACTTACCCTGTTGAATCAAATAAGTTTTGCAAGTTTCGAAAATCAAATTTCCTATATCAGCCATAGACTTGTGTACAGGAATACTTTTGACTTTCAAATATTCAATCAATCCAAAAATCAAACCGAGTACCGAAATTACAATACCGATAATCAACAGTTGATAAGATTTTGGATCCTGGGCTATATTTGGGACAACCAAATCAGCCTCTCCCGCAAAAGCGGAACTTGTCATCACAAACAGCGAGAGCATAAACGCCCACACCATTTTGGAAAGACTAAACAGTTTTTTCATACAAACCATTTTTTTTCTCCTTAACCTATATCTAAGAAGGAATAACTCCTTCTTTTATTCTCATTGTAATAATAGACGTAACAATTGTAAATAATACATCCATTCTAAAAATTATCTTCTTCCGATAACTTTGATTATATGCCATCCGAATTGAGTTTTTACGGGTTGAGAAATTTGTCCCTCAGGCGTTGAAAATGCTACTTTTTCAAACTCCTGAACCATCATTCCTTTGCCAAACCAGCCTAAATCTCCACCGTTTCTTCCTGACGGGCATTTAGAATATTCTCTTGCCGCCTGATAAAAATCTTTTTTACCATCTACAATATCTTTTCTTATATGAATTGCATCAACTTCTTTATCAACAAGAATATGAGCTGCTCTAACTTCTTTTACAGGAGCGAGAGTTGAACTTCCAGCTGATGAAGTTGATGAAACATCTGATTGCGAGGCTATCGTCTTCATTCCATAAGAAGCCGCAGATATCACAAGAGCCAACGCAATAATAAACCAAAATTTTTTCATAGAAATCTCCCCTTTTTCTAATTTCAAATATAATAATACATAATAAACCATATTTACTCAGAGGTAAAATATTATATGAAAAATAAATTAAGAAAACTCACCACATGGCTATTATCTATAGCAAGCATACTGTATTTTATGGCAGAATTTGCCATCACTGATAAATTCGGCTTTCAGCATATAATGACATACTCAGCTGCTGGTTTCATCCGTACTCACTTAGTGATTCCTTTGATGATTTTGATATTTTTGCATATATCACTGCATTTCTCAGACTTTTTGAAAAAATAAATTTATAAATCTATTAGATATATTCTATACTAATTGATATAATAACGTTATTAACAAACGTAAAAAATTCAGAGGAAAATTTATGAAAAAGATTTTAACGGTTTTAGTCTTGCTGATGCTCTCTCAAAATACATTTGCTGCAAACTGGTTTGAACTTGAGCCAAATCATTATATTGATGTTGATAAATCAAGCTATGGATACACTTCAAGAGGTGCAACTTTCTGGATGAAATTTTTGAATGATGGTGGAATGGAAAATATCGAGAATCAAAAGGTTTCATATGTATTAACGCAGGTAGAAATAGATTGCCCCTACAAAAAATACAGAATTCGTTCCATTAAAGCGTATGGCACAAACGGGCGACATCTTGGAACCTTTGATGAACCAGGAGCCTGGCAGAATATATATCCAAACTCTATTTTTGATGTAGTACGTGAAAAACTTTGTAAATAAATGAAGCTTAACTTCTATTTTTCAAACTCTTTTCGCAGCTTTGCAAATTTGACAAGAATTATCGACAGCAAAATAATTCCCATAATCAACAGAGAGATTGCAAGCGCTATCCAGAAGCCCAACAAATCCATATGATAATGGAAGGCAAATAAAAAACCGAGAGGCAGTCCCATCACCCAATAAGCACAAAAAATTGAAACGGATACAAGCTTTGTCATTTTTAGCCCTTTCAAAATACCGCTGAATGCCACCTGCGCACCATCAAAAATCTGATACAGTGCAACAACATAAATAACAGGAACACTGACAAGCAAAAGTTCTTTTTCATCTGTAAATAACTTTACAAAAAACTCCGGACTTGAGTTCAACAACAGGGCACAGAATAACATAAACGCAAGAGTCAGCAATACACCCGCAACAGAAAATCTTTTCAACTCACTATAATCTCTTGCACCATTTGCATAGCCGACTTTTATCGCTATTGCATTCGATATAGCGAGAGGTACCATAAAAGTTATGGATGAAATCGTAATGATTATACTCTGCGCAGCTGCAAACACTCCGCCCATACGTCCTACAATAATCGTTATTCCGTTAAATGCAAAAAACTCTAAAGCAAGCGCTATAGAAATCGGATAACCTACCTTTATTAACTGCTTCAAATATGACCCGCTCAATTTGATGTTCAAATTCATCAACCGGAGCGTGTACCACAGCAAAATTAACCCCATAAAAGTCCGAACAACAAGAGTTGCAATCGCTAACCCCTTTACCCCTAAAGCAGGAATAAACCAGAAACCGAATACAAAAGCAAAATTCAAAACCAAATTCAAAAAAATAGCCAAAATAGCAATAACATTCGGAAAAACAACTATCTCATAAGCTTGCAAAAACTCTTTCAGTGAAAAATGCAAATACGCCCCGAAATATGAAAAAGCACAAATAAAAATATATTCCTGAATATGATAAACAAGATGAGGCTCAAATCCCATCTTCGGAACAAGGGGAACAATGCAAAGGGTCAATACACCGAAAAAAGCCGATAAAACTAACGAATAAATAATGCTGGAATACAAATATTGCTTCGATGGCTTTCTTGCGCCTCTATAATTTGCAACAACGGGAGATATGCTGGACATAAAGCCTATGCCGACAATAAAAATACATGTCATCACGGAACTGCCGATGCTGATTGATGATAAAGTATCCAAACTGTGCTTTGCCGCAACAAAAACATCAATTGCACCAAGAAGCACCTGAGATATGTTTCCGACAATCAAAGGTATAGACAAAACAAACAACTCAAAAAAATACTTCCTGTATAACTCTATCTTCTTACCCATAAAAAAATTTGCCTCTCTGCCTCGGTTATGATAATGTATCCCGATAAAAATTTATAGTCAAGAGTATCAACAAAAGAGCAATTTGACACCGAGCCATGTTATATTATTATAATAACTTCAAATACAATATTACAGGAGAAAAACCATGGCACAACAAACACTGACACCTGAAAACTCTGTTTTGCTAATCATCGACATCCAACCACGCCTCCTCGCTGCACAGCCAAAGGGAGAAAAAATTCTCAAAAATACAAAAAAACTTGCATCAGCAGCAAGACTTTTAAACATAAAAACAATCGTAACAGAACAATATCCGCAAGGACTCGGAAATACCGATGAAACTCTTAAGGTTGAACTTCCTGCTGATACACAAACTTTTGAAAAAAAATGCTTTAATTGTCTTGAACAACCGGAACTCAAAGAATATCTCAACTCTCTCGGCAAAAAACAGATTATTCTCTGCGGAGTAGAAACACATATATGTGTTCATCAAACAGCTACGGCACTAATTAACGAAGGCTTTGAAGTACATATCATAGAAGATGCCTGCGGTTCCCGTGACAAATTTGAACATAAACTCGGACTCAAAAGAATGATGAACGACGGTACTATTCCAAGTTCTGTTGAAATAGCACTGTTTGAACTTCTTAAAAGTGCATCGCATCCGAAATTTAAAGAAATTCAATCTCTAATCAAGTAACTCTATCGTCGAAGCAGCAATGTCATAATACGCTCCGACTACCTTGATTTGATTAAACTTCAAAAGGGCCGCTATATAGCGGTCTTTTTTTATAAGCTCTGATACCTGATAACGAACATTTTCCTTTACGGCTTTGTCAATAAAATCCTTACTGCCTGCATCACAACAGCTGCAAGTTTTCTTTACGGCAGGATAAATATGATCCAAAATAGCCTGAACATTTCCTGCCCCTCGGGAATCTTCATCAGAATAAGTTTTTACTGCAGACTTTACAGCACCGCAGTTGTTGTGTCCGAGAATCATCACAAGTTGTACACCGAGTTCTTGAACGGCATATTCAATACTTCCCATGACATCCTGAGAAAGAGTATGCCCTGCTGTCCTCACTACAAACACCTCGCCAAAACCTACATCAAATATTATCTCTACAGGAACTCTTGAATCTGAACAAGACAAAATTACAGCATAAGGTCTTTGCGCACTCTCAAGATTTCTTCTCGTTTCCTCACATCTGTTTGGATGAACGGATGAACCGCTTACAAAACGCTTGTTTCCCTCTAACAACCTTTCTAATGCATCATCAGGTGTTGACATAACAATGTTTCCTCAAAACGCTACCTGAAAGCATTATAGAAGAAAATACCATATATTATCAATAATTTAATAAACTAACTCCATCCGTCAATTGACCGGAGAATAGAATCAGAATTTGCATTCCCCATGGCAAGTTCTGCTTTTTCAAGCATCTTTTCTGCCTGCTCTATAGATTTTTGAGCACTTTCGACTTCTTCAGGACTGCTTGCAGCCTCAAGAGCCTGTTGAGCCTCTTCTCTTGCCTTAATCGCACTTTCTCGTTCATCGTTGGATGCCTTAAAATCCTTATCTGCATTGGCTGAAGAATAATTGTTATCTATCTGCACTCCCTGCTGTTGAGTGGCGGCAGATGAGTCAACTTTTTCCTCATTCTCTGCACCGGATACCTGTCCGTAATCAAACTCTTTCGGTAACTCAAAAGGATTAAAACCGCTAACTTTAAAATCATCCATAATTTCAAAAACCTTCTTTGCTGACATGTTTATTTATCGGTAAAAAATAACTTGTTCTTGAATATTTGTAGCATTTTTTTACAAAAATATCAGAATATTAAAAAGCAAAAAACCAATATAACAAGGCTTTTCAAATTATATGTAAACTTATGTAACGAAATAAGAATATATTGAAATTCTATACTTTAAATATACTTTATATATATGTAAGCGGTAAATGAAAGGTAATCGATATGACAGTAGATGTTCAAAGTTTTAGTAATCTTGATTTTAACATCACAACTAAAGGCTCTTTAAGCTCTGCAAGACCAAGTTATACAAATATACAAAGATCAGCAGGCGAAACAGGAGATGTTTATACCTTCTCTACTGGAAAAGAAGGCGAAAGCATGACTCTGTCAGAATCTGATATTCAAAATAACGTAAAAGATGCAGAAAAAGACCAAAATAAACTTGCTGAAGAACAAAATAAAACTAAAGATAAAATTTCAGAAACAATAGAAAAAATTGAAGAAACTATTGAAAATGAAATTAAAAACTACGAAAGCCAACTTCAATCAAAAATCTCAGCAGCTACTCAAGAATATAAAAACAGCATCAAAAACCAGGACAAAAACGAAAGAAAAAGCTTTTCAGAATTCTTGACTCAATACCTTGAAAGTTCTGTATCTGCTCCTTCTCTCGATGCAGTTGAAGAACTCCTTTCTCAAAAAGATACGCTTGTTCAAGAAATGACTCAAAAAGCTGATACACTCAGTCAGGTTTCAACAGCAATCAACAGCTTGAAAGTTCAATTCAATATGAAAGATAAAGCTGATAAAAAAGATAATCCTTTCTCTACATCAGCAAGTACAGAAGGTTCAGCAAACGAAAGCGATTTCATGAACTTTGTTTCCAGCTATAATACTGAAGTTATTTCAGAAAACGCTAATTCTTCCATAAACTCAACTTTCCTGACAGTTGTTTCAAAAGCAAACTTCTCTGAAGAAGGTGAAGAAAAACAGGAAGAAAAAATAGAAGTCGAAATCAAAGAACAACAAGAAGTTGATATAATGGCTACTGAAGAAGCAAAAATTGAATACAAAGTAGAAGAAGACGGAAAAACTTCTGAAGAAGCTGAAAAAGAAGTAAAAGAAGAAAAAGGTGAAACTGAAGAAATAGAAAGACAAGAAAAAGAAGACTTGAAAAACAGTATAATGACTACAGATGCTGAAAAAGCAGAACTTGAAAAAGAAGAAGAAGAAACCAAATAAATAGGATTAAATAACTTAAAAATGTCGTTAATACTTTGTATTAACGACATTTTTTCATGCTGGAATAAATTTATTTAAACTTCACCTGCAAAAAAGTATATCTTTAATTTTATTTTTGTTGTATATTTTATAAAAATAAAATGATGGTAGAAAGTAAGTAGCAATATGAAATTATACAATTATTCAACCGTAATTATCGGTTCTGGTATCTCAGGTTTATATACGGCACTTAAAATAAGCGAAAACCCTAAAATTCAAGGGGATATTCTCCTTGTCACAAAATCATCAATAGGAGAATCAAACTCAAGATACGCACAAGGAGGTATAGTTGCCGTCCTCCCGACAAATACGGATGATTCAATAGAACTCCATGTCAAAGATACACTGAGATCAGGCGCCGGACTGACCAGCTTCGAAGTTGCGACGGAAATTTCAAAATCAAGCGCCGAAGCAATAGACAACCTCATTCAATACGGCGTAAAATTTGATAAAGACGATGATAACAAAAACTTCTCTATTACCCTCGAAGGAGCTCACAGCGCAAGAAGAATTTTACACTCAGGCGGTGATGCAACCGGCAGAGGCATAGAAACAGCTCTTGTCGAAAGAGTCAAACAAAACAAGAAAATAAAAGTTTTCGAAAATACATTTGCAACAGAACTCATCAAAGATAACGAAAATAAAATAAGAGGTGTTGTTTTATTCAACAACAACGAATACTCTATCGTATATTCTTCTGCTATCGTCCTCGCAACCGGAGGTCTCGGACAAATTTTTGAATACACAACAAACCCGAAAATCGCAACCGCTGACGGAATAAGTCTCGCTCTCGAAGCAGGTGCAATCCTGCAGAACATGGAATTCATTCAGTTCCATCCGACTTCAATCTCTGATGAAAAAAGCGGACACTGCTTCCTTATCTCAGAAGCAGTCAGAGGAGAAGGAGCAAAACTCAGAAACAAAAAAGGAGAACTCTTTGCTCATAAATATGATGAAAGAGCTGACCTCGCTTCCCGTGATATAGTTACACGTGCTATTTTCACGGAAACAAACGGTAATCCGTCATTTAACGTTTTTCTCGATACAACAAAAATTGACTATCAAAAAATGAAAAAACGTTTTCCTAATATTACAAAAGCCTGCGAAGAAAAAGGGCTGGATCTCACAAAAGATTATATTCCAATCACTCCTGCTGCACACTACAGTATGGGAGGTATAAAAGCGGCACTGAGCGGAGTAACATCTCTTGAAGGATTATACACCGTAGGCGAAACAGCCTGTACAGGATTGCATGGGGCAAACAGACTTGCAAGCAACTCGCTCTTAGAATGCGTTGTCGGAGCTCATAAACTGGCTGAATATCTCGGGACACAGGATTTGACAATAAAAGAAATTCCGGTGGGAGATATTATTCAAAAATACACAAATAACTCTATAAAAAATAATATAGATGTACCTACTGCAAAAGCTGCTCTAAAACGAATAATGTGGCTTAAAGCAGGTATCTGCAGAAACGAAAAACTTATGCTTGAAGCCCTGAATGATATCATAGAAATGGGAAGCAGATTCAAAAGTGATATATGCTCAACAATAGAAGAGTATGAGCTAAAAAATATGATACTCGCTTCAAAAGCTATTTTAATCAGCGCTCTAAACAGAAAAGAAAGCAGAGGCGGACACTACAGAAGCGACTACCCGGAGACACTGCCGGATGGAGAACAAAGTTATTTGACACAAAAGGATATATTCGACTATGTTAAGCTACTTACTGCATGATTTTATAATCGAAAAACATATAAAAAGAGCCCTTGAAGAAGATATCGGCTACGGCGATATATCAACTGATTACATAGAAGCATCGGAGCATACTCTGACTGCCGTTATAAACTCAAGAGAAGAAGGTATTGTCTGCGGAGTAGATGTAGCAAAAAAAGTTTTTAAAATCCTTGATAAAAATGTAGAAATAAACACTCTCATAGAAGACGGCGAAAAACTCAGCAAAGGACAGGATATAGCTATCATCAAAGGGAATGCAAGAGGAATCCTGACTGCAGAGCGCACAGCTCTCAACTATATACAAAGAATGAGCGCCATCGCTACTATGACTCATAAATATGTACAGGAACTCGAGGGGTTTAAAGCACAAATTGTCGAAACTCGAAAGACTACACCCTGTTTCAGAATTTTTGAAAAATACGCCGTTCAAATAGGAGGCGGAGCAACTCATCGTTTCGGACTTTCTGACTGTGTTATGCTAAAAGATAACCATATTGCACTCTGCGGCGGCATAAAACAGGCTGTAGAAAAAGTTAAAAAACATATATCTTATACGCATAAAATTGAAGTAGAAACAGATACTCTCAAACAAGTAGAAGAAGCTGTCGAAGCAGGTGTTGATATCATTATGCTTGATAACATGTCCTGCTCTGATATGTCTAAAGCCGTAAAAATAATCAATCACAGAGCCCTTGTTGAGGCAAGCGGGAACATAAAACTCAAAAATCTTAAAGAAATAGCTTCAACAGGCGTCGACTTTATTTCAACAAGTGCAACAATAGTCAAAGCAGGTGCTCTTGATATTGGTCTTGATATTTACTAAGAGGATAAAATGCAACACTATCAACAACAAATACAAACAAGAAAAGCCCTTTTAATATTCGTTCAATCAATGAATGCCCCCGTTGTACTGTTCTTGGATGATGTAGAAACAGAATACAAAACTTTTCAACAAATAATCCTGAATGCCTCTAACTCAAATCCAAAGCTGATTGAAAGAACAACAAACGGACCAATCAAAAAATTTTCAATATTGGATACGCAAATTTCAGGCGTCGCAATACAAGAAGAACCGGTTTTAAAATAACAAGTTTTAAAAAAACAAATTATAGTGTAATATAAAAAAATAGTAAGACAAAGAGGTAGAAGGTTTATGGGAAAAAATTTAATCTATTTTGTAGACGTTACAAATAGAGATGGAGTTCAAACATCAAGATTAGGTCTTGCAAAACTGCAAAAAACAATTATTAATCTTATGCTTGATAATATGGGGATAACACAATCAGAATTCGGATTTCCAACAACAAAACATGAATTGAATTATCTTAACGGAAACCTTGAACTTGTAGATAGAGGAGTAATTAAAAATACAATCCTCAGCGGTTGGATGAGAGGTATTGCGCCTGATGTAATACAATCATTTCAAAATGTTCCAAGACTTAAATACGTCAATCTTTCTGTCTCTACATCAGATCAGATGATAAACGGTAAATACGGCGGCAAAAAGACCAAAGAAGACATCATTAATATGACAAACGAAGCGGTTGAAGCGGCAAAAACCTGCGGGGCTATGATGATAGGAGTTAACGCAGAAGACGCCTCAAGAAGCGATTTGGATTATTTGATTACTTTTGCAACTGAAGCGAAAAAACACGGTGCAACAAGATTTAGATACTGCGATACTTTGGGTTATGACTCTCCGAATATTGCATACGAAAGAATTTATACTATAGCAAAAGAAACCCAGATGGATATAGGTCTTCACTTCCATAACGACCTTGGTATGGCTGTAGGCAACTCAATTATGGGAGCCAAAGCAGCCATAGATGCAGGAGTTAACGCATATATTAACACTGCAATTAACGGAATGGGGGAAAGAGCCGGAAACGCAGACCTTGTCTCTTGTCTGCTGGCAATAAAAAAATCAAGCGGATTTGCTGACGGAAAATATGAAATAGACCCGAATATAGACCTGAGTAAAGCCTGGAAACTTGCAAAATATACGGCATATGCATTTCAGGTACCAATTCCGATAAATCAAGTAGCTGTCGGAGACAACGCATTTGCGCATGAATCAGGAATACACGCTGACGGCGCTCTCAAAGACAGAAGAAACTACGAACTCTATGACTATGAAGAACTCGGTCGTGGAGAACCGGAAATAGTCGAAACGGGAAGAACAATCACAACAGGAGAATACGGCGGTATCAAAGGATTCAGAGATGTCTATGACAAACTCGAACTCGAATTCAAGGACGAAGATGAAGCAAGAAATATCCTCGAATTGACAAGATATGCAAACGTACACACCCAGCTTCCGCTGACAGACAGTGAACTCAGATTTATCTACCACTATCCTGATGTTGCTGCAAAGATTATGACATGTACACCATATTACATTCCGACAGGAGAGTTGAAAAAACGTGTAGACAGCAACCTCACAACAATGCCCGGTTCAATTGTATAAGATAAATAAAAAAGGAAATAACAGATTATGGGACAAACGATAGCTGAAAAAATATTATCTGCTCATACAGGAAAAGATGTTAAAGTAGGAGAACTGGTTATAGCAAAAGTCGACGTAGCTGCAGTTCAAGACGGCACAGGTCCTCTTATGGTTTCTGAGTTTAAAAAACTCGGAAAAAAAACTCTTGCAAACCCGTCACGTTCTATACTTTTCATAGACCATGCAGCACCTAGTCCGAGAAAAGAACTATCAAATACTCATGTGGTATTGAGAGAATTTGCAAAAGAAACAGGTGCAATCCTCTCAGACGTCGGCGCAGGAGTCTGCCATCAACGTCTTGTCGAAGATTATGTTAACCCGGGTGAAATTCTCGTAGGTGCTGATTCTCACACCTGCACATCAGGCGCTCTGGGCGCTTTTGCCACAGGTATGGGTTCAACAGATATTGCTGTTGCGATGGCTCTTGGAAAAACATGGATGAAGGTTCCTCCCACGTTCAAAATCGAAGTCGAAGGAGAATTTCAACCGGGAGTCTACCCAAAAGACTTGATTCTTCACCTTATCGGAATGATAGGCGCTGATGGTGCAACATATAAGGCTCTTGAATTTTGCGGCTCAACTATAGACAATATGGAAATGTCTGATAGATTTACTCTCGCAAATATGGCTGTAGAAGCGGGTGCAAAAGCAGGCTTGTTTGCTACTGATGAAAAAACACGCACATTCCTCAAACAACGGGGAAGAGAAGATAAATTCAAAAAAATCTGCGCTGATGAAGATGCCGTATATGAAAGAGTAATCAAAATCGATGCATCAACACTGCAGCCGACAGTATCCTGCCCGCATACAGTAGACAACACAACAACAGCGGATAAACTTTCTGATGTAAAAGTCAATCAGGTATTCATAGGAAGCTGCACAAACGGAAGAATCGAAGACCTTAGAATAGCGGCATCTATCCTCAAAGGACAAAAAGTCAACTCTGATGTAAGACTTCTCGTTATTCCCGCCTCAAAAGATGTAATGCTTCAGGCAATAGAAGAAGGACTCATCACAACATTTGTTGAATGCGGAGCAGCAATCGTCGCACCGGGATGCGGTCCTTGTGTCGGTGTTCATGCGGGTATTCTTGGAGATGGAGAAGTTTGTCTTTCAACACAAAACAGAAACTTCCAAGGAAGGATGGGAAATACAAACGGTTTCATCTATCTGGCATCACCGGCGACAGCGGCATACAGTGCAATCAAAGGAGTCATCTCAGATCCGAGAGAAATTTGTAAAAAAGGAGTTTTAGCATAATGACACTAAGAGGAAAAGCCTGGAAATTCGGCGATAACATAAGCACAGATCACATAGCACCAGGGAGACTGTTTCACCTGCGTTCAAACTTGCAGGAATTTGCAAAGCATGTACTTGAAGATGCAGATGAAAACTTCGCATCATCCATGAATAAAGGTGATTTTGTTGTAGCAGGCAACAACTTTGGTCTTGGTTCATCGAGAGAGCATGCACCGCAGATTATCAAAATAGCAGGCGTAAGTGCCGTTCTCGCAAAATCTTTTGCAAGAATTTTCTACCGCAACGCAATCAATATTGGACTGCTTTTGATTGAGTGCGATACTGACAGAATAGATGCGCAGGATGAATTGGAAATAGATATCAAACAAGGCATAATTAAAAATCTTACCAAAAATGAAACAATAGAAATAACACCGCTGCCTGATGTTATGATAAAGCTCCTTAATGAAGGCGGTTTAATCGAACATCTAAAAAAACACGGTGATTTTGATTTGGTTTAAGAGGACAAAAATATGAAGACAATAACGCTCATCCCTGGCGACGGCATAGGACCGGAGATATCTGATGCCGTAACAAAAATTATCGAAGCAGCGGGAGTAAAAATTAACTGGGATATACAATCAGCAGGAGCTGATGTTGCCGAAAAAGAAGGAACCCCGCTTCCTGATAGAGTAATAGACTCTATTAAAAAAAATAAGATTGCTCTGAAAGCTCCGGTCACGACACCTATCGGCAAGGGGTTCAGAAGTGTAAACGTAGCACTTAGAAAATCTCTTGACCTTTATGCATGCCTGCGTCCAGCCAAAAACATCCCCGGAATAAAAACCCGCTTTGACAACGTTGATTTGATTGTAGTAAGAGAAAATACTGAAGACCTCTATGCAGGTATCGAAAGACAAATCGATGAAAACAAAGCAGAGTCAATCAAAATCATAACAAGAGAAGCAAGCGAAAGAATTGCTGACTACGCATTTGACTATGCAGTAAAAAATAACAGAAAAAAAGTTACTGCCGTTTCAAAAGCGAACATCTGCAAACTTAGCGATGGTTTATTCCTCGAAGCGGCAAGAGCTGTTGCAAAGAAATATCCTCAAATTGAGTACAATGAAATTCTTGTAGACAACCTCTGCATGCAACTCGTCATTAATCCATCAAAATTTGATGTATTAGTTCTCCCTAATTTATATGGAGATATCGTATCTGACCTCACATCAGGCTTGATTGGAGGTTTGGGAGTTGCCCAAGGGGCAAATATCGGCAAAGATTGCGCCGTATTTGAACCAGTTCATGGTTCAGCTCCTGATATAAAAGGACAGAATAAAGCAAACCCTACAGCTCTTCTTCTCTCTGCCTGCATGATGTTAGATTATATCGGAGAAAAAGACTCATCTCAAAAAATTAAAAATGCACTCTATAAAGTGCTTGAAGAAGGGAAAACCCTAACTCTTGATTTAGGGGGAAGCGCTTCGACTACTGAATTTCGGGATGAAATAATTAAAAATCTGCAATAATTCTACAAAAGACTAAAAACAAACTCTGAAGTATCAATAAAACTTCAGAGTTTGTTTTTTATTAATATATTTCATGACGGCTCTGCGACGATTTTTCTATAACAGGAACAACATAAGCCGTATTTGCTTCTGAAATTTTCCGAAGAATATCATCCATCTTTTCTGAAGAATAAACATCCTGATATCCTGCACCATCTTGATTGGATATAACCATTTTGGTTCCCCAGACAGAATCTTAGAGGCTCTGAATTCTGTTTGTGTTGATATAAGTATCTGAAACTTTATTCCCGTAAGAAAATCTTACAAACCCGCCAAAATTTACCGAGGAATAATTTTTTAGATTCATCATTACCAAAAGTCCTTTCTTTATAATATTTTATAGATTAAAGACTGCTGAATACCAAAATTTGATACCTGCACATAAAAGCCTCTAAAAAATATTTTAGAGGCTTTTATTTTATATCTTAAAAATTTCTTATCAGAACAATTTCGAAAAACGTTCCATAGCTTCGATAGTTTTTGCTCGATCACCAAAAGATGTAAGTCTGAAAAATCCTTCGCCGTTTTCACCGAAACCTGCACCAGGAGTTCCAACCACCTGAGCCTTTTCAAGAAGATAATCAAAGAACTCCCATGAGCTCATATTATTTGGACATTTAAGCCAAATATAAGGAGAGTGTGTACCTCCGGTAAAATATATTCCTTTAGCTTTCAGCGTATCGGCTATAATCTTTGCATTCTCACTGTAATATGCAATATTTTCCTGAATTTGTTTTTGTCCTTCTTCAGAGAATACAGCCTCAGCACCCCTTTGAACAATATATGGCACACCGTTGAATTTCGTGGTCTGTCTTCTCAGCCACATTTTGTTGATATGCACTCCATCATAAACAAGCTCCTGAGGAACTATTGTATAACCGCATCTTGTACCGGTAAAGCCTGCCGTTTTGGAGAAAGAACAAAATTCAATCGCACACTTTTTGGCACCTTCGATTTCAAAGATACTGCGCGGAAGATTTTTATCTTTGATAAAGCATTCATATGCTGCATCATAAAGTATTATTGCATTATTTTTCAGAGCATAATCAACCCATTTTTTGAGTCCCTCTTTTGTATAGACGGCTCCTGTCGGGTTGTTTGGCGAGCAGATATAAATTATATCCGCTTTTATGTTTTCATCAGGCATGGGGAGGAAATCGTTCGCCTCATTTGCATCAGCAAAAACAATTTTTCTTCCTGCCATAACATTTGTATCTACATAAACAGGATACACGGGATTCGGAACAAGAACTGTATTATCCTGAGAAAATAAGTCAAGTATATTTCCTACATCACTTTTTGCTCCGTCGCTTATAAAAATTTCATCAAGTTCAAGATGAGTGTTTCTTGAAGCATAATATTTTTGTATTGCTTCTTTCAAAAAGCCATAGCCCTGCTCAGGACCATAACCTCTAAAAGATTCCTTCACTCCCATCTCTTCAACAGCTTTGTTCATAGCTTTTACAACAGCAGGAGCAAGAGGAAGTGTTACATCGCCGATACCCAGTCTTATTACTGAAGCATCAGGATTTTTCTGAGTAAACTCCGCTACTTTATGAGCGATTGTCGAAAACAAATAACTGTCTTCTAGTTTTTGATAATTTTTATTAATCTTCATAAATCTTTTTCATCCCTAAACTGTTAACTCACAAGGATTATTATAGCTTAAAAACACAACTTTTATAAAAAATTTGCTGTTATTTTGAAAAAGTTTATAATATAATTAGTTCATAAGATGAGGATGAGAATAAAAAATATGAATTTATTATTTTATTTGAATAAAAAATCTTATTATCTGGTTAATTTATATCAAAATTTTTTAATTTTGACCCAAAATCTTGAAGACATAATAAGAACGTCGTTTTTTAAGCAAAAGCAGTTGTGTTATGTCGAATGTATAGAATATCAAAAGCACTGTTAATTTATTAACGGTGCTTTTTTAGTGCAGAAAAAAGGAAGAAGAGAAAATGATTCAGGCAGTAAGAAATATCGGATTATTATCCCGATCAGCAAAAAACACCCCCAAAAAACATCAAACACCGTCGTTGCGTTATCGGTACAATCTTAGCAAAGATACAGTGTCTTTTGGTATCAGCAAAAAAGATACAAAACTGTTTTCCTGCAAAGACAGCAGTGAACTTGGTGCTAATATAGCAAATGAACTCGGAATAGAGCAAAATGACTCAATATCAAAAAAGTTCAAAAACGGTGAAACTTATGTCAAATTAAATGACGACGTTGACGGTAAATCCGTTGTTGTTATCAACTCAGGCAATGACCCTGTCAACGATAACCTGATGGAGTTCAGACAGCTGATAGATGCATCAAAAAGAAACGGAGCAGAAAAAATTACGGCGGTTGTTCCATATTTGCCATATTCAAGACAGGATAGACTTTCTGATGAAGGAGAATCTCTTGCAGCCAAAATGGTAGCGGAGGACTTAGAACGGACAGGCGCTGACAAAGTTATAACAGTAGACTTACATTCCCCGCAAATACAGGGATTCTTTGATATTCCGGTAAAAAATCTCTCTGCAATTCCTATGTTTGCAGATTATTTCAAAAAAAATCATGACAATATAGAAAAATCTTTTGTTGTTGTCAGCCCTGATTCAGGCGGTGAAAAGAGAGCAAAAAAACTTGCAAAAGAATTGGGCACACCTGTTTCGGTCATTTCTAAAGAAAGAGCAGAACACAACAAAGCAGAAGCAGTATCAATTTCAGGTGATGTAAAAGATAAAAACTGCATCCTCGTAGATGATATGATAGATACTGCAGGCAGTATCACAGCAGCCGTCAAAATGCTCAAATCAAAAGGAGCAAATGATATATATATTGCGGCAACTCATGGAATATTCAGCGGAGCTGCATATGAAAACATCCAAAACTGCCCTGTTAAAGAGGTTGTTGTAACTGATTCTCTTCCTCTTAAAGAAGGTGCTCCATCAAACATAAAACAACTCTCGATTGCAAGCATTGTCGCAGATGAACTAAACTAACCGCTAACTCTTCCATAGTGGAAGAAAACAGAATAATTAAGAGATTCTTCTCTGCAATATTGTTCTATTTTTTCACGAAGAAACAGCCAGTATGAATTATTATTAAATACAAAAATATCCTGATATAAGAACATCAAATCAGGATATTTTTTGTATACATAATCTAAAACCCGCTGTTTATAAGCTGAACGGAGGTTCAGGTTTTCAAACCAGTATTCACAAACAAAATCTTTTGTTTCTTCAATGATGCGCTTAAAATCAGTAATTTCCGGAAATATCGGTGACATAAACAAAACAGTAGGAATTCCGGAATTATAAAGAGTTCTTAGGGTTTGAATTCTTCTTTTTATTGATGGAGCATATGGTTCTACATCAAATCTGAAAGAATCATCAAAAGAATTGATAGAGAGAACAACTTTTACTTTATGCAGTTTTGATAGGATATCCATATCTCTTGCGACTAAATCAGATTTTGTTATTATATCAACAGACACAGGCGTTGCCACCAGTTGGTGTAAAATATTTCTTGTTATCTCATACTTTTTTTCATATATGTTATAAGGATCCGTAACAGAACCTATCACGAGATTTTTTCCACAGAGGTTCCTTGTATTAAGAGGCTTACCACAGATTTTGACATCAACGAAATCGCCCCAGGCTTCAAGATGATTTGTAAACCTCTTCATAAAACTTGCATAACAATACATACATTTATGAGGACATCCGATATAAGGATTTATCACAAAATCAGTTGATGGAAGATTTGATTTGCTTATGTAGTTTTTTACCTCAATAACTTGTTCTTTCATAAAATCAGTGACGTCTTTTTGATGAAATTTTTTTAGCAGCAACAAACAGCTTATAGATTAATTTATGACGTTTTTCAAGGGAATCCCATATATAACGATTGTCATCAACAGATAACTCTCCGCAGTCAATAACATCCATATGCAATTTTATATTTTGTGCCTTTTTCTCAAGTTTTTCATACACATCTTTTGGTATAGAGTCTTTAGACATTAAAAATGCCGTAGACAACAAATCCATATAAACATGGTACAAAATTTCTATAGTTAAAGAATCTTTTGATATATTCAGTTTGCAGCCTGCAAGCTGTTCATATTTAGAAAGAATATATTCAGCAAGTTGCAGTGCCGTATTTCCTTTTTCTTTGTTCAAAAAGTCAAAGAGATTATCATCACAGACAATCCTCGCCCACTTATCGCTGAATCTGATTGATATCCCATGGAAATCCTTATCAACAATTTCTGAACCGAGCATAGTTTATTCTCCATATTTAGCTAATAATACCACCGTTTCAACATGATGGGTATGGCAAAACATATCAACAGGCTGAACACGTTTGACCAAAAAACCGAATTCTTCAAGTTTTTTCAAATCTCTTCCAAGTGTTGCAGGATTACAGCTGACATAAAGAATAACCTTATTAGACAATGAAGAAACAGCTTCAAGAGCCTTCTCTGAGCAGCCTTTTCTTGGCGGGTCGATAATTACGGCATCAAAAACCCGACCTTCTTTCACAAAATTATCGAGAACTTCCTGCGCATCTCCTTCAAAAAGAGAAATATTATCAGCTCTATTTTTCTCCAAATTTATCTTCGCATCACAAACAGCCTGAGGATAATCTTCTACGGCAACAATATTATCGGCAATATCCTTCATCCATATAGAAAAACTTCCTACCCCGGAATAAGCATCCAAAAGCCTTGGAATTTTCCCAATAAACTGAGATTTCAACATATCTTCAGCTGTTTTAAATATATTAACAGCCGAGCGAGGATTAACCTGAAAGAAACTTCCCTTCGATATATGATATATCCGTCCTTCAAGATTTTCTTCAACAAAATCATCTCCTGATATCAGCTCAAAATTTTCTCCCATAATCACATTTGAATTTTGTTTATTAAAATTCACACACACGCCTGATATCTGAGGGAATTTATGCATTACATCATCAGCTATAATTCTTAAATCAGGAGCAGTACTCTTTGAGTTAACAACAAAGATAAGAAGTATTTTCTTGTTTGTAGAACTGTATCGAAACACAAAATGCCGAATCATTCCCTTCCGAGTTTTTTCATCATAAGCTCTGATATTCTTCTTTTGAAATATGTCTTTCAAATATTCACAAATTTCACCGATTATATCAGGCTGTATAGGGCAGTATTTTATGTTTACAAGCTCATGAGAATTTTTCTTGAAATATCCAGCCAAAATTCTCTTCGAATTTTTTGTCTGAGAAACAGGCATCTGCACTTTGCAGCGATATTGCATATTATCAGGAGATGCAATGGTTCTTTCAACCTCAATTTCTTTTTTCAATGCCTTTTGCAGGGTATCTTTGACTATCCGTGTCTTCACATCAAGCTGATGTTCATACTCAACATGCTGCCACTGGCAGCCGCCGCAAACTTTTGACAGTTTGCATTCAGGTTCAATTCTGTATTTAGATTTAGATATAATATTTTTTAAAGAAGCAAGAGAAAATTGTTTCTTATCAGAAAAGACTTCTGCTTCCACTACCTCTCCATCAACAACATCATCAACAAACACTGTTTTCCCATTGTCAAGATGTCCGACACCGGCACCGCCGTAGACAAGAGATTTAATTTCTATTTTTTCCATAACCTAAGCCGTCACCGCTTCTTTGTTAAATTGAGAAAAATACAGCGTTCGATAAGCTCCGTTTTCTTTTGAAAGAAGTTGTTCATGCGTTCCGACTTCAACTATCTTTCCGTCATTTACAACAGCTATTTTATCCGCATTCTGAATTGTTGAAAGACGATGTGCAATTACAAATACAGTACGATTTCTCATAAGATTTTCCAACGCCTTCTGAACAATTGCTTCAGATTTGTTATCAAGAGCGGATGTTGCTTCATCAAGAATTACAATAGCGGAATCTTTTAGCATTGCACGTGCAATTGCAACACGCTGACGCTGCCCTCCTGATAAGGTCGTGCCTCTTTCTCCGATAACGGTATCGACTCCATTCGGAAGCGTAGATAAAAACTCATCAAGATGGGCACCTTTTATCGCTTCTTCAAGCTTTTCTTCAGATGCTCCAAAATCTCCCATCATGATATTATCTCTTATAGTACCTGAAAATAAGAAATTATCCTGAAAAACAATTGAAATATTATTTCTCAAAGACTCAAGAGTATAATCTCTTATATCAATGCCGTCTATTTTTATGCTTCCTTTATAAATATCATAAAATCTCGGAAGGAGGTTTACAAAAGTAGTTTTGCCGCCTCCTGAATTTCCGACAAGAGCAAGAGTTTCTCCGACTTTTACATCAATAGATACATCTTTCAAAACATCTATACCTTCTTCATATTGAAAATAAACATGTTCAAAAGATATGTCTTTTGAAACTCTATCAAGTGTTTTTGCCTCTGGTCTGTTCTGAATTTCTGGAACCAAATCAAAAAGTTCAAAGACACGCCCCATTGATACGAATATTGTCTGAAGTCCTGTAAGAGTATTTCCCAATGTCTTTATCGGTTTGTATAACAACAAAAGCGATGTCACAAAAGATGCAAAACTTCCGCTTGTCATCTGCCCCGTCAAAATAAGATGGTTTCCAAAGCACATAACAATCGCAATCCCGAAAGATGCTATCAAATACATAATCGGCGACATCCATCCGACTCTTTTTGTCAGAGAAATACTCAAATCAAAAGCCTCATGAATTTGATTTTCGAGTTTGTGATACTGATAATCCTGCAATCCGTAAGATGTGATTATCCTGTTTCCTCCGCAGGTTTCGTTGAAATTTGTAGTAATAACACCCCCTACGGTCATACAGGCATTTGAGGTTCTTTTTATGCGTTTTCTGATTAAAATAGCAGGACCGCAAGCAAACACAAGCACAACAACACCGACTATTGCAAGCTGCCATGAGTTATAAAGCATAACCCCGACAAGTGCAATCGTACCAGCTCCCGTTGCCATAAGTGTTTTTATATTATCCAAAATACCTTTTGAAGCAGTATCTGCATCCCCAAGAAAACGACCGAGAATAATACCCGATGAATTTATCTGAAAAAATCTTGTATCCATGGTCAAAAGTTTTTTAAATAAATCAAGTTTTATGGCATTCGTCACCTTCATGCCCGTCCAATCAGTCAGATAAGTGTTGAGATATCTGAGAGTACCCTGAAATAATGCAAAGAAAATTATGGCAAACGGAATCCAAAAAGCAAGCTGCTCATTTCCTTTCCCTATAACCTCATCCATATAAGGTCTGAGAGCATAGGCAACAACACCATCAAGCAAACCTACGGGAATTGCAATCAGAAAATTCAGGAGTATTCTATCCCAATAAGGAAGAATATATTTTGATATTCTCTTAAGTAAATATCCGTATTTAAACGAATTTTGTGCTGTTGTATCCGTTAATCTCATAAATCCCTCTATAAAAAATCAAAGCATATTTGATATTTTACTTTAAACATTTACTTATGTCTTTATATAGACACTTTGTAACATAAAGATTTGTAAAAAAAATTTTTTATATCTAACAAATATATTTTATTAATATACTTTATATATAATATAAGAGAGAGTTTCTAAATATGACTTACAATGATTCAATAAGAAATATTTCACCCATATTTGAAGATATAAATACAAATAAAGAAAAAAATATATCGCAAAACAATGTTGATATATCAATTTTCCCTGAAAATAACAGTATTCAACATCAATATTCAAGAAATAAAATAGAATTTGATGATGAAACAAAAACTCCGTTTATTAATAAAAATCTTAAATACATATTCAACAGTATAAAAAATAAATCACCGCTAATAGCAGAATACATGATTTCAGATAGAAATACCGGTGAACAATATAGACTTATCGAACAAAAAACATCAAATATCCACACTAGCCTCATAAAAGATATACATTCTGGAGAACGTGTTCAATTTAATCAAAACTCTTATTATGACGACAATTCTCTTGCAAATGAATATTCAATACAATACCTTGGAAAAGGGGAACTTATACAAAGTGAAAAACAGTACAATCAAGACGGTTCTTTAAGCTATGATAAATATACATACATAAATCAGGATAACAATCAACAAGACTATATATACAATTTTTATAACAATGGCTATGAATCGCAACCTTCTTCAACTAAGATAAAAAAAGGCGACACAATAGTCGAATATAATTATCAAGAAGACGGAAGCTTATCAAATAAAGATTTATATAGACTTTCTGATGAAGGAGAAATACTTTATCACTCACGAACGGATAAATACGGTAATACTCAGCAATTATCTTCAAGTTCCTATAATGATGACGGAAGTTTTCAAACAAACAAAAGCTTTACTTCTCCAAACGGAACAGAAACAAATTATGCATATAAAAAAGACAGTGATGGTTCATCTACGCTTATATACAATATTGTAGATAAAAACGGAAACGTTCTGCTTGATACAACAAGAACTTACGAAAAAATAAGCGATAACGAAGCCATCTCTACATACAATAATAAAAAATATCATATAAACATAGATGACTCCATCATAACTGTCAGCGACTTATCAAATAAAGAAGCAACACAAATCAACCTGGACAGACTTGTTGAAGACTCTGAAAAAAACATTACACTCAGAGAAGATGAAGATATATTTATCTCATCTTCCGACAATGAAGATTTTAAAGAAATGATAAAACAACAACCGGGCGATGTACTCATCAATATGGCAGAAGAATTGAACAAAGTTGGAAAACTAAAATTTGAAAACGGTATATACTCTCCGGTAATAGAAACTATAGCAAGCAGCGCTGATGAGCATATATTCAACCATGAACTTGGTCATGCAATAGATGATATTCCTGTTGGAGAAGTTGATTCAGCACAAATTTCAAACACTGAAGAATTTTTAGAAATTTTTGAAAGCGAAAAAGAACAATTTTTGGAAACAGCCTCAGACTCTCAAATAGATACAGCAAAATATCTGCTTGACTCTCAAGAATTTGCAGCAGAAGCAAGAATGTTGACTACAACGAGCTCTCCATCAGAAAGAGCAGAAATTCTCCAAGAATATTTTCCAAAAAGTGCAGCCTATATAAACATTCTCATGGACTGCATAAATCAGGTTGATACAAGAAAACAAGAATAAATTTATCTGTATCTTTTTTGAGTATCTTTATCAAACAAAAGAACTTTATTATCATCAGGAGAAAAACAGAGTTTATCTCCATAAGATACTTCGACTGAAGCAGGCAATTTTGCACTCATATCAAGATTTTGAAGTTCAAAATGAACAATTTTCTCGCTGCCTAACATCTCAACCATGCCTGCAGTAACTTCTATTTTATTGCTCGAAGAACAGCCTGATAAAGACAAATGCTCAGGTCTGATACCGGCAATAACCTCTTTACCGATTAAATTATTTCTTCTTATGACATCAGATGGCGCTGATATATTGTTATTCTCAAAACTCAACAAATTTTCGGAAACAACTTTGACCTTGATAAAATTCATCTGAGGTGAACCGATAAATCCGGCGACAAACATATTTTCAGGATAATTATAAATTTCATCAGGCGTTGCAACCTGCTGTATTTCTCCACGATTTAGGACAGTAATCCTATCTCCCATCGTAAGAGCTTCCACCTGATCATGAGTTACATAAATAAATGTAGTATCAAGTTTTTTGTGCAAGCTCCTGATTTCTGATCTCATCTGAACTCTCAATTTTGCATCCAGATTTGAAAGTGGCTCATCCATCAAAAAAACTTTCGGCTCACGAACCATTGCACGTCCTAGAGCAACACGCTGTTTTTGACCGCCTGAGAGCTCTTTTGGTTTTCGATTCAAATATTCAGTCAAATTCAGAGATTTTGCCACATTCTCTATTTTTTCTCTTATGAGTTTTTTATCCATCTTTCTGATTTTCAAAGCAAATGCCATATTCTCATACACACTCATATGAGGATATAGAGCATAATTTTGAAAAACCATAGCGATATCTCTGTCTTTCGGATGAAGGTTATTCACAACTTTTTCTTCTATATACACTTCTCCGCCCTGAATATCTTCAAGACCTGCGATTATTCTCAATAATGTAGATTTACCGCAGCCTGAAGGACCGACAAAGACCATAAACTCTTTATCTCTTATCTCCAAGTTCAAATCCTTGATTACAGAAACTTTCCCGTAAGATTTTGAAATATTTTTCAGAACGACGCTACTCATCTTGTCCTATTATCTTATGTATAACTATATTATGAGGTTCCTGAATAGGAATAATAAAACTGAATGTTGACCCGAGTCTTACTTCGCTTTCTACCCAGATTACCCCTGATAACTCTTCAAGAATTTTTCTTGCTATTGCAAGGTTCAAACCATACCCTGAATATTTTTTGGAACTTTGCCTTGCCACCATCGAATATTCATCAAAAATACAATCTAAATCACTCTCAGGGATTCCAACACCGGTATCAGTTATATTGAACATCAAATATGACTTATCCGTATAATCAGCAGGCACAACCATTCCCTGATATTTTACATAGTCAAGGTCAGGATGAGATACTCTCATTTTTATATTTCCGGTTTCTGTAAATTTCACTGCATTATCTAATACTGTCAGCAAAACCTGCCTTAACATATTCTCATCAGAGAAAATTTTTCTTTTGACAACTTCCTGTGTATCTACCTCATAAGCCAATTTCTTTTCTTTTGCCTTCGGTTCTATCTGCTGATTAACAAAATTTATCAGAGATATAATATCAAATTGTTTTATATCAGGAGTCATCTGACCTGCATCAAGTTTTGCTATATCAAGCACACTTCCCATCAAAAGAGAGAGCGAAGATGCATTTCTGTTAATAATATCAAGATACTTTGCCTGCTTCTCTGATAAATCCCCGCCAACTCCGTCAATCAATGCTTGAGAAAAACCGATAATAGAATGAAGAGGTGTTTTTATATCTCCAGACATATCGGAGATAAAACTGTTATGCAGCTTTGAGCGTTCTTTTGCCGCTTTATAATCCTCTATGATATCTTTTATCATATTATGCGTTTCCGTAACATCACGGGCGCAAACTATAATTTTTTGATTAAGCTCAGAATCTGATGCGGTAATCTCAACAACAATATGCTCACCGTTTTTTGTCCTGACATTCGTAGGTATACGGCTATGATTTATCATCGCATCATAAACAGGTTCAACTCCTTCATCAAACAAAAAAGAAGCCGTCTTCCCCCGCAAATCTTTTCTTGCATACCCAAACAACATCTCAGCTCTAATGTTGCAGTCTGATATTTTTTTATCATAACCGAGAACCACTACAGCATCAGGCAAGTAGTTTATCAAATCCTGAGATTGTGTTTTTTTTATGAATTCAAACATATTTTTCTTTAGTTAACTAAACCTAACTTACTTTATTATTAAAGCATAAACATAATTTTTTGGCACATCAAATAATGAAGATATGATTTTTGAACTATCTTTTGCTGAATAACCAAGTTTATCAAGTTTTTTTGCATAAGATAAAATTTTTTCATCTTCAATCTTCATTATTTCTTCACCATCAGAAATCAAAGCGACAACAAGCTCGCCTTTCAATACATGACTATGGTAATAATCTATCGCCTCTTTTGGTTTCAAATGCAGTATCTCTTCATTTATCTTTGTTAGCTCTCTGCCGATAACAACCGTTCTATCAGGAGAATAAGCGTCCAAAAAAGCTAATGTATCAAGCAATCTGTTTGGCGACTCAAAAAAAACAACTGTTGTATTTTTATACTTATCAAAAAGAGCTTCTCTTTCTTTGTCAGTTCTCGGTAAAAAACCGGCAAAAAAGAATTTTCCTGATGGATTAAACACACCGCTAAGAAATGTAATCAAGGCACTGGCGCCAGGAAGAGGAATAACTCTTATATTTTCTTTCAGCAAATCTTCAAGAAGATATACCCCTGGATCATTTATCAAAGGCGTTCCTGCATCGGATATCAAGGCAAGATTCTGTCCTTCTTTCAACATAGCGAGTATTTTTGTTGATTTTTCCTTTTCGCTGTATTTATGGAATGAAATCAGTCTTGTATTTATACCGTAATGATTTAACAACTTAGCGCTGACTCTCGTATCTTCACACAAGACAGCATCAACATCACTTAGAACTCTCAAAGCTCTTTTAGTGATATCTTCCAAGTTTCCTATTGGTGTCGGACAAATATACAAAGTTCCTGAATTATTCATGCTTAAAGTTTATCAAAAAATTGTCAACTATGAAATAAGCCATTAAATACCCTGCAACAGCAGGAACAAAAGGAGTACTTGCAGGAGTAAACTTTTTCATCTCCAAAATTTCTCCATCCTCAAGAACTATCTTCTCTTCTGAGAAAACTTTCTTCAACGATTTTGGTTTCTCTCTGCTTGTTACAACAGAAATTCCTGATGTAATCCCCTTGTTCTTCAACATTGACAACATTCTCGATACAAAAGGACAATTTTTGGGCTTTATCTCTGAAATATCAGAAATATACAACTTCGTCGGATCAAGTCTGTTTCCCGCACCTGCCGAGCTGATTAAACTTATACCGTTTTTATAGCAATACTCCATCAAATCAATCTTCGAGCGAAAAGAATCTATAGCATCCGCTACAAAATCATATCGTTCGGAGAAAATATCACCGATATTTTTTTCACTCACAAAAGTATCAAAAACTTGAATTTTTACATCTGAATTGATATCCAAAAGTCTTTTTCTCAACACTTCCGTTTTTTTCTGACCTATAGTCGAACCAAGAGCAGGAAGCTGTCTGTTCAAATTTGACTCTGATACAACATCAAAATCAACAATTGACAGATAACCGACACCTGAGCGGACTAAAGCCTCCGCACAAAAAGAGCCGACACCGCCAAGACCGAAAACAATCACATGCCTGCCTCTCAGATAATTTTGAAAATCTTTGCCCCAGTAGAGCTCATTCCTTGAAAAAATATCACTCACTATCAGTTGCTCTTTCTCAACTCTGAAAGCTGTTTGTAGAGGTTTATTTCCTGCTCTGTCAAATCTTGAGGGATAACAATTTTTATCTTAACATTATGATACCCTTTCTCATTTAACCCGAGTCCCTTAAGACGTAATATCTTATCAGAAGAAGTTTTTGGAGGAACCGTAACTTTCACAATACCATGGAGTGTTTTGACCTGTTTGACGGCACCCAATACAGCTTCCTGAGGAGTAATATCAAGCTCTGAAGTAACATTGTTTCCGTCTATGCGAAAGTCGTTATTCGGTGCAAATTTTACAGTCAAATAAATATTTCCGGAGTTCCCGTATTCATCATGACGTCCTTCTCCTGAAATTCTGATTTTTGCACCTTCTTTTACATTCTTAGGAATTTTTACATTTAGAATTTTGTTAACCGGAGAGAAACCGCTGTGAGTACAATTTGCACAGCCTCTGCCCTTGCACTGAGAACAGATGTCCATAAAAATAACCCTCACAGGCTTTGTAACCCCGTTAAAAACTTCCTCTGGAGTAAGCATTAAATCCTGAGTTATATCAAGGCTTGCTCTCTGCTGAGTTTTTTGTTGTTTTTGAGAGCGGGCGCCTCCCTGTTGATATTGAGAAAAGGCATCAGAAAAATCAGATTGCCTGAAAGAAGACCTTCTCTGCCTTGGCTGTGATTGTGACAAAATATCTCCGAAGATAGAAGAGAAAAAGTCACTAAAACCTCCAAACTGTTCAAATCCTCCGCCATAAGATTGACCGCCGCTGCCAAAATCAAATCTTATGTTTTCAAACCCCGGAGGAGGAGTAAAATCTGCCCCTTCAGACCAGCCGGAGCCCAAAGAGTCATAACGCTGCTTCTTTGCAGGATCAGATAAAACTTCGTATGCTTCATTTATATCTTTGAATTTTTCAGCTGCATCTGGAGCTTTGTTTACATCCGGATGATATTTTTTTGTCATCTTTCTATAAGCTGACTTAATCTCGGCTGGCGTAGCTTCTTTTTTGACGCCCAATATTTCATAATAATCTTTATATTTCATAGTTTGTTTTTTCTTTTGTTACATTCTACTCACATATTTTACTTTTACTATAATTATAGTCTATTATCTAACTATACTTTAATAATTTAACAATTTTATTATATTGTAATATATTTTCTTATATAATATATTGGATTGATTATTGTCTAATCGATTATGATAAAAAGAAAATAAACCTTCTGGAGAAGAATTTTGAAATACGTTCTATCTTTACTTCTAGCATTATTTATACTCACGGGAAATTCTTTTGCCGCAAAAGACAAGACATTTTCAACCATAGTAGTAAAGAGAAAAACCTCCGTTCAACAAAATAAAAATCCAATCATAAAACCAAAAAGCAAAAAGAAAACATCTTCTTTTATAATCGATTCAATAGACCCTCTTCTTCTCAAAAACGGAGTTCCTATACCATACCCGGGAGCAAGAGGAGCAAACCAGCTTGTTATCTACACGCCTAAATACGGTATAAGAACAGGAACAAATGAATTCGGAAAAGAAGCAATTGTAGAAAACGGTCGTGTAATCAGATTATCGCCGAGTGACTCTTTCATTCCTTCAAACGGTTATGTAATAAGCGGACATGGGATTGCTAAAAACTGGATAGAAAAAAATATAACAGTAGGAGCAAGAATTAATATAGATACGGAAAATAATGTTATTACAGCAATAATAGAAGATGCAAGCTTTATATTTGAAGCGGAAAGCAACTACAGAGAAATAAACAGAACACTGAACGCAATAAAAAAGACCTATGCGCAATATGATTTTTCAAGAACCGATAAATTTTTACTCAAAGCGCAAGAATGTCTGCAAAAAGCAAAAGAATGCGAGCAAACAAATCCTGATAGGGCAAAATCTTATGCTAAAGACGCAATCATTTATACAAACAATGCTCTTGTTTACGCACTACCGGCAAAAACAAATGAATTCAAAGGTATATGGATAAGACCTACAGAAACTTCAAAATCTCAAATATGCAACACTTTGAATAAAATTCAGGAAGCCGGCATTGATAATGTATTTCTCGAATCATTTTTCCATGGAATGACAATATATCCAAGCCGTGTTATGCAAAACTACGGATTAATCAGGGTAAACCCAAACTTTCCTCATGATAAAGACATTATGGCAATATGGGTTGAAGAAGCCCACAAAAGAAATATGAAATTGCATGCCTGGTTTCAGGCTTTTTATGTCGGGAACGCACCGATAAACTCTTCTCCGAAGCATATTCTTGCAATTTATCCGAACTGGGCCAATATACAAAAACAATATGTTGCATCCTCATCAATTGTACCCTGCGCCTCAGAACATTCGGGATTTTTCCTCGACCCCGCAAATCCAGAGGTTCAAAAATTTTTGATTTCAGTTCTTGCCGAACTGGTTACAAAATATGAAGTTGATGGTATAAACCTTGATTACATAAGATACCCCCGTTCAAGCCCGTCAGACTATTTCGGTTATGCTCAAACAAACTGGGGATACAGCACATATGCTCGAGGTGAATTCCAAAAATTATACGGTGTTGATCCTGTTACGCTTGATTCAACTTCACCGATGTGGAGCAAGTGGGTTGCATACAGACAGGGAAAAATAACAGATTTCATACTAAAAGCAAGAGCTATAAAGAATAAGAAAAATAACCTGATTCTATCCGCTGTTATATTCCCTGACCGTCCGCAGGCAGAAATAGAAAAACTTCAAAAATGGTCTTTGTGGGCCAGCAACGGTTATTTGGATGCTCTTACTCCATTGATTATGACAAGTGGTGAAAATTTGACAAAAAATTATATTTCCACAATAAAAAATTATTCAGGAAACAGAACAAAAATATATCCGGGAATATTTCAACCATTCTCAAACAGCAGCTATATAGATATGCTAACGCAGATAAAAACAATAAGAGAAGCAAAAGCTGACGGTATAATCATCTTTGATTATGCCCATATGAACCAGACTTACTCAAAAGCGCTCAAAGCACGTGTTTTCAATGATTATTAATCTTTTTTATCAGGATTTTCAGTTCCATCAGGAAGATATTTATAATCATCGCTATAGTCGCCGTCTTGATTAAAGTCTCCCTTGTCAAATCCGTCTAAGTAAGATTTTATATCTTCCCCGCAACCTGAAAGATTGTATTTAGCAAGAATATTTTCATCTTTTAGAGCGGAATAAAGATTTTGAAATGCTTCAGCATTAGCATAAACAAGTTCCTGTGCTTTTAACTCTGATTCAGGCTCTCCGGTTCTTGCTGTTTCTCCCTCTCCTTTCAGGAAAGCTGCAAACTCAAAAGGCTTGTTACTCAAAGAAGCATAATCTGATGTAGCTTCAACAATACTATCTTTTGATGTCATCTCACTCCAGACCGAGCTTACTGTTTGAGCTTCATCTCTCCAGTAATTTCCGCTATCAGGAGCTCCTGATGCACGGGTTGGTTTTATTCCGGTTTCTTCTGCTTCTGCTTCAGGTTCTGTTTCTCCACCATTTTCAGCAGCAGAAGAAGTTTCTGAGGTATTATCGCCTTCGACGGTAGGTTCATATCCGAGATAAGCCGTTGCTTCTTCTTTTGTCATCGGGACATAACCTTTATCACCGTTTTTAATCATATAATATTTAATTGTACCATCTTCCATGACGGTTCCGCCGACATCGGAGTTTTCACCGCCGACCTGACTGTCATCTATTGCGACATCTTCTGATCCGTTAACAAAGCTGATAACAACACCATCTCCAAAAGTTCCGTCTATAACCTGAGCATTTATCTGAACATTTGAGTTATCTCCGATTTCCCCAATATCTATGTTATAAACTCTCAGAGCCTGCGCCAGTTCAATCAATTGTTCAGGAGTAAACTGAGCCATCTGCTCTGGTGTAATTTTCGAAAGGAATAATAAACTCAAGTCGTCCATTTCCTGCATAGCTTCAGCTGTCTCATTCGCAACTGTTTCAGGAGTTTTATCTCCGTTATTGCAGGCAGTAAGTGACAATGCCATCATAGCAGCAACAGCAAGTGCAACAGCTCTTGTTTTCGCCGATGGTTTTGAGGCCGAGTGAACAGGGATTGTTGAATTATCCTGATTCTGGTCTTTATGTTCAGTCTTTTTGGCATCTCTTTTACCAAATATACCTGAGAAATTCATAGATGAATAATTTTGATTTATTGAGTTTATTTGCATACCATTACCTTCCATTTTCCATATACAAATAATAAACTCCTGAATAAAATTTATTGCTTTTTTTCTGGCATTTATTGCGATTTATTACAAAAAAGCGGGATATAAATCCCGCTTTTTTGTTTATTAATTATTTTTGTATTACTGTTGAGCGCCTTCAGTATTACCTTCTGTTTGACCTTGCTGAGCTTGCTGTATTGCATCGGCTGCTGCGGCTGCATCTGCTTCGGCTCTATCTGCTTCAGCTTCTGATGCTGCAGCTGCTTCCTGCTGTTTTTGAGCCCATTCTGCTTCCTGTTGAGCTGCTTCTTGCTGTATTCTTGCTGCTTCTGCAGCTTCTGCTTCCGCTCTTTTTGCTTCAGCTTCTGCAGCGGCAGCGGCTTCCTGCTGCTTTTTAGCCCATTCTGCTTCCTGCTCTGCTGCTTCTTGCTGTATTCTTGCTGCCTCTGCAGCTTCTGCTTCCGCTCTTTCTTTTTCAGCCTGCGCTTCTGCGTCTGCTTTAGCTTTCTGCTCTTCCCAGTATGCTTCCTGTTGTTGAGCTTCTTCAATTATTCTTTGAGCTTCTGCTTCTGCATCAGATTGAGTCTGTCCGCCTTCGGTTTCACCTGTTTCACCCTGGGTTCCTTCGGTTTCACCTGTTTCACCCTGAGTTCCTTCAGTTTCACCTGTTTCGCCCTGAGTTCCTTCGGTTTCACCTGTTTCGCCCTGAGTTCCTTCGGTTTCTCCTGTTTCGCCCTGAGTTCCTTCGGTTTCACCTGTTTCACCCTGGGTTCCTTCGGTTTCACCTGTTTCACCCTGGGTTCCTTCGGTTTCACC
>CALUSR010000005.1 GCA_944323485.1 Candidatus Gastranaerophilales bacterium
AATGAAGCCGCTCCCATCGGTTTTACAAGGTCTTCATCCGTTCCGTCAAGAGAAGGTAATGAAGCTGCGCCCATCGGTTTTACAAGATCTTCATCAGAATAAGCAGAGATAACTTCTTCGGGTGCCTGAATAGATACCTTTTCATTCAAGTCATCAAGCAAATCCTGAGTATGATCCAAATCATCATCATCGCTGTCATTTTTCACAACGGACAACCAGTCTGATTTCAGCTTGTCTGACTCATCATTATGTTCACCAACAGAAATAACTCCTGCATCAGAGAGTTCTTCAATTTCATTCAGCTCGCTGTTAAACTCTTCATCGGCAATCTTATCATCTTCATCCTTAAGCTCACCGGGGATAACAGTTATTTCTTCAGAAGAGTGAGGAATTTTTCTTGTAAAGACATCAAGACTCTTATCCTTCAAAAGCTTTGGATTTTCAGCCAATAACTTCGCATAAGCATCAAAACAGCTGAAATTCTTCAACTCCTCAACACAACTTTTTTCAGAAGCAAAAATTGTATAAACAACTTTTCTTAAATTTTCAGAATCCATCTCTCCGTCAAGAAAGCTGACAAACAATTCCCGTAAAGTATTTACATCAAAATATTCTTCATAATCTTTTGGAGTAGTTCGTGATATTACTCTGAAGATATTGTCCATAGGAAGAAGATTTTTTACTTCAACAAAGTAGTTATCTTCATCTGAATTATCAAAATCAATGCGTTCAACAGGAATAAAACCGAAAAACTTGAATGTTGACATATCAGAATTTAACTGTGCTGCGACATAAACATCAGAAAGGATATCAGCTTCTCTCATTATTTTCGGGATAAAAATCTTGTTGTTTCTGACAAGACAAATATTTATACGGATTCCGTCAATACCCAAGTCTATACACTCAAAAGCATCAAAAAACGGCTTTATGTTTATAAGACTTTTTGATATATCAATATTCTCCCAGTAGTCTTTCAAAACCTCAACCGAAGAGAATAATGCGAGAGCAGCCCTGTAATAATCTTCTGAAGCTTCTTCTCCACCATAATTTTTTACAAATTCACAAGCTTTTTGTCTTATTAAATCAGTTATCTCTATTGACTTCATCCCAGAATCCTTTTTTCATCCCCCAACCAATATAATAATATATTATAGTGCTCGGATATTTTGTATTTTTACATTGAATTAATCGTCTATATGTAGTATACTGATAGCTTGTAGAGTTTGTAAACTTTTTTAAATTTTGTTAACACTTTTATCAATAAATAATATTCATTGGTTTTCTAAAAGTAGTTTGGTTTTATTTTACAGTTAGAGGTATGCATTATGGTTAATAGTGTAAATAATACTACAGGGATTAGTTCTTATCCTCAAAGTTTTCAAGACTTAATTCAAAAACCGCAAAACTCAGCGCCTCAAGGTGCTCAACCGACAGCGGCAGAAGGAGATAAGGTTACTATCTCGAAAAAATCAAAAGGGAAAAAAATAGCAGCAGGAATAGGCATTGCAGCTGCTGCCGTATTGGCTTTATCAACAGCTCTGCACAAACTGCAGCCGCAAATCTTTACTGATATGCTTGCAAAAGAAGGTTTTGGCGGAACAATTGCAAGAGGAATAGACAATGTCGGCAAATTCATCTCTGATATCCCGGGAAAAATCTCAAATCTATTCCACAAAAAAACAGAACAGCAAAACATGAACCAACAGGATACCCAAGACATTGCTGATGACCTTGAAGAAGCGTTTGAGGATAATCTTGAAAAAGTGTTTGAGGATAAGCAATTTATTGATCTGTAAAGAACCAGCTTAAATAGTTTATTAAGTTTTCTTAACAAAAGTGCTAAAAAGTATATACTTTTTAGCACTTTTTTAGATAAGTTCGTTTTTATTTATATATAGAGTCTACACAAAACAGTTTGGAGGAACAAAAAATGGCAAGAGTTCTTATTTCTATGCCGGAAGAATTTTTGAGCAAAATCGATGAAGTAGCAGACAACGAACAACGTTCTCGCAGCGAGCTTATTCGTGAAGCACTGAGAACTTACATCCACCGCTCAAGAGTCCGCGAAAATACTATAGCAGCAAAAAATGCATCCATACTGGAAGCATTACTGGATTAGAACAAGATTCGCACCCACCAACAAAAAACGAGGCCTAAACAGCCTCGTTTTTTATATTATTTATTTTCAAAAATAAAAATATAATATATTATTATTTTCATTAAGAATATTTTTTGGATGAAATATGAACTTCAATAACCCCGAGCTCAAATACTGGCTTGCTTTCTCAAAATGCAACAAAGTAGGAAATGTTTTTCTTGAAAAAATTTATGACAGCTTCAAATCTTTGAATGAAGCCTGGCATGCATCTTCATCAGATTTGCTGTTTTATTCCGACTTAACCCACAAACAGATTGAAGAATTTGCACAGGAACGCAAAAAAATTAATCCTGAACAACTAATCGACGAGCTGTTCGAAAAAAACATATCAGTCATCACTATAGCTGATGATAACTATCCGCCGCTATTGAGAGAAATTCCGAAACGACCCGCTATCTTTTTCTTTCGAGGTAACCTCAAAGAATGTAATCTATCAAAAACACTTGCTGTAGTAGGCAGCAGAAAAATCAGCAAATATGCATCAGATGTCCTCACACAGCTTATTTCTGATTTCCCTTCAAAAGATATGACCATAATAAGCGGAATGGCGCTGGGAGCTGACGCATGCGCACATCAGGCAGCGCTCAAAAACGGCATAAAGACCATTGCCGTTCTAGGAAGCGGATTTGATTATATTTATCCGAGAGAAAATATCAACATCTACAAAAAAATTCTTGATGATAACGGAGCAGTTATCTCAGAATATTACTTTGATATGTCTCCGCAACCGTGGATGTTCCCGCATCGAAACAGAATCGTAAGCGGTTTATCTCAGGGGACACTCATTGCAGAAGCAGCTGAAAAAAGCGGAGCACTCATCACAGCAAGAACAGCTCTCGAACAAAACAGAGAAGTCATGTGCATCCCCGGGGCAATCACAAACCCGAATACAAAAGGAATATATAAATTAATAAAAGAAGGTGCCTCAATCGTCACGGAACCTCAAGATATATTCAATTATCTGAACTGGAAAATCGAAGATAAAACTGCTTCCGAAAAAAATAAAACTACAGATTTTCTTGACAATGAAGAAAAAGTATATAAAACTTTAAGTTTAGATCCCTCAACTCTTGATGAAATAATTTCAAAAACAAATCTGAGCGCAGAAGAAATTCTCATAACACTGACAACTCTTGAGCTGAAAGGATTTATTCAAAAAACAGGAACACAACAGTACGCTAGGACACTGAAAAAATAATGGCAAAAACAGCTGAAAAAAAAGAAACAAAAAAATCCGATAAAAAACCAAAAATCTTGCTGATAGTAGAGTCCCCTGCAAAAGCAAAGACTATCAAAAAAATTCTTGGCGACAACTACGAAATCAAAGCAAGCTACGGACATATCAGAGATTTTCCCAAAAAAGTCCTCGGCTTTGACATAAAAGACTTTACGCCTACTTTTGAAATCATCTCTGAAAAGAAAAAAGTAGTCAAAGAACTGAATGACTCTGCAAAAAAGGCTGATATAATCTACCTCGCACCAGACCCTGACCGTGAGGGAGAAGCTATTGCATGGCATATATCAGAAGTCCTAAACACAAAAGGCAAAGATGTCAAAAGAGTCGTGTTCAACGAAATCACCAAAAACGCAATCAAAGACGCCGTAGCCTCCCCGAGAATGATTGATATGGATAAGGTGAAAGCCCAGCAAACCCGCCAGATTCTCGATAGACTCGTGGGTTATAAACTTAGCCCTCTCTTATGGGAAAAACTGAGAAACTACAAACTCTCAGCAGGCAGAGTCCAGAGCGTCGCAGTAAAACTTATCTGCGACAGGGAAGAAGAAATTCTTGCATTTATACCTCAGGAATACTGGACTATCTCAGGTGATTTTTCTTCAGATAAAGCAAAAAAAGACTTCAAAGCTGAGTTGATAAAATATAAAGATAAAAAAATTGAAATCAAAAACGAAGAAGAAGCTCAAAAAATAGTAAAAGCTCTCGAACAAAACAAAGAGTTTGATGTCTCAAAAGTCACCAAAAGACAAATAAACAAAAAACCGCAGCCGCCTTTTATCACAAGTACCCTGCAAAGAGATATCTACAACAAACTAGGATATCCCGTTGCAAAAGTTATGCAGATAGCTCAAAAACTCTATGAAGGTATTGAACTCGGAGATGACACCCCGATTGGTTTGATTACATATATGAGAACAGACAGTACAAGGGTATCTGATGAAGCTGTTGAGGCTGCAAAAAACTTCATCACGGATACCTATGGCGAAAATTATTATCCGAAAGAAGCTCAGAACTATACATCGAAAAAAACAAAAAACGTACAGGATGCGCATGAAGCAATAAGACCGACTTACATAGATAAAACGCCCGAGTCTATCAAAAAATATCTCAGCGCAGACCAGTATAAAGTATATAAAATTATATGGGAGCGTTTTATTTCAAGCCAGATGGCAAATGCGCTGATTAACAGCACAAATGTCGAGCTGAGTGCTGATGACTATACTTTTAAGCTAACAGGCAGTGTTATTGCATTCGAAGGGTATATGAAAGTCTACAGCTCGTCAGAAGAAGAGAGTGAAGAATCAAAAATTATCCCTGAATTCAAAGAGGGAGATAAAGCTACTCTCAAAAAAATAGACCCGAAACAGCATTTTACACAGCCGCCGCCGAGATATACAGAAGCAAGTCTTGTTAAAACTCTCGAAGAATACGGAATAGGTCGTCCGAGTACATATGCACCGATTATCTCAAAAATCCAGCAAAGAGGGTATGTCGTAAAAAATGAAAGAGCCCTCTCTCCTACACCGCTTGGAAAAACAGTTAACGAGCAGCTTGTTTCTCACTTCTCAAATATAATTAACTTTAAATTCACAGCTGATATGGAATCAAAACTGGATGATATCGCAGACAAAAAAGTTGAATGGAAAGACGTCCTCGAAAATTTCTATGAGCCTTTTGTAGAAACTCTTGATGAAGCAAGAAAAAATATGGGACAGGTTCAAATTTTGAGCGATAAAGTATGCCCGAATTGCGGTAAGCCGATGGTTGTAAGAACAAGCAGATGGAAAACTCAGTTTCTCGGCTGCTCGGGTTATCCCGAATGCAAAACAATGATGCCTCTGAGCGGAGAAAATAAAGTCGCAGTCGAAGACAAACCATCTGACGAGATATGCGAAAAATGCGGTTCGCCTATGGTCATCAAACAGGGACCGTACGGGGAATACCTTGGCTGTACAAATGATGAATGCAAACATAAAAAGAAAATTATCGTAAAAACAGGTGTTAAATGCCCGAAATGTAAAAAAGGAGATATCATACAGAGAAAATCACGCTACGGCAAAATTTTCTACGGATGCAGCGAATATCCGAATTGCGATTTTGCCCTCTGGAATGAACCGATTGATGAGAAATGCCCCGAGTGCGGCTCAATCCTCACAAAAAAATTCACAAAACGCTTTGGCAACAACATTGTCTGCTCAAACAAAGATTGCGGTTACAAACGCCCTATGGATGAGGAATAAAATATGTACAAATTTGCACTAATCGGATATCCTCTCGGTCACTCGTTATCTCCCGTAATTCATCAAACAGCGATGGAATACTGTGATATGCTAGGCAGCTACGAACTTCTGCCGACACCGCCTGAAGACCTGGTCAGCAGGATAAAATACCTCAAAGTAAATAACTACAACGGATTTAACATAACAATCCCTCATAAAGTTCCGATAACATTCTTTCTTTCTTCAATGGATGAAGTAGCAGACCTTGCAGGTGCCGTTAATACAGTTATAATTGACAAAGATAAAGAACTGCATGGTTACAACACAGACGTTCATGGTTTTGTTAGCGGGCTGAGCGAAAGCATGAAGCTGCTTTTGAAATACCAGAAAGCGGTAATTTTCGGAACAGGCGGAGCCTCTCGTGCTGTTGTCATCGGACTTTCTCAGGTTGGTATAAAAGAAATCGATTTCTACTCACGTGATATCTCAAAACTTGACGTTCTGAAAAAATTCTATCAGGAAAAGTTTCCTCAGATAAAATTTAGATTCTTCCAGTATACAGAAAAAATAGATCTCTCGGATACAATGATTGCAGTGAATACAACACCTCTCGGAATGCTTGGAAAATATGCGGGAGTTTCCCCGGTCGAGCAGTATGTTGTTGACTCGCTTCCTGATAAAGGCATAGTATACGACATTGTCTACAACCCGATTGAAACAGAGTTCATCAAACAGGCAAAAAAAAGAAAGCTCCAAACCGTATCAGGCATAAATATGCTTGTTAACCAGGGACTCAAAGCATTTGAGTTGTGGACAGGAAAAATCGTTCCTGCTAATATGGTCATTGAGGCAGTCTTAAAAAGATTATAAAAATGGATGAACAAAAACGACAGGAAAGAGCCGCAGGACTGTTATCCCTCGGTCATTTTTCAATAGATAACTACAGCAACTATATAACTCCGCTGCTGCCGTTTATCGCAGCAAAAATGAATATCACAATATCAATAATCAGCTTGATTATAAGCTTTTCACATCTTGGAGCATCAATATTTCAACCGGTCTTCGGTCATATTGCAGACCATTTCAAAAAAAGATTTTTTGTATTCTGGGGAATGGTTCTCGCTGCCGTATTTATGCCACTTGCAGCTATGACAAACAATGTCTGGCTTCTAGGATTGTTTATACTGATAGGTAGCATAGGTATAGGTTTTTACCACCCGCAGGCGAGCGGACTGGTCAACAAATTCGGCATAAATAAAATCAGCAAAAACATGGGTATCTTCCTTGCTTCAGGAACAATAGGCTACGCATGCGGTCCTGTATTCTCATCATTTATCGTGAAATACTTCGGATATGACAACTCTTTTGTCGGTATTATCCCCGGGGTCATCGTTGCTTTTTTGATTTATTTTCTGCTTCCGAAGATTCCTCAAAACTTTGTTGAAGCCAAAAAAGAAGAGACAAATCTCTCTCTTGTTATCAAAGAAGTTTTGAAAAACAAAATTCTTATGATTTTAATCTGGGTTGCAATTGTTAAATCTCTTGTAGCTATGACATTCACGTTTTTTATACCTTTCGTCCTGAAAGATTACAACTACAGCGTTGTATCTATAGGTATTCTCATCAGCACTTTCTCACTGCTCGGAGGTCTCGGATCCTTCATAGGTGGAAAAATTGTTCCGAGAACAGGAGCAAAATTATGTTATTACATATCAGTTCTGCCTATTTTGCCTATGTCGTTAGGATTTCTTTTCTTCCTCGATAAGAGTGTGATATGGTTCTCGATTTTGTTTGCCCTATCAGGATTTTTTACATTCTTCTCAGCCTCAGTTAATATGGTTATGGCTCAAAATCTGATGCCAGAGCATAAAGGTTTTATCTCAGGAATAATTGGCGGATTCTGTTGGGGAGTAATAGGAATTATGCTCACACCTATAGGATTTCTTGCGGAAAAAACAGGAATTATTCCTATACTTGTGGCAATATCGTTCATCGCATTTGCATCATCAATACTTGTTAAATACTTACCTGAAGATCAGGCTCTTTAGATTCAATTGACTCAAAAAGAGGCTTATAAATAAACTCGGGAAGTCTTCTGTAGAGTTTTCCGTTTTTGTCTATTGCAACAACAGTTACAGATGCTTCTATTACAGGAGAGTTATCTGATATTCTTTTTATTTTTTGAGAAAAAGTAATGCTAAATTTCGACATTTTCTCTATAGTTGTCTCCATCAAGAGCTCTTCAAAATTTTTTGCAGGAGATTTGTATTTGCAGTTCAAATCAACAACCGGAAACGTATAACCGTCTTTTTCAAGCTGCTCTGTGCTTAAATCGACTAAAGAGAGATATTCAACACGCCCCTGCTCTAACCATCTGAAATACCCGCCATGCCAGACCACACCATAAGAATCAGTATCGGCATAATAAACTTTAATCTTAGCAGAATGCTTCATCTCTCTACCTCCTATAAAGACAAAAGAGGCGACACCCGAAAGTTTATGGCTTATTGCTGCTACGTTCCCGTCCTGACAAGGTTCACCGACTTCCGCCGTCGCCACCGTTTTGCGGTAAGTTTATTTTATCATAAAAAACAAAAAAATACCGAAAAAATTAACCCTAAGGAACAAAAAATCTAAACCCCATGGTCGATTATAAAAAATGGTCAAACATCTACAATGGAATAGGAGATGAGAATATAAAAATTATTCGGGGAGCAAAAAACTTAAATGGGGAAAGTATTAGAGGATCTTAAAAAGAAACTTGGCTCGGCGACAGGAGCAAAAATAGAGCAGAAAACAGACGAAAAAAATCATGAGGAGTACAAGTCTTTCATCAGAGCAGAAGCAATGAAGCTCAATAACATGTTTGATGATGCAATAGAAGAATACAAAAAAGTACTCAAACTAAATCCTCATCACCTTGAAGCAATGAAAGGACTTGGTGTTGTATACAAATATTCATCAGAAAATGAAAAAGCTCTTGAAATATTCAAAAAAGCAATAAATGAAATGCCTTTTGATAAAGTCATTTACAATGAAGCAGCATCATGCTGCATAAAGCTAAATAGAGCAGAAGAAGCAAAAAAACTGCTAAAAAAAGCCATTAAACTCGATAAAGAGTACTCTGAAGCTCACTTTAATCTTGCTCTGGCTCATGAAATTCTCGAAGAAAATGAGCTGGCTTTCAAGGTTTATACAAAACTTATAGAAATCAGACCATCTTATATACCTGCATATAATAACCTTGGCAGCCTTCATCTTCGTGAGGGAGATCCGAAAGAAGCTCTGAAAGTTTTCAAAAAAATACTCAAAATAAACCCGGAGTTTCTGAAAGCAATCTTGGGAGCTGCATTATCTTATGATAAACTCGGAGAATTTTCTCTGGCATCAAGATACTATAAAAAATATCTAGAGAAAAAACCTTCCTCTGACAATGCCGTATACATAAATGAAAGACTCGAAGATATCACAAATAAAAAGTCTTATAGAAAACATGCTCATCTGACTTTAGTTAAATAAAAGAGTGTAAGCTAGTAAGTTATTAAAAAGATGTATCATAATACATGGAATAAGTGAGTGTGTCTGCAATCTGACAAAAGAAAGCGCAAAGCCTAAAAACAACACACTCAAAAAAGCAGTTGAATACTCCCAGTATCCCGTATGCAAAACGGCAAATAAAAGAGCAGATAGAAGAACACCGATTTTAATCCCGAGTTGTTTTATCAAAATATTTTGCAAAAATCCTCTGAAAAAAATTTCTTCACCAAATGGAGCAGCTATCAGTGTCAGCAAATATACTTTACGAAGAAAAACAAAGTCAGCGTTCTCAAAAAAAGCAGGCATAGGAGGAGTTACACTCCCGAACAAAAAATTTAACATCGAGCTGAATAACACAACAACCAGAAATCCTACAATAGAATAAACGAAATACAACATTATATTGCTTCTTCGAAACCCGATGAAAGACAAAATCCCCTGAGAGTTCGGTTTTGATAGTTCATAAACAAAAACACTAACAATAACTACAATGTTGAGTATGATTTGATTGGTCATATCAAAAAGAGGCGGATTCAAAATACTCGGATTAAGAAAATTTCCGGCAGAGAACAAAACCGCACAGATGCAAAAAATGTATGCAACAACAACAAACAAGTCGTTCATTAAATTTGTATTTTCTCTCTTGTACATAATGGATATCCCTATTTTTGTGATTATTGTATAATATTAGTAAGATGAAAAAGTTTGTATTATACACTGCTGAAATTATTATATGGCTTGTTGCAATATATTTTATCGCACAGGTCACTATATCAACGTTTTATCCCCAACTGACCGAATATAGAGAATACACTGTAAAACTAAAAGATATCGACGGTCTGATTGTTGGCTCTCCCGTACGTCTGATGGGTATGCAGATAGGTACTGTTTCCAATATTACATACGACGAAGACAAAATTCTTCTCACAATGAGAATCAGAAAAAAAGGTGTTAACCTCCCGCCAAGTACAATTTTTACGATAGAAGGAGCCAGCCTCGGAGGCAACAGGTCTATAGAACTCATTCCTCATGAAGATCAAAGTGAAGAACATATATCAATAAAAGAACATAAAAGAATGATTTCCATGATAAAAGACGCAAATGAAGCAATCGATGATATGATTTCAGGTTTTGTTTCAATGCTTGAGATAGTCAATACAAGAACCCCAAAGGAACTCGAAGAGAAAATTGCTTTCTTCAACTCTCAGCTCGATGAATTTGATATACTCTCTTCGAGAATAAACAAAGATATCGAAGCAGGTATCAGAACAAACCCTGAAAATATACGAAACATAAAAACAAATCTCGGTAAAATGATGCAAACATCATCTGACCCGAGGCTGAAAGACAGCATCATAACCGTTGATAAGTGCCTCCACTCAATACAAAAACAGAGCAAATGCATGAGCGAAAAATCTCAAACGCTACAGGCTGATCAAATACGATTACAAACCCAGCAGTCATTGAGACAAATGCAGCAGGCAAATGAACTGAACGAAGAAGAAACAAAAAATATTATCGACTCCATCAATGCAGCGGCTGATGGCATAAACAGCTTTGCAAACTCTCTGAATGAGATGACAAAAAATCTTAAAACCAAAAAGCAAAAAGACTAAAACTCAATTCCTTTTCTTGCACAAACACCTATATCCCAATAGTGCTTAACAGGTTTAATTTCTGATACAAGGTGAGCCATCTCTACAATATCAGGATGAGCATGACGACCTGTGAGAACAATTTCAAGATTTTGAGGTTTATTTTTCAAAAAATTTTTCATCTCATCAAGAGAAATCAATCCGAGTTCTATTGCAATATTTGCTTCATCAAGAATAATAAGCTGATAATTGCCTGACTCAGCCGCTCTCTGAGCAAGCATCCACCCCTTTGTCACTTCATCTTTATCTCTTTGAGAAACATTATCAGAATAAACAATCCTGTCTAATCCTGCCTGAACTATCTCAAGACGATTCATAAGACTCTTGCTCAGCTTACGAAAAGAGTATAACTCTCCATAATCCTGCCCTCCTTTGGTAAAGAGTATAATCAACACATTCCACCCGCGCCCCAAAGCACGCATTGCAAGCCCTAATGAAGCAGTCGTCTTACCTTTGCCATCTCCCGTATAAACCTGAATATATCCTCGTTGATCAAAAGAAGGATTTACCAAATTGTTATCTGTCATCTTTTATCTCGTATTCATTCTTACTCTTTTACAAGAGAACCTTTCTTAAGAAAACCGATTATTGCATGTGCGGTACTCTTTTTATACTTAACGGGAGCAATCTGCATAAGCGCAATTGCCTCTGCAACAAGAGGGTCTTTGTCATACCATCTTCTTTTCTGATGTTTTTTCCCCTCATTTAAAAACCATTCAACTGGTTTATTATACAACTCAGCAAGTTTCAAAAGTTCAAAAACATCAACTTTTCGTGCACCTGATTCTATTATCGATATCGCCGATATCGGCAGATTCATAAACTTCGCCACACTTTCCTGCTTCAGCCCCGATTCAAGACGCGCCTGTCTAAGACGTTCACAAAATTTTTCCCTATCCATCTTCTACCTTTACGTATATAATCTAAAATAAACACCTTTTCTGATATTATATTATAAAATTTATGAGAATGAAAAACAGATTATGCAAAATAAAAAAATATTAAGAACTTTCGCAAAAGAAAAACGAAAAACGCTGAATATCAAAGAAATCAGCAGACAAATCAGAGAAAATATCAAAAAACTCTCAGAATACAAATCAGCAGACAATATCCTTCTCTATGCACCAATCAATAACGAAACAGATGTTCTGCAGCTATTGGATGAAAGCAAAAATTTTTACCTCCCGAAAGTAAATCAGGATAGAAAAACTCTCTCTATCTTCTCTCACAAAAAAAACTCCGTTCTAATCAACAACTTTTGGGGCATACCGGAACCTGATACAGAAAGAGAAAAACAAATTTCTCCATCAGCTCTTGATATAGTTGTTATCCCTGCCCTGATGGCAGATAAAAGAGGTTTCAGACTGGGATATGGCGGCGGTTTTTATGACAGATTTCTGCCATTTCTATCAAAAAATTGTACCAAAATAATCCCGATTCCCCATATATTATTATATGATGAACTGCCTTATGAAGAACATGACCAAAGAGCTGACTATATAATCACTGAAAAAGAAATTTTTCAAATAAGGGATTTATAAGCAAATTCCAGAGATACTATTAAAAGTCCGTCATTCTGAGGGCTAAATCTTTTTTGTTTAGATACTTCGCTAACGCTCAGTATGACGTTGTTTTGGAAACTTTTGGCGAAATTTACCATATAAATTCCTCAAATAAACTCTTGACTGATTTTTTTCAGCGTGTTACTTTAATCATACAGACCTGAGGGCGTTTAGCTCAGTTGGTAGAGCGTTTCGTTTACACCGAAAGGGTCGGGAGTTCGAGTCTCTCAACGCCCATTTTTGATAGAGCCATAAAGGCTCTTTTTTTGTATGATATTTTTCAATTCAAAATACCCTCTAACAACTCTTCTTGCTTCTGCACACGATACAAGAACAACCTCAAAAAACGCTCCGGACCAAGCACTCGAAGCACAGGTCCAAATGAGAGCAGTTTTATCAAAATTTCAAGCTCTTCAGTCTTTCGATAAAAAATTTTTGTCTTGCAAGTATTTGTCAGGCGATCAAACTCACTATATTTTTTATACGACGAAAACTCAACCATAAAACGTTCTATGGCATTTCTTTTATCATAAACTTCAACAATCACAGGCTCTTCCATTTCAAATTTTTCTATATATTTCTCTAGGTCAAGAACACCTTCAAAATTTTCATTAGACGCTCTGACATCAAGAATCCTGCACATATTCAAACAGACATAATCATCTACACATCCGTTCCTAATCCGTGCTGAATAAAATCTGAATTTGTTATCCTTCGATGAAAACTCAAACTTTAACGGGATATAATGTCCTATTGTAATCTTATCATTTTTTGGACTTCTATAAATAACTTTTATGACATTTCTGTTATCCATAGCTTTGTTTATTTTGTGAAAATACCTGATATAACTGATATCAGAGAAATTATCACCGTCAGAATATCGGTCATAATATTTAAAAAACTTCTGATCATATAATGGAGAAATACCATCAAGTAGAGAGCCATCAAACTCCTTTGATAACAAAGAGAATCTTTCATCAAGACTAATTGCTTTAAGCCATGATTTTTCAATATTTGTAAGCGGCAATTTTATCTTATTTTCAAGAAGTGAATAATACTTATCTCCTTTCTTTTCTATAAATGGCAGTTCTTGCAGCATTGGAAGAATATAAAAACAGCTCTCGGCAAATCCATTTTCTCGAATAATTTTCTGAACTTCAATCTCACTAAGCGGAGCTTTGTTCACTATCTCCTGTACAACCCGGTAATAACATCCGAAAATTTCAGAGAATAAATTATTCATAAATTCCCTCTCCTCTGCTAGGAACATACATCTGGGTCATAGTTTTTATATCTTCATAGAACAACTGTATAACCCTTTTATTATCCCCTTCAAGTTTGATTATTCTGCCGGTAAACGTTTTTATCCATGTTGTAAGCTCATTTGTATCATAAATATCAACTGAATATTTATAGATATTTTCATCAATCTTCTCAATATTCCCGCCCCTTCCTTCACGCTCAAGCCGTTTTATAACAAAATTTTCTGTCTTCTCATTAATATAAAGAGTCATCTCAAAATGTTCGGGTTTGATATTCTTTATCAACGCTGTAGAAAAAGCTGCCTCAACACACGTTCTCAATGAATCAAGTTCATATTGAAAATTCTCATCTCTGTCTAATATTTTCACATTTTTTATATAATCAAGACGATAAACAGCAAACCTGTATTTTCCAGGTGCCTGAGCAACAACATATCTTCTGCCGGTTTGAACACTTATATAAATCATCAACGGAAGAATATCAAGTTTTTTTAACACCTCATCACGCTTGCTGTAGTTTTCTATCTCAACACGTTTTTCTTCGAAAATCGCTGCTATAATATCAAGCAAGATATTATCTTCTAGAGTATTGACTATAAAATGATGTTTAAACACAAATTTTGTATTTTTTAGATTCATCCTATCTGCAATATAACTTCCAATAACTCCAAATGGAGTAGCTTCACTAAAATAAACAACGGCATCCGAAGAAATTCCGGAATCTTCAACAAAACATCCGCCAAGAGAATAAAAATACGCTTTCTTATCCTTTTTAACTTCGACAATTCCATATCCGGAATATTCTTTCAACTTGTTCCTAACTGTTTGAGGCTCAAAGCATTCCAAAGATTTTTCATTAACTTTATCAACAATATCATCAAGTGAGAGCCACTCACTGCCTGTCAAAATATCAATAATTAAAAAATGTAAAACAATATCATTTTTTGTAAAACTCTTTGACTTGTACGCACGATAAAAAGGATTTTGAGTAATCTTCGATGAGTCAACGGATAGAAAAACCCTTTTTCCGCTACCAGAATAATCCCATTTGAGAAAATCTCCAAGATAGTTTTCAACTCTGCGGCGTTCGTTATCATAAGTGCGCTTGCTTTTATAAGAAAAATCACTCCTTGTCTTAAAGCCAAATACAAAAAAATCACGCATATAATCCCTTATACGTCCAAAGTTTTTAATCAGCTCATTATATTCAGACATTATTCAGCTCCTGTTTATTATATTATACAAAAAATTTGCACCAGATACGGTCATATAAAAGTTTGCCTCTTCAAGTTCGCAACTTTTTTTAAATGATTTCTATCGCCTGATAGTTTATTCTAAAAATGCAAACAAGAATCGGCTTTGCAACTCAGCCGGTAGAGCGTTGCCCTGAAGAGGCAGGCGTCACTTGTTCGAATCAAGTCAGAGCCAATTTATTTGTGGGGCTTGTAGTTTAGTGGTAAAACCTTCGGTTGTGACTCGAATATCGAGAGTTCAATTCTCTCCAAGCCCCCCCCCACTACAAAATGCAAACCGGAGTATAAACAACAATGATGGACATAGCAGGAAAATACAACAGTGCCAAAATCTTCACTGATACCGTTGATGAACTTTCAGTTGCTCAGATAAAAAAACTCTGCAACCAGGAATTCATAAAAGGATCTAAAATCAGAATTATGCCGGATGTCCATGCTGGCGCAGGGTGCACAATCGGAACAACGATGACAATAAAAGACAAAGTTGTTCCAAATCTTGTCGGTGTTGATATCGGATGCGGTATGGAAACAATATTAATCAAAGAAAAATCCATAAATTTTAACGAGTTTGACAGATTTATCTATGAAAATATTCCCTCGGGAATGGACATCAGAAAAATCCCTCACAAATACAGCCCGGATATCGAAATTGATAACCTGAAATGTCTTGAAAACATAAACAAAAATCGTGCCATTAAAAGCATCGGAACTCTCGGCGGCGGAAATCATTTTATAGAAATTGATAAAGACGACTGCGGCAATTTATACATTGTCATCCACTCAGGAAGCAGGCATCTTGGAAAAGAAGTAGCTGAATACTATCAGGAAGAAGCTTATAAAGAGCTGAACCACTGTTCTCAAAAAATGCTTGAAAAGGTAATTGAAGATTTAAAAGCAAGCGGACGACAATCAGAAATCCAAAGTACAATTGCAAAAATGAAAAAACAGGTGTTGACAGACATTCCGCAAAACCTTGCTTATGCAAGCGGAAGGCTGTTTGATGATTATATTCATGATATGAAAATTGTACAAAAATATGCTGTTATAAACAGAAAAGCCATTGCAAACGAACTTATTCAAGGTTTAAATTTAAGCGTAAAAGAAGAATTTACCACCATTCATAACTACATTGATACAGAAACTATGATACTTAGAAAAGGTGCAGTTTCTGCTAGAAAAGGCGAAAAACTTTTAATCCCTATAAACATGCGTGACGGAAGCCTGGTTTGTATAGGAAAAGGGAATGAAGACTGGAATTGCTCAGCACCGCACGGCGCAGGCAGATTGTATAGCAGAACACAGGCAAAAAAGAATTTTACCGTAGATGAGTTCAAAGAGTCTATGGAAGGAATTTTTACAACGTCAATAAATGACAAAACACTTGATGAATGCCCGATGGCATACAAAACAATGGATGATATAGTGAACAATATTTCTCCGACAGCAGATATAGTTAAAATAATCAAACCTATATACAATTTTAAAGCAGGAGAATATTTCAACAGACAGAAAATCAAAGAGTAAATTTGCATACTTAGAATCAGTTGCCTGTTTTGATTTTCTATTAATATATTGCTGCCAAATCTTACAGTATAAGTGTTCCTGTCGCCTCCTCCATCTTTGTCCCATAACAGAAATAAAGAAATCTTCCAGCTCTTTTCTGCCTCTGAAATTTTTGTCAAATTTGAGTGCAAAAGTTCTTTTTGGATAGGTCCAGACAGGATATCTCTGTTCTTTCCTCTTCATCTTCTCATTGATTTGAGTCTTAAACTCAATAGATGAAGTATAAGAATCATCGTAAGGTATGCTAAAAACAGGCAGTGTCATAAATTTTCTTCATGTTTTGTAATAAAAGGCTTGAATAATGATATTATATATGATATCATAATATCATGAGCAAATATGATAAATTGATTCAAAAAATAATCGATAATAAAGATATTTCTTATGAAGAGGCGGAAAAAGTGTTAATTTCTTATGGCTATGTTCCTAAGGCTCCGAGAAGCGGAAGCTCGCATATAACGTTTCGCCGCTCAGAATCTGAAAAAATTGTCTTGGTCAAAACTCAAAAACCTTTAAAAAAATATCTGATAAAAGCAATAAAGGAGGCTATAACAAAAAATGATTAAAGATTTTAATTATTATATGAGTTTAAATTGGACATATCTTCTCGAGTGGGATGATGTAGACAATTGCTATATAGCTACAGTTGCGGAATTAAAAGGCTGCATGGCCGATGGAGAAACTTGCGAAGAGGCTCTCAAAAATATCAAAGATGCACTTGCTTCTTATATCGATGCATCATTGGAATATAACGACTCTATCCCTGAACCTCTAAAACCTGTTGATTTTAAAGGGAAAATACCATATAGAACAACCCCTGAAAAACATTATAAAATTGCTAAAAAAGCAAAACAAAAAGGAACAAGTATCAATAAACTATTAGACGAAGCGGTGTCTAATTATTTAGAGAAAAACTAACAAATGAGAAAAATTTTTATTATTTTATTTTTTCTATTTTTGACAATACAGCCATCGGGCGCATTGACTCTTGAGGGCGGAGTGACATACACTGTTGAGACCGCCAGAGCTGCTGCGTTCGATGGTGTTGCGACAAAGATTGATATGAGTCCATACAAAGAATATTTAAAAGACCTATATACTTTAACAAATCAGTCCTGTATTGAAAGAGGTATATATTACTTAGATGCCAGTTATGGTGAACCTAGGAGATTAGGAGGCTTTTATACTTTTGGAATATTAACTACTTATGCAATAGTTTATAAAAGAGAGCCATATCATACATATTATTATTCCAGGAATGGAACCCTACTCCGAATTGATATAATAACTAAAAAAACTCAAAAATATCCGATAAAAGAAGCAGCATATACACCAACCGGAGAATTAAAAGCTGTTATTTTTCATGTTTCAGACCAAGAGGGATATAGTTTTGATAGAGATGGAAAATTTTTAGGTCACTGGATAGGTGACTATAGATATACGGAAAAAGGGCGAAAAATCCCATGGTCAAAAAGAAAATCATTAAACTAGACATTTCTGATAGTATCTCTCATTCCCTGTTTGTTGTCTTTGATAGCACCTCTGACCATAGAAAGCCCTGACTGGTTCATCCACTGCTGGAAGAGTTTCTGCCCAAAAAACAAGAATTATAAAGATATCCTGCCGATTTGCTTTTTCTTTTCAATGATTATACAATCTCTGTATCCAATCACAGCAGGAGAACACTCATGACACAGCAGGTCATAAACCTCAAGGACATCGAATATACTGACACCATCAACAAAAAACTCGTCTTCGACAACGAGCAGAGCTCGCTTACTCTGATATCATTCAAAGCAGGCTCACAACGGGCAATTCACTGCGATGAAAAAGACGAAGTTGCTCAAATAATAGAAGGTTCTGCAGAAATAACCATAGGCGACAGAACATATCACCTCAATGAAGGCGATATGATAGTTATGCCCGCAAAAACTCCTCACGGTCTCAAAGCCGTCAAAGATACAAAAATGCTCCTGCTCAGACCAAAACACGTACACAACTGATATTCTCAAGAGAAAATATAATGGGTGAAAAATCAAAAAAAGCAAAAGACCTTTTCCTCAACGGTTACAACTGTGCGCAATCTGTCTTCTGTGCATTTTGCGAAGATTTTGACATAAGCTTTGAACAAGGGCTCAAACTTTCATCCTCTTTTGGCGGAGGTATGGGAAGACTGAGAGAAGTTTGCGGAACTGTCAGCGCAATGTTTATGATAGCCGGATTGAAATACGGCTACACCGAAAACAACAACGACGAAGTCAAAGCAAAACACTACAAACTTATCCAGGAACTTGCCGAAAAATTCAGACAAAAACACGGTACAATAATATGCAGGGAGCTTCTCAACAAAGAACCTGACGGGTATATCCCGGAAAAACGAACAAAAGAATATTATGCAAAACGACCCTGCGCAAAATTTGTAGAATATGCAGCAGAAATAATTGAAGAAAAACTTATGAATCATATTTCTTAAACCATTACATCTTCTGAATTATTCTTTTTGAGAAGACATATGCTAAAATGATTTTGGTTTATCAAAATCGGAAAATAGCGCTGTGGGTCGAATCCTAAGAACTATCGTAGCAATAGTTATCAGTATATTATGGATTAGCATATCTGCTTTTTTGTTCTTGAATATGGCAAGTTACAAAATAGTATGTAAAAAAAGCACTGGAAATTGTATTTTGGCAAAAAAGACAACTCTTGAAAAAACTTATACAAAATATAAAGAAATACCAATTGCCTCAATAAAAAATGCGGTATTGAAAAAAGAAGAAAGAAGAGAAAAAGAAACCAGAAACGGAAGACGCAGAACACGAACCGTATACTATTATACTCTTTGTTTTGAAACCTCAAGAGCACCTATCTGTACTTTTTACAATACATCTTCATACTCAAAAGCCATAGAGACCGAAAGAAACTTCAACAGATATCTCCAAAACTCGCAAAATGTTTTTGAGCTGACAAAAGAAAACAACTCGGGTATTTTGGCAATTATATTCATTCTTATAGGTTTTTCATTCCCATTCATTGCTTATTTTGCGAAACCATCGGCAAATAATGATTTGAACGGCTAAGGATTGATTATGACTAAATTACAAAGAACAAAACTACTTATTATGCTGGCTCTTTTTTCTGCAATGTTATTGTTCTCAAGCGCAGGCTTATTTGCAATTTTTTCAGCAACCACAAAAAACATAACCTGCGACCGAAGCAAAGATATGTGTACAATTACAAGACAGAGAATAATAGACCTTTCCCCTGATGTCTCTTATATACGACTATCAAAAATAAAACGCTCTTATACCAAATCAAAAACAAAGACAAGGCGCACCTATTCAAGTACTTATGGACGTTTTGTCAACGAAACAAAAACACATTATTACCTTTGTCTTGAAACTACCGAGAAGAAATGTTTGCTAATATTTGATGGAACAGAATTTCGATTAGATGACATATATAAAGCGGATGACAAAATTAACAGCTATTTGAAATCAAACGAACAATACCTCAAAGCAAAGATAACAAAAACAAAAGATATACTTGCCGGATTATATATACTAGCTCTGGGACTGTTTGTGCCGGGTTTTCTTATGCTAAAATTTAGCGAAGTAAAAGACCTAAAAGAAATACAAAGCCGTTAAAAAACTCATCAAATGTCCGATAAATACAAATATTAACTCCATACATTTTATGAATTATTTTTGCATAACACCAAAAAAGCAGCCTGATTGTATGTTAAAATATTTCTTGTTTACGAATCAGGAAAGTTTCGGTATGATTAATGTTTCACGTTTAATATCCGCATTAATTTTCAGCGTTATATGGATTAGTGCCTGTTTTTTTTACGGCATCGTCACCGTAACAAATTACAAACTGATATGCCAAAAAAGCATAAATAGCTGTATGCTAACCAAAAAGAGAACTTTTGACAAAGACTTTGCTGTCTACAAAGAAGTTCCTATCTCGTCCATAAAAAAAGCAATAATTATGCAAAAGACGGAAAAACGAACAAGAAAAGTAGACGGAGAAAAAAGAACATACGATAAAATTTTTTACCAGCTGTGTTTTTACACACAAAAAGAGCCTGTCTGCACTTTCTATTACTCCACTGATAAAGAAACAGCTTTAAGCCAAAAAGACAGTATTAACAACTATCTTTTTGCAAACAACACTCAAGATAGGTATGAAATCGCAAGCAGCAACGAAGCAAATATTCCTCTTATAGTTACATTCATAATCATGGGATGTCTTTTGCCATTTACGGCCATATCAAAAAAATCTTCAAAAAGACGTCGGTACTACGGCTCATAACAAAAATCATTGCCCTGCAAAAAACTGAAAGGAACATTTTTATGTCAACAGAGTTATTGAAAAAAAAATTATTTCTATCACTTCCTTTTGCTCTGGTGGCGCTTGGTTTCTTTATTTTTTCGCTCGTTCTGTTTTTTACGGCGGAAGATAAAGAACTGCTATGCGTACGCAGCAAAAATATGTGCACTATCTCTACCAAAAGAATTATTGATTCATCCCCGACAGAATCGTTTATAAAATTATCAAAAATAGAAAAAGTCTATACAAAATCAGAAATAAGAGAAAGCTCTGACGGTGAAACAGCCAGGACTCACTACACACTTTGTGCAAAAACGCCTGAAAGAAGATGTCTTGAAATATTTGATTCATACGACCTTGGTGTAGCAGATCTTTATACGGCGGAAATGGATTTTAACCAATACTTGATATCCAAAAATGAAAATTTCACGGTAAAAAAAACAAAAAATCATCAAATCTGGGTAGCTTTTTTATTAATATTCTTCTCTCTCATAGGGTGGACAATATTATATGAAATAATAAGTGCAAAAAATTTAAAAAAAGTTAAATACGGCGCAAAAACTTACTACCAGACAGAAAACTAGCAAAAAAGAAAAACTCCCGGCTTTTCGGGAGTTCCTTGTGTGAGGGAGTTTCATTCATTCGTCAGCTAAAAAATCTTATCGACAAAGAGTTGAATGCTCTTTGAATACGGGATAGATATCTTCATATTTGCAGTTCAACAATCTGCATATCTTGAGCACATTCTCCCCTGATGGCTGTGTCTTGTTCCACACCCAGCTGTAAACAGTTTGATGAGGCAAATCAAGTTTCTGAGCCAACCGATAAACACTCCATCCCCGAAATTCTCTTGTCGCTTCTTTTAGATTGTTTTTTATCATACTCTCATATCTCCTTAGTCATACAAAAAATTCCTGATTGTATTTATCGCCTCAATGTGCGATGGCAGCGAAACATGCCCGCTGTTAACCTGCTTATAATAATTAGTTAACTCAATAAAGAAATATACCTTTGATTCTCCGCTTACTTTTGTCTTAATCATAATCTTACCTTTCTTTTTTTGCACCTCAAAGCAAGACAGCACAACTCTTCTGCTTATCTTTGATTGTCTAAAATAAGTTCTCACAAAATTTAACTTTATTTTATGATTTGTATGTTTTGTTAATAATAAATTAAAATATTTGCTTGCAAATGTCAAGTATTTAATTTACAATTGCAAATAGGTAAGATATGGAGAAGGTTTTCATGAAATTACACCAGGCAATAGAAGAAATTACGGGACTGAAAAAAAGCAAAGTGAGCTATACTGACATTGCTCAGGCTCTTGGAGTCTCAAGACAATACGCAAACCAGATAAAAGAAAAAGAACTCACTCTTGAACAGCTCAAGCAGCTTGAAGAATATTTTGACATCAAATTTAACATCCCTGATGAGGTTGAGGAAGCTGATTTCACAATCGTAGAACACATCAACATCTCACCTAGCTGCGGACATGGAACATCTGTTTATCACGATGTTGAAGTTACACCTGTAAAGCTAGGAAATGACCTCATCAAAAATATCTTCAAAATTTCAACCCCCAAAAGCCTCAAAACTTTTCAAGCATCTGGAGATAGTATGTCTCCCTCAATCGAAGACGGGGATATTCTCCTCGTTGATACTGATAGAAAAGACTTTCACAACGGAGGAATATTTCTGATTACTATCAATGAAGACTGGTTCATCAAAAGACTGCGCCAGAAAATCAACGGAGACCTCGAGATTATCTCTGACAACAAGGAAAAATATCCGACAGAAACAATCAGACAGTCAGACGAAGTTACTCTTGACATCAAAGGGCGCATAATAAAAAATCTCAGCAGAGGACTGTAAAAATAAAATACTTTGATAGTATAATATCTCTGTAGAAAAGAAAAAGGATTTTTTTATGAAAAAAGTAATTGCTGCTCTGATTTTTTCTCTTGTTTGTCTACAGGCAATCGCAGCCTCCGCAGATTGGTTAGTAATCAGCGAAACAAGATTTTTATACCTGCCTTCAATAAAAAGAACAGGTGACATAGTTTCTGTTTGGGTAAAAATCATAAACAAAAACAACATGAAACTCTCACCAAATCAGAATGTTGCCTATACCCTTATGTATCACCAGTATGATTGCAGAAACAAGAAAGTTAAAGTAGATAAAATAATCACATACAACTCAAAAGATAAAGAACTTTCAAAAGGCAGACCAAGACTCTCATGGCAGACCATAAAACCGAATACAACCTTTGAGACAGAAGGCGGAATATTGTGCAAATATAAAATAACTAAGAAAAAGAAATAATGAAAAACTTTATCCTTTTAATATTATATCTCTGTATTTTGCAGAGTAGTTCTTTTGCTTCTGACTCGGATAATATACACTGCAAAAAACTGAAGAAAAACTACAAACTCTGTGAAATCAGAACAAATATTAATGATAAAGATATTGACCATATTATCGAAAAAGTAGTTTTCAAATGTGACACAAAAGAATTTCGCATCCTCTCTGTTTCTGGCTTTGACAAAGAGGGGAAACTGACTTATTCTGACGGGGAACCATTTTCAAATAAAGATGCTCTCAAAAAAAATATTCTCTATGCGGTTACAAAGGGTTCTCTTGGTGAAACTTGGTATAACAGCGTTTGTTCTCATAAATAATAATGCCCTGACTTATTATTTTTTCAACAACAAACATATAAAATTATACCTGATATTTCACATAATTTGGGAGAATCTGATGGGTAAATTTTTGACGTATAAAGCGGAACTCAGGCAGTCTGATGAAGAAAACAAATGGTATACAAAACACAATCAGCTCTTTTTCGACGACGATGAAAGAATATTCCTTGTTCCACGAAACTATTTAACAGATGGCTATACCATTCCGAACGGGCTTGCCTGGTTAGGCGGAGGAAAAATGCAATGGGATATCCGCCCGGCAATAGGACATGACTATGAATGCCAATATCACTCGGAAATTGTTGTTAAGCTTTCTGAGCAAGAACTGAGAGCAAAAGGATACCTAAAAGAAAAAAATAAATACGGAACAACTATCACAATATGCGAAAATATTCCTCCTCAATACCTTGAAGTAAGACCTACTACTTTCAAAAAAGCGAACGATAAATTCGAACGAATGATGAAAGCTGTCAGTTCAATCAGTGAAATGCGCATTAAACTCCTGAGATTTGGCGTAAACTTCAACATCGGATGGTTGAAAACAGGTAAAAAACAAATCGACCTGAATAACCTTTACAAACAACAGCAGAAAGCACTTTCAAACTTATAAGTTATTTATAAACGACATCTACATCTTTATTTCTTTTGCCAAAACTTTATGATATCATATTGAAAAAGAAATATGAGGTTTTAGTAAATTATGAAAAAGATTGCCGTATTTATCTCAGCAGTTGTCATAGGAGCATCTCTTTGTGCCTTCGTAAATGCACAGACTACGGATGCAACAACTCCAACGCCGGCAGCTGCAACAACACAAGAAAAAACAGCTCCTGCTGTTCAACCGACACAGCAGAATTCTGACATACAGCCTGTTGACAACACTCAACAGCAAACGTCAAACAGCAGCACAACACCTGTTTCAGATAAAGAAAAAACTGCACCTCCGAAGATGGATGCACCATCACCAGATAATACAAAAACTTCTGCTCCAGCAATGACCGTTCAACCGTCTCAAACAGCAGCACCTCAGCAAGAAGACCTCGGTGACTGGGTTGAAATAGGAAGGGATTCTTTCTTTAACCTGAGAAACTTTGAATATTCTGACGACGGACTTATCGGATACTGGGTAAAACTCGGAAAAGGTAATGCTCTTAAGGCTGTTGAACGTACAACAACAGGTCATGAAGACTATTTTCTTGTTTCAAACTGCAAAAACAACACTATTACTTATCTTGACAAAGTTTTATACGACGAGCAGGGGAATGTTATTGGTGATAGAAAATCAGGTTCTGATTTCCCGAATGTTGCAAAAAATCCGGCACAATATGCATTTGAAGCAGTTAATCCTGATTCTACAGAGCAGTATATTCAAAGAAATGCCTGCCTTGTTTATGATTATGTAAAAGCAAAAGGCAACACTTTCAACAGAGCGGACCTTGCAAAACTCTTTTCACCAACAAAAACAGCAGAGGTAACAACGACATCAAAAACCGTACTTGTTTCAGATGTCTACCCTATATCAGAAAATCCGAACTGGCATAAGATTTCAGAGAATAAATATTTTGATTTAACCTCTGTAAAAACATCTGACAAAGGTGTTTCCACTGTTTGGGTAAAAGAGTATAATGACGGCTCTTTTGAGCTTATTGACACCAAAAAAATTCTCTACAATATGTCACTTGTTCAATATGACTGCGCAAACAAGAAAACAAAAATCTTGAGATCTATTGACTATGATTTGAACCAAAAAGTTATAAGAGATTTTGACTATTCAAACTTTGCAATATGGAAAGTTTCTCAAGATAAAAACAGCGATCTTGAATATGCTTTCCTCTGCACATACAAAAAAGATATGAAATGAAGGAACTGTTTCTAAATTCAAAATCGCTCAAAATAGCAATAAATCTTTATACCGGCGGGCATGATGGGTGTATCATCATAGCCCCCGGTTGGTTTATGACTAAAGATTCAAAAGCTTTCTCAGAACTCTCTGAAATGCTCTCTGATGACTTTGATGTCATCACAATGGATTTTCGGGGACACGGCAGAAGCACGGGAGCATACACTTTTACACAAAAGGAAACAGCTGACCTTGATGCTGTTATCAACTATGCAAAAGGATATTACAAAAAAATTAACCTTCTTGGTTTCTCTTTAGGTGCCGCAATGGTATTGATAGCAGGAGCAAAAAAAGAAAACAATATTTCAAAAATAATTGCGGTAAGTCCTCCTGTTTCTTTTGATAAAATAGAAAACCACTGCTGGAAAAAAGAAGCGTGGGCTTCAACCCTGAAAAAATGTGAACTCAAAAGATGGTTTTCAATAAGACCGAGTTTGAGAGGATTATTCTCAAAAGATAAACCGGTACCTGAGGATATCATCGATAAAATAGAAGCACCGATACTGTTTATTGCGGGAGAAAAAGACCCGACAGTATATTGCTGGCATACTGAAGAACTGTATAAAAAAGCAAATGAAAAAAAACAGCTTGAAATAATTAAAAACGGACTTCATGCTGAAGATTTGTTTCTGAAAGATAAGATATATTTTGTCAAACTATGCAAAGACTGGTTACAAAATACGGAGTATTGTGCAGCAAAAAAATAAAGTGTATTATTGTTGTAATTAATAAAATAACGGATAAAATTTATGACTAAAAATGATTTAAAACTATCTCTATCAGAAAAAATAACATTTGTATCTATGCTAACAAATTATTTTCAGGCAGAAATTCCTGTTTCGGAAGCATTACATCTTGTTGAGCAGGATTGTTCAAATCGAAAAATAAAATATCTTGCACACAGTTTAACCTCGGCTATTGCAAAAGGAAATAGCCTTTATAAAGCTCTTGATAAATTTCATGACACTTTCGGTGATATATTTATGGCAATTGCAAGAGCTGGAGAAGAGTCAGGGGAAATCGACAAAAACTGGAAGCGTCTTTTGACAATCCTTGAGTCAGAAAAACAAATCAGAGATAAAATAATTTTTGCAATGATATACCCTTGCATACTGACAATAATCGGACTTATTGTTATAGTCATATTTTTGGGATGGGTATTCCCTTCTTTTGCCGAAACAATAACAGGCAACGGCGGAAACCTGCCTGCTTCTCTCGTCTTTTTACTTGCTTTCAGGGCATTTATTTTTAATAATTTTATACTGCTGGGACTTGCAATTATAGCAGCGGTCGTAGCTTTTATCTATGCTATGAAACAAAAAGCCTGCAGAGATTTTGTTGATAAAATAGCAGTAAAAATCCCTGTTTTATCAAATCTCATAAAATATCTCAATCTTATGCACTTCTTTGCCATATTTCAAGTTACATATGATGCAGGTATACCGATAGTTCATTCTTTAGAGCTTGCGACATCCTCCGTAAAAAATTCTTATATTTACGGAAAATTCAAACAAATTCCGATAAAAATAGAAAAAGGGCTTACTTTAGCAAAAACTTTGAAAATGACAGATATTGTTCCGTTTGATATGATTGCAATTATTTCATCGGGAGAAAATTCAGGTAAGCTAGGTCAGATGCTGCAAACGGTGTCAAAAACTCTCGAAGAAAAAGTTGACGCAGCAATCAAAGCTCTTGTTAAACTGATTGAACCAATTTTGATAGTAATATTCGGAATATTTGTTCTTTATATGCTTGTTGTTTTCGTTAAATCAAATCTGGCAATGCTTAACTCTATTCCGATGTAATTGTATGAGCTTCTTTATTTTCAGGATTAAAAAAAATGAAACAAAAACTAAAACTAAAAGGACACATAATCGACTCGCTTGTTCTCTCGAAACTTCTTGATGAAATCAGCAACTTAGGCATCGAATGTTATGCAACTGATATCAAAGTAGGCAAAAGGAGAGAAGATAATTCTGAAGCAACTTTTATTATCGAAACGGATGATTCAAAAAAAATGACAGAAGCTATCAAACTCGCAAAAGAACAGGGAGCGTACGAAGACTGATTTATTCACTGACAGGGTTTTCAGCTTTGATACGTCTTTCTATCCGCAACTTGAGAACTCTAGTTGAATCTGTTTTCACAACTCGATACGTGAAAAATTCATCTGATACTTCATCATTCTCAGCAGCAATACGTCCGAGTTTTTTCACAAAATATCCGCCTATTGTTTTGACATCCTCGTCATCATCAAGAGATACATTGAAATACTCATTGAATTCATCGGTTCTCATCTTGCCGCAAATTTCATAAACATTATCTCCCGTTTGTTTGACGTCTTTTTCTTCTTCATCAAACTCGTCCTGAACTTCTCCGAATATTTCTTCAAGAACATCCTCAAGAGTAACAAGTCCGCTGGTACCTCCGAATTCATCGACAACAATTGCCATCTGGAAGCGGCGTTTCTGGAACTCAACAGCAAGATTATCTATAGTCATTGTTTCCGGTATAAAAAATGCTTCTCTCAAAATAGATGAGAGTTCTATTTTTTTATGTTCAGCAATAATGGGATAGATGTCTTTTATGTGCAAAAATCCGACAATATGGTCAAGGTCGCAGCCATAGACGGGATATCTTGTATACTGATTTTCGATAATAATTTTGCTCAAATTCTCCTGAGAGATATCAAGAGGAATACAAACCATATCCGGACGGGGAATCATTATCTGCTCTGCTGTCAAATCAGAAAACTTGAACACGTTCTGGAGCATCTCAGTTTCCTTTTCATTCAGCACACCGCCTTTATAACTTGCATCAATCAGCATATTCAACTCTTCAGTCGAGTGAACCATATGATGCCCCGAAGCAGGTTCTATCCGGCACATTCTGAGTAATATATTTCCCAAACCGTTCAAAAGGAAAATCATTGGAGCAAAAAGTCTTGTAACAACATACATCGGTTTTGCAACAAAAAGAGTAGTTCCTTCAGGAAACTGCAGCGCTATAGACTTCGGCATCAGCTCGCCGATAACAACATGCAAAACGGTAATCAAAGCAAATGCAATGGTAATTGCAACCGTATGAGTTGTAAAAGATTCAAAAGAATCAGGTAAAAAACCGAACAGAGGATGTATAAGTCTTGCAATAGTTGATTCTCCAACCCAACCTATACCCAAGCTGGATATTGTAATCCCGAGTTGGACGGCTGCGATATATCTGTCAATGTTTTTTACAGCATCAAGAGCAAGTTTTGCATCAAAGTTTCCCTCGTTTGAAAGCTGTAATATACGGGTTTTTCTGACTCCAACCAGGGCAAACTCGGCTGCGACAAAAAAAGCATTTAAAAGTAACAGGAAAGTGATTATGAACAGATTTAATATAAGCGAAATATCTATGGACATAAGGTTTCCAAATATGTATTCAATAACTGGATAATAATATAAAAAAAGAAACTTTTCAACTTTGTAAAGCTGAAAAGTATAAAAATGAATAAAGGAAATATATAACTAAGTAAATCAAGCAAATAATTTGAAACTCATCTCTATAGTTTTTTCTATAAGTTTTTGTGCTCCGTCTATTTCGTTTGTGACTGCCTTCTGTTGTGTTTCTGCAGTTTTTTGCTGCATATCAAATTCTTGATCTTTTGATTTTATTTTTGCAGTTTCTGCATCATATTTTGCAATAGCTGCTTCATCATCATCGGTATAATATTCATCGCTTATATCAGGACCGGTTCTCCAGTCATAGTTTTTGATTGCTTCTTTGACATAATATTTTTTGCCGTCTTTTGTATATGAACCGTCTGCGGCTATTTTTACTCCATCAAGCGCATATGACCCGTCAGAATAATAACGAACACCGTTTGATTCATAAGAACCGTCTGCATAATGTCTTATACCATCAGTTGTTGTATAAGATTTATCCTGATAATGACGGACTCCGTCGCCTGTTGTATAAGAACCGTCGTCATGATATACAGGTCCGTTGTCAATTTCTATTGTTCTGACTCCGCCTTTTGTTGCGCCTACCAGATTGAAGGTTTCGCCTGTATATAATATTGCATTATGTCTGTTTGAGTCTGTAATAGGAACTGTTGTTACTCCGTATGCTCTTGCAGCATTTCTATTAGGATTATAATAAATATTCGGGTTTGCATTCATCAGCTCTTGTCTTTTTTTCATAAACTCTGATGAATAAGGTTCTATATCAGGATAGTTATTCATAATAATTCTATCAAGACAGTCATTTTTTCCAGAACCCCATGCATCAACAGATACAGAGTTGACTGCTACCTGATCATTTATGGTTTGAGTTGTGATTGTTCCTTTTGTATTGTTTGCTATATCTGAATTATATCCGTTATCAGAATTGTATCCATATCCGGCATCAGAAGCTGAATAGTCCTCATCAAGCCTTGCTAAACGCCATTTGCCGTTTCTTAAATTGTTTTCTATATTCCATGATGTAACAGGTTCACCCTGATCATTCTTCTCTTTAGATAAATCTATTACCTGATTGTCTGCCATATTCAAAACCATCAGGTTTACTTTCTTGAGGTTTTCTTCGTTCAAAGAAAGTGTAAGTTCTTCACCGTTAGAATCGGTAGTTTTTACATACAAAATTCTGTTAGAAAGTTTTCTTGCTTTTTCTGCAGCAAGACTTTCCATATCACGGGTAAGTTGCAGTCTTCTGTCACTTATCTGCATAACAAGATATTCCAAATCGCTTTTTCTCAGTGTGAGCAAGTCCAAATGTGCCTGCGATGCTGCTAGACCCATATTTTATATCTCCTTTTTACCGCTTTGTAGATTCATAACTTACATTTATATAAAAACAAATAATATATACAAAATGCATAAAAAGTATATATCATTACATAAATTAACAAAACGGCTAAAGCTTATCACTATGGCGTTTTAACAATTTGCTGAAATCAGGTGACGAACTAAGCTCAAAATGAAATCTTCCCGTCGGCTGTGATGATTCAAACCTGTTGTTCCCGAGTCCGAAGCCCCAGTATAATCTTGCGCTAAGATTCTCTTTCAGCGCTATTCTCAACCCGAGACCAACACTTGTGAGAAAATGGTGCTTGCTCAAACTTTCATCATACAAACCCGATGGAAATACTCCACCATGGTCAACAAATACTGCACCTTTTATCATTTTTCGAAGATTTACATAGCCTAGTTTTTCATTCCCGGCTTTCTCAGGTAAAAAAGGTAAAGGCAGAAGCAGTTCTGCACTTGCCATATAACCGCTTTTTCCTAACAGGAGGCTTTCTGAAAAACCTCTAACTGTTGAAATTCCTCCGAGCTGATATTGTTCAATCCAGGGTAAGTTTCTGTTCGGAGAATATTGCCCTCCCAATCTGAATTGTCCTATAATCCCGTGTCCGAAGTCATGCAGTCTTGTAATATTTCCTTCGTATTTGAAGAAGTTATGCTGCCCGCTGAGCATATACATCCCGACAGAAGCATAATGACCTGAGTACCATATACCCTTAGGCGTATCTTTTCTTAAGCTAAATCCCTGAGTCAGAGAAAAAACATTTGTATCGTCAATTTCGCTCTTATCAAAGAAAGTTGTAGAATATTTAAAGTTTGCAGATGAAAAACTATCAAGAGTAAAATCAGATTTGCTGATTATCGGATGAGTAATATATCCGCTGTAAGAGAAGGCATTCCCTGAATATCTGTCGTACATACCTCCGAGAGTACTAAGGTTATTATAAGAAAACAAAAAACCTGCGTTTGTCCCGTATTTGTTTATCGGTATATGATAATCTCCGAACACAACCTGAGAGTGTCTTCCGAGGAAAGAGCCTATTGTCATCTTATCTCTTACACCCAAAAGGCTGTCGGCACTCAGAACAGCGCCTCCTCTCAACAAACCAGAGCCGTCTCTTCCTGAGTTATCAAATACTCCCGTAAGATGAAAGGGAAACGGATCATCTGCATTGATTTTTATATCGGTAGAGTTCGGGTCTTTCCCCTGAGAAATTCTTGCGTCCAGTTTAACCGAGTTTGTATTGTTGAATTTTATGAGGTCTTCTTCAAGTGCTCTCAGCTTAAATATTTTTCCGCTTTCTGCATGGAGTCTGTCTTCTATGTATTTTGTTTTTGTATATTTGTTTCCCGATATTGAAATATCACCTACTTTTCCCTCAGAAAGTTCTATTTTTACGATACCTGATGAAAAATCCTGCGGTGGCAGATAGGCATAAGAAGTGATATAGTCGTTAATAATATAAAATTTTGAAATATCATTCACAACTGATTGAATTTCTTTGAGAGAAACTTCTTCATCTATAATCGGAACAACAAGCTGCTGGAGTTGAGTTTCCGTAAAAACTTCCGATTTTGTCGGGAACTCGACCTGTTTTATGAGGAATTTTTCAACATCATCGGGTTCCTGAACATAGTTTTTTGCCTCTTCGACATTTGTGAGGCTTTTCATCGTATCCCGCTGTTTTTCATCTGAAGTATTGTCTTTTGATAATTCGATAACTTCTTTTACTTCAGCTGACTGTTCGTATTTTTTCAACTCGGGAACCGCATTCGGATTTTTGAGAGGCATATCTTCTGATAATGAAATATTGTTTGCTGAGAAGGCAATCATATACAAAAAAATCAATGCCATAAAAATTTTTTTTTGCATAAACACTCTCAAACTCTACCTTATCCGAATAAAATTATATTATCATTATTGAATTATTAAAGCAAAGAATGTTAGAATAAAAATCATGCTTAAAAAGTGTTTTTTCAATATATTTCTATTAATTTTTGCTGTTTTTTCAGGTTCAAATTTTGCGTTTGCTCAAAATGCGATGAAACCTGTCGGGCTCAATATTTTGATAAATAAAGACGGATTTGCCGGTTTTAACCATCCGGTTGAAGTCTTGAACAGACGAAGTATCACCGAAGATATAAACAATGCAAGAAGCAAAACCCTGAGAAAAGATATTAGAGTTCCTCTAAAGAACACTATGTTTAGGATAGTCGACTCATCAAGCAGCGAAACAAACACTAAAGTTGTCGATGTTATAGACATTTCAAAAAACGGTATGCTGATTGAAACATCTTCAAGAGCTAACATCGGAGAAGAAATAAATATTGATTTTGAATACAGAGATATGCCTTTTGAAATTCAGGGGGTTGTTGTGAGAGTCCCATCAGATGACAGAGCAGGAATAAAGTTTGTAAATCTCGATACAGTCAACTCAACCATTATTTTATATTTAAGCATGTTTGAGGAATCTCTCTGATAATAGCTGTTTTTCTCAAAATAACATCAAAAAACACTTTTGTTCCGACGCCTCTTGTACTTTCAATATGGATTTCACTTCCCATAATTTTTAGAAGATGCTTGCAGATAGTTAATCCAAGACCTACTCCCTCGTATTTTTTTGTAATAGAAGAATCGGCCTGAACAAAGGAGTCAAATATAGTATCCTTAATTTTTTCATCAACCCCGATGCCAGTATCAGTTATTTCAAAGTAGATTTTTGAATAATAATCGGTATCATCAAGCATTTTACAGCAGAAGTTTATCATCCCTCGATCAGTGAATTTTATTGCATTATCAAGAATATTATTAAACACCCGTGACAATTTAAGAGCATCTCCATATAGCACAGGAGATATATTTTCATCAAAATTAAGTTCAATATCAAGTCCTTTGCTGTTTTTTCCAGTTTTTATTTCTTCAAGAACCTCAATAACAAGTTCCTTCAGACCAAAACTTGAACAGCTCAACTCCATCCCCCCTGTTTCAATTTTCGAAAAATCAAGCAGAGAGTCAATCAGTTTGAGAAGATGTTTTGAAGATTTCATGGCATTTGAAAGGAGCCTTTTGGGTTTCTCATCTTTTATTGATAAATCAAGAAGTTCAAGAAATCCGATTATACCGCCTATCGGTGTTCTGATTTCATGACTTACATTTGCTATCAGTTCGCTTTTCATCTTATTTGCCTGTATTGCTTCTTCCTGTGTTTGCAAAAGATATTTTTCTATAGTCTTTCTATCTGAAATATCATGCACAAGAACAGTTATCCCGAGAACATTTCCGTATTCATCAACAACGGGAGATTTTCTGAATTCCATCCATTTTTTACCGTCAAGAGTCAGCACTTCCTTTTCAAGACTTACTGTTTTTCGTTCTTCTATTACTTCTTTATCCATGGAGGTAATATCATTATCAGCAATACACAGTGACTTTCCGACAATATCTTCCAATTTCAGATGCATAAATTCTTCAAACTTTCGGTTTCCTATAACAACTTTCCCTTCTCTGTCTTTTAGATAAACTATCGAATCAATGTTATTCAACAGAGAATGCATCTGGAATTGCCTCTCATTCAACTGCTGCTCAAGCAATTTTTCCTGGGTTATATCTCTTGCAATAGTTATTATTCCCTCTGTTTCATCATTCACAACAAAAGGAATTTTTCTCACATCAAAAATTTTTTCGCATTCATCAATATTTATATGTTTTATGTAGCTTACACCGTATTTTTTTTGAAATATTTTATTGTTTATCTCAATCAGTTCATCAGAAACTTCTCTCTCAAGAAAATCATAATAAGTCTTGCCAATAAGTTTTTTCTTGCTACGTAGTTTGAATATATCAAGGAAAATGTCATTGCTTGCCATAAAACGATGTTTCTTATCAAGCAAAAACATAGCATCCGGAATATAGTCAAATATTTCAATAATAAATCTGTGTTGATTCTTAAGCTGACGCTTGCTTTCAAGAAGATTATCAACAAAAAATACAACAATAAAAACAAGAATCCCCTCAAACACACTCATAGGGAAATCAGAACTAAAAACTACAAAACTAATTGAACCTAATACCAAAAAATAGAGCGAAACTCGCACAAAATGTTTCAAAACCATCGCTGCCACCAGCCTTCCGATATCAAATGATATCTTTTTATTTAAAGAATCATGATATAGAAAGATTCAAACAATATCATCAGACAGGTGTCTATATTTTTTAAAAAATTTTTATGCCTGAATATTTAATTTTTTCCCGACTTGAGGCTGCTTTTTCATATACTCTGCCTGACTCATAATAGACCTTGCCTGAGCGGCAACTTTATAATCCTGAGATGATGGGTCTGATGGAGCCATAGCAGCACCAATAACAGTTCTTGCATCGCTGATTGTTTTATCAGGGTCTTTTGGGTTCAGCGCAGGCATTTTGATGTCAACATGCCCGCCAACCGGAATGCCTTCAGAGTTTTTTTCTATGACAATTGCTCCGCCAAATGAACCTGCTGCAGCTTTATGAGCAGCTTCATGCCTATAGATATCATTATAATTCTTTGAAATGAGAGCTTCTTTTTGACTTTCTCTCGATTGCTGTGCCTTTTTGTTATTCTGATTGTTCTGGCGCTCAAGGGTTTTGTTCAGATTGTTTGAATAGATATTTAATAAACTAAGTGCCACTACCTTAACCTCTTCAAAAAATATTTTTTGATACTACGATAGTAACACAAACATTTAAAAATTTCACTATTTTTTTAAAGAAATATTAAAACTTATTTTGACTATTTTATACAATACTCTCTTCTTTTATCTTGCATACATCAATCCATGATGTACTGCGAGATATTTGATACAACTCCTCAGGAGAAAGTTCTACCGCAGAATTTGAACTGCCGGCAGCTGGGAAAACCGTCTCAAAACGCCTAATCGATTCATCACAAAAAACTTGCACCAGAGGATTGTCGATGCCGAAAGGACAGACGCCGCCTATTGCATGTCCCGTAAATTCAACTACTTCTTCAGGCGTAAGCATTTTTGCCTTAATTGAGAAATAGTCTTTGAATTTTTTATTATCAATTTTGGTATCACCTGCAGCACATATAAGAATGCACCCGTTTTCACTTTTGAACGAAAGAGTTTTTACGATGCGGGCAGGTATTACACCTGCTGCTTTTGCTGCAAGTTCCACAGTTGCACTAGATTCCGAAAATTCAAGAATATTGTGTTCTTTTCCGTATTTCTTCAGGTATTCTCTCACTTTTTCTATAGACATAAAATAATTTCCTCTCTGCCTTATCTCAAATACAGTCTATCAAACGGGAATATTTTATTCAATAAAAAAGCAGGTCTTAATGACCTGCTTTTTGTATATTCTCAAAAAACTTATGATAAAGCTTTTGATACAGCAACAGCAACTGCAACGGTTGCTCCAACCATCGGGTTGTTGCCCATACCGATAATACCCATCATCTCAACGTGAGCAGGAACAGATGAAGAACCTGCAAATTGAGCGTCAGAGTGCATTCTTCCCATAGTATCAGTCATACCGTAAGATGCAGGTCCTGCTGCTACGTTATCAGGGTGGAGAGTTCTTCCAGTACCGCCGCCTGATGCAACTGAGAAGTATTTTTTACCGTTTTCTACAGCCCATTTTTTGTATGTTCCTGCTACAGGATGTTGGAAACGTGTCGGATTTGTTGAGTTACCTGTGATTGAAACATCAACTCCTTCTTTAATCATGATAGCAACGCCTTCAGAAACATCATCGGCACCGTAGCATTTAACTTTAGCTCTTTCGCCGTCTGAGAACGGTGTTTCTTTAACAACCTTCAACTCGCCTGTTTTGTAATCATATTGTGTTTCAACATGAGTAAAGCCGTTGATTCTTGAGATGATATAAGCTGCATCTTTACCAAGGCCGTTGAGGATTACTCTTAATGGTTTTTGTCTTACTTTGTTTGCATTTCTTGCAATACCTATAGCTCCTTCAGCAGCGGCAAAAGACTCATGACCTGCAAGGAAGCAGAAACATTCAGTTTCTTCTCTCAACAACATAGCACCGAGATTACCATGCCCCAAACCGACTTTTCTCTGGTCGCCGACTGACCCAGGAACACAGAAAGCCTGAAGACCTTCACCAATCAAACTTGCTGCATCAGCTGCAGACTTAGCACCTTTTTTCAAAGCAATTGCTGCACCGAGAGTATATGCCCAAACAGCATTTTCAAATGCTATCGGCTGGATGCCTTTTACGATTTTATCAACATCAACACCTTTAGAGAGGCAGAAATCTCTTGCTTCTTCCAAAGATTTGAAGCCGTATTCAGGCAAAATTTTATCAAGCTTTGCCTGACGTCTGTCTTGTCCTTCAAATTTAATCATATATTTTTTCCTCTTAATTAATTTTCTAGTACCACTTGTTTATCTTAAAGTTTATTCTTTTCTCGGGTCAATTTTCTTGACAGCTTCGGCAAATCTGCCATAAGTTCCGATGTTTGATTCGAATGCTTCTTTCGGATCTGTGCCTTTTTTGATTGCATCCATCATCTTGCCAAGGTTTATAAACTTATATCCGATAATCTCATCGTTTTTATCAAGACCTAATTCAAGAATATAACCTTCTGCAACTTCAAGATATCTTGGTCCTTTTTGTTTTGTAGAGAAAATAGTACCGACTTGAGAGCGAAGACCTTTTCCCAAATCTTCGAGCCCTGCTCCTACAGGAAGACCGTTATCAGAAAAAGCGGTTTGCGTACGTCCGTATACAATCTGGAGGAATAACTCTCTCATTGCAACATTGATAGCATCACAGACGAGGTCTGTGTTCAATGCTTCGAGGATTGTTTTCCCCGGAAGAATTTCACCAGCCATAGCTGCAGAGTGAGTCATCCCCGAGCAGCCTAGCGTTTCTACAAGTGCTTCCTGAATAACACCATCTTTTACGTTGAGTGTCAATTTGCAAGTACCCTGTTGAGGAGCACAGCATCCGCAACCGTGAGTCAAACCTGAAATATCTTCGATTTTCTTGGCTTTTGTCCAGTCACCCTCTTGAGGGATAGGAGCAGGCTCACCTTTTACGCCTCTTTTTACACAACACATTTCTTTTACTTCTTCAGTAACTTGAATACGATCCATGTGACCTCCTTTATTTCATAGTTGTATTCACAACAAATCATGATTAACCGTAATATATACTTTAATAATAATATAACCAAATAATTTTGCCATCAAAAATTTTTTATCCTAAAAAACATCCGGACTACGACGCTCTTGCTATTGTCAACAAAGAAAGAAGAATATACAATCCGGCTCATGAATCTCCAGGAAATAAATATAATAACAAATCTCATCCTGACTTTTTGTCTTGTCCTGTTTGCCTGGTGGCAATGGCTCGCAGTCGAAGAGCAAAACAAACAAAACCTTTTCAGACTGAAGATAGAACATTTTAGCAGATACAAACAGTTTCTTTATACAATCATGCAAATGTTTTCTCAGGATGGAGAAAGGACTGTTCTTGCAAACGCAAACTTTTCAAGAATCGCTAAAATTCTTGACGATATGTCTGTTATGAGAGATGAAAGTCTTTTTTTATTTATAAACAAAATTTATTCCTTTGAAAACAACCTGCTGGAAAAACTCACAGAGATGCGCACTCACTGCGAAACACAAAAAGATGATTATATTTTGAAAGATGAACAACAGATAATATCCGAACAACTAAAACAATGCTCGGCGGCATTTTCGGAAGATTTATACGTACTTCGAAAACCAGGACCGATAATTTCTGCTGTCAGAAAAGTCAAAGGAAATCTAAACAGCCTGAGAACAAAATGACAAAAAAGCGTTGAGAGTCACTCCCGTCATTCTAATGGCAATTGCCAGAAGAAGCAGTGACTGCTCAAAAAAGATATTTCGCTTACGCTCAATATGATGTTATGCACAGATTTCTTTTTTTTGTCTGATATTGACAACTCCTCTGCATTTCATAACAGCATCCTCCATAATAACTTCTCCAACGCTGTCAGCAGTTATTATTCCAGATTTTGGATTTTTAACGGAGAGAATATGTCCTTTTATGTCAGCTTCTACATCCGAATATTCAAATGAGAGATCAGTATTTTCCATTGTACAATTTATAAGTTTGAGATTTTTGCAATAGCAAAGAGGCTGAGTTCCCGAAATTTTACAATTGATGAACGTGAGGTTTTCAGAGAACCATCCGAGATACTCACCTTTGACGACCGAGTTTTCAACAAGAATATTTTTGCTGTGCCAGAATGCATCCTTTGTATCAAGAACGGAATCAGAGATGTGTATATTGTTCATATACTGAAAAGAGTATTTCTCGGTCATATTGAGTTTGTTTATTTTGACATTTTTTGACTCAAATAAAAAATACATAGCGTCAATTGTCGAATTTGTAATCTCTACATTTTTGCATCTCCAACCGAACTCGGGAGAGTTGATTGTACAGTTATCTACAGTTATATCTTTGCACTCACGCAGGCATTTGATGCCGTCAATCTTACAGTTTGAGATAATTCCTTTTGATGAATACCAGATAGGTGCTCTTGTTTTATCATCCAAAGATGAACTTTCAAGCTCAAACCCCTTTGCATGCCAGAGAGGATAACGCAAAGAGAATTTTGATTCTTTTACTGAAAAATTTCTGCACTCTTTTAACACAGACTCACCATCGGCAGGACCTGCAAAAATGCAGCCAATAACATCTGTATTTTTCAAATTATACAGAGAACGTTCTTCATCAAAGGATTGGTTCTTTATTTGTTTTCTCATTAGATATCTCCTTTATATTATTCGTATTAAATCTTTTTATCTGTATTTGGGATAAGATAATCGCTGCAGCCATAATCACACATCCTGTAATTTCTCTCATGGTAAGAGTTTCATGCAAAATCAGCATTCCTCCAATGACGGCGAATACTGCTTCAGAACTGAGTATCAGAGTTGCAAGGACGGGATGGGTAGCTTTATGTCCGAAAATTTGCAAGGTATAAGCAACCCCGGTTACAACGACACCTATAAATAAAATCGGCTTGTATCCGGAGATAATCGCACTCAAAGAAGGCTCTTCGAATATAAACATAAAAGGAAGAGATAAGATGCCTGCCGTCAAAAATTGCACTCCGGATAATTTCAGGGCATTTGCTTTTTTTGAATAGTGGCTGACAACAACTATATGCAGCGCAAAGAAAAAAGCACTGAGAAGAAGAAAAATATCCCACATATCAAAACTCATAGCGCCTTTTGCACAGAGGAGATACATCCCGAACAGAGCGGCAGCTATGCTGATTTTCACGTTTGTCCCAAGCTTATGTTTCAAAAATACTGCAATCACCGGAACAAAAAGAATATACAAAGACGTAATAAAACCTGCTTTCCCTGCCTGAGCATAAATCATGCAGTACTGGTTTATTGAAAAAGCTATAAAAAGAACAAATCCTGCAAATATACCGCCTTTTATTAAATCTTTATCAGAGTATTTTTGAGGAGCTTCAGGATTCATCATATTGAATAAAAAAATCAGAGGAATCAAAGACAAACTTCCGATAAAGCATCTCAAAGTGTTAAAGGTAAAAGGTCCGACATAGGTCATCCCGAGTTTTTGAGCGACAAAAGACAAACCTGATATCAGCGCTGCAGCAAGCAGCGACAGATTACAGAGTATAAATAAATTTTTTGAAGGTGTCTTGTTCATATTTTTCCTCATCTTATGCAGGAAGAAGGACAGACTCTTCGACCAGATCAAGTATGACTTTTGCGTATTCGTTATGTTTGCCGTAGAAAATATGAGAAGCTCCAGGCACTACAACAACTCTGTTTTCTTCAGGATGCTTGCAGTATGAATTTATGTTCTCCATAAAAGCCTTTGCATCACCGTTTGTCAGACTGTCTTTTTCTCCGATAACAAAAGCTCCGTTAATTTTAATAGAGTGCAATGAGTCAGTTTCTCCATCGCCGCTGATTACAGGACAATTCTTGAGGTTATACGCATTATAAAAAGACAGGACAGTTTCTGCGCTCATCGGCGAAAATCCGCCGAAGAGATAGGGAAGAATTTCTTTATTTCTGCCTTCTTCGACAAATTGTTTTGCAAGTTTGAGGCATACATCAATGTTTGGCATAACCTGCCACCAGTGTCCCAAATCTATAGGCGCCGTAACTATAAAATAGTCTGCAAAGTCATCAGGTGTATTCCCGAGATAGTTAATAATTTTGTTTGACCCGAGTGAATGCCCTGCAAGAACGATTTTTTTGAACCCGAGTTCTCTTGCATATTTGACATACGATTCGACATCTTCATATGCGAGGGAAAAGTCATCAAAAACAACTCCTGTATTCACCTGCTTTTTCAGATTTATGTCAGAGTAGCAGAAGAAAGAGAATGCATCCATAGCATGTCCTGCGATAAAAGCTATATTATTTTGAGAAAGCAGCTCTCCCGTTGCAGGAAGCAGGTCATTCTGGAATACATTGGAACATATTCCGCTCATCATAACGACAACCGTATCCATTGATGTGTTTCCCCACATCGCTCCTTTGAGTTCCAGACCTCTTGGTGTATTTACTCTTATTATATCCATTGGTTCCTCCTTCAGTACCATCCGAACAGTGTTTTGTTGCTGTTCAGCGTTTCAATTTTTCTCATATCAGATTCCTCAAGGCAAAAATCAAAAATATCTATATTTTCTTTTAGTCTTTGAGTTTTTGAAGATTTTGGAATTACGGAAACTCCCTGTTGGACAAGATATTTCAATCCGATTTGCGCAGCGGTTTTACCGTAAGCTCTTCCGATTTCTTTCAAAATTGAATTGTTGAAAAAATTATTTTTTCCGCAGGCAAACGGACTCCATGCCTGCATATGCGTGTTATGTCTTTCAAGTATTTCCTGCAGTTCTTTTTGCCTGTAGAAAACATGGCATTCAACCTGATTTAGAGCGGGAATAACTTCACAGTGTTTTATAAAATCAAGATATTGCCGTTTATTGAAATTTGAAATTCCGATTGCTTTGACCTTACCTGCTGAAAGAGCCTCTTTCATTGCTTGGTACATGGATAGACTCTCCGAATAAGGTTCATGAATCAACAACATGTCAATATAATCAGTTTGAAGATTATCAAGAGAACTGTTTATATCCGCTTTGGCTCTTTCATAAGATGCACTCGGAGAATATAACTTTGTTGTGATAAAAAGACTTTCTCTTTTTGCATCTTTGATAACATTCCCGACTTCTTTTTCATTCCCGTACATACGTGCTGTATCTATCAGGCTGTATCCTGCTTCTATAGCTTCCGATACACATTTTTCGCACTCATATCCCCGCAGAGCATAAGTCCCAAGACCCAGCACAGGCATTTTTTGATTATTGTTCAATATGATGTATTCCATTTTTATACCCCCTGTTGATGCTTCATCTCAAAAATCAGATAATCAAGACAATCAAGTTTTTTCTGATTATCGTGAATTGAATCAAGAAGAGAGTTCCTGTGTTCGTTCAACAAACGCAGCCGCTCTTTTTGCGTGCCGATTTGCAGCATGTTCTATCAACATATCAGAACATCCTGCATCTTTCAGATTGGAGATAATATTTGCTGTCTGCATCATAATCATTTCTTCCTTATTTTTTTATTATGACCTGTTTTAGCCAAATAGCAAATACTTATACTATATACTACATAATGCTTGACAGGCATAACACTGGAATGATAAAATAAAACAGCGGCAAACGAGGTTATATTATGGAAATAAGGGTATTAAGATATTTTCTGACGGTTGCCAGGGAAGGCAGCATTACAAGAGCTGCAAATTTTTTACATCTTACGCAACCGACACTCTCAAGGCAGCTGCAGGATTTGGAGAAAGAACTGGGGCAAAAGCTTTTTGTCAGAGGAAGCCACAATATTTCTCTGACCCCTGAAGGAATGATTCTGAGAAAAAGAGCCGAAGAAATAGTTGATATGGTTGACAAAACGGAGTCAGTGTTCCGTTCAATCTCAGATACCGTAAGCGGTGATGTTTATATCGGCGGTGGAGAAACAGAGTCTATGAAATACATAGCAGAGGTGGTAAAAAATATGCAGGATGAATATCCTGCAATCAAATATCATCTCTACAGCGGAAATGCCGAGGATGTTACCGAACGTTTGGATAAGGGGCTTTTAGACTTTGGTATTTTAATCCAGCCGACAGATTTATCAAAATATGAGTATATCACGCTCCCATCAAAAGATGTGTGGGGAGTTCTCATGAAAAAAAACAGCACTCTTGCGTCAAAAGAAGAAATAAAACTTGATGATTTATATGGTTTGCCTCTCATATGTTCAAGACAGGTTGTCAGAAGAACTTCAGTGAAAAATGACTTTCTTGAATGGTTTGGCGGAAATTTTGAAAAAATGAATGTGGTTGCTACATACAATCTTGTTTACAATGCAAGAATTATGGTTGAAGAGGGGATAGGATATGCTTTAACGTTGGATAAACTTGTAAACACCATGCATACAAGCAACATCGTTTTCAGACCTCTTTCTCCAAAGCTTGAATCAGGATTAGATATTGTATGGAAAAAATATCAGATTTTCTCACCTGCCGCTAATCTCTTTTTATCCAAGCTGAAAGAGAAATTTTTATAAACTATTTTGCAGGGGATTTATACCGCAAATTCCGTCCAAAATCTTTACAACAACGCCATACTGAGCGTTAGCGAAGTATCTAAACAAAAAGGATTCTTCGGGCTAAAGCCCTCAGAATGACGGACTTCTAGCAGTATATGAGGAATTTGCTATATAAGTTCCTTTTCTTGAGAGTTACTATCAGATATTTTTTTGTGCTAATATATTTTTACTCAGAAGAATAAGGAATCTGATATGTATACAATAAAAGAAGTCGCAGAAAAAATGGATGTATCTGAGCATACTCTCAGATTTTGGGCAAAAAGCGGTTTTTTTCCGTTTATTAAAAGAGATGCAAATAATATACGCCAGTTCTCCGAGAGTGATTTGGAATGGGTCAGAATAGTCAAATGCCTGCGTTCTGTCGGTACAGAGAATAAAGCGATAAAAAGATATATTGATTTGTGCATAGTAGGCGACTCAACAATTCAAGAACGCTATGAAATTATTCAAGCAACAAAAAACAAAGCGCAGCAGCAGATGGAAGATTTAAAAAAACAACTTGCATTGTTGGATTATAAAGAAAAATTTTATCAAAATCTCATCAAAAATAATCTGAAAGACAGCTGGAATCCTATGAACAACAGAAACTTTGACAATGATAAAGCAGTATAAAAAAGCAAAAAAAAACGACCCGTCGGTCGATTTTTAGCTTTGTAGAATTTCTCTGTTAGGTTAAGTATGTGGTGTGTGGTAGTTTCTCTCTTTTTTCTTGTTCTCTCTGCGGTAGGTTTTTGTTTTCTCTCTTCGTTCTCTCTTGTGTAGACTTAGATTTGCTCTCTTCTGTGTTTTGTTTTCCTCTCTATGTATATATAAACACAGGTTCACATAAAAAAGTGCTAAAAAATATTTATTTTATATATACTTTTAAAATATTTATTAATAATTATGTTTAAAAATTTTTCTGAGTGGAAGTCTCTTACTAAATCAACTTACAACCTTTTATATTCATATCGTTTATAAAAATAGAATAAAATAGCAAACCCGATAAAAGCAAAGACTGCACCTGGAAAAGCGGTGTAGTTATAACCAAGCCCGTGTTCAATCGGCAATCCTCCGACATAAGCGCCTATAGCATTACCCAAATTGAAAGATATCTGAGAACAAGATGCTCCAAGCATCTCTCCGCCTTTTGCATTTTTGATTAACAACAACTGCTGAGGAGCAGACACCGCAAACAAACATGCAGTACATACACACATCAGAAATACGGATACAAAAGCATTTGACGAAAAGAAAAATATAAGCACAAGAGCTATACAGGCGATTAGCTGTGTAATGCCGGCTACTATTGACGGAGAGAACTTATCTGATAGTTTTCCCCCGTAAAAATTCCCGACACACATGCCTGCTCCTGCAAGAATCATCATCAAAGAAACATATTGAGGAGCAATGTGTGAAACTTTAACAAGAAGAGGATTTATATAACTATACCAGCAGAATATGCCGCCATTGCCCATAATAACAGCCGCTATCAACAGCCATGGAGCAAGAGATTTGAATATTCTAAACTGCCCCCGAAATCCTGTATCTGGCAGAGGGGAAATATGAGGTATCATACGAATTATAGAATACAGCACAAAAAAGCCGAATAACCCTACAAGAAGAAAAGTAAGACGCCAAGAAAAATTATGGCTGATGAACGTTCCAAGAGGGATACCTGCAAGGTTTGAAATAGTCATCCCGGATACCATTGTAGCAACAGCTTGATTTCCTTTTCCTCTGTCTGCGAGTTTGTCTGCAACAATCGCTCCGACGCCGAAGAAGGCACCATGCGGCAATCCTGCAATAAATCTTAGAAGACAGAAGACAAAATAGTTGTTTGCAAAAGCCGTCAGCAAATTTGCAATGGTAAAAACAGATACAAGAACGAGAAGTACACTCTTGAGAGGTTTGCTCCTCCCGAATATAACAAGCAGTATGGATCCAAAAACAACCCCGAGGGCATAAAATGATATAAAATTACCTGCAGCAGGAATTGATACCCCCATAGCTTTTGCGGTATCAGGTAAAATTCCCATCATTACATATTCTGTCAAACCAAGCCCGAAAGTACCAAGAGCCAGCGGCAAAAGACATGCACTCTTTCTCATTTTTCCTTCTCAAAAAATTTTCCCCAAAAATTATATAGCAAAAAATTTGTTCTGAAAATTTTGTACTTGATTTTATTTTGTCGTTTGATACAATTTCTAATGTCATAAAACAACATAGCGGCATCGTCTAGTGGTTCAGGATCGCAGACCCTCATTCTGCTGACACGGGTTCGAATCCCGTTGCCGCTATTTTTTTGTATTTTTTGAGATGTAAATAATTATTTCATAATTGGTTTTCTGTTGGTAACTTTTTTTATTTATCAACTTTACTCTACTGTGCATAAAATAAGGACATTATTATGGCAGTAAATAACATTCCCCCAAAAAGTCCTTTCAGCGATTTTGAGAAGCCAAGAACTCAAGGACAACTTCCATCCAAGCCTGTTGAAGTAAAGCAAAATCAACAATTGCCTCAAAAACAAAATCTTATCGAAAAAACTCCAAAAGAAGAGAAAAACAATTTATTGGAAAAAGCAAAAAAATTATTTTCGACCAAAAAAGCGAAAATAATTGCAGTTACTGCAGCAGTCATCGCAGTTGCCTCTATAGCGACAGCTGCCGTATTAAAACACAGAGCTCCTAAAGCGCCTCCTGAACTGGAGAATGCTCTTAGAGAGTTGTTAGATGTGACAAACGACTTGTTTAGCTAACAAAAAAGAAAGGAAAGGATTTGGTTATATGTATATTACTCCGGTAAATTTTTCTCACCCAGCTACAGGCAGAAATAAAACTCAGAATTCCTACAGTTCTTCTTTAAGTAAAAATAACTATAATTTAAATTCTTATAATACAGACACTGTTTCCTTTAAAGGATTACCGCTAAGAAAAACTCCGTTTGAAAAAGCATTATCAGAACTCGGACTTTCAAAAAAAGTTCAAAAAGGGATTACACAATTTTTTGACAACGGAAAGAATTTTTTTAAAAAAACTATAAAATCTATTGACTCAGAGGACATCCCTGAAGAGCTGTCGGATGAAGCAAAACAGCTTAGACAGATTGGAGAAGACGGTTTGGAATACTTTAGACAACTTACTACAAAAGGAAAGATTGATCCTGCTACTGAAAAACAAACAATGGAGAATGTGTCAAACTATATACAAATAATGAGGCAACAACTTTCTGCCCCTGAATATGATGATTTGGAATTGAAGGAAACTTTTTTAGATATGTTCAATTTTGTGGATGATATGATGAAAAAACCTGTTGAATCCACGCAAGAAGGCATAGATGCACTAAAAAAAATGGCAGGATTTTTTAAAGAATTAAAGAAAAATGAAGAATTTAGAAGTATTTTATCTGAAGTTATGAAAAAATAATCTTCAAAAAGCTTCTTCGACAAGCTGCTGATTAAGCTCTTTATCCTTCTGCATTGTTTGTTTTGCCATCACATCATCCATCTTTGGTTTGTATGGCCTGTCTTCTTTCAAAGCTGAATAAGAATCAGCTACAGATACTATTTGAGCAGGCAAATTCTTAGCTTTTTGCACATCATCAAATGATGTGTGATGAAGACGTACAGCTTCGATTGTTTTTGCACTCAAATCAGTAGTTTTGAGAATTTCTGCGCCAAGTTCCGTATGCAAATCAACAACAGCCTTCTCATCTGGTGTCAGCTCTGATGGTTTGTTCAAAATTTCCGGAGGAATGAATACTTTTCCTATATCATGCAGAAGAGCGCCCTGCAATGCTGCCGTCAAATCATCATCTTTGAGATTATGCCTGTTTGCAAGAGCTTTCGCTTTATCATAAGTTTCTATAAAATGACTTTTCGATGCATCAAGATTTTGCATATATATCACCGGATTCAGTCCTTTTGAACCGAGCAGTTCTTTAATTCTCGGGTTTGTTGCAATTGCATTCGAAATCGTTTTTTCTGTCATATATTGATTGAGAAATAACGACGGACTATATAGAGTAATACATTTTTTTATCGGATTTGAAAATAAGCCCGTATTCTCCTTTTTGGAAGAACATTCAAATGAGTCATTTTTCAGAGGAGATGATTGATGCGTATATTGATTATACGGAGCTTCTCCAAATCCGATGTTTGATAAGTTATTTAAATTTAAAACAGAATTTATTCTATTCAATTTTAAAAACCCGTAACCTAAATGCAGTAGTTCCCCTATGTTTATATAAAAACAAAAAGTCAAAAAATATTGCCACTAAGAGTAATCAGAGTTCAAAAAATGTGAACCTCCATACTGAAGAAACTCCTCTTTCTTCCTTACAACCCGGCTGAGTATGGAATGTTAAGTATGAATTGTGATAAAATTCCTGCTATGGAGCTTGAAAACTACAAAATATATTTGACTCTTCTTGAAGAAAGAGTAATCAAAAAACATTTTGATGAACAAAAACCATACATTCTCTGCAGGAAAGGGTGTGCTCACTGCTGCAAAAACGGAGAATTTCCTCTCTCAGAAGTAGAGATGAAATACCTTATGTTCGGATATGAAAAACTTAAACAAGATAAAAAAGATGCAATCAAAAAGAAAATAAATAATCTCATCTCGCAGGCAAAAGAAAATAAACAACCACGTTTCCGCCATGCCTGCCCTTTTTTGTTTGATGACATCTGCAGCATATATGAGTTTCGTCCGATTATCTGCAGAACACACGGGCTTATGTTTTTTGTTGAAGAAAACGGCATACAAAAAAATAAAATACCTGACTGCGCAAAAATAGGACTAAACTATTCATCCGTTTATGATGCCGGAAAAAATATAATATCAGATGAAATGTGGAAGAAATCAGGAATCAAACCCCTCCCATGCGCTTATAATCTGAGTTTAAAAACATTGACAAATCCTGAAATCACAAAAGAACTCGGATTTGTCTGCGGCAAATCAAAACCGCTAATAGAATGGTTTATAAAATTTTAATCTTCTGACAATTTTTCAAGTCCGTTTGTTTTGTTAAAAAAAACATACAAAAAAGGAACGGTTATGAACATACAAAAAATTTCGCTCCCTCAAATAGTTTCTTTTTCAGGGAAAGATGATGACAAAAAAAATATAAAAAAAGAACCTCAAACATTAAAACAGCCTGAAGCAAGTGCTCAGGATGCGCTTGATAGTATGGGACGGGCACAGATAATCAATATGCCTCAAAGACCCAAAAAGTTGAAAACAATAGAAGAAAAATGCGACTATTTTATTGATAAATACAAAAAAGAAATAGATGCTGTTCAACATGGCGCAAGTGTTCCATTATCAACACCTGAAGAATTCATTGAATCAAGAGAAAACGTAATAAACAGACTGACGATACTCAAATCACTTGATGAAAGATATTCCAAAAAACTCGGAAAAAGAGAGTTGATGGACATAGGATTTGATTATAATGATACAGATACACTGAAAAAAAATATAGAAATAATGAACGGTCTTGATGACAAATTTCTTCCAAAGATTCGTCCGTTTGCTATGCCGTATTTTCTTGAGTTTCCGAGATTGCAGGAATCATTTGACCGGCTTGGAAAGATGAATGATGTGCTCTTTGAACATCTCTCTACCTCAGCATTCACGGATGCCGTGCTTGAAACAGATGTCTGCACTGAATCTGAGTCAACAATCAAAAAGTTTATGATACTGCAGCAAGCAATAGACTGCGGTCAAATAACAGACAAACAGATTGATGACTGGTTCAGCGGGAAAATAATCCTCGATGTGGATCTGCCCAAAGCAGAGATAGTTGATATGAAAAAGCCTGACTAAACTATACATTCAGGCGATATAAAATCACTTGAAGCCCTCAATAAAAGAATAAAACTCCTGAAAAGCCGCATACAAAAACTATATGAAGACAGAGCCGACGGGATTATCGAAGATGAATTTTATTTTAATAAAAAAAATCAATGGCAAAATGAACTTGATGAAATTTTAATAAAATATAATTCAACACTACGTGTCAATCGAACTTTTTTGGAGAACGCCGAAACTCTGTTCGAACTCTGTAAAAACGCTCATAGTGCGTATTTACGCCAAACGCCTTCAGAAAAAATAAAAATGTTAAAACTCGTGTGTTCGAACTTTTTGTTCGACTGTAAAATAACACCTGGTTTGACTATTTTGTACATGTAGTTTGATATGGGAAGGGTGGGATCCGAACCCTTTCATCTTTAATGATAACTCATTTCTTCAGAATATCAAGTCTATTTCATAAATTGTCCGAAACAGGACAAGAAAAGTTTTATATATTCATTTAAGGTTAAGTTTATGCCATTTTGATAAACTAAATAGAACCTGAAGTATACTAGAAACTAATGTATTTCTAAAAATTTGTATCCATTAAAATGTACCATGTGTTCTGGCGTTTCAGCTATCCAAACCTCAGTTTCCCAAGCTATATCTAAAATCCATTTTTTGAAATCTTTTTTTGTCAAAAAAGCTGTTATGAAAATAATCTCCGCCGTACATTTATTCAATTGTTCTTTTAATTTTCTTACTCTTATTTCACTCATTGGACCTGCACTATGTACTGCCTCGCATAAAAATAACAGATTTTTGTCTTTACTATAAGCAATCACATCAGGAAGTTCTTCGTGCTTTATATTAAAACATTTTAATTCTTCTAATTTTTTATCATCCTTGTATAAAAACTTGTTTGTAGTGTCACCAATATACAACACTTGCGAATTAAAACCAAATTTGGTAAGGAAATTCTCTACAATTTCTTTTTGTAGTACGTTATGTTCTCCAAATGACAGTTCAATATTTTCACCAGAAGGTAGTGCAACAGGAATCTTTTGTAAATTTCTTCTGTGTTCCATTTCTTCTTTAAGAGATTTATTTTCAAATAAAAACTTATTTAATTCTACTTCCCAGTTTGATTTGCCATATGCCTTTATTAAAGAAGCAAACAGAGGATTTAATCCATATCCTCGAGTAGGATTATTAGTTGCCTTTTCTTCCAACATACAGGAGTTAAAAACAATTCCAGCAGATACTAATAATATCAAATCTTTTCTTCTTATATCATCGTACGAGCCAGACGAAATATTTTCAGAATAATATTTATTTTCAAATTCAATAATATCTCTTGTTTTTAGAAAATAATTATCATTAATTGTTAATACTTCTGAAAAAGAATTTTTTATATTACCTACGGCTAATAAAGCTAAAACCATACGCTCTTTTCTTCTATCAGACAAATTATCGAGTGGAATGCCTATGAAATTTAAAATATCCAACGTATCAAAAATTATTTTCTGAAGTTTATTATTTTTGTTTCCAGTTAATTTTATTCTCATATCGCCTCTAAAATATTTAGTTGTTTGCTATAACAATAATTATCATTTTGTTTGCATAAATTATAGTATGAATCTTTTATTGCAAGAGCAATTTTATATGCCATAAGGGGTGGAACCGCATTGCCTATTTGATTAAATTGCTCGGTTTCGTTTCCACAAAATTCAAACCAATCGGGAAAACTTTGAAGTCGTGCAGCTTCTCTATGTAGTAAACGTCTTCTTTTACCATCTTTCAATTTTATTCTTTGCATATCACTAGTTGCTCCTGCTAGATTCCTACAGGTAAGAGTTCTTGCTGGCTTATCAGGATGTAAATCTCTAGGAACTTTGCAACAAGATGCTTTTTCATATCTTGCTATATATTCATCTTGAGATTTTGTTAAAAACTTACTATCTGGTGGGGTTGTATACATCATATCGCCAATAGCATCTTCTACATTTACTTTTTTATTTTCTTTGTTTGGGAAAGTAAAATTATTTTTATGCCCTACTACAATTAATCTCTCTCTATTTTGTGGAACCCCATAATCAACAGCATTCAGGCAATTAACACTTATTTTATATCCTAAATTGGTTAATTCATTTATTATTAATTCTAAATACCATTTGTGTGAATACATCAAATTCCTAACATTTTCAAACATAAAAATATTAGGTCGAATTGTCTTAATCGCATCTATAAATATAGGGAAGCCGTCTCTTGCGTCTTCCATACCTTTTTGCACGCCCCTAATACTAAAAGGCTGACAAGGTGGACCTCCTATCACAATATCGGCTTTGGGATATCTAAAGCCAACGAATAATTTCTCATTGTAGCAAATGCCTGATAAATTCGCATTATATGTATCAGAAGCCGCCCTATTCATTTCGTAACCCACTGTTGTAAATCCTGCTGCTTCAAAGCCTAGTGACAACCCTCCACAACCAGCAAATAGATCAAGTACAATAACTTCATTATTGTCTTTTTTGGGTCTCAAATTCTCGTTTATTATTTTTAGAAATGACATCTAATTCCCTCTTCTATAAGATACCATAAAAATTAAAATTTATTAATTTTATTTAGTTGTCTAAAAATCTTTACAAAGTAACGATTTTTTACTTATTAGAATTCATTTTGCATAATTTGTTAAATTTTTTCGATTTAATTTCAAGTTTTTAATTCCTTATGAAACTGGACTTTACAAAAATAATCATTTTATCTGTACACTTCAAAATCGGTGTGCAATTCAGCTATATTAAGAAAATCTCAATCTATCCGTACAGTCCGAAAAAAGTCCAGTTCGGCAGTTTGATTTTTTTGGTAAACTTAATTTTCCGACCTGAAAACGCCCTCACGGAGCAGGCTCTCCAAAATAATCAAAGTATCCGTGCAAATCAATCTGGTCGTTAAATTAAAACTCGTGTGTTCGAACTTTTTGTTCGACGGCAAAAACATTATCGCACAAGCATTTTCGCCTTTTGATGTTATTATAAAAAAAGAAAACTTCAAAAAACTGGAGACGGCGGGAATCGAACCCGCGTCCAAAACGGACATAATTAGACGTCTACGAGCGTAGGTTATAAATTGATTTCACCCAAAGACGGATACAACCGACTCCTAACTATGGGCTGAGCAATTTAACCGTGCCCGGCTTGAGAGAAAGCTTAATGCGCACATACTCTCATAGAACGCACGCAGCCGGTATGGTTGACCGAATAATCCGACCGGCAGGGATTATTCAGTGGCCGATGCTTAAGTTCGATTAAGCAGCCATTGCCGGAGCAAAAGCGAATTCGGCATTGATGACATTAGATTTGCCATTTATTGTTTTTTGCTTGTTTGTAACGGAGAACAGCACTCCGACTCGCAGCCTGATTATGCGAACCGCCCTGTCAAGACCAAAACGTCCCCATATAAAATTTTCAATGTACCGGATTCTATTTTATTTTAGCATAACTATTCATAAAATTTCTTTTTCTTAGAAAAGACAGCCTCGGGAAAATTCGAATTTGACAACACTATTTCACGATACTCATTCTTATCCACATCAACTCCGATATTTTTCAAATTGAATTTATTTTTTCCCTTCTTCTTCTCTTTTGACATAAAAACATCCCTAAAATATTGTAACAAATTATGTCATATCATCACAATATCATAAAGAAAAGAATTATTCATCCGATAAGAAAAATACTACGTTGTTATCTATGGGAGAAAAAAATGAGTGTAGATATTAATCAGCTTGCGCTAAAAAGCAATGAAGTATTAAACAAACAAAAATCATCAAAAAAAATAAAAGATAAACTTACAGGCAAAGGAATGGATTTGACGAACGGTCTATCAGAAAAAGAATTGAAAAAAATTGACAAAAACGGAGACGGCAAAGTAACTCAAAAAGAATTCATAGAAAATTTTGATAAAAGAGACCAGAAGACAGCCAAAAAACTTTATCAGGAATACTTTGAAGCATTTAAAGAAAAAACAACAAAAAAAGAAGCTTCAAAAAATGCTGCTGCACAACAAACCTCAAACACAGCAGAAAAAGAAACTTCAAAAAGCGCTGCTGCACAACAGAAAGCTGCAAAATCAACAAAAAAAGCAAGCCTGCTGAATGCGACAAAAGTTAGCGAAACTCAAATAACCAAATATAAAAACGGACAAACAAAGACAAAAACAACAAAAGACAAAAACGGCAATACAGTAGTAATCAACTACAATAAAAACGGTCAAAAATCATCCAAAATAACAACAGCTAAAGACGGTACACAAACAGAAATAAACTATAAAGATAATAAACCCGTAAAAAGAAGCGTATCAGACAAACAAGGAAAAGTTGAGACAGAAACGACTTATTCTTACAATGAAAAAGGAGTTCTCAAGAAAAAACGGACAACAGACTTTGATAATAATACTCACAAAACAACAACTTATAATGAGGACAAAAAGCCCCAAAAGACTATAACAATAACACAAACAGGAAAAACCATTTCAAAAACCTCTTATTCTTATGACTCAAAAGGAAATCTTACATCAAAAAATAAAACCAACAGTATAACAGGTGCCAAAACAACTTATACCTATGATAAAAACGGTAACCTTGATACAAAAACAACCGTAGCAAAAAACGGAAATACAACATCTGTAGACTACGGAAAAATAACCTCACAAAACGGTGAACAATCAAGAATAGCAACCATTACAAAAAATGGAAAAACATACACCGAAAAACAAATTTTTACAAACGGAAAAGTATCAAAAAAACAACGCTATGAAGGAGTGGTAAGCCAAAAAGAACTTTCTTCAAAAAATTCTCCTCAGCCAATTTCAGAAACTCAAATTTCAAGAGATGCTCTCGGCAGAATTTCTGAAACTGTTCAAGTCTTATACAACAAAGACGGCAGCGCCAAATCTGTTAAAATAGGTTCTTATAATAAAGGTCGTACTCTATCAAAAAGCATATACGGCATAGACGAAGAAAACGCCTCTGACGCAAAAACTATCACAACAGATAATTACCAAAAATATCTCGGGAAAAAAGAAAAAGTATCTCACTACGATAACTATGGAAACTTCGTGAGAACAGGTGATATTCTCTCAGAAGAAGAAGCCGCCAAAAACCTTGAAAAAGCCCTTGAGAATGCCCAAACTGCATATACTCAAGAAATAAGCGCTTATCCTGAACTGACCGAGGCAAACAATTTAAATATGAAATATACAAACGCTTATCTTGAATATGAAATAGCCGGCTACAACGGTGAAGACCAAAAAGCAGAGCAAATACTGGAAGAAGAGATGCTGCCTCTTTATGCAGAGTTGGAAGATTTACCGGAAGACCTTCATATTGAAGCAGAAAACAGAAAAAAAGCAACTAAAGCACTAAAAGCTGCCTTCGAAGACTATGAAGCAGCCTTAGGCGTTGAAGCGGACCAGGATGTGAAAGCTATAAAAGACGCTTTATTTGAATCTCTATTCTGGACTGTCGGTATATCAAAAGATGCGGAAGCTTACGATGAAATAAAAGAACAGGACAAAATCATAGAAGAAATGGCGCCTCTTGAAGACGAATACGCTGATATCCTCAAAGAAAAAGGAGATACAAAAACAGCAGAATTCTTCGACAAACTCGCAGATCAGCACAAATCTATAGTAAAAGATATCAATACCTCAAATTCAAAACAGGTGGATAAAACAGACGCTGCAGAATGGCAAAAAGAAACTTCAAAACTCTTTGAAGAATATAAACAGGCAATAGAAAAAGCTCTTAAAAATTAGCACTAGCAAAAGGAGGAATTTCTTTGAAGAAATTCCTCTTTTTTAATAAATTAGCGTTTCTTTTATCTTTATAAATTCTTTCAAAATCAAATGTATTATCTAAGAAAACAGTAAAAATAAACTTTTTTCTCAGAGCCAAATATTTTCTGCATTTTTGCCAAGCGCAAGGGGGAAAGATTAAGTTTGGTACGGGACTGCATTCATAAAAAACTACATTTTGAAAAACTCTCTATATCATCAAAGACTTTTTTGACAGTTTGTAACTTATTATTGCAAATACCCCTCTTGCGTTGCATAATAAATACAAAATATATAGGAGTAATCTTTATGGAAAATGCAACTATGGAAAATGTAAACGTAAAAATCGGTTCGCTCGACCTCTCAAAATACGCTCAATTTGCTAAAGAAGCAGTCGAAGACGTTTCTTCAAGGGCAGGCCGAAGCGGACAATTTCTGAACTGGATAGATTTTCTTCCAAACAACCAGCTCAACAACCTGAACGCACTTTATGACCTTGCTCAAAAAGCAAAAGAAGGCAAATATACAGACCTTGCTATCTTGGGCATAGGCGGTTCAAGACATACAACGGAATCTATGATGAAACTTTTGGGAATGGATGCTCATATCCACTTCTACTCTTCAGTAGACCCTGAGAGCTTCAAAAGATTTATCAACACTCTTGATCTCGATAAGACAAAATTCCTTGTAGTATCAAAATCAGGCGGAACTCTTGAAACAACAACAGCATATGAAAGCGCAAAAAAACTTATGCAAGAACATCTCGGGAAAGATGATGTTTCTGACAGATTTATCGCTATGACAGATATATCAAGCGAAAAAAGCAACCTGAGAAGAATTGTCAACTCTGGAGAAATAAAACTCTCAGGCTTAGTTCATGATGATGTAGGCGGCAGATTTTCTATCTTCGATGATGCAACCATCTTCACTCTTGCTTATGCAGGCGTATCGAAAGAAGAAACTGCAAATATGCTCAAAGCTTCACTGAATGCACAAAAGGACTTCCTTAATCCGGATATCAACAAAAACGAAGCTCTCAAGCTTGCAGCCTTCAACGTGGAAGCTAAAAACTCAGGAAAAAACAAACATTTTGTTGAATACTTCGGCGATGCTTTCATGGGAACTACTCTATGGGAAAAACAGCTCAAGAACGAATCTCTGAAAGCTCAAATCTCAACAGATACAAACGTTGGTCCTGGATACCTCCACTACAATGCTGAAGCAGACCTCGATGAAGCAAACAAAGACTCTTTCTTCACTTTTGTTTATGCAACACCGCAGGATAAAGTGACATCAGCCGTCCTAGAAGGAGTAATCTCGGCTTACAGCGCACAACATCCCGTATCTCAAATCGAAATCAAAGACTTCAGCGTAGAATCAATCGCAAGATTTATCGAGCTGAAACACTTCGAAACTCTATATACAGGAAACATCCTGAGAAGAGAAAAAGGCAATATCACCCCTCAAACTGAGGCAATGCCAGAAGTGCTCCAGCCAAACGTTGAAAAATACAAAAAAGAAGTCAAAAAAGCAATGCAAAAATAAAAAACTTCTTCAACAAAAAATCCCTCTGAATTAATATCAGAGGGATTTTTATTATCTTCAAAAGTCTCCTTGCAAAAAATACTTTGATTCTCACAAACAGAGTCCCCCTGATTCCCTTCCTCTATTCATAAGAAAATGCTAAAATAAAAACCAAACACCGAAGAGGAAAATACATGGACTACAAACTTATACAAATGAAAGTATTCGGGGATGAACGGGGTAAACTCGTTTCTTTAGAAGCAAACAAAAACATCCCGTTCGAAATTAAACGTGTCTACTATATATTCGACACACTTCCCGATCAGGAAAGAGGACAACACGCCCACAAAACACTCGAACAAATTATCGTGGCAATGGATGGAGCCTGCCAGTTTGTCCTCGATGATGGAAAAACGAGAGAAACTCTCTGGCTTAACAGACCTGATGTAGGGCTCTATATCGGCAAAAATATGTGGAGAGAAATGCGCCACTTCTCTTATGGCTGCAAACTCATGATACTCGCAAGCGAATACTTCGATGAAAAAGAATATATCAGAAACTACGACGACTTCCTGAAAGAGGTGAAAAAATGATACACCCCCTCTCGGATGTCCAAAGTAAAAATATAGGAGAAAACACAAATATCTGGCAGTTCTGCGTCATCCTCAAAAACGCCCAAATCGGCTCAAATTGCAACATCTGCTCGCATGTATTCATCGAAAATGACGTAAAAATAGGCAATAACGTTACCATAAAAAACGGAGTCCAAATCTGGGATGGAATAGAAATTGAAGATAATGTCTTCATCGGTCCGAATGTCACGTTCTGCAACGACAGATATCCAAAATCAGGAAACAAAAACTTTAAACTCGAAAAAATTATCATCAAAAAAGGTGCCTCTATCGGCGCAAATTCAACGATTCTCCCGGGAGTTACAATAGGCGAAAATGCAATGATAGCAGCCGGCAGCATCGTAACAAAAAACGTCGAGAAAAACACAACACTCATACAAAAAAGGAAGTAAAATTCATGAACGAAAAAGAAAAAATGATATCAGGTCTCATATACAACCCGAATACAGAAAACCTCATCAACGACAGAGCAAGAGCAAAAGACCTCTGCTGCAAATTCAACACCCTGCCACCATCAGAGAGAGAAGCAAGAAAAAATATCATAAAACAACTTTTCTCAAAAACAACGGATGAATTTCTCATCGAATCATCCTTCTACTGCGACTATGGCTATAACATCGAAATCGGCAACAACTTTTATATAAACCATAACTGCGTAATCCTCGACTGCGCAAAAGTTACCTTTGGGGATAATGTGTTTATAGGACCGAACTGCGGATTTTATACGGCAATTCATCCTATTAACGCAGAAGAAAGAAACTCAGGATTGGAAAGCGCAAAACCGATATCCATCGGAAATAACGCATGGATTGGCGGCAACGTAACAGTCCTCCCGGGTGTTGAGATAGGTGACAATACAGTAATCGGCGCAGGCAGCGTCGTAACAAAAAATATTCCAAAAAATGTCGTCGCCGTCGGAAATCCATGCCGGATAATCAAACAAATTTAACCTAAAATCAAAGAGAAAGAGGCTGATAAAACAGCCTCTTTCTCTTTTGTTGCAAGAATTTAGCAGAATAAAAAATTCTTATCAAAAATTTTTTCTCACAAACTTTATATCTATATTCCAATACCCAAAATAAAAAGGCAGACTATGAACATATCCCCGATTACCCTCCCTGTTTTCTTACAACAATATCAACAAAAAACAGAAAAATATACTCTCAAACAACCTTCCCTATCAGATGTTTTTATCCGTTCATCAAAACCGCAAAACACCTCATTCTCTGGCAATCAACCCAATCAATTTACTATTGATGAATTTTATATCTCTGATACGGATAATAAAACATATCAAAAGTATATAGAACAAAAACTTGAGAAACCGGCTCTCCCTTATGCCTATAACGAGCTGCCGCAAGTAATCGGAGCTAAAAAAAATATCTTCGGAGGAACCGAAGAGGTTTATAACTACAACCGTGATAAACTTCAAAAAAAAGCTGTCTACACAGGTCCGTATGTCCCGACCCCGAAAGATTCCTCAGCCCCCAAAATCAACACTGAAGAACTGAAAGCAGAATTAAAAAAAACAAACTCTCTTGACTATACAATCCCAATTGCAGAAAATAGCCACTACAAACCTGAATATGCCCCAAATGCTTACATAACACAATCTCAAGAACAATATCTCAACAAAACCTCAAATACTGACCTGACAATACGTTATGGAGCTGTCGTAAACTGGTCTGATTCAAAAATAGCAAGAGATATAATGCAAAATTTCTACGACGGACACAACCAAACATTGGAAGGAACCCGCCTCAACATACAATACGACCGTACAACAAAAAAATACACCGTAAAAATAAAAGGTAACAGCACATACCCCTATGATTTTATACAATATATAGGCAAAGGCACAAAATTCAATGATACAACATCCGCAGGAGGCTTTGGAGAAGGCTCAAAAATCCTTGCCTGCAATCTTCTTGCCCGTCAAGACAAAAAAGGCAAATTTTCAACGGACTATGTAAAATACTCAAGCGCCGACTGGCAGATTACGCTTTCAAGAAGCTCAGATGACTTAGACTCAGCTATAATGCAAAGAACTCTCGAAAAAGTACCAGAACAAAACGGCAATAGCATCGAATTCACAACAAATAATAAAGAGCTGATATATAGGATAATAGACAGCCTGAACTGGTTTGAAAGCCCTTATAATGAAGATTTTCAAAACCTTGACTTTGACAACGGTATCTTCGGGTTAAAACTTCTGGGTTCTGGGGAGCAAGGCAATCTGTATCTTACCCAGAGGTTTGAATACGAAAAAACCGACAACTGGGATAACTCTATTCGAAATGCCGATGTAATCTTCAGAAAAAAACCTGACAGTTCCATTTTCTCCGTATCAAGAGATAGAACATACCTGAATAAGTATGATATCGAAACGATTTCAGAAAATATTGTTGAAGAATTTTCTGATGATGAAATTCTCGATTTGATAATAAAACTTGACTCTATCTGGAAATCACCCAAACGTGATGATGCAATGACAAAAATAACAGAAGCTCTTGCGCAAGAAGCATCTTCAAGGAAAATAGGAATTGACTTCAAAGACAAAAAATTTGTAGCAGTACCGAAATTTACGGGAGAAAAAGACCTTGAATTTCTCTCACTCCTTGGTTATACCCCTGTCAATAGTGCACTGAAATATCTTGTTCCAACACTGGAAGAAATTAATACAACAATGAGCAATCATATTCCAGTAGAACCTACTGAAAATGAAATTAAAAGAATGATACTCCTCACAGAGGCAACAAAACTTATTCAATCATCAACTTCAAAACAAATAGTTCTAGATACAGGCAGAGCATTCGCCAAGAATATTCCTCCATATTCCGAAGAATATATAATAAAAGGTAATAAAGAAGACCTGTTTTTCATAAGACAACTTCAACAACTGAAAAAAGATTATGTTTCATCAGAATTATTTTCAGAAGAAGACTGCGAACAACCCGTATTTTTATTTGATAAAACGCAGGAAGGCAAACTTGATAACTCCGTTGCTCAGGCAATAACAGGATATGATAAAAACTTGAAAACAACTAAATTCTACGGTCACTGGATTGATAGAAACTACCTCAACTCAGGAAACTTTTACAAACTGCTTGCAACATACCTGCATGAAATTAACCATCAACACGGCGGCGACGGCTCATCGGAATTTACTTATGCTTTGACCGAAGAATTAGGAATAATCCTCTCAATTCTCTCATCTCAACCTGAAACAGCTTCCAAATTGAATATGCTCGCTCAAAAATTCGAGCAAATACCCTCCTAAAAATCCTCAAAAACGAGTAATTTGTATCTTTTTTTGCATAAACAATTACTTATGCTCTATAATTAATCATAAAAAGAACAATATTATCAGGAGAAGGAGTTTTATGCTATGAGAGAAGAATTACTGTCGATTATAGAAAGAAACAGCAGAATAGATCTGAAAGAACTGGCGGTTATCCTCGGAGTCGAAGAAATCGATGTTGTGAATGAACTCTCTGCTCTTGAAAAAGAAGGTATTATCTGCGGATATCATACCCTGATTGACTGGGATAAAACTTCTCTTGAAAAAGTTACTGCGCTCATAGAAGTCAGAGTTACTCCACAGCGGGGACAGGGATTTGATAAAATAGCCGAGAGAATATACAAATATCCGGAAGTCAGAACGGTTTATCTCATCTCTGGCGGATATGACCTCCTTGTCACTCTTGAGGAAAAGTCCCTAAAAGAAATATCAAACTTTGTTTCTGATAAACTCTCGACTCTGGAGAGCGTACTGAGTACAGCCACCCATTTTATCCTCAAAAGATATAAAGACCACGGAACAATCCTCGATAAAAAACATGAAGATGAAAGAGAGGTCATCACTCCATGAAATACCCTCTCTCTGATAAAGTTGTTACCCTGAAACCATCAGGCATAAGAAAATTTTTTGATATTGTAAGCGAGATGAAAGATGCTATATCTCTCGGTGTTGGAGAACCTGATTTTGAAACCCCGTGGCACATCAGGGATGAAGGGATTTATGCTCTTGAAAAAGGCAGAACGTTTTACACGTCAAATTCAGGACTGAAAGAACTCAGGCAGGAAATCGCAAACTACCAGAAAAGAACTCAAAATATTGACTATGACCCGATGTCAGAAATTATTGTTACGGTAGGCGGTTCAGAAGCAATTGATATAGGCCTTCGAGCACTCATCAACCCCGGCGATGAAGTTATCATCCCTCAGCCGTCTTATGTCTCATATGAACCTTGTGCCATTCTCGCAGATGCAACCCCTGTCATAATCAATCTTAAAGCCGAAAACGAATTCAGGCTGACAGCTCAAGAACTGAGAGAAGCAATTACGGACAAGACAAAAATTCTCATTTTGCCCTATCCTAATAATCCGACAGGTGCAATTATGGAGCAAAAAGACCTCGAAGAAATATCTGAAGTTATCATAGAAAAAAATCTCCTCGTTATGTCTGATGAAATTTACAGCGCTCTGACATATAAAGGTAACCACGTATCTATAGCAAGCCTTCCAGGGATGAAAGAAAGAACAATCCTCATCAACGGTTTTTCAAAAGCTTATGCAATGACAGGCTGGCGTCTTGGTTATGCCTGCGCACCTGTAGAAATCATCGAACAAATGACTAAAATCCATCAATATGCAATTATGTGCGCCCCTACAACCAGCCAGTATGCTGCTGTAGAAGCTCTAAGAAAAGGTGACAACGACGTTGAAGAAATGAGAAAAGCATATAATCAGAGAAGAAGATTTCTTATTAATGCATTCAAAGAAATGAATCTCGAATGCTTCGAACCATATGGTGCATTCTACGTCTTCCCCTGCATAAAAGAATTCGGTATGACCAGCGAAGAATTTGCAACACGCTTTCTTGAAGAACAAAAAGTGGCGGCAGTCCCTGGAAATGCTTTCGGTGAAAGCGGTGAAGGCTTTTTGAGAATATCCTATGCCTATTCTTTAGACAACCTCAAAGAGGCAATCTCAAGGCTCAAACAATTTGTGACAAAATTGAGAGAAGAACAAAAACAAAAAACAGCACTCTGAGTCTTCTAGAATCTGAAATATATAAACGGATTATATGTAGATGATGCAACAGAAGCTGCCGAAAGAATAAACAAAACAATCAGCCATAAATTAACAAAACATCTCAGGAATTTATTTTTTACCTCAAGAATACCTCTGAAAACAGGAATTGAGCAGATAAGTGCCGCTGCAAAAATTATTATCTCAAATCTGTCAATATAATATGGAAGAGCATAAGAAATATCATGTATTCGCTCTAAACAGAACATATTTTTTATATACACAACGGCATAAGATAAATCATCCGATCTGAATATGACCCAGCCTAAAACAAATACAAATATGGTATAGATATGCTTTATCACCCCAACAAAAATATTTTCAGTATCTCTGCTCCACCCGCTCATTTTCTCAAAAATAATAAATACCCCATTCCACAGCCCCCACACAACAAAACTCCAGCTGGCGCCATGCCAGAGCCCCGTAAGCAAAAAGACAACAAAAAGATTAACATAGGTTCTGCGAGGAGATATTCTGTTTCCGCCGAGAGGAATGTACAAATATTGTTTGAACCAGGTAGATAAAGAAATATGCCACCTTCTCCAGAATTCTGTTATTGATTTTGAAATATATGGATAGTTGAAATTCTCCATAAATTTAAATCCGAAAATAAATCCAAGACCTATAGCCATATCAGAATATCCTGAAAAATCAAAATACAGCTGAAAGGTATAAGCAAAAGCGCCTAACCACGCTATCGCAGGAGAAAACGTATCGGCAGGCTGAGAAAAAATCTTATCTGCAATAGCCCCGAGAGTGTTTGCTATTAACATTTTCTTTGATAAACCGATAATAAAACGTTTTACTCCATACTGAACTTTATCAAAATTCACTTCACGACTGTCTATCTGCTCAGCAACATCATGATATTTTATAATCGGTCCTGCGACTAACTGAGGAAATAAGCATATAAATAATGCCAGTTTATACAAATTTTTCTGAGCCCTGCACTCTCCCCTATATACATCTATCAGATAAGACATAGCCTGAAAAGTATAAAAAGAAATACCTATCGGCATAATTACTTCAATGAATTTTATATCAAAGGACAACAAATTATTCAAATTATCCAAGACAAAGTTGAAATACTTGAAATAAAACAAAAAACTCAAATTTGCAACAGCAGAAACAACAAGCGTAATCTTTTTGAATTTCGGATATTTTTCAATAAACAGAGCTCCAAAATAGTTGATAAATATTATCATTAGCATCACAAAAAGATATCTTGCCTCACCCCAGGCATAAAATAAAATACTCGCAGCAAGCAATATAAAATTGTGCCACTCTTTTTTTGAAACAAAACAAAACAGGCAAACTACAGGCAAAAATAAGAATATAAAAGACATCGAGCTGAATAACATCTTATCTATCCTCCCGTATATAAAGAGTATCAAGCTTATATAGCCCGCTGTAAGACAAACACAACACAAGTATATCCGGTTTGAATTTTATGATATCTTCTTCAAATCTCTTCATCGAAAACTGCTCTTCATCTTTCAAAAACGGAGAATATGTATATATCCTCTCACTCTCTTTGAAGCTGTAAGGGAAAAACTCTGTCATATTATCTCCGAAAGAATCACCCATCAATATTCCCCTGTACCTGCCTTTTTCATATTTATAAAACTTGTGCGGATATTTTTTATAATCATCGAATACAACCGTTTTCAGATTATCAGCATCCTTATGCAGATAATATCTATACCATACATTCAACAAACTCAAATCATTCAGGTTTAAATAAGATATATAAGACCTTCCGTTGTGGAAAACCCTCGGAAACTCGGAACGAATCCTGTTTGAGCGAAACGTAAAATAATCACCTTCACTGACAACGGGAATATCAGGAAAATCTTTTTTTATCTCTTTCATAAGTTTTTTATAACTCACAAAAGCGGCATCCTCACTCCAGTGATGATCTCCTTTATAGAACATATACTCTTTTTTTGAAGCCTCTATCATATCATCATAGGGATAAATAATTTTTACACCGAGCTTATCTCTCAAGTAGCTCTGCATAATCTCACTTCTCTCAACTTCAAAAGTTTTGCCGATAAAAGGATACATCTCTCTATGATATACGGCTGACTTATCAGGCGGCAGCAGAATGTAGAGTTTGATGCCATTGTTCTTGCAGAACTCCCTTAACTTCCTGATACTGTATTCATATTTATCAAGCTTCTCTTCTGAGAGATAAGCCCCTGATTTCGACTGATGCAGATGACTGTGCATCCACCCGTTCTGCTTATTCAAAAAGCCCATCTTAGTTGAATAATAATCTTTCGCAAGATGGTACCGTAAGTCCATATAAACTCTTACAACCATCTCTCTCAAGAAAAATCTGTCACCATAGAATTCATCAAAGTTTCGTCCATAGTCAAAGTTGATTTTCCCACCAGAGAACAGCGGTTTATATTTTGCCAGCGCCCGATTCTCAACAACAGAACGTTCTTCCTCTGAAATACGAAGCATAGGGAAAAACAAAAGAGAAAAAAATATCACAACAACAAACATATCTGAATATCTGCATTCTTTACCAAAACAACCGGCAATTTTGAAGAAAAATACCCCAAAAGCCCCCAAAGCAATCAGAAAAAATACAGGAAAATTAATCTTTATTGAAGGAGATTTTATATCAACATCCCCGCTATATGATAGAGTAAAATACTGATTTTCAGGGATAAGAGAAACAAAATCCTCTCCACTCTCCATCTTTGCATCTTTTGATGAGAACTTTCCAAAGTCAGTAATTACAACTTCATCTTTCCCTGATGAAAATCTGATTTTATCTATAACAACTCTATCAGCTTTGATATGAGGACAATTTGTCGTGATAATTAAACTAAAATTCTTTAAATCTTTAGAATCAGTATGTTTTAAAAAAGCTCTTAAATAATTTTTATCTCCATCTGGTATAAATTTCTCATAATCATCTTTTGTAGAGATAAAAAATTCAAACTCCGTATTTTTGCTGTTCTTCAGAGATAAATCAATCTCCATCGGCTCTTGAGAAAGCCATAACCTCATAGATACAAAAAGAAAAAATATCATGAATATAAAACTTATTGCTATTTTCTTTTTCATATCTATCTCTTCTAAACATATAACTTTTTTATTCTAAAAAAAAACATACAAGTTGTAAATTTTATTACATTTTCAGACACAAAAAAAGCTCTCTTCTAAGAGAGCCTGTAATATATGCCGAAGGCCGGACTCGAACCGGCACGTAGGGTGAGCTACGCCAGATTTTGAGTCTGATGCGTCTACCGATTTCGCCACTTCGGCTTGGTGTAGTTTTATTTTATCAAAAGAAACTTTTTTTTCAAGCTTTTTTCTTGTTATAATAAATTCCATCAAAATAGAGGAAGTTTATCATGTCTACAAACGAAACGGAATTACTGCTGATACAAGCATCCGCCATGACTGCGGAAAAGAAATATAAAGAAGCTCTTGAAAAATATAAAGAAGTTCTCAAATCTGATTCTCAAAATCTAGAAGCTCTAAAAAATGCAGGTATAAACTACTTTCTTTTGGACGATATCGATAATGCTCTGGAATGTTTCATAAAATTCAAAAAAATTAACGAAGATGACGCAACAGTAAGATATTATATCGGCTCTATCTACACTCTAAACGGAGAGATGAACCTTGCAATAGATGAATTCAAAAAAGTTATCGCTCTAAGAGAAGAATATATAGACACTTATCGTTCTCTTGCAATGATTTATATTTCTCTAAAAAATAATAACGCAGCAATAGAAGTTCTGAAACAGGCGCTTTTATTTGACGATAAAGACCCTCAAACAATAAAACTGCTTGCTTCTGCATATCTCAATAATAAAGAAGATGAAGAATCTTTCAAAATTCTTCAATCAGCACTCGAAAAAGGGATAGAAAATTCGGATATCTACAACATGATAGGCTCGTCTTTTGTCGTAAAAGAACGTCCTCAGGAAGGACTCATATATTTTCAGAAAGCTCTTGAGCTGACTCCAGGAGATTACACTGCAATTATCAGCAGCGCTTTGATTTATGGGATAATGCTTGATTTCGATAAAGCAATCGAATACCACAAAAAAGCTCTCGAACTATTCCCGACTAATATGGAGCTTCAAATAAATGCGGCTATAGACTGGTATGTAAACGGCTACCTCGATGAAGCAAAACAGCTTATGCTGGAAGTATTGAAGATAGACCCGAATGAAGCAAGAGCCATGTATCAAATAGCTCTCATATATCATGAACTCTATGATTATGATAACGCTCTTTTATTCCTCAAAAAAATTGCTCAAATAAATCACTCTGATGTCATCTCCCTCAAAATGGCAGAAGTTTATGCTGATATGGGAGAATATGACAAGGCTTCCGAGATTATGGATAAGCTAATCAAAAAAAGTGCAACGGAAGCTGAATATTATTATAAATACGCAATCATCTGCACAAAAGCAAAAGATACCGCTTCAGCAGAAAAATACTTCAAAAAATTTATCGCCCTCAAGGGAGATGATGCTACAGCAAGAAAAGACCTCGCTGTTCTCTATATTTCAACACACCAAATGGATTATGCAAAAGAAGAATTTGAAAAAGCTTATGAACTGGCACCTGAAGACCCTTGGATATGCTTCGAATACGGAAATTTCTTTTTTCTCGAAGGAAACTACCAAAAGGCTCTTGAGTTATATAACAAAGCTATTCAAATTAATCCGCTTCAAACAGAATATTTTATTGCCAAAGCAGTGTTGATGAACAAAATTCAAAAATTTGACGAGGCAATAAAAATCCTGAAGCCTATTGCAGACAGACAAAACAGACATCCTCAGGTTTTATATACCCTAGCCTGGGCATACCTGCAAAAAGATGATCTGATTGAATCAAAAAAAGTTCTCGAAAACTATATCCATGACGGACGCTCGGGTCTTGAAATGCTTAACCTCTATGTTATAGTCCTTGATAGACTAGGAGAATATGAAGAAGCCCTGAAAGTTGTAGATATTATGCTCGCACAAAATCCGAACAATATGTCTTTGATGTTGAGTAAAGCGAAATACCTCGGCAAAAAAGGCGATGTATCACAGGCAGAAGAAACATATCTCACTGTTCTGTCTATACTTCCTGAATATGAAGACGCAATAACAGGACTACTTTCTCTCTACAAAGAAAACGGACTGATTCCAAAAGCAAAAGACTTCATCAAAAAAATAAACGCCGACTCTTTCTCAGATCAGGCGCAAGAGTTAATTAAATCTTTTGAATAACTATCTTTTGAAAATTCTCTGAAAAATATTCTTTTTCTTCGGAGCAGTATCTTTATCTTTGTTCTTATCTTTGGAAACATATTCCCGGATAACCTCATTTGTCAAAGGATCTATTTCTTTGAAACGTTGAACGGTCTTTCCGTCTTTTTTGAAATAAGTTTCAGTTGTTCTCTTTCCCGTGTTTTCATCAAAAGTTACTATTGACTTTGGCTTGCCGTTTTTATCAAACGATGTAATTCTTATCATATGACCTGTTTTTTGAGAGTAATTCATAATTGCAGAAGTTTTTCCGTCATCATCAAGCCATTTTTCGTTAAATAGTTTGCCTTTTTTATAATTAATTATCCTCGATACGGCATCACTTTTGTAAAAACGCCCATACCCTCTTATAGGTGTACCATCTTTAGAAAACATAACGACAACACTCATCCCGTCATCGGATGTTTTTGATGGAATACCTGAGTTATCAAGTTCTTCTTTTATTTGATCAAGTGTAGCTCTTTTTTCTTCTTTTCTTCCGATAATGCCGGACTTATTTAACGCAGATAACACCTCAAGAGTGTTTATCAGCTCTTTTTCAGCATCAGAAACATTTCTATTTTGTTTTTCACGTCCTTCTTGTTTTTTCTTGGAAGAAAAAACAACTGTAGAACCTGCCATATTTATTCTGTTTACAAACATTCTTTGCCTCTTCCCCTTTTTTCTAGTTAAGCTTAGGTATTTTCATATTAAACACTTCTTCCAAATTCAAATTGTTTATAATTGAATCAATCAAAAACTCGGCACCGCAGCCATCAGAAATAGAAGAAATATCAGGTATAATCCCGAATAATTTCACCCCTGAAAACTTTCTGATTAATGACGGAGCTGTTTTGATTGCCTCATCTTTTGTGTTCAGAGGATATCTGTTAATAATAACACCGAGAACATTTATCCCCATACTCTGAGCCATCTTCACAGTCATAAGAGTATGATTGATTGTGCCTAGAGTTGCCCTCGCAACAATCACAACAGGTAAATTCAGCATCTTAACTATATCACTCATCAACAACTCATTATTCACAGGCACCATCAAACCGCCTGCTCCCTCTGTTATAACTATATCAGAAGTCTGCTTCAGTTCACCAAAATCTTTCAATACTTTTTTCTTATCAATAACAATCCCCTCTAACTCAGCAGCAACAGATGGTGTTGTAGGTGCTTTCATTATATAGCTGTATTTTGTTTTTATATTATTATCAATCTGTTTTACAAAAGACAAATCAGGAGAAATAAGCTGCTTATTTCCCTCTATCGCCCCGCTTTGAAACGGCTTATACACACTTATTTCATATCCGAGACTCTGCATAACTGCAGCCAACCCTGCCGTAATAACCGTTTTTCCGACATCTGTATCAGTTCCCGTAACAAAAATATCCATTTGAGCCTCTGTCTGTCAATTTAAATAAATAATTTATAACATTATAATTATAAACATAAAAAGTTAACAAATAATATATTGTTTTCTATGTTTATTGTAGATTAAAAACAGATAAACAGAATAATGAGGCGAAAAAACATGAATAATCAAAAAGTAGTACTCGCTATAATGGACGGCTGGGGAATCAGAGATGAAAAAGAAGGTAATGCCATCAAAGAAGCAAATACGCCGAATTTTGATATGCTCTGCAAAACATACCCTCATACAAAAATTTACGCCGAAGGAGAACACGTAGGACTTCCTGCCGGTCAGATGGGAAACTCCGAAGTAGGACACCTCAACCTCGGAGCAGGAAGAATTGTCTTTCAAGAACTTTCAAGAATAAACAACGAGATAAAAACAGGAAACTTCTTCAAAAACGAAGCATTCCTGAAAGCAGCAGACCATGTAAAAAAATATAACTCTGCTCTCCATATCTACGGACTCGTCAGCCCGGGCGGCGTACACAGTTCTATGGATCATATCTTTGCATTGATTGATTTTGCAAAGAAAGAAAATATTAAAAACTTCTACGTCCATGCATTCCTCGATGGAAGAGATACCCCGCCTCAAAGTGCCGTAACTTATCTGAAAGAAGTCGAAGAAAAACTCAAAGAAAATGGCTTTGCACCCGTTGCAACAGTTTCAGGCAGATATTATGCAATGGACAGGGACAACAGATGGGATAGAGTTGAAAAAGCTTATGATGCACTGACCTCTATGACAGGAGAAAAAGCTTCTTCAGCTGTTGAAGCTGTCGAAAAATCTTATGCGGCAGGAACAACAGACGAATTTGTCCTCCCGACAATAATTGGTGATGAAAACTCAAGAATAAAAGATAATGACGCAATCATATTCTTCAACTTCAGACCTGATAGAGCAAGAGAAATAACAAGAGCATTCACTCAATCAGACTTCAACGGCTTTGAAAGAAAAGTTGCACCAAAAAACCTTTTCTACGTAACAATGACGCAATATGACGAAACATTTACTCTCGATATAGCCTTCAAACCTGAACATATGACAAATATTCTCGGCGAAGTGCTTTCAAAAAACGGAATAAGACAGCTGAGAACAGCTGAAACAGAAAAATATGCCCATGTAACATTCTTCTTCAACGGCGGCGAAGAAAAACCTTTTGAAAATGAAGAAAGAATTCTCGTTAAATCACCAAAAGTACCGACTTATGATATGCAGCCTGAAATGAGCGCTTATGAAGTAAAAGATAATGTTCTGAAAGCCCTCGATAGCGATAAATACGGGGTAATCATCGTAAACTTTGCAAACCCTGATATGGTCGGTCATACAGGTGTTGAATCAGCAGCAATCAAAGCTATCGAAGCCGTTGACACATGCATAGGCGAGATTGTTAAAAAAGTTGTTGAAAAAGGCTACGTAATGTATCTCACGGCAGACCATGGAAATGCAGAATGCATGATTGACCCGAAAACAAAAAAACCATTTACCGCTCATACAACAAATATGGTCCCATTCATAGCTATCAACCTCAAAGATAAGGATGCAAAATTGAGAGATGGAGCATCTTTATGTGATGTTGCTCCGACAATCCTGAAGACTATGGATATAGAACAACCAAAAGAGATGACAGGAAAATCAATTTTGATATAACAAAATTTTTGACATAAAAAAAGACCTCTGTATGAGGTCTTTTTTTATGTCAAAAATTTTTACTGTTCTGTTTTTATTAATATATAAAGACTTAACAAAAGGGTAGAATATTGAGTTTAAATATTAATAATACTCAAAATATACAGTATCAAAATAACAGACAAATACAAGCTCAACAGGATAATTTTGGGGCGTTATCTCCACAGGCACAAGCTCATTTGCAAAAAGCAGGGGAGTCTGTGAACAATGTCGCTCAGGGTAGTCTTCTAGGTTCATTTATGGAAGGCTTGGGTATAGATTTGTCAAATCCAAAGAAGGCAGTAATATCAATACTTGCTTCTGTTGCCGTAGTCTTTGGCTTGAGCAGGGGAATGAATAGACTTGTAGGTAAAAATAAACTGTTCAACTTTGGAAAAGCTATGGATAACTTTGTCCAGAATAATAAAACGGTTCAAAAAATTTCAAAAGCTTTTTCAAAAAAAATAGCAACTCCTATAAAAAATCTGTTTAAAAAGTCAGGGATGAGAAAGACTCTTTCTCAACTGAAGGGACATACACTATCTCCTGTAAATAAGATGGCAAAACCTCTTTTAAAAGGTCCTAAGGGTGAAGCTCTTGATACTTGTACAGACACATTAAAGACTTTTTTATCAAAAGGAGATTCTCAAGCATCACAACTGAAAAGAATTTTATTTAAGCCCGATGGGGATGAAATTAAAAAGGCCGTATCTCAAATAACAGATGCTGATACTTTGGCAAGAATAGAAGATACTCTCTCTTCTAAGTCAATATTCAATAAATTTAAAAAACGTAAACCTGTAGATATACAAGCATCAATAGATAAGATTATAAAAAATGGCGACACTCAACGTCTTCATGAATTGAACGAAATTATCAATCCTAAATCATCTTCTGACATACTCGATGCAATAAAGAAGACAACCGATCAGAACACGCTTGATGCTTTAAAAAATATTACAGGAAAAACTGAGACACAAGACATAGTCGATACGGTAAAAGATACCATCGAGCATAAAAATCTCAGAGTAATGTATGAAAAACTGACAGGTTCAGATAAAGATTTTCAATCTTTTATCAAATCAATCAGAGAAATAGAAACTGACGATTTTCTGAAATATCAAAACTTTGAAGACTTCTACTCAAAAGTTTTGCAACATCATACTAAAGATGGCAAACTCGATGTAGATGCATTGAACAAGACTTTCTCAGAGTTATCAGACAATCCTGAATTTTCAGCCAAAATAAAAGGTTGGTTAGGAAAATCAGACATGGGATTGGCTTTGAAAAAATACGCAATTTTGAATGGTGATAGTGCCAACTCAAAAGTTTCTCAACAAATTCAAAAAATGCTTTTGAGAACAACAGAGGGTATTACAAACGGAGTTACAAGCGGCTCTTTGATGGGGTTGCTCATGGGCTTGTATATTTATAACGGAGTATTTAACAAGACTCAGGATGCTCCAAAAGGTGAGAAAGTTGCAACTGTAGCAGAAAATGCTGTGGGTGATGTCGGAAATTACATGATGTTGCCTGTTGCAGGGTCTATTCTTTATGGAGGAGCAACTTTGAAATATCTCGGTTCAGGGGCTTCTCAAATTACAAGATACAAAAACGGGCTCAAAAAATTGACAGAACAAGCCTCTTTAGGACTTTTATCAAAAGCAGAGATAAAATCTCAATATAAAGCTTTGAAAAAAGGACTTAACAAAAATGTTAAGTGGTATCAAAAACCAATTAGGGCATTAGCTAACTTTGTATCAATCGGTCTGGAGCAGAATCCGACAAACGGAAAAGTCTTGAGAAAACTCAAAGGATTTGGTGGAGGAGCCATGAGATTTGCTATTGTTCTTCTTGGCATATCTCCATTCCTGACTAAGCCTGTGATGAAAGTTTGCCATAAAGTTTTTGGAAAACCGACAGACACAAACTATCCTGATAAAGCAGACGAAATAAGAAAACAACAGGAAGAAGCAATGAAACAACTGCAGAATATGACTCCTGAAGAGCAATATCAAGCACTTTTACAGCTCTCTCAGCTTCCTGAAATAGCAAATAATCCTGAACAAAAGGCTTATATAGATCAACTGTTGGCGGCTTATCAAACACAAATTTCACAACAGCCGCAGCAACCAACTATTCAACAGCCGCTGTCTCAACCAACAGGATCACAGCCAATCTCATCACAACCAATAAATTCAGGTGGGTCACAAATTTCATCTATTGACGCAGGAAGAACATATATTCCATCTGATGAGCCTGCTCCAGGGCTTGTAAGAAAAGATATACCAAATATTTAAGATGATTTAACATCATATTCAATCTTTTTTGAATGTAGAAATATTATGTTTTATAATTGATGTTGTTCATTGTTAAATATTTTTTATAAAGAAGGAAAAAGAGGCAATTTTCAAGTATTGTTTGTTTTTATCTTAGTAAGGGTAAACTTTATTAAAGGTTAGAATATTGAGCTTAGGTATTAATAACAACGGAACGAATTTACAGTATCAGCAGTATAATCAGCAAAATCAGAAGCTGACACCACAACAGCAAGACAACTTTGGGGCATTATCTCCTGAAACACAGGCAAATTTGCAAAAGGTCAGCGCAAGCGCTAAAGAAACAGCTCAAGACAGCTGGTTAGGAAATGTACTCAAGGGATTTGGTATAGAAGATCCTAAAAAAGCTGCTATATCTATTATTGGAGCTATTGGAGTTGTATTTGGTCTTAGTGCTGTTATGAACAAAGCTGTTCGAAGCGGAAAGATTTTCGAACTCGGAAAAAGTTTAGATAATTTTGCTCAAAAAAATAAAGTTGTTAAAAATATATCAACAGGGCTTAAAAATATTCTGAAACCGATTAAAAAGAAATTTGCAAAATCTGATTTTTCAGAACTCAAAGGACATATGCTCACCCCTAAAAATTCAATGGCAAAACCTATTTTGAAAGGAACTTGGGGTGAAGCTGTTGATACGGTTACTGATGCGATGACTTCTATGATTACAAAAGAAGGCGATACATCAAAACTTGCAGAAACTCTCAAAAAACTGACAGGCAAAGATAATGTTGATAATCTCGTTGAACTCGTCAAAGATGTACAGAAAAATAATGACCTGAAGTTTGAAAATTTCTCAAAAATATATGATGAAATCAAAAAGAACCCGAAAGTTCTTAAAGACGGCAAATTTAATATAGATAAATTTGTAGGATTTTTATCCGGTGATGAAATTAAGGGAATCACTCAAAAAACAACAGGCGGAATATTTGTCAGACAAAACGTAAATATGTCTGATGCACTGAAAAAAGTTGCCATCCTTAAAGGTGACGGTGCAAAAACAGGTCTTGGACAAAAAGCTCAACAAATACTCCTGAGGGGTGTTGAGGGAATGTCAAACGGAGTAACAAGCCGTTCTCTTATGGGATTGTTAATGGGACTCGGAATTTACAACGGCGTTTTCAATAAAGCACAGGACGCACCAAAAGGAGAAAAGGTTTCCACTTTTGCTGAAGAAGCCGTAGGTGATATGGGAAGTTATATGCTCTTCCCGGTTGCAGGCTCTCTACTCTACGGGGCATCAACATTAAAATATCTCGGTTCAAAATCATCACAAATTGCAACATACAAAGACGGTCTCAAAAAATTATCCGAACAAGCTGCCAACGGTTTATCAAAAGCCGATGTTAAAGCTCAGTATAAAGCGCTAAAACAAGGATTAAACAAAGGTGTAAAATGGTATCAAAAGCCAATAAGAGCCCTTGCTAATTTCTTATCAACAGGTCTTGAAGACAATCCTGTAAACGGTAAAGTTCTGAAAAAACTCAAAGGAATAGGTGGCGGTGCTATGAGGTTTGCTCTTGTTATGTTCGCTATTTCCCCGCTTCTTATCAAACCGGTTATGGCTGCTTGCCACAAAATTTTCGGCAAACCGACAAATACAAACTATCCTAACAAACAGGATAAAATCAGACAGCAGCAGGAAGAAGCAATGAAACAACTTCAGAACATGACACCTGAACAGCAATATCAAGCACTTGTTCAGCTCTCTCAACTTCCTGAAATAGCAAACAATCCTGAACAAAAAGCAGCTATTGATCAGATGCTGGCGATTTATCAGACCCAGATTCAGCAACAACCGCTGCAGCAACCAAATACACAAGCTCAAGGCGGTGTTCAACCAACAACACAACAATCGTCAACTCAGCAGATGCCACCAACAGCACAACAGGTTCAGAATGTTGCATCTCAACCGATAAGCCCTTCGATGAATCAAAATCAGTCAATAGACGCAGGAAGAACATATATTCCTTCAGATGAACCCGGTCCAGGACTTGCGAGAAGAGATTTGAACAACTAGTTAAGTCTGATAAAGGATCTTTCGAGTTTTCTCAAAAACTTTATAATGTCATGTTCTTGATGTTTCATCAGAGGATCAACAAGAACAGTAATCATATTCAACCTGTGACCGACCCAGATATCAGTCAGAGGTCTGTCACCAACCATAACAGCCTGTTCAGGAGTTATGCCGAATGAATTCAAAACTTCTTTTACAATCTTTGTACTTGGTTTTGCCGCATTGAAATAAATCGGAAAATCGCTGACTTTTTTGACTTCTTCAAGGTATTTCAAATTATGGTTGTTGCTAACAACGGCAATTTTGAAATCCTGTTTGACTCTATCAAGCCATTGTTGTATTTCATCAGGAAAGAAGCCTGTTTTTGGAGGCATAATTGTATTATCCAAATCAAACAAAAATGCTTTCACACCTCTTTTTTTCATCTCATCAAGGTCTATTTCTCTAACATGTTCATAAATATAAGTAGGCTTTAACTTAAACGGCATCCGAATTTTCCTTTACACTTCTAATTATAGCATTTTCATAATTATTTTCTAACCGCCCCATTGGCTCAAATTTGATAAACACTTCCTGATTTGTATTTGCGACATCAAGAGAATTTCCGTAGATGTCTTTTATCTCAACCGATTTTGTAACAATATCATCCTCAGGCGAGAAAATCTCAACTCTCTCTCCAAGATTCATTTTAAATTTCATAAGAGTCTTGAAAAATTCCCCGTCTTTTCCCTGAATTACTCCGAGAAAAGTGGCTCTTGAGTGCGCTTTGTTAGTTACATAGTTATACTCATCTTCAGGCAGCTCTCCGTTTACAAAGCCTGTTGTATACCCTCTGTTTGCCACTTTTTTCAACTCTTCAACAAGATCATCATAATCAACAGCTTCATTATTTTTTATACCGTCGAGAGCTTTTCTATACGCCCGTGCAACCACAGCAGCATAATACATACTCTTTGTACGCCCCTCTATTTTGAATGAATGAACACCTGCTTTTATCAAACCTGGCAGTTCTTTTATAAGGCACAGGTCTTTGGGGCTCAAAATCAAAGTACCATGTTCCGTTTCTTCTATCGGAAAATATTCATCAGGACGCGTCATCTCCATCAATGCATAACTCCATCTGCAAGGCTGTGTGCATGCACCCTTGTTTGCCCGTCTTTCTCCTTTTGTCATAAAATCACTCAGAAGACATCGTCCGGAATATGACACGCACTGTGAGCCATGGATTAAAGATTCAAGCTCGATATCAGGAACTTTTTCATGAATTTCTGCTATTTCTTTCAAAGACAGCTCTCTTGCCAGAATAACTCTCGATGCCCCCAGATCCTTCCAGAATTGAACCGCCTCATAGTTTAGAGTATTTGCCTGAGTGCTGATATGAAGAGGCATATCGGGCATGGAGCGTTTAATAATATTGAATACTCCGAAATCTCCGACTATCACTGCATCAACGTTAGCATCTTTTATTACGTCCAAATCTTCTTCCAATGCTCTCAAGTTTGAGTTATGGGCAAATATGTTAACCGTACAATAAACTTTTTTTCCTGCTCCATGAGCTATATCTACAGCTGACTTAATATTAGTTCTGTCTATTACGCTGCCTGATTTCATGGTTCTGAGGCTGTAGTCAACCAGCCCCAGATATACTGCATCTGCGCCATATGCAATTGAGGTTTTCAGTTTTTCTATGTTGCCTGCAGGCATCAACAATTCGCAATTATTCATAAAAACATACCCTAAAGTCCTTTGACTACAGGGTATCAAAAAAATATTTTTAAATCCAGAATATTAATTATTTCAATGTAAGCTGTTTTTCTTCTATCAGCTGCTGTAAGACCTCTTGAGCTTTAGCTATTTGAGGGTCAACTTTTTTCTTTACATCTTCTTCCGTAATTTTTACCTCTACATCAGGTGTAATACCTTTTTTGTTGATATCAGTTCCGTTTGGTGTCAAATATTTTTGAATAGTGACATTCACACCTGAACCATCCGGCAGCTTGTTTATTTCCTGAACAAGACCTTTTCCAAAGCTCTTTGTTCCTACGATGACAGCTCTTTTATTATCTTTCAGCGCTCCTGATAAAATCTCGCTTGCGCTTGCAGAACCTTCATTTATTAATATTACAAGCGGTTTATTCGTAAATACATCTTCAGAAGCTTCCTGTGTTTCCTTATAACCATCACGGTCAACAGTGCTGACAATTCGACCTCCATTCAGGAACAAATCGGAAATCAAAATTGCATTTGTCAGAAGACCGCCGGGGTTTGAGCGTAAATCAAGGATATAACCTTCTTTATCAGAAAGAGTTCCAAGAATATCAGTCATCTCTTTTGTTGCATTTTTGTTCAAAAATGTGCTAAGCCTGATGTAACCGAGATTTTCATCAATTTTTACACCTTCAGGAGGTTTTGCGGAGATTGCTTTCAAGGTAATAACAGCTCTTGTGACAACAAAAGTTTTTTCTTCATTTCCTCTTTTAATAAGAAGTTTAACCTGAGTGCCCTCTTTCCCTCTTATCTTATCAGAGGCCTCTTTTGTAGTCATACCCTTTGTTGACGCTCCATCTATTTTGAGAATCTTATCATTTGCTTTCAGACCGGCTTTTTCTGCAGGAGTATCTTCAATAGGAGCAATAACAGTCAACACGTTATCTTTTACGCTTATTTGAATACCTATACCGTTCAGTGTCCCTTTGATAGACTCATTCTCTTCCTTAAATTCATTGGGAGGCAAAAATCTCGTATAAGGGTCATTCAAACTTGCGAGCATCGTATCGATAGCGACATAAGCATCTTCCTGAGTAACTATTACATTATCATACTTATGGCGCCAACTGTCCCATTCCTGAGCATTGTTGTCCTGGTCAACATATTTATACTCAACTATACGCCATACATCATCATACAACTTTACAGGAGAATATGCGGCGTAAGACAGCTGAGATGTTCCAAACAACAGTACTAGCAATAAACTTACAATTTTTTTCTTCATCTACTCTCCACCTTATAATCTAAAAAAATCTTTGTTGGTAAAATAATAACATATATTATTATATTTTTTTACAAATCCATCCGCCACCTATCAAAAAAGTATTTTTCTCATCATATATAGCACATGCCTGCCCTGGCGTAATCGAACTCTCAGGCTCATCAAAGAAAATTTTGGCAATATTTTCAGAAGTACTAACAAACGCTGGTTTTGGAGTTGTGTTGTATCTGACTTTGACCATTGCACGAAAATCTCTGTGTTTATAGCATTCTTGCTGTATATTCACATCACAAATCTCAAGAGAATCAGTATACAAATCATTTTTTAGCCCGACATATACAATATTTCTACACGCATCAGTACCAACCACATATAATGGCTCGGGATTAGACAGCCCGATACCTTTCCTTTGCCCTATTGTATAAAGATAAAAACCGCTGTGTTTTCCTCTTGGTTTTTGAGTGTTTATATCGACGAAATCCCCCTCTTTTTCTCCAAAAGCACGTATCAAAAACTTCTTTGCCGTATCAGGGCGGGGAATAAAGCATATATCCTGGCTTTCTTTTGAGTTTTTGCATGGAAGATTTTTTTCAAGACAGGTTTGTTTTGCCGTATTTTTATCTATATCTCCCATAGGGAAAAGTGTCCGGTCTAAATCCTCCTGTGACAAACAACACAAAACATAGAGCTGGTCTTTTTTTTCATCTTTCGCATGATAGAGCTTATATCCGTCGTCATCTTTTTTGAGTCGTGCATAATGTCCAGTTGCAAAAAAATCGGCACCAAGGTCGTTTAGTGCAAAATCTTTCAGTTTTCCCCATTTTATTTTTCTGTTGCATACAACACAGGGATTAGGGGTCAAACCGTTTTTATAACTGTTTTTAAAATATTCTATAACATCCTTCTCAAACGAATCAGAGAGGTCAGCAACATAATGTTCTATACCGAGAAAATCACATACGGCTTTTGCATTTTTAACAACATCAAGAGATACTTCATCTCTTGTCATCAACCCTGTAACACCAACGACCTCAGCTCCTGATTCTTTATAGAGCAGAGCAGCATAAGAAGAGTCAATACCTCCGCTCATGGCGACCGCTATTTTTTTATTTGAGAACATCTTTAAAATATCTTTCTCCCTTCAAATCAAGGGCATACTCGACGACATTCGCCATGCCTGTGTAATCAGGGACTATTTTTATATAATTTAAATCAATGGCTTTTTGAATAACTTCATAATTAAATGAAGCTCCGAACTGTTCTTCTGCAACAACATTTATTTGAGAGAAAGAAAAACGTTCCATTCTTTCTTCTATGCACAAATCATACACACACTTCATAAAATCATCGATAGGTGAAGAAGATTTTTTTCTGAATTTCTCAAGTTTTTGTTCTTTTGTGAGTTCAGGCAGTTCAGAAACTTTTTGAGAAAGGATGTTCTCAAAGTCATTTTTTTGAGAGGGAGTCTTTTGCTGCTCCATGTTTCTTATCGGATTATTCGGTTTAATGAACTCTTTTTTGATTAGATACGGTTCAGATGTATGTTCTTCTGTTTGTTCTTGCGGCGGTTGATTGGTATTTTGTTTTTTTTCAATATCAGCAGCCGATAGAACCCACTTTGCAAATTCTTTTTCTATAAATGCCTTATTCGGGGTGCTGAGTTCCAGAAAAATATCACCTTTTTTTACGATAATTGTATATTTAGGCAAAGTCAGTCATTCCTCTACTTTTTCAGAAGAAGTTCTCTCCACTTCTTCAACTGTTCTTCTATAAACTCGGTATCATCAGATTTCAACTCGATTTCTACCTCGCCTTTTTTCAGTTTAAAAACATATTCACTCATATAAAAGACTCCTGTATCAGTTATATCATACTATAAGTATGGATTTAAGTAAATTGCAAACAAAAGAGCCGGTATAACCGGCTCTTTTGTGAATGTCTAAAACTCTGTTATTCAGGCAATTTTGCAAGCATTTCCTGTACATATTTTATACTTGTATCTATATTTTTCTGATTACAAAAATCAATGAGTTGTTGTCTTGTTGCACAATCTTTTATTGAAGTTATGGTTGTTGAAGCTGATTTTGCTGCATCCGCATGTAATGCGGCTTCTGCAGGAAGGCTGTCATACATTGCCTTAACAGCACCGGTCATCTTAAAGTTATGAGCCTTGCAAAATTCTGCAAACTGTTCTTTTGTCTGACATTCTTTTATTGAGCTGGCTGTTTTTCTTGCAAGATCTGCTGCAGTTTTATGTGCTGTCTCCTGAGAGATTGTTTGAGTTGATTGTGTTGTTCCTGACGTTTTTTTCGGTAAAATACGACCGTAAATCCTGAATGACATCTGTCCCGGTACTTGTGAATCTTGAGAAACAGCAGCTGTTGAGTCTGTTTGAGTTACAACTGTTTTTCTTGATGGTGCAATTTCGTCAAAAGTAAGCTGTCCGGAAATTTGGTTTGGATCAGTACTTTCTACAATTTTTGGAGTCTGATTGTTAGTTTCAACAACTTTCGGTTGATTTTGTGCTTTGCCAATAGAAGAAGGAATATTACCCTCATTCATTGCTTTATCTTTCCACATTGCACTCATAAAGTCATCTGTGCTCTGTGCTGTAGTAGTAGTTGTTGTTGAAGATTGCTCTGCATAAGCGCCTGTTTTTACTTGTTCTGTTTTTAAGGCAGTTGTTTCCGGTGCTTTGCTTGGTTGAGCCGTAACTTTTGCTGCTTCAGGATTGACTAATCCGTCATTAACAGATTGTTGATTATGAAATTCTCTTATTTTAGCCTGATCTGCTAAAGAAACACCTGAGTCTGAAGACGGTTTTACCTGTGATGTTTTTACTGTTGTTCCTGTTGATGTTTTTCCTAAAAGTTGATCAAGGATGTTCTGGAAGCGTCCTTCATGAGCTTTCAACTCCGGATTCTGCTCAAGAAATCTGCCGAACTGCTGCTGAGCTTCCTCAGGAGTAATTTTTCCTTTATGAAGTTTATCGCAGATGTTATTGAAAGAATCTCTTTGTTTGCTTGTTGCTATATCTTTCAAGTCTTTGATTGCATCTTTCTTTGAAAAAGCGTTTGCTGCATCATCTGCTGTACTCGTTGCTGCGTTTGCCGCATCATCTGCTGTGCTTACTGTTGCCGGAGATGGTTCTTCATAGTTTTTGAACACTTCATTCAGCTCTTGTTGTCTTCTTGCATGAACTTCTGCAGGGGTTTCTGCTTTGCCTGTTGCTTTTACTGCTGCGTTTGCCGCATCATCCGCTGTACTCGTTGCTGCCGAAGTTTTTCCTGAAAGTTGATCAAGAATGTTCTGGAAGCGTCCTTCATGAGCTTTCAACTCTGGATTCTGCTCAAGAAATCTGCTGAACTGCTGCTGAGCTTCCTCAGGAGTAATTTTTCCTTTATGAAGTTTATCGCAGATGTTATTGAAAGAATTCCTTTGGTTGCTTGTTGCTATATCTTTCAAGTCTTTGATTGCATCTTTCTTTGAAAAAGCGTTTGCTGCATCATCTGCTGTACTCGTTGCTGCGTTTGCCGCATCATCCGCTGTATTCGTGACCGTAGCTGCCTGTTTGTTGCCTGTTTGCTTTGTCAAAAGATTATATGCTTCATCCAATTTTGCTTTGTAGGCAGGGTCGTTTCCGAATTTTCTCATCTGTATATCATATGCTTTTTGGATGTGTTTGCTTGAATATGTTCCGTTTGCAGATTTTGTCGGTTTAAGAATATTGTAAGCATCTCCTTTTGTCAGTGTTTTACCTGACTCAACTGCTTTTGTGAGTGCTTCATTTTTGTACTGAGAATGAGCTGCTTTTGATGCTGCACTTGCTGCATCATCCGCTGTACTCGTTGCTGTATTAGCTGAAGCATTAGTTGTGTTTGCCGCTGTTGGAGATGGTTCTTTATAGTTTTTGAACACTTCATTCAGCTCTTGTTGTCTTCTTGCATGAACTTCTGCAGGGGTTTCTGCTTTGCCTGTTGTTTTTGATGCTGCACTTGCTGCATCATCCGCTGTACTCGTTGCGCTTGATGTAGAAGATGTACCTGAGCCTGTGCCTGTTGTACCATCATCAATAGGTGTATTTTTTGCTGCCTTAATAGTTGTCTTATTCAATGCAGCTGTTTTTGCTGCGCTAAATGCTTTAGCTGCACCAAAAGCAGAAACACCTGCCGTAAAGGCATCACCGCCGGCATTTTCTATTTCTTCGAGAGCGGCATCATATTCACCTGCTTCGTATAATTCAGCAGCACTATGTGCTGAACCGATACCGTCAGCGACAGCTTTAACGGCAGAACCTGCTGCCAGAACGCCGAGAACTGCAGGACCGGCGACAGGGAATGCTATGCAGGCTGCGACCGAAGCGAGAACGCCCAATCCTGTCATAACAGGATGTTCTACAACTGTTTTAACTATATTTCCAACGCCTTTTGTAAAAATACCTTTTACAAAAGCACCGAGTCCTTCAAAAAATCCGAATTTTTCATTTTCTTCATCTTTGGCATTTTGACCGTCAGCACCATCCTGACCATCAACGCCATCCTGTCCATCGACACCGTCTTGTCCGTCAACGCCGTCAGAATCTTCTATAGGCGGTACGTTATATCCAAAACTTCTATAGAGTTCGAGCAAATTTTTGTCTATACTTGTATCAATCATAATGCCGTTTCGAACTTCGAATTCACTTTCATGGAATACGGGAGCTTGATTTTCCGTATTCTGCGAAGAAGTGTTTGTCGAATAAGCGTTTCCACCTTCATATTCCGGATACATATAGTTTACGTTGTTAATTGCTGAACTCATTTTTTTCTCCTCATAGTAGAACTTATATATACAAAAACAATCTTTAGTATATAATTGATATATACCAATAACTTTATTAAGAAATATTAACCTCAAACTTTAGTTTGATACTCTAGGGTTTTTGGAGTATTTATAAAAAAAACTTTCAAAAACAGATAAAGATTTGAATAAAAATCGTCGATAAAAGAAATATGATAAACGATTTTTAGGAAGGGAATAAGGCTGTTAATATGGCTAAGGATATTTTGTTAGAGGAAAGTATGTTCAAGAATAATGAAAATTTATTAAACGACAAATCAATAGAAGCCATCTTTGAATTAAATTTGGGTGATTTCTTAACAGAGCACCTGATTTCTGAAGATTTTGCAGAAAAAATAAGCACAAGTTCAAAAAACAAAGTTGAAAAAATAAAAAACCAGCTGAAGGAACTCATATCTATTTATTCTTTGGATAATACTTTGAATTTGCTTGGATTCAGCTCATCAGAAGATTTCATAATCTACAATTCCATAGCCAAAACAGTCGTTCAGATGCTTGATATAGATGCCTGTCATATTTTCCTCACAAAAGAAAATATCAAAACCGATTCTCCGTTTGATTTGACTCTGATAGGCTCATCATCCCCCGATATTTCAATAGAAAAAATCGGCAATATCGGCCTGAATTTTGCTGATGATGAAAATATAATCGTAAAATCATTCACAGACAAAAAAACTGTTTATGCAAAAGAGTTCTCAAAAAAAGATATATTCGATAAACAAGAAGTTAAAACAGCTCTTGCCGTTCCTATGGCAAGCAACGCAGGAGAAACTGGCGTCATATACCTTGAATCATATACAAAAAAAGATATACTCTCAGAATATATACAACTGATAGAGATAACTGCAAAAATATTTGTAACGTCAATGAAACTACAGGCACTTATCGAAGAAACAATGTTCTTGCTTGATGATGATTTTGTTACGGTAAGCGAATTGACAAACCAGAGAACGGAGTTAACCGCCATCATCGGTGATATAAGCGATGAGCAGCAGATATTTGTAGAAGCTCTTGCTGAAGCTGCCGATGCAAAGGGGCAGTACAAAAAAGAACACTACAAAAATGTTGCAAATACGGCAAAAGATATTTCTTCTTATCTCAAACTAAACGAAAAAACAGTAGATTTAATATACTACGCCGGTATGTTGCAAAACGTAGGAAAAATTTCCCTGCCTGAAGAAATTTTATTCAAGAAAAATCTCTCAAAAGAAGACTGGGATAAACTACAAAATCAAACAAATATAGGCGTTGACATATTAATGAATATAAACTTCCTGTCAGAAGTTATACCATATATTCACTACCATCGTGAAAGATGGGACGGCAAAGGTCAGCCTGAGGGATTATCAGGACACAGCATCCCGCTTGGTTCGAGAATAATTGCAGTCGCTGACGCATTCCAGGCAATGATAACAAAACGTCCTTATCGTGAGCCAATCAGTGTGGAAAAAGCGCTCGATATTCTGAAATCAGAAGCAGGCATCAAGTGGGATCCTATTGTTGTTGATGCACTTGTCGGAGTCATGCACGATAAACAATAAAAAATATATGATATAATTTATTGTGGGAAATATACAGACAGGCTATCAGATATGAAAAAAAGACATGCCTTTTTAATCTTGCTCTTAATCCTGACAGCTATTGCCATCGGGATATATGAGATAAAAATACATTCATCAACAGGAATAAAAGAACCTGCCGATATAAAACTAATCGATGTCCAGCCGCCAGAAGAGAAGCAAACAACAGAAGCTCCTGAAAAAAAACTCTCGGAGGATAATCCTGACTCATCAAAAGATTTTTTCAAAAGAGCAAACCAAAAAGACGGATACAGAGATTATATCGGCGCAATAAAAGACTATGATCAGGCTATAAAACTAAACCCCAAATTTGCAAACGCTTATCTCAACAGGGGTTATGTCAAATATAAAATAAAAGACTACAATGGTGCGATAGATGACTACAACCATGCAATCAGCCTGAAACCGAAAAACGAAAAAGCATATTATGCAAGAGCAAATGCAAAATACGCACAAAAATATTATACTGAAGCTATTGAAGACTATACAATGACTCTTGAACTGAATCCGAAATCAGCAAAAACATATAATGCAAGAGGACTTGCAAAATATTATCTTCAAGATTTTAAGGGTGCTATTGACGACTATACAAGGGCAATTGAACTCGAACCGAAAGATGCTGCCGATTTTTATTTCAACAGAGGAAAAACAAAAGAAAAGCTCAACAAAGAAAAAGATGCCCTCGAAGACTTTTCAAGAGCAATAGAGCAAAAACCAATGTTCGTAAAAGCATATTATGAACGTGGAAGAGTGCATCTTGAATCAAACGACTTCGAAGAAGCCATAGCAGACTTCGACAAAGTCATAAGCCTTGACCCGCAGCATTCAACAGCTTATTTTTCAAGAGCACAGGCAAAAGAAGAACTTGACGACCTTGAAGGAGCCGAAAAAGATTATAAAAAAGCAGACGCACTTACGAGAAGAAAGCTGAATATAAGATAGTTGTTATAATAATATGAAATACTTTTGCAAAATCCGCAGAAAAAATCCCGTATTGAGATTTTTTCTGCGCTTGGTTGATTGATACTCAACTGAATAACTCTTTATTCTTTATAAAAAGCTGTATAATTCAAAAGAGATTTATAATTATGTTTTTTTACTTTTTTGAATGTATTAACAACTTCTTCATCAACTCCATCAAAGCAGCCCTTGCTTGCCAAATCAAATTCAGCTCTACGTGCAAAAATTTCTCCTAAATTTCCATAATATTTGTCTACATCCTTATAAGTGTAATCACCAAGAAGTTCATTCATCATCATCCTCGGAGTATATATAGGAACATATGTATTTTCTGACCCATCAGAGTTGATAAGTTTGAAAAATTGTGAATTAACTTTTTTATCTTTCGGTGCAGTCACACTCAGATCTCCCATAAAGACAGGGGTATCCAGAGAAAAATCTTTTCTAGGAGAAAAACTGAACAAAAACTTTGAGCTATGTTTTATTTTATCATCTGACATCTGTGGATTTTTTTCTTTTAGAATTTTTAAAATAAAATCCTGAGCACCATCAGCCTGAAAAGAAATCTGAAACTGTCTTGAATGCTCCAGTTCATGCACCAACGTAGATTTATACCTCATCATGAGTTCAGATAATGTTGGTATGACAGCGTTTTCAGCATTTTTATTATTTTGGGAGCTCAAAGCAAATATATCCGACATGGAATTTTTGCCATCATTAAATTTGGACAAATAGACACCGTTATCAGCAAGTCTACGCCATTTTTTCGGTGATAAGTAATTGGCATTTATCACAATTATATTGCTAGACGGGTCATAAGCTCCGTATACATTTTTTTCTGTTTTTTTAATCTTTAACTTAGGTTTGACAAACTCAAAATCACTTTTTTTCATTTTATCAGCAATATCATCTGCCATTTTGTCATATTCAGCCGTGATTAGTTTTTTTATTTTGCTTATATTATGTTGCTTTAAAAGAGCAATGCCCCCGAGTGCCAGCATAGCAGCAGCTACAATTATAGGGGTTGTTTTTATTTGTTTTGTACCTGTTTTGACAAAAACATCCGAACTCTCATTATTCGCAGATTGCGCTATAGGTGTGTTTGCTGATTGAATGTTCGAATTTGCAGACAAATTCGGATAATTTTTCAAATATTGTTGATTTATAAAATAACTGTCCATAAATCTCCCCATTTTAAAAATCTTATATATATATAAAAACAATAACAATTCTATTATTGCTATTTTGGAGAGTAATTTATGATGCTAGAACTTTAAAAAGCTAAAATCTGTGTACTTAATCGAGTATTACGAGATTAAAAGAAATTATTCCAAAGATATTAAATAAAAAAATAAGACTTACAAATTGTAAGTCTTATTTTTTTAACATAAAAACCAATTAGTTGCCTGCTGACAATTTGTTGATATTTCTTGTCAATCTTGATTTTTTTCTAGCAGCAGTGTTTTTATGAAGAATACCTTTTGAAACTGCTTTATCATAGAGTTTGTAAACAGTGCTCAATTTTTCATTCACTGAAGCATCAGAAGTTTTTGCAGCTTCCAAAGCTTTTTTTACTGCTGTTTTGATTGAAGATTTCCAAGCAACATTTCTTTGTCTGTTAGCTTCTGCAATCAAAATACGTTTTTGTGCGGATTTAATATTAGCCAATTTTATTCTCCTTAAGTTTATATTAATAATAATCTCTTTGGCTGGAGTGAGGTTTGTGAGTAAAATTAATTATAACGTATCAAAACAGGAAGTAAAGAGTTTATTTTCAAATATTTATTCCTTTGCATTTTTGTTTTATACTAAGCTATAATGCTTATCATACATACTATTGCGGAATAAAACATGATTCATAACGTTAGAAACTTTTGCATAATTGCCCACATTGACCATGGCAAATCAACACTCGCCGACAGATTGCTCGAAGAAACAAACACGGTTCAGCAGCGTGATATGCAGGACCAGCTTCTTGATAATATGGATATAGAAAGAGAAAGAGGCATAACAATCAAACTTCAGGCTGCCCGTATGAACTACAAAGCCGATGATGGAAAGGATTATATTCTCAACCTCATCGACACCCCGGGGCATGTCGACTTCAGCTACGAAGTTTCAAGGAGCCTTGCAGCATGCGAAGGCGCCCTTCTCGTTGTTGATGCAACTCAAGGGGTCGAAGCCCAGACAATAGCAAATGTCTATCTTGCAATAGAACAAAATCTTGAAATAATCCCCGTCATCAACAAAGTAGACCTTCCAAGCGCCGATGTCGACAGGGTCAAAGAAGAAATAGAAGAAATTCTCGGGCTTGATACGTCAAATGCCGTTCTGACAAGCGCCAAAACAGGAATAGGCATCCATGACGTGCTTGAAGCTATCGTTAAACACGTTCCCGCCCCAAAAGACACCTCAAACAAACCTCTTCGTGCTCTGATTTTTGACAGCTGCTATGACCAGTATCTCGGTACAATTGTATATTTCAAAATAGTGGATGGAAACATTAAAAGCACAGACACTGTAAGATTTATGGCAAATAATAAATCTTATGAAGTGACGGAACTAGGTTATATGACACCGATGAGAAAACCTGTAAAAGAACTTAAAACAGGCGATGTCGGATATCTTGCCGCATCAATCAAAGAAATGTCACAACTTGTAGGAGATACTATTACTACCGAAGAAAACCCTGCTTCAGAGCCGCTCGAAGGTTATAAAAAAGCCGTTCCCATGGTGTTTTCAGGATTATATCCGGTAGAAAACAATCAATATCAGGATTTGAAAGAAGCTCTCGAAAAACTCAAGCTCAACGACTCTAGCATAACTTTTGAACCTGAGAGTTCAGGAGCTCTCGGTTTCGGATTCAGATGCGGTTTCTTAGGTATGCTGCATATGGAAATTATTCAGGAAAGACTTGAGAGAGAATACAACCTTTCTTTAGTCACAACAGCCCCGAGCGTTGTCTATAAAGTCTATAAAACAGATGGAGAAATAGTAGAAATAGATAACCCTGCAAATCTCCCGGAACCCCAGTATCGTGAAAAAATTGAAGAGCCTTATGTAAAAGTATCCATAATTCTGCCTAATGATTTTGTCGGCACAATAATGGAGCTCTGCCAGCAAAAACGTGGAATATACATAACCATGGGGTATATCGACAAAACAAGAGTCAACCTCGAATATGAAATTCCCCTTAGCGAGGTAATTACTGACTTCTATGACCAGCTTAAATCCCGTTCAAAAGGTTATGCAAGCATGGACTATGAGTTCAGCGAATATAAAAAATCAGACCTCGTCAAACTCGATATAATGCTAGCAGGCGAAGTTGTCGACGCACTCAGCGTAATAGTTCACAAAGACAGCGCATTCCATGTCGGTCAACGCCTTGCTTCAAAACTCAAAGAAATAATCCCGAGACAGCTGTTTGAGGTACCAATACAGGCTGCAGTCGGTGGAAGAATCATTGCAAGAACAAACGTCAAAGCAATGAGAAAGAACGTCCTTGACAAATGCTACGGCGGTGATATTACAAGAAAGAAAAAACTTCTCGAAAAACAAAAAGCCGGTAAAAAAAGAATGAAAGCCGTCGGAAAAGTCGATGTTCCTCAGGAAGCGTTTATGGCAGTCCTGAGTCTCGAAGAATAGTTTTTCAGTAGTTTAGCTCCATTCAGCCGGTCATAATTAAACGAGAATGCAGTGAGCGCTCTATATGAGTAAAATCTTAATACAATATCTTTCAAACGCTAGAAAAGAACCAGCATAAAAAAGCCAATCAAACTGATTAGTCATCATCTTCATCAGAAGATTTTTTCTTTTTTCTTTTCTTAGGTTTTGCCCTTTTTTTGTATGCCTCGGCAGCTCTTTCATCATCTCGTTTCTGAGTTGCAACAGCACCATAAGCCTGAGTATACGCAGCAGTAGTCATAGGCAAAATTAATCCGGCAACTATTGAGCTGATGATTATCTCAGTCAAGACATTTGATATTTCAAAAAACATATCAGTATCAGACTTGAGCAAATCTGCAACCGGCGCAAACGCATTTGGAGCAGTGAAAATCACACGAAGCAATGCTTCTATCGGATTTGATAAATAGGACGCCGCTGAAAATTTTTGAAAAAGATAAACAATCCCTGAAGGAATAGCAACTCCTGTAATCAACCCGAGAAACAGAGCGAGAAAAACAAACGTCCAAAACCTGCCTCTGACCATAGAAACGCTTTTCTTCAAAGTATCAAAAGCAGATAAACCTTCTTCAAAACAAAAAACCTGAAACCCGAGACTCAGATATACTGATATTATTGCAAGAGCAAGCAAAGCAATCAGCTCAAAACAAACAAAAGCAATAACCTGCCCGTTTGCATCCATCGGAATCAAAAAAACAATACATGGCAATGATAACAAAACAAGCCATATCAAAGAGATATAGAATAAAAATAAAATATAGGTCTTAGATCGCAGATTCACAGGTTCATTATATAGTTTCAAATCTTTAACTGTCTTATCCTTCAAAAGAGTATGAATCAATGAATTCAGGGACACCATCTTAACAAGATAATCCCAAAAAGCACGAAGAAAAACCGCAAACCCCGGAGTAACAAGAATTACGAGAATAAAGAACAAAATAAATGTGTTTGACAAAAACTCATGCATCTCTGATATCTTGAATACATTCTTTGAATAATAATATGTTGCCGCCAATATCAGATAAATTCCAAGAACCTGTCCCCATACCGGGAAAAACATTACCCTGAGCATAATAAACATATTCTTCAGATACAGCCATATTGAACGAAAAACTATTTTGAATATATTCATCTCTCTATCCTTACAAAACCTGCTTCAACGGTATTTCAAAAATAAAAGTTGACCCCTCATCGAGTTTGCTCTCAAGCCATATTTTTCCGCCATGCATCTCAACAAACTCTTTTGTAATCGTTAGCCCGAGTCCGGTTGAACTTTCTGTTTTCGTATAAATATTTTCAATCTGCTGGAATTTTTCAAATATTTTTTCAAAGTCTTCCTCTGATATGCCTATGCCATTATCCTGAACAGAAACCCGAAGCATCTTTTCATCAAAAGAAAAAGAAATTTTTATTATTCCGCCTTTATTATTATACTTTATTGCATTACTCAACAAATTGTATACTATCTGTTGAAATTTTTTAAAATCAGCACAAATTTGAACACTTGATTGAGGATAACTTCTTTCTATAGATATATTTTTTTTCTCGGCAAGTGTTCTCACAACATTTAACACTTCGTCAATCGATGATTTTACATCAAAATTCATACAATTCAGGGACATTTGTTTTGACTCAATTTTTGACATATCAAGTATCCCGTTCAACAGCCCGAGAAGATGGACGGCGCCTGAGTTTATTTCCTTCACATATTCTGCCTGCTTTTCGTTCAATTTGCCAAAAATCTCCGCCATCAATGCGTCAGAAAAACCTATAATCGCAGTCAGGGGAGTTCTTAGTTCATGGGATACATTTGCAAGAAAGTCATCTTTTATTTTTGATGTTTCAAGAATTTGTCTGTTCTGCTCTTCGATAATCTTCTGAGCTTTTGCTCGTTCTGAAATATTCTCCTGCAGAATTTTCACTTGCATTTTGAATACATCCGAGAGTTCTGCATCCTTGATAATATAAGCTACAACAGAAGAAAAAGCGTCAGCTATCCTGATATCTTCCTGCACAAACTGTTCAGAACCGTATTTTTCAAGAACAAGAATACCGAATACGGAATTTCTTATGCGAAGAGGGGATACAAGATAAGATTTTTGTTCTACAGTAGAATGTTTGAAAAACTTTGAAAAAATGCTATCTGCCTCCTGCTCAATAAAAGACTTTTTTTCTGAAATCATGCGGCTTATGCGTGCAGAAAGTTCTATATTCTGAAAAAGATTTTTATCAACATCTTTTTCGCCAAAATGATATTTCAAACTCATTCCGTTCGGATTCAGAAAAAAGATATACGCAGCTTCATTTTTGAATATTGACCGTATTTCTTCAAATATTTCAGATATAACTTTGTCTGACTCTGAACCTAAATTTAAAACCGACGCTACTCCATCGAGAGCTCTTTGATATTTATTATTTAAAAACATTTGCTTTTTCTCTGTTGAATAACTAGAATTATTATAGCGTTAAATTCTTTTTTTATTCAAAAACTTTACATATGATAGGTCTTGCTTTTTCTTTAATATTCCCATTGTTCTTGGGACTTGTATTAGGAAGCTCTTTTGATAAAGTTCACTCCGCAAAATTTCCTATAGGAACTGTTATCGGAGGTTTTATCGGGATGGCATCAGGCATATACAATCTTTATAAAAGTTATAAATAAATTATCATAAAGCATTTTTTATGCTACTCTGTATTTATGTTCACAGGGATAATAGAAGAAGTCGGAACAGTTTCGTCGTTCAAAAAAAATTCATCGGGAGCTGAAATAGAAATATCTTGCGACAAGATACTTGAAGATATTTCTATTGGTGATAGTATTGCTGTTTCTGGAGCATGTCAGACTGTTATAAAATTTGATAAAACATCTTTCACCGTTCAAGCATCAAATGAAACTCTCAGATGTACGAATTTTGAAAAATTTTTCATCGGGAAAAAAGTCAATCTTGAAAGAGCTCTGACTCTTTCATCACGTCTTGGTGGGCATATTGTTTACGGACATGTTGATACAACTGCAAAATTTTTGGATAAAATATCAGATGGTATCTCCGATATCTACAAATTTTATGTATCGGATGAAAACGCCAGATATCTAATCAAAAAAGGCTCTGTATGCATAGATGGAATAAGTCTTACAATAGCTGATGTAAAAGATGGTATATTCAGTGTTTTTGTAATTCCCCATACATCGGAAAATACAACTTTAAAATACTTAAAAAATAATGATTATGTAAATATAGAAACTGATATAATAGCAAAATATACTGAACAGTTTATGAAACCTGATGAGAAAACAAGCTTATCTCTTGAATTTTTGAAAGAAAACGGTTTTTAAGAATCGAGGCATAATATGGAAGAAAAGCAAATATTTGACAGAGTAGAAGATGCAATAGAAGACATAAAACAAGGCAGGATGATTATCATCGCAGATGATGAAAACAGAGAGAATGAGGGAGATCTTGCCTGTGCCGCAGAATTGATTACTCCTGAAACGGTAAATTTCATGGTAACCGAGGCAAGAGGTGTTCTCTGTCTGTCAATGACAGAAGAAAAAGCACATGAACTAGACCTGCATCAGATGGTAGAAAATAATACATCGGAACTGACAACAGCCTTTACGGTAAGCATTGATGCATCAAGAAAGTTTGGAGTAACAACAGGTGTATCGGCAAGCGATAGAGCCACAACCATAAAAATAGCAACCGAAGACAGGGCAAAACCTGATGATCTAAGACGCCCAGGGCATATTTTTCCGCTTGTTGCCAAAAAAGGCGGGGTGCTGAAAAGAGTCGGACAAACGGAAGCAAGTGTTGATATAGCCCGTCTTGCCGGACTCAAACCGATGGGCGTAATATGTGAAATTATGAACCCTGACGGAACAATGGCAAGAAGAAATGATCTCCGAAAATTTGCAGATAAACACGGACTCAAATTCATCACTGTTGCCCAGCTGATTTCTTATCGTCTGAAACATGAAAGTTTTGTAAGAAAAGAAGCGGAAGCAATGTTACCGACGGCATACGGAACATTCAAAATGTACGGATACAGAAATATCCTTGATAACACCGAGCATGTCGCACTCGTCAAAGGAGAAGGGGAAAACCATACTGGAGAAATACCTTATGTAAGAATGCACAGCGAATGTCTGACGGGTGATGCGCTCCACAGCTTAAAGTGTGACTGCGGAGAACAGCTGCAGAATGCAATGAAATTTATCAACGAAAAAGGATATGGTGCCGTTGTTTATCTCAGGTCGCATGAAGGAAGAGGTATCGGGCTGATTAATAAAATTAAAGCTTATGCCCTTCAGGAAAAAGGCAGAGATACAATAGAGGCAAACATTGAACTCGGTTTTGCACCTGATTTGAGAGATTATGGAATAGGTGCCCAAATCTTGAGAGACTTAGGGTTTACCAAAATAAACCTCATCACAAATAACCCCAAAAAGATTGTAGGACTTGAAGGGTATGATTTAGAGATAAACGATACGGTTCATCTGCCTACATCAATCAATAAATACAACGAAAAATATATAAATACAAAACGTGAAAAAATGCATCACACTATTTAGGAGAATTAAAGATGATAAAAATAATTCAAGGCAATCTGGTTGCTCAGGATGATAAATATGCAATAGTTATTGCAAGATTCAATGACTTTATCGGCTCAAAACTGCTTGAAGGATGTGTTGACGCACTAAAAAGACATGGCGTTGACGATGAAAACATTGAAGTTGTCTGGGTACCTGGAGCTTTTGAAATACCTCTTGTTGCAAAAAAGCTGGCAAAATCTTCAAAATACAGTGCAGTCATTACTCTTGGAGCGGTAATAAAAGGTTCTACTCCTCACTTTGATTATGTATCCGCTGAAGTATCAAAAGGAGTTGCTCAGGTGGCTCTTCAATCAGATATTCCTGTAATCTTCGGAGTTTTAACAACTGATAATATAGAACAAGCAATAGAAAGAGCAGGCACAAAAGCCGGCAATAAAGGCGCAGACGCTGCCAAAACAGCAATTGAAATGGTCAATTTGATTAAGGAGTTATAATGAAAACAAGTTTTCTTGAAGCATTTACGGCACCGTTAAAAGAACCGAGAGGTATAGGCAAACTCTTGTTCGGCGGTTTTCTCATGATTTTGAGCAGTATACTTATGCTAAACTGGGGAGAATTTTTCAAACTCGGAAAAGACTACGAGTATATTTTCTCTATTTTATTTCTGATAGGGCTTTTTATACAGTTTATTCCCCTCGGATATTGTGTTAAATCAGCACATGAATGTATTCAGGATGAATTTTTGATAATGCCCGAGTGGAGTAATATCGGGGAATATCTTGCAAGAGGAATAATTTCGGCGATTATACTTTTTATATACGCAATTCCCTTCTTTATCCTTGCATTTCTGGGAGGTATTTTAATAGTAACACTCGGGGTAAACCCTATTTTAATATACCTTTTGTTGTTCTTCGTAAGCTGCCTTGAAGTAATGATTGTTTCAACGGTGCTTATGTTCTATTTCAAAGATATGAAATTTACGGATGCTTTCAGGCTCGTTGCGATATTCAAAGTATTCTGCCGAAACATCAAAACGATATTTCTCATATTCCTGCACCTGTTCTGTCTGGCGTTATTTTCGTTTGTTCTTACGCTTGCATCAGCAATAACAATCATCGGGATACTGCTTATTCCTTCAATATCACTCCTTTCTACAATAGCCTCATTCTACATCATAGCAAAAGAGGGAAGAGATATTTTGTGGAACGAAAATATGTGGGGAGTTAATGAAGAAAAAGAAGAATGATGAGAGAATATTTTTGGGATGCTCTTATATTCCCCTTCTTCGAGAAAAACGGTATTAAAAGTTTTTTGATGTTTCTGGTTCTTTCGGCGATATGTTCTGGTATCGCTGTTCTTTTTAGAGGTAATCAAATCATATATTGGATAATGGCAATAATTGTTATTATATATTCGTTTGGATACCTGACAATACTTGCTCACAACAAAATAAATAACAAAGAAGAAATTATCCCGAGATGGAACAATTTCCGAGAATTTTTCAAAAAAGGATTTTTAACAGTAACTATAATATTAATATATGTAATCGTTATGGCTTCGGTGTTTTCTGCATTATTTGTCTGTATAGCTTTGTTGCTATGGTGTATCAAACTTACTTCTTCTATTATTATTTTCTTAATATTTTTATTTTATTTTGAAACTATATCTCTGTTTATGCTTTTATTTTTACCCATAGTACATGTGTTTTATGCGCAAAATATGAAAAGTTTAGATGCTTTTAGACTAAAAAAAATATTCTCTCTCGTTTTTAGGAATATTCCTGTATTGTTGTTGATGTATCTAAATATTGGAATACTATACATTCCATATATGCTCTGCAAAGAAGTAACTAAAGGAATAGTATTGAATATAACCGTTACTATCCCTGAGACAATAATCTATTTATATGTCATGGCAAGCATTGTTTATCTATCGGCATCCTATGGACGGGAGCTGCTAATCAAAGAAAAGATACTAAAAACTATCGACCAACAGCCTTAGAAAACGGTTTATATAACAAATTCCGCCCCAAATGTTCAAAACAACGTCATACTGAGCGTTAGCGAAGTATCTAAACAAAAAAGATTCTTCGGGCTAAAGCCTTCAGAATGACGGACTTTTAATATAAATCCTTAGAAAATATCTGAAATATTCCACAGGAAAATAGAAAATGTTATAACTCTGTGGATTCTGTGGAATAAAAAAATAGTTAGATACCTGATGGAGAATATAAATGCTTATTTGGGATGCTTTGATATTTCCTTTCAAAGAAAAAAACAGTCTTAAAGACTTTTTGCCGTTTATCATTATTGCTTGTATATGTTTATGTTTTAGCACATCTCCTGCATTAGAGAGTTTTATAAAAGGACTTCCGTTGGTAGGTTCGATATTATGCTCGATAATAGTTTATATTATATGCTCTTTATACCCTACCGGTTATCTGATTGTGCTCTGCCATAACAAAATAAATGATAAAGAAGAAGTTATCCCCAAGTGGTACAATTTCATTAATTTTAGTATGAAAGGATTTTCAATAGTAATTATAACTCACATATATCTCTTCCTTTTCTCGATAATATTATTTCTCATAGTTCTGATTGCAATAGCTATTGGAGTAGTGTTTCCCGTATTGTCTGCATTTAAAGACTTAATATTTATATTATTAGTTATTATGTCAGGAATTCTTCTTATTTCAATTTTATTGATAGTAACTATGGCTTATGCCGAAAATTTTGATTTTTCAGACGCATTCTGCATATATAATATTTCCTCTACCATAAGCAGAAATATTCCTGCGTTGTTATTGTTATATTTCAATATTGGAATACTATTCCTTCTCTTTGCAATCGTATCCATAATATTTTGGTATATAATCAAAGTAGAAATAGTCAATTCATTGGTTTTCTCTTTAATATGGTCTTATTTCAGTTCTTGTGTTGCTTATCTGGCAGCGAGCTATTACTTAAAGAAAATATGCTAAAAATATCGACCAATAGTTCTAAAAAACACGAAAAACATTCCACAAAAATAAAAACAATGTTATAATCACCTTGTTTTTATACAAATAAGGTTAAAAAATTGTTTCTGGAATATGGAAAATTTTGAAAAATCATCTCTCAATTTTTTGAGAAATGATTTTTTGTTTTCATGACAAATAACCTGAAGATGGAGAAGAAAAAAAATGTTATTAAACTTTGATGATATAAAAAAATCGTTCACTTTTGCTATTAAAGAAAAGGACTTTGCCCTAAACCTTGTAATAGGAGGTATACTCTATCTGATAACCGGATGCCTGCAGCAAGTGATGAAAATCAATAAAAATATACTTGAAAATACTCCTGAAATATTGGTTGTAGTAGTTATCTTTATTCTAATCAGCCTTATTTTGAATATATTCACAAACGGTTATCCTCTCGTCTGTGCAAATAACTATTTGCACAAAAGAAAACCTGTTATGCCAAGATGGTCAAATATTTCAGGAATTATGCTCACGGGATTGAAAGCCACAATCATCAGCATTCTCTATTATATTCCATCGCTGGCGCTGATTGCTATTTCTGCAATGATTACACTGCTGCTGAACCAGCCGAATCTCATTATTCTGCTTCTTCCGGTCAATCTGGTTGTCATAATAACAAGTTTATTCTTCATGTTTATGGCGATGATTATATTTCTCAAAAGATTGTCAATAACTGACGCACTTGATTTCAGCTTAATCTCAAAAATTCTCTCACAATATCTGGTTGATTTATTTTTGCTGATACTTGTTATGTTAGGTATTTCTCTGCTTATCGGTCTGCTCAGCTTTCTTCTGTGTATTACCTGCGTAGGCATTATACTGATTCCGTTCATAACATTTTACTCTCAACTTGTATTTACAAACATTATGGCTCAATTCTATGAAAAAATTTTTCAGCCTAAATCTCAAAAAGAGGAAATAGAATAATGAACATAGACATAAACGAAGCATTCAAATCACCGTTCAAAAATCCAAAAGAGCTGATGGTACCTGTTGCTTTCAGCATCGCACAAATTTTGTGTTATATCATACCGATAATTTTCATCGTTATGAGCATAAACGGAATAAAAAACCTCGACCAATCAGCACTATATGCTCTTCTTGTATACCTGCTGATTATCTGCGGAGGGCTTTTTCTGTCTTTTTATACTTCAGGATATGCATTCTCTTACATAAATAATATCTACAAAGGCATGGACGCTATGCCGCTGTGGGAAAATAATTTTTCAAAATATTTTTCAACAGGTATAAAATACTCTATCCTCAATTTTATATATATGTTCATACTCCCATCTTTGCCATACCTGCTTGTATTCATAATAATTATTCCTTGGGCAGTTCTCAGCCCGCAAAGTGCTATTTTCACAACAGCAATTATGTTCCAACTGTGTGCGGTTTTATCAACAGTTCTTCAAATATTAGGAGCTCTTATGTTTATGGCGTCATCTGTTTTATTTTTGGAAAACCTTTCCTTTGAATATGCCGCTTCTCCAAAAAATATTTTTATGTTCATGAAAAACAATATGGCAGAAACCTGCATTTTGCTCCTCATAAATATAGTGATGGCTCTTATTTTGGCAATTGCCGGAACTTTACTGTTGTGTACCTGTCTTGGAATTTTATTCATTCCTTTTGCGATGTTCTTAATACAGATTATTACACTCCATCTGTTTATGCAGGTATATAAATCTGCAAAAACAAAATCATGTTAAGATATTCTCCCGTTATTGTTGCATATTTGGGATGTCCTTGATTTAATGTAGATATTCTTCGCTATAAAAATAAGGGAAACTTATGTCAAAAATAAAATTCACAAAAATGCAGGGACTTGGCAACGACTTCGTTCTCGTAGACTATGAAGAAATTAAAAATTTAGACATATCACTCTCTGAACTGTCAATCAGGATGTGTGACAGAAAATTTGGAGTTGGGGCTGACGGATTGATTGTTGTGAACCCTGATGATATGAAATCAAACACTGATGTTTGCTGGAGAATCATTAACTCTGACGGTTCTGAACCGCAGATGTGCGGAAACGGAATGAGATGTTTTGCTCAGTATGTATTTAATCATGGTTTGGTTCAAGGGAAAAAATTCAGCGTAAATACACTCGCAGGAACTATTATCCCTGAAGTTCTCGAGGGAGATCTCGTAAGAGTAAATATGGGCAAACCAATCCTAGAAGCAGACAAAATCCCCGTAAAATCAAACTTATTTCCTGTATTGAATGATACTCTGCAGGCAGGAGACAGAACGTTTCAGTTCAGCGCAGTGAGCATGGGCAATCCTCATTGTTTGATTTTTACAGATGAAAACACTGAAGAACTTGCTCTTAAATATGGTTCAAGCATAGAAAATAATCCCATATTCCCTGAAAAAACAAATGTAGAATTCATAAAAGTTATCTCTGAAAAACACATCAAAATAAATGTTTGGGAAAGAGGATGCGGAATCACTCTTGCCTGTGGAACAGGAGCATGCGCAAGCACCGTTGCCTCTATCTTAAATAACTTAACAGAAAACAAAGTTACAGCAGACCTCCCTGGCGGCTCATTAACCATAGAATGGGCGGGCAATCCGATTGATAAAGACCATGATGTGTTTATGACGGGAAGCGCAAAAGTTGTATTTGAAGGAGAATACTTGCTATAAAAAAATTTTTTTGTGTTATTATACTCTAAGGCATAAATATCAATAATTTAATTTGTTATAAAAGGAGAAAAAAATTGAGAACTTACGAATTATTGGCAATAATTAAACCTAATCTTGATATCGAAGAAGTAGATAAAGTAGTTGCCAAAATGGAAGAAACAATAGCTGAACTCGGCGGAAAAGCATTGAACACAAACAAAATGGGCCGTAAAAAACTGGCTTATGATATCAACAAATACAAAGATGGTTTCTACACCGGTATTCAGTTTGAAATGCCTGCTGAAAACATCGAAAAATTCAAAAGAAACCTGAAGCTGAACGAATCAGTAATCAGAAGTATGATTATGGTAGACGATAAAGAAAAGGCTAACGCATAATCAGGAGAAAATATGAGTTTAAGTAAAGCAGTTATACAAGGTATTGTAGTAAGAGAGCCTGAAAAGAGATTCAGCAGCAATAATGTTGCCGTTTCAAATTTCACGATAAACATTACCCCGAATAATGATGAAGCATCACTTCTTCGGGTAATTGCTTTGGGCAGACTGGCTGAAACTGTTGCTGATAATGTAACAAAAGGAGCAATGGTTATGGTTGACGGTCAGCTGCAAACAAACACCGTCAAATCCCAAACGGGAGAAGAACGAAAAATTGTAGAACTCCAGGCCTCAAATGTCGAACTTATGGGCTCAGGAGCTGCAAGTGTCAAAGAAAAACCTCAGTCGATGCAGGAAGAAATTCTTCAACTCAGCGACGAAGATTTTTCTGATGAACTAATTGGTGATGATGAAATTCCATTCTAGAAAGGACTTATAGATGATAGTAAGCAGAAAAAATCAAGCAGACAGAAAAAAACGCAAAAGCTGCAACTTCTGTGCCGATAAAATCGAAAGAATCGACTTCAAAGATGCACTGAAGCTGAAAAGATACCTCACTGAAAGAGGAAAAATTCTTCCAAGAAGAATCACAGGTACTTGCGCTTTCCATCAAAGAGAACTCGCAAAAGCAATCAAAAGAGCTCGCGAAGCTGCTTTAATCGATTATATTTTCGAAGGTTAATAAAACCAAACAAACAAAAGACCTGCTTATTAAAGCAGGTCTTTTGTTTTTATAGAGTCCTAATCAAAGTTATCTCTGAACTGGAGTTTATCCTCGGCGACTGAAGAGATATTTTTCTATCAAAAAAAGAAAAATCAAACACTGCATGCCCGATACCTCTGTTCACATATAAATAAGACTCTCCTTCCCGATACAACCCGGAAATATATGGAGATTTCAAATAACTCCTGTAGAGGTAATCAGAAAAAGGTAATTTTATCTGACCTCCATGAGTATGACCTGATAAAGTCAGAGATGGTGAATATTTGGACAGAGCAGAAAAACTCTTCGGATTGTGAACGGCGACAACACATCCTGATTCAACATTTTTTTTCATATTATCATCCATCATTAAATATCCTTTCTCAACATCATCAAAACCCGCAATAAAAAAATGTTTATTCTGAAAGGATAACTCCTCTGATGAGTTACACAACAGCGAGAAATCCGCTTTTTTCATAGTTTCTCTGACCATCTGCGAATTATACCCGTCAGAATAATCATGATTTCCCAAGCAATAATATTTTCCTAAAGATGCCTCCGCTTTCCGAAGATAAAACAAAAGTTCTTTCAAATATTTGCATCCTCTGCAAATTGCATCTCCGGTGAAAATAACAATATCAGATTTAAGCGAATTTATTTTTTCTACACATAACTCAAGAGAAGAGATATTTTTCTCAAAAATATGCAAATCCGAAAACTGAACGATACTAAGCCCTCCGGGGATATTCCTAAGCTTAAGGTACTGTGTAGATATATCAATCATTATACTTTTATCCTGCTACAAACTACCGGTACTAAAGCCTAGCACACTTTTCATAATGAAATCAAAATTAGCCTCTTGACCGTTTATTATTAATTCTGAATAAGACAAAATTTAAACATGAAAAAGTTCTTTACACCTGAAAAATGCCTGGTCATTATGCCTGATTTTATCGGGGATAATGTTATTCTTCTTTCTTTTTTGGAAAATCTCAAAAAAAATATGAACAAAAACTCCGAGTTGATTATCCTCTCTCATCAAAATATGATTGAGTTTTTCAAAGACTTTGATTTTATAGATAAAATTTTTGAAAAAAAAGAAAAAACAAAACATCCGGCACAATTTCTTATCTCAAATAAAATCGATACAATAATAGTATTGGACTTTTCTATTGTATGGAGTATCGCTGCTTATTTCGCCAGGATAAAACAAAGAATAATCCCAAGCTTACTCAGAAGCGGATTAAAAAACAGCAAATTTCTTCAAAAATTCTTTACCCATGTAATCAAAAACACATCAATTAACGCCAAAATTTCACAAAAAGATGTATATCTGAACTACCTTAAACAACTCGGGATGAACATCTTTAATAAAACATGCTCATATCCTGAAAAAAAAACTACCCTGCATATAAAAAAGCTTAAACCATCAGCTTTTATTCACACATCAGCAAGCTTTTTTTCAAAAAAATGGCCTCTCGAAAACTGGGAGAAAGTGCTTGAGTTTTTGAACGATAAATTCGAGATTACCTACATCGGAGAGAAAAATAAAAAAGAAAATATCCTCTCAGACAAATTCAAACTCAATGACCTGAGAGGTTCTCTCTCGATAAAGGATACCCTGAACCTCCTTCAAAACGCAGACCTGCTTCTCACGACAGACTCAGCCCCCGCCCATCTTGGAGCACTAGCCGGAACAAAAAACATCATCATAATCTACGGACCGACAAATCATATTCAGTGGAAACCTGACGCTGAGAAATCAAACATAATACAAATTTATTCAGAACTTCCATGCCGTCCCTGCCAGATGAGATTCTGCCGCAGCCTCGAGTGCATAAGACAAATATCTCCGGAGAGAATAATCAATGAAATAAAATCTAACAAAGACTTTTTTCAATCTCTCTCAACTTACGATTAATCCTGTATAGAGTAAACTTATCAAGCTGCCCCTGTGTTTTGTATCTTGTGATTTCGCTTAAAATATTATCATTATGATGATTTACAAGTCTTTCAAGAGTTCTTACAGCTGCATCAATCTCACTTTTGCTATATTCAATCATACCCACACCTTCAAAATCGTCTAACCCGATGTTTATAACTTATCATATAAAAACACCCTCATTCATCAACCATATGATTTAAACCGGGGAGAATAAAACACAAACTCCCTTAAATAGTAGCAAGATTGAAAATTTTAGAATACAATTATTATGGATAAAAAATTAAAGTATTTAAAAAAATATACGATATATATATTATAGAAAATCGGTTAAACAACATGAACACAACACAGGAAGATAAAATTCTAAAAGACATAGGTCTTGAGCTGATGTTTTACTCTCCTGACAAGTACGATACTCAGGATGGTTTAACATCTATTGAGCTGGCAAAAAGACTGTCTTTAAATGTTGATGTTGTAAAAAAGAAACTAAAAATTCTCTGCGATAAAGGTATAGTTTCGGTCAAAGGCATAAACCCCAAAATTTGGAAATTTGATGACTACAACTTTCAGAGAATGGACACAGATGATGAAGTCTACAATCTGCTATGCTCTTTTGACGATGTTGATTTCTCAAAATATTTTGACTACTCAAAATAAGAAAAACTCCACCACTTGCGTGATAGAGTTTGAGTGTTAAGGAGTTGTTATTTTTTTAGACGACAAAAAATAAAAAAGGTTCCCTAATTCAGGAAACCTGCAAAAGTTAATACCCTCTCATTTAAATATTTTTATAACAAATCAATCGCAATATTTGGAGATTGATTTGCCTGAACATCAAGCGATGAGGCTGAACTGCCCACAATATCCTCCTGAACCTGCTCACTCAAAATCTTTGCTGTATCATAACTCATAGATGAAGTATAAGACTGGGCAGATACAATATTTTGTGCAGCAACCTCATTTTTATTTATGGTTTTTGTAAAAAACTCTTCTGCTTCAGAAATTTCAGCATTTCTTGCTTCTACTTCTTCAATCGCTTCATCTGTTTGCCTTGAAAGTTCTTCAGCATTCTCAGAGGTCGAAATATCCGAAGATGTTATACCCAACGAAGAAGATGATGCATCTTTATAAGCTTTCTCGGTTTGATATGAGGTTGATGAATCAACTTCATAAGATTTTCCCTCTTGAGAACCATCAAGAATTTTTCTGTCCTCAAAAGATGTTTCTCTTGCGATTCTATCTATATCTTCTATATTTTTATCTATCTCTTTCTGCTTTTCTTTTCTTTGATCATCATCTTCTTCATCTGATATACTTTTCAAAAGATTTTTGACAGAAAAAAGGTTGTCTCTTATTTCACCTAAAGCAGAATTTGCGACACTCAGCTCATTGACAGCCGACTGAGCCTGTTCTGAAGAAATGGCATAATCTTTTAACTTTTTCTGATTTTCATTTTTCGAAACTTCTACATCTGTTGAATAATCCTTTTCTTCTGAAATTTTCAAACTGTTTGAAAGACGCTTAAAAAGAGATGTTGATTTTTCTGTTTTTAAAACATTATTCAACGACAAACTGCTTAAATCCGAATTGAATTCAATACCCATGATAGATACTCCTTATCTGCACACACATCCTATGTATTTATATAGTACCCATTTTTTCGGGGGTATTTAACATCAGATAAAATTTTATTTTTAATTTGATAAAAAAAATCAATAAATTCGCATATTTTAATATTTAATAAATCTTAATACAGGCATAAAAAACAGCAGTTTTACATATCTTTTGTATTTAAAAATATAAGCAAATATAAAAGGAAGAAAAAATGAAAATATCTCCATATTCTACAACCCTATATACAAATACTCAAAAAAAATTTCAAGAACCAAATAACTCAAAAGAAACCAGCTCAAACATAAATGAATTTAACTCAAATTCTATCTTACTTAAAGCCAGCTACAATATGGCTTTTTGCGGACTGTTCAAAGAAAAACCGATAGATGCTAAAAAAGTAGAAACCCCCATAAAAATGACTCCGATGAAAGAATATCTTATATCAGATGACGCAAAATTTAGACTTGGCGGAAACTACACAATTAGCCTGACAAATCCTGAAATAAACGACGCAATAAAAAAATTAAAACCAAATGAAAAAATTATACTTGGTAGAGATGGATTTTTCTTATCAGGAATGAATGACTATATCTCAAGAAAACATCTTGAAATATCAAAAAACAGAAAAGGACAGCTTATAGCAAAAGACCTCAACTCTCTAAACGGAACAACCATAGAAAAACAGGACCATCTGGAAATTAAAAACTCAACAATAGAACAACTTGTTCCTCACAAAAAAACAATAATTCCCGCTGATGCTCAACTAAAACTCGGCTCAGACCTGATAATTGATATGAGAAACAAAAATATTCTGAATCTTCTCGATGAAAATGACGAAATTGAAATAGGACGCAGCAAAGAATGTGATATAGTCATCGATAACTTCCATGAATATACATCAAGAAAACATCTTTCCCTATCAAAAAGAAACGGACAAATCTTTGCAACAGATCTCGGATCAAAAAACGGAACTTATATTATTCCAAAAAATAAAATAAAACCATTCTACAACGGTGCCAAAAATATAGAGCTCTCACAGGCAAATATAGGCGACTGCTATCTGCTATCAACAATATATGCTATGTCAAGAAGCGACGCAGGTGCAAAGATGCTCGAAAATATGGTAAATATAGACGACAACGGAAATTTTATCGTATCATTTGCCAACTCTTATCCCATAACCATAAAACCTGATGAACTTGATGGTCAAGAATCATTTGGGGGCAATAAGAAAAAACGCAGTGTTTCCGGAGATCTCGGAATAAAAGCGCTGGAACGTGCTTATGGAAGAATGATAAAAAAATTTAAAGGATACAGAACAATGTTCTGTGACTTGGACAACGGTGGTTTTACAGACACAGCGCTCTTCAAAATGACAGGTCTGACAAGCACAAAAATATTCAACTCGGATAAAGAAAAACTCTACAAAACTCTCTCGGAAATTAAAGAAAACGGACTAAACTCATATATCATAACCTGCTCTACTCCTTCACAAGGAAAATACGGAAAATATATGGATCCCAAAAAATTGTTTATCTCAAAACACGCATATGCCGTATCTGATATCAACGCTGACAAACATAAAATAACTATCGTCAATCCTCATAATACAAAGAAAAAATATACAATATCATGGGATGATTTTTCAAAAATGTTTAGCTCTATGTGCTACTCAAGAGTTCCTGATTCTGGAGAATATCCTCAAAAATAACCGCATAATTACAAATAAAAAAGCCGGCATCACGCCGGTCTTGTTTTTTAAGCTCCTAATCTCCAAATATTAGCACTCTTCTTTTGGGGGTATAATTCTCTTATTTGTTGATTCCTAAAAGCATTGTTCTGTTGCATATTGCAAGAAATTGCATTGAATCGAAAACTTTTTCAGGATCAACCGATGTTACTCTATCCAAGTTGCAAGTTTGTTTGTCATAATATTTTTCGAATGTTTCGTTATCTAATCTTGAAGTTAAGAAGCCCATCTTGTTGTCTCCACTTTATTTTCACGTCCCACATATATATAAAGTATATAAAAAATATTGAATTTCACTTTTCTTTCTATTTGTTACATAAGTTAACAATATCATCTCAAAAGTGTAGATTCGAAAAAAAAGCTAAATATAAAAACTCTTTTGCCGACAAAAAGAATAATGACACATGACTTGACTATTAGCGCCAAATAGAGCATAAGAGGTTTTAATGATTAAGGGAAAAGCCCGCAATATAGAAGAGAATATAAACTACCAGAGCGAGTTAGATAATATATTAACACTGGCAAAACAGGCTTATGAAAACTATATAATCAGATCTAACAATCAGGATTTGGAAACAGCCATAGACTGCTACATCAAGGTGATGAACCTTGACCCGAATATTCCTGAAACTTATTACAAACTGGCAGGACTTCTCCTTCAAAAAGGAGATATTGAACTTGATACAGCAATAAAACAATGCCAGAATGCGATTGACCTTGACCCAAAATCATCTGAAGCCCATCTCCAGATGGGATACTTCCTGCAGATGGCAGGTGATTTTGAAGGAGCCGAAGAAAAATTCGACGAATCCATAAAATTAAGCAGATGGTTCTCTTCACGCTCCCGTTTTGCAATGGCGCTTATTCTTATCAAAAAAATGAGAGCGCTTAATCCTACCTTCTCGGATTTCTCAAAAGCAATGTACTACTTTGCAAGCGGAATGGTATCTTCTCTGTGGGATTATTCAACTCTACGGATACTCTATAAAACTTTACTTGATAATTTCTATGTATTCGTCTACAAACTAACAGGCTCTATATTCAAGAAAATAAACGGATATAACCTCGCAATCAAAACATACGAAGACGCAATAGAAAAAACAGGGCGCTCTGAACTCTTCTACTCTCGTATAGCGGAAGTGTCACTCAAGAAAGGAGAACCGCATATTGCGGTAGAATGTTACAAAAAAGCTCTCAGCATAAACCCTGATAATGTATCGCTGTGGAAAAAACTCGCAAGTACACTCGAAGCATACTATCAGGAAGATATAGAGCTTATAACAGACTGCTATAGAAACCTCGCCGAATTTGAACCGGAGAATGCAAGATTGTTCTACGAACTCGGGCACCTCTACATCAAACTAGAAGATATTTTGAGCGCTATCAACTCATTCAAAAAAGCTATCGAACTTGATGAAGATAATCCCTTCTATCACAACAGCTTAGGATACTCGCTTATTCAAATTAACGACTTTGACGGAGCTATATCAGAATACCAGAAAGCCATAAAACTCAATCCCGACAATCAGTGGACATCTGTTGTCTGCCAGGCGCTTGCCTCAATTTATTATCAGGTTAAACAAAGTCCTGATGCCGCTATCGCAACTTATCAAACAGCTATTATGCTCGATGATAAATGTGCGGATACACACCTCGCTCTTGGAAACATCTACCATGACCTCAATGACCTCGATAAAGCAATAGACTGCTACTGCGAAGCAATCAAAAATGATCCGTTCATAGCAAAAGCCTATTGCAACTTAGGGCTTGCGCTGTGGGAAAAAGATTACACCGAAGAAGCAATCGTAGCATACAACAAGGCAATTATGATTGATGATGAATATGCAATTGCCTACAACAACCTTGGTGTAGCTTATCTCGACGGCACAGGCGAGATAGAAAAGTCTATCGACTGCTTCGAAAAAGCCATCAAATACAATCCAAACTACACACTTGCCTATTACAACTGCGGCAGAGCTTATGAATCCTATGGCAGCAATACAACAGCAGCTGAGTTCTATCAGATGGCTTATGACCTGAATATAATAACAGAAGAGCTTAATGCAAGAGAGATAGAAGACAGATTATACCATCTCTTTGATGCATAATAAATGCTTAATGCAAGCAACAAAAAAGGCGGATAATCAATCATTATACCGCCCACATATACTCTCTAATTTATTTATCCTAATGTATTTATAGTTTAACAACTAAATTTTCTTTGTAACTCCTCTAAAATATGTATTTCTCAAACAGTTTCTCCAAATAAATCATACTCTGAGGCAGAAATAATCTTGATAGGCTCTATATCACCCGGTATAAGTGGTTTGTCAGTCTTCACATAGACATATCCGTCAACCTCAGGAGCATCACGATAACTCCTTGCAACAACACTCCCTCTAGAATCAACTGTTTCAACAATACATGGCAGAACTTTCCCGACAAAAGACCCGTTTATTTCTTTTGAAATAACCTGCTGCATCTGCATTATCTTTTTTCTGCGTTCTTTTTTTATCTTTGATAATACCTGAGGCTTCATCGAATAAGAAGGAGTTCCCTTCTCTCTGCAATATTCAAATACACCTACTTTATCAAAACGCATCTTTTCAACAAAGTTGTATAAATGCTCAAACTGCTCTTCGCTCTCGGAAGGATACCCGACAATAAACGTAGATCTGATAGAAACACCATCAATTTTTCTGCGCATTTTTTCTATCAATTTTTCATAATCAAGAACCGGTCGATACATCGCTCTCAACATATCGGGATGAGAGTGTTGAAGAGGAATATCAACATATTTCACAACTTTATCAAGAGATGAAAATGCATCAATCAGCTCATCACTGAAGGTTGAAGGATATGTATACATAACCCTTATCCATTGCAAATCCTCAATTTTATTGAGTTTTTCCAAAAGCTCGGCAAGAGCATACCTGCCATAGATATCTTTCCCGTAAGCTGTTGTATCCTGAGCAATCAATACAATCTCATTCACACCTTTTGAGACAAGCCAGTTTGCCTCTCTCAAAATATTTTCCATCGGACGGGACTTATAAGGACCTCTAAGACGGGGAATAACGCAATACCCGCACTTATAACTACACCCTTCAGCAATCTTGAGAAAAGAACTTGCACCTAAAGTTATCTGTCTGCGTAGCACCTGCTCCGGATAGATATAATCAGGCTTCTCTGATACGCAATAAACAGATTTTTTCTTCTCTAAAGATTCTATAACATCAGCTATCTTCGATAAATCGGATGTACCGACAAAAGCAGCAGCCTCAGGAAGCAAACTCTCAAGTTCATGTTGATATTTCTGAGGAAGACAGCCTGTTACAACAACTTTTTTGCCTTTCGAGAGCATTTCAAAAATTGACTGCACAGACTCCTTTTCGGCATCATGTATGAAAGAACATGTATTAACTATTACAATATCAGACTCTGCTTCATCAAGAGTTACAGAGTATCCCCCATCATCGAGAATTCCGAGCATAAGCTCCGAGTCAACAAGGTTTTTGGCACATCCATGAGATATTAAAGCAATTTTCTTCTTCATATTATCTATAATTCGTAAACTGAAGCGGGATATCGTATGAGTCTTCTTTTTCTTTCAAAAATTTGATGGCTGCCTGCAAATCATCTTTGCTTTTGCCTGAAACTCTGACCTGATCTCCCTGTATTGAAGCCTGGACTTTCATCTTTGTCGTTTTTATATCAGCAACTATTTTCTTTGCTAACTCAACGCTCAAGCCTTTTTTAAGATTAAATACCTGACGTACGTTCCCTCCGAGAGCATTCTCTGATTTTTGGGCATCAAGAATTTTTATGCTCAAACCTCTTTTTATCATCTTTGACTGGAGAATATCCACAATATTCTTCAATTTTGTATCATCTGAGGTTGTGATTGTAATACTCTTATCTCCTTCAAGTTCAACATCACTGTTTGAGTTTTTCAAATCAAATCTGCTTGATATTTCTCTTTTTGTCTGGTCAACAGCATTAACAAGTTCCTGCTGGTTAAACTCCGATACAACATCAAAACTGCAATCTTTAGCCATAAATACCCCCTTTTTGCTATTGTTTAAGAATATCAAAAACAGGGATTTTTCTCAAGATTCTTAAATTAGGATTTATATAGAAAATTCCAAAGATACTATTAAAGGTCCGTCATTCTGAGGGCTTTAGCCTGAAGAATCTTTTTTGTTTAGATGCTTTGCTAACGTTCAGTATGAGGTTGTTTTGAAAATTTTTGGCGGAATTTGCCATATAAATTCCCTTAAATTGCCTCCTGATAATTATGATTTTCAACAGGACACTCACAAGAAGCATCAATTTCACGATAAACATCGGCAAATAATGAATTAATATATTCAACAGTCGCACTTCCTGATATCACAATATCAGCAGTTTCTTTCTTTGGAACAATGTGCCTTATTGCTTCTTTTTTCACTGTTGCAAACTGTATTTTGGCATCTGCATCAGTTTTGCCTCTTGACTTTGCTCGTTTGTACCATCTTTCTTTTATGACATCAGCATCAGTATCAACATAAATTTTCAAATCAAGAATATCAGAAAAAATGCTGTCTAAAGCAAACAAACCTTCTATAAAAATAATATCATGAGGTTCTTTTGGCTGCATATCAGGAATTTGCTCGCATGTTGCAAAATTATAAACCGGAGATGACACACCCTTACCTGATTTTAACTCTGAAATATGCCTTTTCATAAACTCAAGGTCATAAGCATCAGGTATATCAAAGTTTATACCCGTTTTGAAAAGAGCTTCAAAGCTGCCTGCTTCTCTAAGTTCTTTTGATGTATCTTTATAATAATCATCACAGCTAAGGACCGTACATCTGAAATTATCTCTCATCGTATTGATAAATGTTGTCTTTCCTGAGGCAGACTCGCCAGCTATACCTATCACTATTTTCTTCCTGTTAATAATCTCAGGAATTTTTGAAATAATATCTGCTTTTTTAAACAACAAACCGCCGTTTAGTTTGTCATTCTTTACAAGATTATATAACACCCTTAAGAACGCATCAGACGAATTCATTTTCCCCACCGTGCCGTTTTTAATAATTATAAATCAAAAAGCATTGAAATATTGCGTTAATTTCTAAATATGTATTTTAATGTTACAATATTATAAAAAAGAATAGTGGGACAAAATAAAGTGGAATTTGATTTTCAGCTGGATGACTTTCAGCTCGAAGCCTGTGAACATATTAACAGAAAAGAAAGCGTCGTTCTCTGCGCTCCGACGGGAGCAGGAAAAACTGTAATAGCTGAGCATGCAATCTATATGGCTCTCAAAGAAAATAAACGTGTTTTTTATACAACACCACTGAAAGCCTTAAGTAATCAAAAATTCTACGATTTTTCAAAAAAATACGGTGAAGATAAAACAGGTCTTCTGACTGGAGATACTTCTATCAACAGAAACGCTCAAATTGTCGTTATGACAACCGAAGTGTTCAGAAATATCTTATACGGTACCAATCTCGGAAAAATTGACGAAAACCTCAAAAATGTCGAATATGTTGTCCTTGATGAAGTTCACTACATGAATGACGAACAAAGAGGCACCGTGTGGGAAGAGAGTATTATCTATTGCCCTTCAAATATTAAAATAATAGCCCTCTCTGCAACAGTCGCTAACTCTCAAGAACTCACAGACTGGATAAACACTGTTCACTCAAACACACATCTTGTCTATACTGATTTTCGACCTGTTCCTCTGAGATTCTATTACTATTCACCTTCTTCTCCGTTCAAAATTCATCCGATGTTTACGCCTGATGGAAAAATGAACTCAAAAATCAAACAGGAAAAAAATCAAAAATCTTTCGGTAAACATAAAAATAAAAACAAATTCTACGTCCCTTTGCTTATAGAAGAGCTAAACAAAAAAGATATGCTACCTGCCATATATTTCACTTTCAGCAGAAAAAAATGCGATGAATATATGGAAGAGTGCTCACAGCTCAATTTACTGAATGACTTTGAAAAAAGAAGATTAACCCAAATTATAGATGAATATATTCTTGAAAATCCCTACCTTGCTAAAAATAAACATCTTGAATATCTATATTCGGGAGTTGCAAGCCACCATGCCGGTCTTTTGCCGGCCTGGAAAGGATTGATAGAAAAACTTTTCCAGCAGGGGCTGATAAAAGTTGTCTTCGCAACCGAAACTCTTGCAGCAGGCATCAACATGCCTGCAAGAACAACAGTAATCAGCGCAATCAGCAAAAGAGGCGATAAAGGACACCGAAACCTCACTGCAAATGAATTTTTACAAATGTCAGGACGTGCAGGACGAAGAGGAATGGATAAAGTCGGGCATGTCGTTGTTGTAGGCTCAGGTTATAACACGCCTGAAGAAGCAGCGATGCTCGCAAGTGCAAAAGCTGATGATCTCGAGAGCAGATTTACCCCTGGGTATTCAATGGTTCTCAACCTTTTGCAGCGTTTCTCGATTGATGAAGCAAAAGAACTTATCCTAAAGAGTTTTGGTTATTTTTCTTCAAACAAAAGACTCTCCCCTCTTCTTCAGGAGAAAAAACGAATACAGGATATTATAGACGAAATTGACTCTTTTTCATGTCCTTTCGGACAAAAACCATCAGATATATTTGAGTTTAACAAACTGAAAAACATGTATGTCGAACACAGAAATCTGACAAAAATTCTGAAAAAACAGGCAAGACAACATAATGCTCCTGAGGTTCTTGAATTTGAGAAAAAGACCAAAGAATTTTATAACCAGATGTATGAATATCAATGCTGTGAGTGTAAGAGATATAAGAAGCATATAAAAGAAATAGAGATAAAAACAAGATTTGAAAAAAAACTCAATAAAATTGAAAAAACTATCCAGTATGAAAAAGATATCTACTGGAAAACTTTCTTGAATCATGCAGCAGTACTAGAAGAAATGGGATACCTCCTCGATAACTACCCGAGCGAAAAAGGACTTCTCACATCATCCCTGAGAACCGAGAATGAACTGTATTTTTCTGAAATAATTCTGAGCGGAGTACTCGATAATCTTGAACCCGGAGAACTGGCTGCTGTAATCTGCGCCATCATAACAGAAGATGTCAGAAATAAAGCATATCTGCCTCTGAAAGTCAGCAAACCAGTCAGAAAAACTCTTGCTGATATAGAAACTATCGGAAGAAAAGTGTGGAAGATGCAAAAAAAATACAATATAGAAAAGCCCATTTTGCTCAACCCTTATTATTCTCCGCTTGTAGAAAACTGGATAAACGGTATGGATTGGGAAGAGCTGACAGAAAACATAGAAGTTCCCGAAGGTGATATAGTAAGAACATTCAAAAGGACAGTTGACCTTTTAAGACAGCTATCAATGATGAAAGACATTCCTGAAAATCTTTCAAAAAATGCAGGATACGCACTTGAATGTATAAACAGAGAACCCGTCAAAGACGCATTTTAAGAGGTATTATGAATACAAGAGCAGATGTAATAAAAATTTTGGATAAATTTTTCTCGCAGCATAAGCCTCTGGATATTGAATGCGAAAAACCCGAAACATCAAGATTAACCAACGGTGTCTTGAAAAATCTTACATACCTCGACTACCTGCTTGAACAAACAATCGAAAAAGACATCAAATCAATACAAAAAAGTCTCATCAACATTCTTCGATGCGCTATATTTGAGATTGTATTCGATAAAACTCCTGAATACGCAATAGTCAACTCTTACGTAGAAATATCAAAAAAAGTATCTCAAAAATCATCAGGTTTTGTAAATGCTGTTTTGAAAAAGTTTCTCAAAAACAAAGATAAAATCTCACTTCCGGAAAAAGAAATTAATCCTCTGAAATATTTAAGCATAAAGTACTCTCACCCTATGTGGATGATACAGAGATGGATAAATTTCTACGGATATGAAAAAACAGAAGAAATCTGCGCTTACAACAACAAAAACTCGGGACTTAACATAAGAGTTAATACACTCAAAATAACTGTCAGCGACTTCAAAAAACTTCTTGAACAAAATAATATAGAATACGAACAAAATCCTTATCTTGAAGTATGTTTTAAAATAAGACATCATGGACATATACCTGATATTTTGGGCTATAAAGAAGGTTATTTTACGGTTCAGGGAGTTGCCTCATGCCTGCCTGCCAAGGTTCTGGCGCCTGAGATGCGCTCAAAAGTTCTTGATGTATGCGCCGCACCGGGAGGCAAATCTCTACATCTCTCCTCAATTATGGCTAATACAGGTGCAATCACAGCTGTTGACTTAACCGAGAAAAAATTGGAAAAAATAAAAGAAAATATTTCAAGACTCGGAGCTACCAATATTACAACTCTGTGTGCCGATGCAACAAGTTATGAATTTGCACATCTATATGACTATATTCTCGTTGATGCCCCCTGTTCAAATACCGGCATACTCTCCAAAAAAGCTGATATAAGATGGACAAGAAAAGAAAAAGATATCAAATCAATAAGCAAAATACAATACGAAATTCTAAACAACTCTGCTCAATACCTGAGCCCAAATGGATATCTTGTTTATAGCACATGCAGCATAGAACCCGAAGAAAATCTCGAAGTTACGAACAAATTTTTATACAATAATCCTGATTTTGAGCTGTGTCCGTTTACTCTTGATGAAAAAAATAACGGATTTGTTCAGATACTCCCCTCTTATCTTGATATGGAAGGCTTTTTCATAGCAAAATTCAAAAAGAAAAATACACAATAAAAAAGCTCCATATACGGGAGCTTTTGGTTCTTAAAAAGGAGTTCTTTTAATATTTCTTATCTTCTTTCTGACGGAACATTTTGAACATTCATCTGCTGGGTCAGAGGTTCTGATTTCATTTTTGACAACTGACGTTGTGCATTTTTGATTATCTCATTCAGCTGTGCAACATCATTTCCCAAGTTATTAAGGACCGATTCGGCATATTTTTCGGCACCCTCTTTTATCATAATTGCTTCATTCATGGAATTGGTACGAGCTCTTTCAATATCTTCCTGAGCCTGTTTTTTCATGGCAGTGCAATCATCAACAACTTCTTTTTTGATTCTTTCTGCTTCCATCTGAACTGCTTTCAAAATTTCAGACTCGGCAATCATCTTGTTTGCAACAACTTGAGCCTGATAAATAATATTATCTGCCTTGTTCTGAGCCTCTGTAAGCATTTCTTCTTTGCGCTGCAGAACATCTCTTGCTTCCTGAATTTCCTGGGGAAGCCCTACTCTTACCTTATCCAGCAAGTCAAGAAGATGATCAACATTTGTAATTGCATATGGGAGAGGAAGAAGTTTGATTGCTCCTGTAAGAGTATTTTCCATTCTCTCTATCAGTGAATAAATTAAATTAACAGACATCTATTTAGTCTCCTTTTTAAGATTTAACAAATAATTATAAACATTCTCTGGAACAAGTCTTGATACATCACCGCCAAGCAACGCCGCTTCTTTGATAATACTTGATGACACAAAATTATACTTTGGCTTTGTTGTCAAAAAGACTGTCTCTAATTCAGAATAAAGAGTATTATTCATCTGCGCCATCTGCATTTCATACTCAAAATCAGTGATAGCCCTCATTCCTCTGATTAATACCGTAGCATTTTTCTGTTTTGCATAATCAACGGTCAAGCCGTTAAAACTATCTATTTCAACATTTGAGAGATGAGAACAGCACTCGCGAATCAAATGCAATCTGTCTTCAAGAGGTATAAAACATTTTTTATTACTATTTTTCAATACGGCAATAATTACTTTATCAAAGAGTTTCGATGCTCTTTGTAATACATCCATATGTCCTTTCGTAATAGGGTCAAAACTCCCCGGGTAGATTGCAAGCGTCATGAACAAATGCCTTTGGTAGAATCTTAATTACTTAAATTATATTACCATAATGGTAAAAAATTTACATTTTCACAAGAAAAAGCTTACTATTGTTAACATTTCTAAAAATATTGACATATTTCAGACAAAAAACAGCTCTACAGAACTATATTATCAATCAACCTGACACCATCAACACGAGCTGCAAGAGCCACCAGAGTATTTTCGCTCAAAAACATGACAGGGCTCAAATCATTGAAACTGCAAAACTCAAAATACTCGACATCAGCAGATTTTGACAACTCCGGCATAACTTTTTCTTTTATTTCATCAATGCTGACAATTCCTTCTTTATATAGTTCTTTCACGGAATTCAAGGCTTTTGAGAGAGCAAGAGCTTTTCGACGACCATCTTCTGACAAATAAGTATTTCGTGAACTCTTGGCTAAACCGTCTTCTTCTCTAATAATCGGACAGAAGTTTAACTTTATATTCACATTCAAATCATCACACATTCTTTTGACGATTACACACTGCTGGGCATCTTTAAGTCCAAAGAAAGCCTCATCGGCTTCTGTTATGTTAAACAACTTCAATACAACGGTATCAACACCGTCAAAATGCTGGGTACGTGACTTTCCGCACAACTTAGCACGCAGACACTCCGGAGGAACAACAAGAGTCATTTGATGTTTCTCATAACCGTACATATCAGAAGGTTGAGGCGCAAAAATCAAATCAACACCGTATTTTTCACAAACTTTTATATCTTTATCAAGAGTCCTCGGGTAGCGTTCATAGTCCTCTCCAGGGCCAAATTGAATCGGGTTGACAAAAATGCTGACAACAACAACATCACAGCTGTCACAGGCCGCTTTTATCAAGCTTTCATGTCCTTCATGCAATGCTCCCATCGTAGGAACAAGACCTATCTTCAGCTCCTGTTTTTTATATTTTTTTATTTCTTTTTTGACATCACTAATAGACTTTAATACTAACATCTCTCAGTTTTTGCACCTCTTGTTCGTTCATTTTGAATATCTCTTCTTCCGAGGGAAATTTCCCGTTCACAACATCTTCTTTATACTGGTGAGCGCAAGCTCTGATTAAACCTGCCATATCAGCATATTTTCTCGCAAATTTAGGTTTAAAAGAATCATATTTTCCGAATACATCGTCACACACAAGAATCTGCCCGGAGCAAAAACGTCCGGAACCTATCCCTATAGTCGGAATATTTATCTCCTGCGTAATTTTCTGCGCACACTCCTCAGGAACCATCTCAAGAACAACACCAAAAGCACCCGCGTCTTCGAGGGCAACCGCTTGCTCTATCATCTTCTGTGTCTGTTCATAAGTCTTACCCTGAATGTTGTACCCTCCGAGAGTATACAAATACTGCGGAGTAAAACCTATATGAGATAGCACGGGAACGCCGTTCTCAACAAGAGATTTTGTCAAATCATAAATATAATCTCCCGCACCTTCAATTTTTACGGCTTTTGCCCCGCCTTCTTTGATAAAACGGCAGGCATTCTCAATAGCAGTTTTCTTATCTGACTGATAGCTGCCAAAAGGCATATCACCGACAACCAGCGCTCTTTTTACACCTCTTGATACAGCTTTTGAAAAAACAAGCATCTCATCCATCGTAACCTGATGAGTCGTATCATATCCAAGAGCCACCATCGCAAGAGAATCACCGACAAGAATAATATCTATCTCTTCCTGATCTAAATATCTGGCTGTAGAACAATCATAAGCCGTCAGCGCCGTAATTTTTCTTCCTTCATTCTTGAATTTAATCAAATCCAAAAAACTTAACGGCTTAAACATATTTACTTAACTCCTTCTTTTACTCCCTGCATACTCTCAGGAATAGGACGATAGTGTTCTCTTTTGTTCGGTCTGAGAGTAATATGTCTGTACCATTTATAAACAACACGGGCAAGCCGTTTCGGACTATGACGAACAAGCCCCTGTTCATTTTCCTCAATCAATCTTGCATTGATAATTTTTATGCCCATTTTTTTGATATTCTCAACATCAATCACAACAGGGCTCGAGCCGTATTGTCTGTATTTTGATGCCAGATTAGAGGGAAGACTGTCGTTTATGATTACAGCGTCTATAATATTCGCATATCCGGCATGAGTCAGAATTGTTTTTATGTGATCGCTGACAGAGAAGAAATCAGTTTCCCCGGGCTGTGTCATTATATTGCAAATATAAGCCTTATGCGCATGAGATTTTGAAATTGCCTGAGATATATCTCTGATTAGCAAATTAGGAATAATACTTGTATAAAGACTTCCGGGTCCCATAATAATTATATCGGCTTCCCTGATTGCTTTAAGCGCTGCTGGCAAAGCACGAGGTCTTGAAGGTTCGCAATAAAGACGATGTATTTTCCCCTTTGCCTCAGGTATTTGAGATTCTCCGTAAATTACACGCCCGTCTTCCATTTGAGCAACAAGTCTCATATCATCAAGCGTTGCGGGGAGAACTTTACCTCTGATAGCAAGAACTTTGGATGACTCTATTACTGCTGACATCATATCACCGGTGATATTGCACAATGCTGATAAGAAAAGATTTCCGAAACTATGCCCCTCAAGACCGTTTCCGACCTTGAAACGGTACTGGAACAACTTTGTAACCAAATCTTCTTCGCTTGCAAGCGCTGCAATACAGTTTCTGATATCACCCGGTGGGAGAACTCCGAATTCTTTTCTCAAACGCCCTGAACTTCCACCGTCATCTCCAACGGTTACGATAGCAGTCAGATTATTTGTTATATGTTTTAAACCTTTTAAAATTGTAGATAAACCTGTTCCGCCGCCAATTGCAACAATTTTCGGTCCTTTATCAAGCATTCTTCTTCGATATAATCGTTCAAGGACATGCCCCTGATCTTTTGTATCAATCCCCTGCAAGACAGATGAGTTTGCATTCAACCACCCTTTCAGGAACAAAATTCCTCCAAAACCAAGGAGTATCAAACCGGAAACCGCAGAAGGCAAAATTCCGGCAAGAAGTTTTACCATATCCATAATAAAACTTATCGGCTTTGCATCAAACAAAATAGCAAGCCCGAGAGCAATAAAAACAGCCCCGACCAACACCAAAAACAACCATCTTTTAACCTGCAAACCAGGAATCAACCATCCGGCATTTCTTGATAATCTAGATTTAAACTTCAACGCTCTAACCCCTTTTTCTTTTTAATCAATCCACCCTGCAGAACTTACTTTATTCAATGCAACCGGAGAAACTTCATCAATCATCCCGTATATTTTTTCTGCAATAGCCAATGCGTTGTGCGACTTTGTATTCAAGTGTATTGTATCACATTTTATGCTGCTGAGAGATCTCTCTTCGTTTCGCACTGAAGATTTATGCAATGCAAGCTCAACTTGAGATAAAATTTCTTCTTCATCATAAACAGGTGCCTTTGAAAAATCTATTCTCCCCTCAACCGTATAAACTTTTTCAGGCATAAATTCATGGGCAACCCTTACTTCTGTTTCTTCTTGAACTGCATCAAGCTCAGGGCATGAAGCACCTACATAAATAAGCCAGGGATTAAATCTTTTTATGGCATCAGCTATATAATAAGAAACTTCGTAGTTCTCGGCAGCCTGCTTATAAAGAGCACCATGAGGACGAACATATTCTATATCCATATGATGCGCTTTCGCCATAGCTGATAGAGCACCAAGTTGATACAAAACCATTGACTCCATCTGGTCTTTTGTAAGACTCATTTCTCTATAACCAAATCCCTGCAAGTCAGGATAGCCGATATGTGCACATAGAGCAATATTCTTATTCTGGATTGTATCAAGAGCTTCCATAATTGCTATCGGATCTCCTGCATGTGCTCCGCATGAAATATTCACGGTGCTTACATAGGGCAGAAGACTATATTCGATATCATTCTTATAAACCCCGAAGCTCTGCGCCAAATCGCAGTTCAAATCCATAATAATTTTCGGTTTATTCTGATTTGCTTTCAGGTTGGATATTGGTACCATCAAAAACTCACTTTCTTTCATATGTTATTTTAAAATTATACTCTAATAAATTCCTGCGTCCAGAGTTTGTTAAGGTTTTATTCTATCCATCAATCTCGGGAACGGGATTGTTTCTCTCACATGATGCAACCCGCAAATCCAGGATACTGTCCTCTCTATGCCGAGTCCGAAACCTGCATGTTCAACACTGCCGTATCTTCTTAAATCAAGATACCACTCAAATGCTTCTTCAGAAAGGTTATTTGCTTTCAGCTTTTCAAGAAGTATGTCAATATTCTCTTCTCTTTGAGCTCCTCCGATGATTTCACCGTACCCTTCAGGAGCTATCATATCAACACATTTAACGGTCTTTGGATTTTGCTCATCCTGCTTCATATAAAACGCCTTACACTCGGCAGGATAATGATGAATCATAACAGGTCTGTCAAACTGCTCTGAGATAACAGTTTCTTCATCACCGCCGAAGTCATCACCCCATTTGATATCCTCATGCCCGTTTTTCTTCAAAATTTCAATAGCTTCATCATAACTGATACGAGGGAAAGGACGTTTTATATTCTCGAGTTTTGATATATCTCTTTCCAAAACTTCGAGTTCATCTCTGCATTTTGCAACAACACTCTGAACAATATATTCGACAAACTCTTCAGCAAGAGCCATATCTCCATCCAAATCGCAAAAAGCCATCTCAGGCTCAACCATCCAGAACTCGGTCAGATGGCGTCTTGTTTTTGATTTTTCTGCACGGAATGTAGGACCGAAGCAATAAACTTTACCCAACGCCATCGCAGCAGCCTCCATATAAAGCTGTCCGCTTTGAGAAAGATATGCTTTTGTATCAAAATAAGTTGTTTCAAACAGATTTGTCGTCCCCTCACAGGCAGATGGCGTAAATATCGGAGCATCAACAAGAGTAAATCCTTTTTCATAGAAGAAATCTCTTATGGACTTTATTATCTCGTTTCTTATCTTCAAAATAGCTCTTTGTCTCGGTGAACGAAGCCACAGATGTCTGTTCTCCATCAAAAAAGCAACCCCGTGTTCTTTTGGTGTAATAGGATATCCCTCTCCATCAGAAATTAACTTCATATCTCTCACAGAGATTTCATAACCGATTTTTGAACGCTTATGCTCATTTACAACTCCAACTATCTCAACAGAAGACTCAAGAGCTATCTTATCACCGAGTTCAAAAACATCCTCTGAAACATCATTTTTGAAAATTACTGCCTGAATATCAGCAGACCCGTCACGAATTTGCAAGAAATGGAGTTTTCCGCTTGAGCGTTTTTGATAAACCCATCCTTTAATCAACACCTCTTGAGATGCGTACTTTGCAACATCCTTAATCTGTATGTATTCAGGCATAACAATTCTCCTTTTTTAGATATTCAATTTTTTTGCAATTTCTTTAATATCAGCAGATGTTTTCTTCACATCGGCACATGAATATTTGATTGCAGAATCAGGGTCTTTCAAGCCATTACCGGTAAGAACACAGGCAATAGTCGAGCCTTCTTCTATCAACCCTGCTTTATGTGATTTTATTAACCCAGCAACAGAGGCTGCACTCGCTGGCTCTGCAAGAATACCCTCGCATGATGCAATAAGCTTGTAAGCTTCTATTATCTCAGGGTCGCTCACCATATCAATAATCCCTTTAGACTCATCACGTGCTGCAACAGCCTTATCCCAGCTTGCAGGATTGCCTATTCTGATTGCGGTCGCAATTGTCTCAGGTTTCATTATTCGTTGATTTTTGACAATGGCAGCTGCACCTTCTGCTTCAAAACCAAACATTTTGGGTTTGTTTGATACGACACCATTATCAAAGTATTCTTTGAAGCCCTTCCAGTATGCTGTTATATTCCCCGCATTACCGACAGGAATACAAAGATAATCAGGGGCAGCACCCAAAACATCACAAATCTCAAATGCTGAAGATTTTTGCCCTTCAATTCTATAAGGATTAACGGAGTTCACAAGCGTAAGAGGATAATTTTCTGATAACTCCCTAACAGCTTCAAGCGCTTCATCAAAGTTACCGTCAATAGCAATAATCTCTGCACCATACATCATTGCCTGAGCGAGTTTCCCCATTGCAATATAACCGTCAGGTATAACCACAAAGGTTTTCAAACCTGCTTTAGCCCCGTAAGCTGCTGCGGCTGCGCTTGTATTACCGGTGCTTGCACAAATAATAGCCTTTGCTCCGTCTTCAACGGCCTTTGATACAGCCATAGTCATTCCACGGTCTTTGAAGCTGCCTGTCGGGTTGGCACCATCGAATTTCAAATAAACATTAGCTTTCAATCCGATTTTTTTTGCAAGATTATCGGCTTTTATCAGAGGGGTATCGCCCTCATTCAATGTTATAACCGGTGTTTTATCACTAACCGGTAAAAAATCACGATATCTGTTTATGATACCTTCATACTTAACTGCTTTGTTTGTTTTTGTAGTCATATTTAATTCCTTTTGATGTTAATCCATCACTCTTATAACATTTGTAATATCTTTTATAATAGATGAGTTTGTCATCTCTTCAACAGCTTTCTGAATATCAGCCTCAAGAGCCATACTGGTCAATATTATAACCCTCGCTGTATCATTTTCCAAAATCCCCTTCTGGAGAATGCTTACAAAGTTGATATTGTTCTTTCCGCAGATTTCTCCCAACTTCCCGATAACCCCGGGGACATTCTCTGCCGTAAGATTTATATAATATTTGTTGTGAGAATTCTTTATATCGAGAATATCTGCAGCGGTTTCATGTTTGCATTGCATCATAGCAAGAGGATTTTTATCACCTGCTTCCATCTCCTGAGCAAGACACAAAATATCACCGATGACAGAACTTGCTGTCGGAAACTCTCCTGCACCGGGACCTGAGAATATAACCTGACCTACGGGAAATCCCTCGACCATTACGGCATTCAAAACATCATCAATGCGTGATATCATCTGTTTTTTTGATACAAGCATAGGATGAACTCTTATATCAACACTGCCTCCATCAAGAAGCTCAGCCTTCGCTATCAGCTTGATTTTGTATCCGAGTTCATCAGCATACTGTATATCAGTTGAGGTAATCTTTGATATTCCCTCCCTGTAAACTTTCTTCACATCAATTCGCTGATTAAACACAATCGATGCGAGAATTGAAATTTTATACGCAGCATCAAAGCCCTCAACATCAGCAGTAGGATCAGCCTCTGCATATCCGAGCTCCTGAGCCTGTTTGAGCGTTTCAGCAAAATCAGCACCCTCATCAGTCATTTTGGTCAGAATATAGTTTGTTGTTCCGTTCAAAATCCCCGCAACTTTTGTAACTTTATTCCCGCAAAGAGAGGTTTTTATCGGCATAATAATCGGAATACCGCCTGCAACTGCCGCTTCATAGAGTATAATGACATTATTTTTCTTTGCCAGTTCAAAAAGCTCTTTACCATAGGTTGCTATCAGCTCTTTGTTTGCGCTGACAACATGTTTTTTATTTTCTATTGCCGTTTTCACAAGCTCATAAGCCGGATCTGTGCCGCCTATCAACTCTACAACAACATCTATATCTTTATCGTTTACAACGGAAAAAGAATCCTCCGTCAAAACATCAACAGGAAGATTCACACTGCGTTTTTTGTTAATATTTCTTACGGCAACTTTTTTGATTGAAACGAGGTCATTTCCTTCAAGCGACTTCACCACTCCGCTGCCTACCGTTCCAAGACCTAAAATGCCTATCTTTAGAGGATTTTCCATCTGGTACAAAAACTCCTTCTTCTCTCTTCTTTATCTCTTAATTAAAGCAAAAAAAGAATTATATGTCGACTTTTTCCAATTTTTTATGACAAAAAAAGTTTATTCTATTAAAATAAAAATATAAAATCCATTAATCTAATGAGAATTTGCAAGTGAAAGAATACATCGGCAAAAAATACTATGAAATTCTCGGCGTCCCATCTTCTTCTACTACGGAAGAAATAAAAAGCGCCTATAGAAAACTTGCGCGCAAATATCACCCTGATTTGAACCCAGGAAATAAAGCAAGCGAACAAAAATTCAAAGAAATAACAGAAGCCTACAACGTTCTCATCTCTGATACAGAACGTGCAAAATATGACACAATCAACGGCTACAACATCAACACAGGAACAAACAGAGGACAGAAAAATACAAAAACTGCCTCAACACAATCATCGTATCAAAACAAACGAAATGCAAAACAGGCTTACTCAAACACGCAAAAAAAAGATGAACCGCCAAAAGAATTCAACACTGTATTCTCAGAATTTATGGACGGATTGTTCAGCCAGAAAAACAAAAAACAAACCCCTCCGCCGAAAAAAGAAATTCCAAAACCGATAAAAGGCTCTGACATAACGGTCGACGTAAATATAAGCCCTGATGAAGCCGTCAACGGAACAGTAAAACAGATTAACGTATTATATGTCAGCGAATGCAAAAGATGCCGCGGCAAAAAGTTCATTAACGGAGCCTCCTGTCCTATGTGTAACGGAGAAGGAGAACTATCAACCCACAACAAAATAAGAGTAAAAATCCCTCAAAATGTAAAAGAAGGCTCAAAAATAAGAATATCAAACGAGGGAAATAAAGGACAAAACGGCGGCGAAAACGGTGATTTATTTCTTATCGTACATATCATAAAACACTCTGTTCTGAAATACGACGGACTGAACGTTCTCTGCACAATTCCAATCACTCCGCCTGAAGCTGCTCTCGGCGCAAGCATAGAAGTCCCGACAAAAGACGGTTTTCTGACAATGAAAATCCCTCCAGGCACATCATCAGGGCAAAAATTCAAACTTGCATCAGAAGGACTTAAAGACGAAAAAACAAAACAAACAGGAGACCAGATTGTCACTGTAGAAATAGTTATGAACAAAAATCTTTCACAGGAAGAAAAAGACCTGTATCAAAAACTTTTGAGAGCCCAAAAAATAAACCCGAGGGGAGACTTACTCAAATCATGAACACAGTTGATGTCGTAGAAATATTCTCTTCAATTCAGGGGGAAGGACCGCATATAGGAGAAAGACACCTATTTCTGAGATTGTGCGGCTGCAACCTCAGATGCAGCTTTTGCGATACGCCGTTTGAGAAAACGGAAAAAGCCTCAGTTTACACAAACAATGGAACAAGTTATCTGAAAAACCCCGTTTCTGCAGATATATTAGCTGATGAAATAAACAACTTCAACCCGATAAACCATTCTTACCTGAGCATAACAGGAGGAGAACCGCTTATTCATCATAAATTTTTGAAAAAATTAATTCCAATGGTACATCTTCCCGTTTATCTTGAAACAAACGGAACTCTATATCATGAACTTGAAGATATAATCAATCTGGTATCAGTCATCTCTTCAGACATAAAACTCCCTTCATCTACCGGATTGAGGGCATTTTGGGACGAGCACAAAAAATTTCTTGAAGCAGCAAACAAACATAACAAAGAAATATTCTTCAAAGTTGTTGTAACATCACAAATTACGGAAGACGAAATTCAACAGCTTCATGATTTTTCAAAATTATCCGACTTGATTATACAACCGGTTAACTCAGATAATAACGCCATAAAAATCAGTCAGGACAAGTTATTTTACCTCATGGATAAAATCCCCGGAGCAAGAATTATTCCTCAATGCCACAAATTTTTGAATATTATGTAAAATGTTCACTTCTTTTTTGTTTTTTATGTTAAAATTATTTAAATAATTTTACGGTTTAGGAAGGTAAAAATGCGTTTCAGCAAAAATCACGGATTACCTGGCACTCTAATCTGTGTTGAAGGAATTGACGGTTCAGGCAAAAGCACCCAGCTTGCAATCTTGAGAGATTGGCTTATATCCTGCGAACAGGATGTAATATTCACTGAATGGAACTCTTCTGCCCTGATTTCTCAAACAACAAAAAAAGCCAAGAAAAAAAATCTGTTGAGTCCTCGGACTTTTAGCCTGCTGCATGCGGTTGATTTTGCGGACAGACTGGAGCAGGTTATTGTTCCGGCGTTGAAAGCAGGCTTTATAGTGCTGGCTGACAGATATGTTTATACGGCTTTTGCTCGTGATGTATCAAGGGGCGTTGACCCGCAGTGGGTAAGAAGTATGTACGGGTTTGCCATTAAACCTGATCTCGCTGTTTATTTCAAAGTTCCTGTAGAAGTATCCCTTGAGAGAATCTGCTCAAACAGACAACCCTCTTTTTATGAGGCGGGAATGGATTTGAAGCTCAACACTGACCCGTATGTCAGCTATAAAATTTTCCAGAGCAGAGTAATTAAAGAATACGACAAAATGCAGGAAGAATATCATCTTTCAACAATTGAAGCTACAGATTCCATTCACGACCAGCAGGTCGAATTCAGAGCAATCGTAAAAGAAATTCTTGCAACAAAAGGTATAAACATCGATGGATACTAATACAAGCTTTACAACAAAACACGGTTACCCGGGGCTCCTTGTCGTAATAGAAGGAACGGACGGAGCAGGCAAGTCCACACAAATCAGAAAACTAAAAAGCTGGATTGAAAACACTCACTGCTACGGTGTAATAATCAGCGGGTGGAAAACATCTGAGCTGTTTGCAAATGCAATAAATGAAGCAAAAGATCACAATCTTCTGAATGCAACGACTTTCAGCCTGCTATATGCGTCTGATTTCACTGACAGACTCGAAAACAGAATTATTCCAGCACTGAAAGCAGGTTTTGTGGTTCTCCTCGACCGCTACACATACACAGCCTTCGCAAGAGATGTCGTAAGAGGTCTTGAGCCTGAATGGGTTCAAACTCTTTATAACTTTGCCCCTGAGCCTGATGTGGTTTTCTACCTCGACATGCCTGTCGATGCTCTGCTGAAAAGGATTATTGCAAAAACAGGACTTGACTATTTTGAATCGGGGAGAGATATAGGACTCAGCACCGATTTCTATGAGAGCTTCAAGATGTATCAAAGCAAAATTCTCTCTGAATATGAAATAATGAAGCAAAAATATAACTTTATAACAATAGACGGAACAATGAGCATAGACGCCGTTCAGGCAAAAATCAGAGGACACCTCTCTGATATGTTCTTTAACAAAAAAACTCCCGAATAAAAAATCGGAAGCTTTTTGATATTTAAAAAATTATTTTGATTATTCTCCTTCAAAAGGATTGAGAAGCCCTCTCATCGCAGAGTCGACACTGTCTTCCTCTTTGATTTTTTGAGCTGCTTTATCAACATAGGCTTCAACTTCTTCTTTACCAAGAGCACAATCATACATAATAAAAGCAGGTTTATCATTATGTCTGACTGTCAGAATAGGCTCCAATCTCGGAGGTTGATACAATCTGTCTCTGTTAACAAAAGCCGAAAGTTCGACAACGTCATTTTCAGGAAGTTTATCGAGAATTCTCTTACCTTCTTCTGTTTTCATAAATTGGCAAAAAGAGTCAATTTCTTTTATGCGCTCTGGCTGATTACGGCGCACGGCGGATAAATCAAGTTCATCATCATACGGATCATGAGGATTGAAACTCGGCTCAAATCCTGTATAAACAAATTTTGCTCCGAACGATGGTGATGAGTTGTTGATTGAATTTAATATCATACTGTTTTCCTTTTTTGATTATATGTTGAATATATCTTCTTCATCAATTTTTTTGCTTTCAGGTGTATTCACCGTAAACGGTGTTGTCAACAGCTTCAACATATATTGTCTTGATTCTGATTTTTTTTGAGCTTCAACAGTAGCATCCACCCACTCCATAAAAGCGTTTGTTGTAGACTTATCAGATGTATCAATAGCAATTGGGTCAGAATAATATCCGTCATGATGTATTCTCACTGATGGTAACAATTTAGCAGAGTCATCAAGCGATTTATATTTGGCAGTAAATTCAATAACATCTTCTTTAGGAAGTTTGTCAAGAATTTTTTCCCCTTCTTTTGTTTTGATAAATTCTAAAAATTTAACCATGTCTGCGGCAATACCCTCGTTCACAATTTTAACTTGTGAAGATGCAGAAAGATCTTTACCAAAATCATCAGTCATTCCTTTATACTCAAGAGAAGCGCCGAAAGATGGTGATGTGTTGTTGATTGAGTTTAACATAATTTCATATCCTTTCATTTTTTTTACCGAGTTGAAAATATAAAAACAAAATACAAAAAAAATTGCTAAGCATTTAAAAAATTTTTATTTTTTATTCTCAAAATCAATACTCTCAAGCACCTTTCCATAACTCCCGTCAGAAAAATGAACACGGTGCCACAACTTTGGAGTTATTGTTTTGTCATCATTTTGATAAACCCTCAACTCGAATATATCTCTCTCAGGCTGATTTTCAAGAAACTTTCGTCCTTTCTCAGATTTGATAAACGATAAAAAGTTATCTATTCTTGAAATTACCTGTTTGTTTTTTTTCGGAAAAAATTTCTTATAATCAAATCCCTGTTCATAAACAAACCTGGCTCCAAAAGACAAAGACTCTGTCCTCATAAAAAAATTCCTTATATAAGTTCTATAAAAACTAAAAAATGTAAAAATTTTTTTTGAACACCAAACTTAAAATTTCTTAAATAAAATTGACCTGAAAATATGATTTAAAGATAATTAAAAAGTTGAAAATACAAAAATGGAAGCAAAAATATGTCGGAATTGAAAATCGCTGTCCCAAACAAGGGGAGAATGTCTGAAAAAATGCTCGACCTGCTCAAACGCTCGGGTCTTGGTGTCGCAGATAAAAATGAAAGATGCCTTTGTACACAAACAGAAAATGAACATTATTCCGTAATATTTTTGAGAACTCAGGATATACCCAAATTTATAAGCAACGGTACTGCCGATGTCGGTTTTACAGGGATTGATGTTGTTGAAGAAAACGGTCAAAATGTTGACAGACTGCTTGACCTTGATTTTGGCTACTGCAAAATGGTCGTAGCTCTCAAAGAAGAAGACCCGTACCAAACTGTAGAAGACCTGCCCGATAACATCAAAGTTGTTACATCATTCCCGAACATTGCACGCAAATATTTTGAAAGCAAAGGCAAAAAAGCTGTCATCACAGAAGTGGCAGGAGCAACGGAAATTACGCCGAGGCTAGGGCTTGCTGATGTAATCGTTGATATTACATCAAGCGGGTCTACTCTCAAGATGAACAAGTTGAGAATTATAGATGAAATTCTTGAATCATCTGCAACCATCATCGGACGCCCCGGAGTCAAAGAAGAAAAAAAAGACGAAATAGAAACCTTCATCAGAGCCATCAAATCGGCAATCACCGCTGAAAATAAAAAATACCTCATGGCAAACATACCGAAAAAATCACTCCCGAAAGTTAAAGACTTCCTCCCAGGGCTTACCTCCCCGACTGTTGTAACTCTTCTTGATAACGACGAAGAAGTTGCAATACATGTTGTTATCAACAAAAACGAAGTCTATTCTTCTGTCGATAAACTCAAAAAACTCGGAGCAACAGGTATACTCATCTTATCAACGGATCAGGTAATTCCATAATGAGCAAATATCCTAATATAGACAGACTCGTTGATATAATCGCACAACTTAGAGCAAAAAACGGCTGCCCATGGGACAGGGAACAAACCCATGACACCCTCAAAAGAAACATCCTCGAAGAAACCTATGAGCTCATAGACGCAATCAACGATAACAACAAAAACGCAATGAAAGAAGAACTCGGTGATGTCTTGCTGCAAGTAGTTTTCCATGCGCAAATTGCACATGAAAACGGAGAGTTTGACATAGATGACGTAGCAAAAACTATATCAGACAAACTAATAAGACGCCACCCGCATGTCTTCGGCAGCACAAAAGTTTCAGGGACAGATGAAGTCCTCAAAAACTGGGATGAAATCAAAAAAACGGAATACAAAAACAGAACCTCAGCCCTCGATGGAGTTGTTCAATCACAGCCTGCACTGATGAGCGCACAGCAAATCAGCAAAAAGGCAGTAAAAGTCGGCTTTGAATGGTCTGATTATGCTACCCTCAAAGAATGCCTCAACTCGGAAATCGAAGAATTTGAAGAAGCAAGAGAAGAACAAAACAAAGAACATATGGAAGAAGAATTCGGAGATGTTCTCTTTGCACTCGTAAATGTTGCAAGATGGAACAAAATCGACGCAGAGCAAGCTCTCATAAAAGCAAATTCAAAATTCAAAAAACGCTTTCAAAAAATGGAAGAACTTGCCCTCAAAAATATGAAAGACCACACACTCGATGAATTTGACGACCTGTGGAAAAAAGCAAAAAAAGAATTATCAAACACAAACAAAACTACGGAGAAACATAATTGAACGACATAACATCCTACAAACTCGCCTGCATAATTGCAAAAGTGCTCGATGAAAAAAAAGCAAAAAATATCACTGTGTTGAATATATCAAACGTATCCGTTCTCACTGATTATTTTGTCATCTGCTCTGCAGAAGCAACACCTCAGGTGAGAGCGTTATCTTCAGCCGTAAGAGAAAAACTGAAAGACCTCTTCAACAGATATCCGGGAGGAGAAGAATTTGACGCAAAAAACAGATGGAATCTGCTTGACTATGGTGATGTCGTAGTGCATATTCTGCATAAAGAAGAACGTGAAACATACGCCATCGAAAAGTTCTGGAACCATGCCTGCCGCATAGAACTAGAAGACTGCCTGAAAGAAGCGGATAGTGAAAGTTAAATTTTTTAAACAAAAAATCAAATATTTATTTAATATTTGAAAAATTTATGCTATTATTCCGCTATAGAAATTTGGAGAAAAACTTTGTTAACAACGATATTACAATATATTCAGATACTATCAGGTCTGTTATTAATATTATTGGTTTTAATTCACTCTCCGAAAGGGGACGGTATCGGAGCAATAGGTTCGGCATCACACCTTTTTTCAAGTCAAAAAGGGGCAGAAGCAGGATTGAATAAAATAACAACGGGTGTTGTTGTTGTCTTTATGCTGACCAGCCTTATATTAGGATTATTTTTAACAGGAAGATAATCTTTTTTAATAAAATTTTTAATGATGAAAATTTCTTTCCAAAATTGACATAAAAAAAACTACCCTTTCGGGTAGCAAGATTAAACAATCTTGGGAGGAGATTTGGGGATTGTATGAATATATAATAACTCATATATTCTATTTTGTTTCATTTTTAACATCAAATGTTAATAAAAATTTACATTATTTTTTTGCATTCATGAAACACACTGTTATCAGGACGTTAGCATGATGTCAACAAGCAATTTAAAATACCTTCTTAAAATTTCTAAAAAACTTATTGTATTTCTTCCAGAATTTTAGGATACTAAAATTAATGAAAAGGAGGCGCACCGGTTGGGGAAGGCAAAAAAAAGACTATTACTGCATTCTGATAGATCTTTCTTTATGAAAAGAGAAGACGCACTAAAAGAAATTCTCTCATCTCTCAAAAAAAATCCAACAGATACCAACGCCAAAAAGCTGATATCTCTTTTTGGCATAACTGCTGAAGAACTTTCTGAAGAAGGGTTGAGTTATGAGATGCTTAGAGCTCTTGACGGCGTTTTGCTCTGATTTGAAATATGGAGGAAAAAATGAAAAAGATACTGTTTATATTAACTCTCTCTGCACTGGTTATTTCTTCTCAGGCACATGCTGCTGTCTGCAACTGCAAAATAAACACACCTGATGAAGAAGAATGCTCAACCATAAAAGAATTTTTCGGGAAATGCGAATATCAAATAGAACGAAAAAAAATCCTCGAAGATCTCCAGCTCTCTGAAGACCAGACAGAACAGGTAAACCTGCTGCTCAAACAGAAAGACAAAAAAGTCAAACCTTTGAAAAAAGAGCTGAAAAAACTCAACACACAGAAAGAAGAAATGGTTTCTCAAAAGGCATCAGATATTGAAATAGCTGCACAAAATCAAAAAATTGCATCTATTAGCAATCAAATTGATGATATAAACAAAAATTTCACAAAAAGCTTCAATAGAATACTCACAAGAAACCAGAAAATAAAATTATATGAAATAAAAATCAAAAAAATTATGGACAACACTCTTGATGTGTTCATGGATGAATGCGGATGCTCCTCAGCTGAATGCAGATGCAAAGAGGGATGCAACTGCGGATGCAGCGAAAAAGCACAATCGCAAACTGAAGAAACAATTGACCTCAACAGTGTCATAAACACAATTTTCACCCCGCAGCAGCAACAGCAAATCAAAGAACAATCAAAGCAAATACAACAACAGGTAAAAGATCAGTCAATCAAGCTACAGCAGCAATTTCAACAACAAATAAACTCATCTTCACAAGACTTTCATAAAGAGGTCCAAAAACAACTCGATAATGTGCAAAGAACCCTCAACTGCAGCTGCGATAAATAAATAAATAAATAAATAAATAAATAAATAAATAAATAAATAAATAAATAAATAAATAAAAGATATGGCTGTTTCAGACCATATCTTTTTGCAAAAATAAATATTACAAAATGTAACCCTGAAAACGATTGATATAACAGGATTTATAAAATTACCCTGAATAACTCCTAAAGATAAAAAAAAAACTGCCGATAAATTTATTATCGTCATAAGGAGTTGAATAAAATGGGATTACAATTAAACGGAATAAACAGCGGATTTGTCACAGGAAAAGAACTCGAAGCAGTTTCTTCAAAAATATTCCAGGCTGCACAAGCTCAATCAACAACACAATCCGTTGACCTCTCAAAAATTGATGTAGCAAGATTCAAACAAATTGACAACGGTACTTCTCTCAGCGGATTGAACGCAAATAACGAAGTATCAAAACAAATTGCTGATATGAATGCAAACTTGCAGCTTTCTCAACAAACAATTGCAAATCTGCAGGCACTTCAATCAAATGCAGCAATCAAAAACATCGACAAAATCGTTGAAGGAAAAATGACAATTCCAGCAAGCGTTAAAGAAACTGAAGCTTCAGGAGAAGTTTTTGCTCTCACTCAATCAAGCGAAGTTCTGAATCCTCACAAAATGGATAAAGATAAAAAAGGTTCAAATCCTTTTATATTCAGTTTCTCTCAAAACAATGACGAAAAAGAAGAGACTTCAACCAATCTGCTTAGCATTTTTGCTTAAATAATTAAAAAACATTCAACTCCAAAGTCCGAGTCCGCTCGGACATTTTTTTTGCTCAAAACATATAAAGTCTACATCAGCTCTTTATCTTTTCTCTTATCGGCTCTTATAATAGAAACGAGATTATCAAAAGACCAGTGAGATAAATCAACAAACATCTGCATCCTGCGGCTTGCTGCCTCTTTCGAGCGCAGAACATGCTGCCTGCCATACACATCTTTTCCCGTAAACAAAAAAGCAACTTCTTTCCCTTCTTTCACGGCAGAAGAACAAAATCCTGAACTTTCTCCTGACTCGTACAAATCAGTTGCCATCTCAAGCATATAATCCTTATTTCTTCTCAAGCCTGACTCGCTTAATTTTTTTGAAAAAGCTTCAACATCTTCTTTTGTTCCGCTTAATGCAGCCATTCTTCCAAAATTTACGGAAGATATTCCTCCAAGCCTCATGTGTAAAATACCCTTTTTCTTTAAACAAATGATATTTTCCGTCAAACAATCCTCAATCACAAACAAAATAAAAACTTCTGTTAACTTTTCTTATTCAAATAGCATTTTTTTATTCTTTTTGTTTTTTTATATAAAACACTCAAATGAAGGGCAGGTCAATGAAAGTTCAACAAACAGGTATGGGATTTGCTTACAATCAAAAGCAAAATACAGCTTTATCTCAAAAGAACAACAAAACTCAACAATCTCAAAATATGAACGACACGCCATACGTTGGCGCTTACTATATGCCTGTTATAAATTTCAGGGGAAACTCTGAAAAAGTTCTCGTTACAAAAAAAGATGAAGCAGGAAACAAAATTCTCGATAAATACGGAAATCCCGTGATAAGACTCAACCCCGAAATAAAAAAAGCCATGGATAAAGAAACATTTGAGTTCACAGGACCTGATGGCGAAAAATTTACAGGTACGGTAAAAGAAGCCCTGCTTGCATACATTAGAGATATAAGAGATTTGGACGAAAACCGTTACTCTGGCTTATACCATGGTTCAAGCCTCGAATCCATCAAAAAAATAAAAGAACAAGGTCCTGATCCGAGAAAAACTACGAGCGTAGGTTTTGGTCCGGGCATGTATTTTGCATTCTCGGAAGGAGATGCTCATGACTATAGCGGGGCAAAAATCAAAGCCGACTTGCAACAACACAAAAGAGAAGATGGGGTAACAGGCAAATTTGCCGTATTCAACGGACTGTTCTACAGAAATATAAAAACACCAGAAGTAGCAAAAAAGCTGCAGGAAATAACACCGACAAGCACAGATATAGACTCATTGCTTAATGATTACTGTAGAGAAATTCTTGTTGATGACCTAAAAATAGATGCAGGATACGGATTCGCAAGAAGCCATCATCCTTGCGTAATCGTCTTCAACCCTGATGTAATCTCTAACATAAGAAACAGCAACGAATATTAGAAAGAAAGGAATTAAAAATGCAAATCCAAAACTTAACACTGAACAACACCTCACAGCAAAAAATATCTTACAAAAATAACAACACAAACAACTCAACACCAAAATGCGACAATTCAATAAAAGATGTTCCGAATTCTTTTTATCGTCCCTTGAATTTTGGAGGAGAAATCAGAGTTTATGACCCGATGGAAGAAATCAGAAAAGAAAAAGAACTGAGAGAAAATCTCTTCAATCAATTTATGGTAGAACAAAAAGACTCTGATGGTAATACTATCACTGACAAACAAGGACGCCCAATCACAAAACTCGACCCGAAAATAAAAGAAATGCTCGATTCAACAACTTTTGAATTTACAGCACCTAACGGCTCAAAAATGAATTGTACAATCAAAGATGCAATCAACGCATATATTGTAGACACGCTTGATGAAGATACAGAATTCCATAGAGTAATTCATGGCTCTTCACTTGAATCAATAAACAATATCATCAACAACGGACCTGATATGCGCCAAACAACAACAACAAATGCATTCGGACCTGGTATGTATTTTGCTTTTTCAGAAGGCGATGCTCATGACTACTCGTCTGCAAAACTCATGGCTGATGTCATTCCTCAGAGAAGAGAAAACGGAGAGAAAGGCAAAATTGTAAGGTTCAACACAAATTTCTACGACAAAATAAATAACCATAATTTGCATAAAGCAATAACCGATTTCACGGGGCTTGAAGCACCGGATGAAGCGTTTCAACCTTATTATATAGAACGTGCATATATGGAATTGCCTTCAAAATTGGTTGATGAATACTGCAGAGATCTGATGGTAGAAGAAATGGGTATAGATGCCGCACAATGCGGTGCACGTGGATTTCATTCATGCGCTGTTGTATTAAATCCTGATGCCATCACAAATATACAAGAATTCAATCCTTACAGATACTACTAGGAAGCAGAAAACATAAAATATTACCAAACGCTCAACAGAACAACCGCTCTTTGAAAAAAAACAACTCTTCTGTTAATATCAAACTATGAACTTGGTTGACATCATATTTTTGGCAGTGGCACTCTCTATTGATGCAGGAATAGTTTCTTTTTCGCAGGGAATCATTTTTGTAGAAAACAAAAGAAAAAATTCTCTCAAACTTGCATTATCAGTAGGATTTTTTCAGGCACTTATGCCCGTAATCGGCTGGTTTGTCGCAAAATGGATTTACCGGTATGTAGAGGCTTTCTCAACCTGGATAGCTTTTACAATATTTTTAGCTCTCGGTATAAAATTCATCATAGATGCATTCAATGAAGATGAAAAAGAAATCCAAAAAGTAACAACACAGCTTTCTTTTTCTTTTCTGCTTTTTGTATCAATAGCTACAAGCATAGATGCTCTCGGCGCAGGAGTAAACCTCTATTTTCTGAAAGCGCCTATACTCATTTCCTCCATAATAATCGGTACAATAACTTTTTTTAACTCTCTGCTTTCATTCTGGGTTGGATATGCAATCAAACACTTCCCTTCAAAATATATGGAAATAGCTGCAGGGCTGATTCTTATACTCCTTGGTGTTAAAGTATTATTTTAAGATTTTTATATATTTTGCATTCAATATTTGCAAGATTTATCCTTCTCAGAATATAATAATCTTTACAAAAGGAACTTTAAAATGAATATCCTTATAAATGACTCAAATTTTGATTCGGAAGTTCTCAACTCTGACCTGCCTGTCCTGGTTGTGTTCTATTCTGACTGGTGCCATATCTGCAAAAGAATACATGAATATGTCGATGAGCTGAAAGAAGAATATAAGGATATCCTCAAAATAGCAAAAGCAAATTCTGAACACACCCTCGAGTTAATATCATCTCTGAATATAACAGGAGTCCCTACCATACTCCTCTATAAAAAAGGAAAACTTATACAAAGAATAAACGGATTCCTCTCAAAAAAACAACTTCAGGATTTTCTTGAGAAAAACTTGAAATAATCAATCCTTCTGCTTAATCATCTCCTCTACCTCTTCTGCCCCCTGTTTGTGAAATTTTTCTTCATCAGGATACAGCTCTTTGAGAACACGCAAAAACTCTCCCACATGAACTTTCTCCTCTTCAACAATATCTTCCATAACTTTTTTCAGAAGTTTGTTCTCTGTAGAGTTTATTATCTGCTCATAAATTTGAATTGCCTCATATTCTGATGAAATAGAAAAGCGAATTGCCTGCAAAACTTCTTCTTCACTCAATTTTCTATCAGACATTTTTGCATTAAAAAACGATGAAAATTCAGGCATAAAAAATCTCCCGTATAAATCTGACAAATTCAATTATCCTGACTTCATACCCGAAGAACATCCCACAACAAGACAACAAAAAAGAATAAATTTCTCACAACGCAATTTTTTTTATTCATATGTTTTAAAAAAATATCCATACAAAAAAAGAATTAAAAACAATGAATATAACTCTCCTCAGACCGCATGGAATATCTTCCTCCTCTCACAGGACTAATAACAACACACTATTCTTGCGCAGCTCTTTAACAAAAGATATATTCCAGAAGAGCTCGCCTCTATCTTTTACGGGAAAAGAAAGCTCGAATAACTCTACCCCTTTCGACTCAACCGAGGATTTTCTTATCTACGCAAAAGAAACAGATTTTCTCAACAGAATACCCCAAATAACAACATACAAAAATTATATCGGAAAAGGTTTTGAAGGAACTGTCTACGAAATTCCTCAAGAACCGAGATGGGTGCTGAAAGAAAACAACAGAATGTCCAACAATATCAACGGCATCGATAAAGAAATTATGCCAATTGAAGATAAAATGCCGCTGATAAATGTTGGACAGCCTGTCGCAAGAATAGAACTCGGCTATGGTCAGGCTCTGTCTGTTTATCAAATACTCAAAATGCAGCATGGGAATGAATATGGAATAGCTCCATATCCGATATCTTCCGAAAGCTTTCTTAAGCTGCCTGGCACCCAAAAGCTCTACAAACACTTTCTCACCCAAATGGCATCTCTTCCGCTCTCAAGTTATGAACAACTCATCGAAGACCTGAAATACATTAACGATTGCGGCTTTAAACCAGACTATTTCAATCCGAATAACTTTCTCCTCGACGGAAATAAAATAAAAATGGTTGATACAGAAGAAATTACAGACAAAAACTACCAAAATGACTACGGAAATGTTTTGTATTCTTTACTAATCGGAGAATTTTACCATTTTACAAAAAATCAGGAACAAGACTTTCCATCAGATGATATAAAAAAACTAAATACTCAAATAACAACAAAATTTATGACTGCAATGAAAAATAAAGACCAAAAATTTTCAAAAGATAATACCCACTTCCTTGAATTTCTCAAATCTGATTTGTCCTCGCCTTATTTCAAAACAGATGACGAAAAAAAGAAAATAGAACTGCTAAAACAAAATAATCTGCTCTAAATCTTACTAACTTTTGTAAAGATAATCTCAATAATTATCAATATTTATTCTTCACACACATTAAATATGTAGGGAAATTTACTTATTTAGCTAAAAAAAACAGTCCAACAGGAGAGATTTTATGTTTATTAGTGGTATTAATGTGTCTTTAGATGCTCAGTCAGCAAAAAATACATCTCTAAAAAAACAAAATTCAAATTATTCAATACAAAACCAACAGGAACTTCTATCTCAAACAGCAAGCCAAAGTATTTCAAACATAAACAAAGTCAACTTCGGCGCACTGAGAAAAACAACACCGATTACACATATCTCGTTCGCAGGGAACCCCGATAAACACTCTGATGAATATCTTCATGTCATAGCAGAGATGGCTCCGCTTGCAAAAACAGGCGGCGCAGCTGTTGTTGCAGAAGACCTCGGACATATGTTCCCGAATTATAACAACAGCAAACATGCATTCTTCCTGCCATACTACAACGGCGAAGAGCTGACTGATCCGACAGGATATACAATAGGTCATAAAATCAGAGAAGACGAAGAAGGACCTTATTATCAGAAACTCGGCAGCAACGATAAAATTCACCTTGAGAAAATCGCTCAAAAAGACATAAACTGGGGACAAGACTCAGCGCTCTATGACACAACTGACGAAGTCGCTCTCTACAAAGTAAAAAGAAATGAAATGGATAAAATGGGTTTCCCTAAAAATACTTCCGTATACTTTGTTTATACACCGCTTTGTGCAAGTATGGAAAAAGAGTACTCAGGAGCCTATAACGACGGAAATCTCGGAAATATTTACTCTCAGTTTTCAAAAGCAGCCACAGAGCTGGCTCCAGAACTGGCAAAAGCAGAAAACGGCAACTTCAATCCTGAAAACATCCTCTGCCATGACTGGCATACAAGTTATTTCCTCAACTATGCAAACACCGAAAATCAAAACGGCAATGACTACTACAGCGGAATAAAACCCGGTTACGTAATCCATAACCTCGGAAGAGCTTACCAGGGAGTAACAAGCCCTTACGGACTATTCTGCCAGGTAGCAAGTCCTGAAGAAATAAAGGCAATAAACCAGGATCCCGAGTTCCAGAACCTCATGATGGAACAATACAGAAGCTCGGCTCAACCTCTGAAACACAGACAAAACGTTGAATTCGAAATTAATAACTACTTCAAAAACATAATGCCTGAACTCTACGACGAAAAAGGCGCATTCAACGCAAGCATGATTCCTATCAGACTTGCAGAAAGAGGCTGGGTCACAATTCACACTGTATCAGGAAACTACGCAGATGAACTGACAAATACACCAGAATTATCCGAAGGATTGACAAACCACGTTAAAAAACTCAAACAAAAAGGTAAAATGATTGGTATCACAAACGGTATGTCAACACCATCATGCGACCCTTCATCAACAAAAGGCTACCCCGCTCCATACAACCAAATTTTCAAAACATTCAAACCAACAGACGATATCTTCGATATCAGAAATACAAAACTTTATAACAAACAAAAACTGTTCGAAAAACTGGTTCCTGATGCTTCAGGTAACCTTGACGCCTCACAAATAATGCCGAGATTTAATCCTGAAAAAAATCAAATCATCGGACATCTCGACAAGAAAATTCTCGACAATCCGAATGTACCTCTTTTTGTCGGATGGGGCAGAGGCGATTACCAGAAAGGTCTTGATATTACACTCGAAGCAATAGAAAAATATACTGATGAAAATCCTCAATCAAATGCGGTATTTATCATCGGCGGCGGTGTAACAGGTGCAGGAGAAGAAGGCAAAAAAATTGAAAAACAGGCACAAGAACTTGCAAATGGAAAACTCAAAGGCCGTCTGGTTTTCATGGACGGTTTTGCCCCTGCATATGCCCTCGCTTCAGCAGCTGATTATGCGCTTTTCACAAGCAGATTTGAACCCTGCGGACTAACACAGTTTGAAACAATGAAATACGGTTGCATACCTATTGTTACAAATACTGGCGGGTTCGCTTCAACCGTTCTGCAATCTGATGAAACAGATACCCCAACAGGTTATAAAACAGAACACAGCTTCTTCATGACAGATGAAACTCTCAGAAATAATCTTAATATAACTGGAGAAATTACAGACAAAAACAGACGAACTCTCAGAGATACGGCTCTTGCGGAAGAAGTCAAAAATGCAATGGAAAGAGCAACATTAACAACATTATCCTCAAAAGAAGAACATGAAAAAATTATGAGAAACTGCCTGACTGCAAAAGCCGGATGGGACAACAACGCCCAGTTCAACGACGGAACTCCTGCAGTTGAAAAAATAGACAACTTCCATTTCAACCACGATAACAGAATAGAACCAAACAGAACGTTCATCAATCACAGATAATTAAAAAGACCTCCAAAAAGAGGTCTTTTTTACATTATAACAAATCCGGAAATCTTGTTATATCCTGAACTGCCCGGTTTATACGTTCTTTCTGCCACCATATTCGAGGTATTGCCTTCTATTGTGTGGATTGTCCCATCAGGGTCAACCTTTGTTACAATACCTGTATGAGAAGCTCCATTCTCTTTTTGTATCATAATATCACCTGGTTTAACCTGACTCCACTGAGATCTACTTATATATCGTCCATTTGCGTTTCCCCAGTCCCGCAAATCGGAAACAGCATTAGACCCGAACCCTGCCGGAGTATCGGAACCAAGAGTTTCTTTGACGACATAAGTCACAAATGCTGCACACCAGGCTATTTCTTCATCATTGGTAAACTTCAGATAAGATCCGTTGCTTTCGTTATATCCCAAATATTTCATAGCCGTATCAACAATTGCAGACCCTGAATTTGATACAACACGACTTATATTATCTTCCTCAAAAGTTCCGTTTTCGGAAGTGTACTCCTGCATAGATGATATAGAATCACGCAGCATTGATATAAGACTGTCAATCCCGCTCAAAACAGATTCATTAGAAGTATTTATATATGCACCCACCGGGCTAACATAGGTCATGATGATTTATTTCTCCTTTATTTAGGAACAAATACGTAATACTCGGCATCTCTTGTTGTCATCTGCGAACCGACATAATCACTCGCTTCCTGTCCGTTGCCAAGGGCTATTGAAATATGCCCGTGCGGATGCCCGGGGCTTTGATCCCATACAACTATTGAGCCTGCAGGTAAATTCGGCAATTCATCCCTTGATACTTTCACTTCCTTGAACTTGCTCGTGAAGGGCTCGCTTCTCAAGACAGGTACAGTCTGATATGCAGAAGCCTGCCACAATCCGAACTCTTCGCCATAAGCATTTCTTAAAGCCTGATTAACTCCGCCGAGGCAGTATCCTGTCGGGTTACTTCCGCCCATTGACATAGCAACATTCCGTGCTGCTGAGGCAAGAGCAGAATCAGACGCCCCTGATGATGTTTCGCTCCAATCAGAAACATTTGCTGCTACCTCATCATATTCAAATGAGTTCACTTCTTCTTGTGCGTTTGTCGATTCCAAAAACGTCTGCAACATACTGATAGTTTCATCAACACTAGCCATCACTCCTGAACTACTGTCAGTCTGTATATATGCACCCATCGGACTCACATACGACATAATCTGTCTCCTTTATTCAAATCGGAAATAAAATACCGCTTATATATATAAAAAATATATAAACAGTCAATATTCACTTTTTTGTATGTTTGTTACATTTCTTTATAAAGATAAACTTTTTAAAGCTCTAGCTCATAGCCAAAATAGACAAAACGCTTCCCATATTTCTTGACTTTGTAGACACACAGCTGCCGCCGCCGGCACCTGAGGTATTTCCTTCAATTGTCGTAATAGTCTGCCCATCTCCTCTATCAACAAGAATACCTATATGGTCGGCAACTCCATCACCATCCCAGTCGAATAAAACCAAATCACCCGGCTGGGCCTGATTTATACCAACTTTTGCCCCTGCTGCTTTTCCTGCAGCGTCTATAGTAGGACAATACGCTTTATTTGAACAATTTTTATACCAATCGGGGAGATTTCCGCCCATTGTGCTTCCAAGGACAAAATAAACAAAATCAGCGCACCATGCGCCATAATCAAATTGATATCCCGCTCCTGACATAATCCCGCTCATTTCACCCTGGCTTTTACCTTCATATTTAGAGGCAAAAGACAATACAGCCTGAGCATTTTCACTGTTGTAAATGCTTGTGCCTATGTTGTCATCAGCAAAAGAACCGAGTTTATTTTGCGCATTTGTCATCTCAAGAAATGACTGCAGCATGCTGATAGTTTCATTAACACTCGCCATCACGCCAGAGCTGCTCTCAGTCTGAATATATGCGCCAAACGGACTTACATATGTCATAATCCGCTTCTTTCTTTTTTGAAAAAATACCACTTATATATATAAAAAATATATAAGCGGTCAATATTCACTTTTCTATATGTTTGTTACATTTCTTTATATTTTATGAACTACATGGATATAAATCCTGATATTAAGTGATATCTGCTATCTGGATCGTTAGGATTATAAGTTCTTTCAGCGACCATATCTGATGTATTACCTTCTATTGTATGAATTGTTCCATCAGGGTCTACTGAAGTAATAATACCTGTATGAGAAGCGCCATCCTCTTCTTGTATCATTACATCTCCAGGTTTAATATTTTGCCAATTGGATATATCCTCATATCTTCCGTTACTATCGCCCCATTCTCTTAATGTAGCTACAGAAGGTGAGCCGAATCCCTCAGGAGTATCTTCTCCCATTGCCTCTTTTACAACATAAGTTACAAAGTGAGCACACCAAGCTTCTTGTCGTCCTCCAGTAAACTGCAGATAAGAACCGTCGCTTTCATTCATTCCGAGATATTTTTTTGCTATTTCAACAATATCATCAGTGCCAAGGCCGTTTTCTCTTGCTGTTTCAACGTTTTTCTTTTCGGTTAATTTTTGTGAAACTTCTTCGACATCAGCTTGAGCGGTATCTATTTCGCCTTGAATTCTGCTTGCTTCGCTTTCTTTTGTTTCTTCAACTTTTGCCTGAGCTTCATTATATTTGTCCATAGCTTCTTTCAAAGCTTCTTTTTTCTCGGGCGATGCGGCATCAAGAATTGCCTCTTGATTTTGTTTTTTGGCTTCTTCCAGCTTTGCTTTTTCATCTTCAAGCGTACCGAGAGTATCGTTCAGATCACCCAATTTTTCTTCTGCATCACCTATAGCAACGTCTAGTTTATCTTCTTCATCCCCTTTTTCTTTAATTTGTTGTTTTACACTTGCTATTTTCTCATCAATTTCAGCATTTCTCTCGGAATCACCGTCTGTTTTCTTTGATTCCAAAGAAGATAAAGTATCATTCAAACTAGACAACTCGCTGCCAACAGATGTTTTCTGAGTGTTCAAATCAGTTATTTCAGCTTCTGTATCGTTTATGCTTACTTTTGTTTCGTCAATTTCCTGCTGGTTAGCAGTCATATCTTCTTCTATCTGCTGTTTTTCTTCTTTCAGCTCATCAGGAATATTATCATCTTCTTCAACCAGTTTGTCGTAAGCTTCTTTTGCAGCTTCCATATCTTCTTCAGCAGCTTGAACAGCCGCATTATCACCGCTGTAGACACCGTTCAGTTCTTCTCTTTTTTCATTCAATATTCCTTCACGAGAAGTTTTTTCCGCCTCAAGTTCTTCTATTGACATAGCATCAAGACCTGTCGGCTGATTTGCCTGAGATGTCGAACCGCCGCCATAAGAGCCTGAAGAACCTCCGACTCCCGAGGAGCCGCCTGCTCCGCCTGCGCCTGATGCTGCATTTGTTCTCGGCGATTGTGTATTATTGACTTTTGTATCTGACTCATCAGAGCCTTTTGAGGCTTCCGCCTCTGCAGCTTTTGCTTCTGCTTCTTTTGCAGCTTTATCGTTTTCTATAGCTTTTTTCACATCATCTATCGATATCGAATTTTTTGCTTCTTCGTTATCTTCACTGTCAAGTTCTGCGATTTCTTTCAGCTCTTCTTCGCTGACTTTGCCGTCTTCATCTTTATCGATAAGAGAGAAAACTTTATCAAGTCCGATATCTTCTACTTCAGACCAGAATTCTTCAGATTGTTTTGCTACTTCTCTGAAGTCTTCTTTTGTTGCATCTTTCAAACCTTCTATCATCACGGCATCAGGAAGAACTTCTTCTCCTTCAGCAGATTCTGTTCCATCTTCTGTTGTTACAACCTGCTCTGTTTCAGAGGTTTCTGTTCCTTCAACAGGAGTTTCTTCTGTTCCTTCTTCAACCGGCAGAGCCTGCTCTGTTCCGCCAGCAGCATCAGAAACAGACTCACCTTCAGACGGTGCAGATGTTGCAGCGCTTGTCGATGAATCCGAAACTTTCAATCCTAAAGATGAAAAAACATTTTTTAAATTATCCAATGAACCGCTAATGCCTTCGATAATTCCATCCCAAGACAATAGTTCATTATGAGTAACTACTCCATCATTATCTACATCAAGACTGTTATATTCAGCTTCTATAGCGCTGTCTTCAAGAGATAAAAACGGATTATCCGTGTTCAGCTGACCGCCGACTACGGCTTCTTCTTCGCTGACCAGCTCTTCAGTTGATGCCTGAGTGCTTCCTTCAACTTCTCCCTGCTCGCCATAGACAGTTCCCGAGGTATCAACGACCTCTGTTGCATCTTCTTCCTGAACGGCAGGTGTTTGTGTTTGATAAGATTGAACACCATCTACGTTTTTATACTTCCAATATTCTGTACCTTGAACAGCCATGATATATAACCTTTCATTACTTTATATATACTTAAAAACTTTTTTTAAGGCTGAATTTCAAGCAATAGTCATTTTGTTACATTTCGTTATATAGTTTTTAAAGAGTTATTTAAAAAAATAAACATGTTTTATGTATAATATACTTATCCGAGATAGGGGTTTTTGAAGATGGATAACAAAATCTCAGGAAAAGTTACAAGCAGGTTGACTCTATATCACAGCATTCTATGCGAATATATCGAAGATGGTATCGAATTGATTTCGAGTCCTCAGATTGCATCAAGACTGGGGATAGATGATTCTCAGGTCAGAAAGGATTTTGGTCTGTTGAAGAATGTTGGAAGATGCAGAGTCGGATACAACGTCAAAGAGCTGAAGGATAAGATAGAAAAAACTCTTGGATTTGCTCATCAGAAGGATGCCTTTATTATCGGCGCAGGACACCTCGGGCTTGCGCTTGCAAAATATGATAATTTTAGCAGCTACGGGCTTAATATAATTGCGTTATTTGACAATGACCCCTACAAAGTTGATATGCATATCAACAACAAACAAATTTTTCATATAACAAAACTCCCTAATCTCGTTCACAGACTGAATGTTGACATAGCAATCCTCACAGTGCCCAAAAATCAGGCGCAGAAAGTTGCCGATTTTCTGGTGGCATCAGACATCAAATATATCTGGAACTTCACTCCCGCTGTATTGAGAGTGCCTGATAATATAAAAGTTTGGAACGAAAACCTTATCGCAAGTTTTCTGCAGTTTGCCTGCAAAGATATTGAGTAGGAATTATTCCCACTCAATTGTTGACGGCGGTTTTGATGAGATGTCATAGACTACTCTGTTTATGCCTTTCACCTCGTTGATTATTCTCGAAGAAATTCTTCCAAGGACATCATAAGGCAGCTTTGCCCAATCAGCCGTCATCGCATCCTGACTTTCAACCGCTCTGATTGCGCAGACACTCTCATAAGTTCTTTCATCTCCCATTACACCGACTGATTTAACGGGAAGCAGAACAGCGAAAGACTGCCAGAGTTTATTATAAAGCCCTGCTGCTTTAATTTCAGATGAGACAATATCATCAGCAGCTCTAAGAATATCAAGACGTTCTTTTGTAATCTCTCCTATGATACGAACGGCTAACCCCGGCCCCGGGAAAGGCTGGCGGTTAATTACTTCATCAGCAATTCCGAGTTCACGCCCTATTTCTCTGACTTCATCTTTGAAGAGTTCTCTGAAGGGTTCGAGGAGTTCTAAATTCATCTTCTCAGGCAGCCCGCCAACGTTATGGTGGCTTTTGATTACATCAGAAGGTCCTTTGAATGAAACACTCTCGATTACATCAGGATATAGAGTTCCCTGCGAGAGAAATTTCACATTTTTGATTTTTTTTGCTTCTTCATCAAAAACTTCGACAAACTCATGCCCGATGATTTTTCTTTTCTTCTCTGGGTCTTCAACACCTTTGAGTTTTTTCAAAAATCTTTCCGAAGCATCGACATAAATCAAATCAACATCAAAATGATTTCTGAACATATCGATGACTTTCTCGGCTTCATTCAGCCTCAAAACTCCGTTGTTAACAAAAATACATTTGAGCTGATGTCCGATAGCTTTGTTTATCAAAACAGCAGCAACAGAAGAGTCAACACCTCCTGAAAGTCCCAAGATAACATTCTTATCACCGACTTTTTCTTTTATCTCCTTGAGCTGGCGTTGTATAAAAGAGCCCATATCCCAGTTGGCGCAGCACTTGCAGATTCCAAAGACAAAATTTCTCAAAATCTGGACACCGCCTTGGGTATGAACAACCTCAGGATGGAACTGAACGGTGTACAATCTTCTTGTAAAATCAGCCGCAGCACAATATGGCGTATTATCTGTTTTTGCGAGAACTTCAAACCCCTCAGGAAGTTGTTCTATCTTATCGCCATGGCTCATCCATACAGTTTTCTTCTGATTCGTATCAAATCCTTCAAAAATAGCTTTATCAGCAAGAATTTGAATTTCGGTACGACCGTACTCTCGCTTATCGGAAGAGAAAACACGCCCGCCAAGCAAATGAGATATCAGCTGCATTCCATAACAAATACCTAAAACAGGGATACCTAATTCCAACACCTCTTTGCCTATAATCGGAGCATCTTTGCCATACACGCTTGAAGGACCGCCTGAGAGAATTATACCTTTCGGTGAAAATTCTTTTATCTTCTCAACAGAATAGTTGAACGGATGTATCTCACAGTAAACCTTCTGTTCTCTAATTTTACGGGCTATGAGCTGGGTATATTGAGAACCGAAATCAAGAATTAGTATCTTATCCAGAGAATCAGCATTTGTCATATAAAACCTCTTCTATAATCTGTAGTTTGGTGCTTCTTTGGTAATAATTACATCGTGAACATGGCTTTCTTTCAATCCCGAAGAAGAAATTTTTACAAACTTCGCTCTTTTTACAAGTTCTTCAAGATTTTTGGCACCGATGTATCCCATGCCTGCTCTTACACCGCCGACAAGCTGGTAAATGGTTGCAGAGAGAGGACCTTTGTATGGAACTTTTCCTTCAATCCCTTCAGGCACAAACTTTTGCTCTGATTTGACATCATTCTGGAAGTATCTGTCTTTACTTCCATCCTTCATAGCGCCGATAGAACCCATACCTCTATACATTTTGTAGGTTCTTCCCTGATAAAGAATAGTTTCTCCGGGGCTTTCTTCTGTTCCCGCTAGAAGACCTCCGAGCATAACAGTATTTGCACCAATGGCGAGAGCTTTTACGATATCTCCGGAGTATTTGATACCGCCGTCGGCTATTGCAGGAATACCATGTTTTCTTGCGACCTGACAGGCTTCATAAACTGCAGTAATCTGAGGAACGCCGATACCTGCAACTATTCTTGTCGTGCATATAGACCCCGGACCTATACCGATTTTTATACCGTCGACACCTGCCTTAATCAAAGCCTCGGCACCTTCTGCAGTTGCTATGTTGCCTGCGATAATCTGAGCTTTAGGATATGTCGTTCTGATATCTTTTATTGCGTCAAGAACATTCTTTGAATGCCCGTGAGCAGTATCGATGGTAATTACGTCAACAGAAGCATTCATCAATGCTTCTATTCTTTGATATCTGTCTTCAGAAATTCCGACAGCTGCCCCGACACGAAGTCTTCCCTGAGAATCCTTGCTTGCATTCGGATATTTGATTGCTTTCTGGATATCTTTAATTGTTATCAGCCCTTTGAGGATAAAGTTATCATCAACGATAGGGAGTTTTTCTATTCTGTTTTTATGAAGAAGTTCTTTTGCAGTTTCAATATCAGTTCCTTCTTTTGCGGTAATCAGATTATCTTTTGTCATAATATCTTCAACACGCTGAGAGAGGTTATTTTCAAAGCGAAGATCCCTGTTTGTTAAAATACCCATCAAACGACCTTCTTCGTTGGTGATGGGTAATCCTGAAATTCTGTATCTTTTCATTATATCAAGGGCATCAGACAAACTCTGATATGGGGAGAGGGTTATCGGATGAGAAATCATACCGCTCTCTGATTTTTTGACAATATCAACTTCTCTTGCCTGCTGCTCTATTGTCATATTCTTGTGAATCATACCGATTCCGCCCTCACGAGCCATATTGATTGCCATCTCTGACTCTGTTACAGTATCCATAGCTGCACTGATAAGAGGGATATTAAGTTTTATTTCATTTGTTAATTTTGTCGAAAGGTCTGTGTCTTTTGGCAGAACACTCGATTCTTGAGGTACCAGCAGTACATCATCAAAAGTCAATGATTCTTCTATTTTCAATGTCATTATCTTCTCCTTTATCTTTATATAAGGGTTATGACTATTTTTAATGTTTTTTAAATGATATCAAAAGAGAAGATATATGCAAGTAAATTTTATTTTTAAGTTATTATAATTTAAAATATCTTTAAAAGATTTATGAGGTGATGTAACAGCTATGAAATTTGAAACTATTGCTACACAAGGTTTTTTGGAGCCGCAGAACAACAACCATGCAATCTCTATGCCGATATATGCAACAACAGCGTATAGCTTTGATTCGGTTCAGCACGCCATAGACCTCTTTGACCTGAAAGTCGGAGGGGATATCTATACAAGACTTTCAAATCCTTCGAACGACCTCGTGGAAAAAAGAATAGCAGAATTAGAAGGTGGTGTAGGAGCTCTTGTTACATCTTCAGGGCAATCTGCCATTCTCATTGCAATGCTGAATATAGCAGGAGCCGGAGATGAAATAGTCACATCATCAAAAATTTACGGCGGGACTTATAACCTCTTTTCAAAAACATTCAAGCAAATCGGAATAAACGTCAAATTTATCAACTCTGATAATCTTGAAGACTACGAAAAAGCAATAACAGACAAAACAAAATGCCTCTACACCGAAACTATCGGAAACCCGAAACTGAAAGTCGCTGATATAGAAGGACTTGCAAAAATTGCTCACAGCCATGGAATTCCTCTTATTGTAGATAATACCGTTGCAACACCATATCTTTGCAGACCGTTTGATTTTGGCGCAGATATCGTTGTTCATTCAACCACAAAATATCTCTCCGGACACGGAAATGCGATGGGCGGAGTTGTTGTTGACTCGGGAAAATTTGACTGGAACCAAAACAGCAAATTTCCTATGCTGACAACACCTGATGAGAGCTACCATGGCACAATTTATACTGAAGCATTCAAAGAAGCCGCTTTCATCGTAAAAGCAAGAGCACACCTCTTGAGAGATTTGGGATGCTGCCAGAGCCCGTTCAATTCTTATATGACTCTTCTTGGACTTGAAACTCTTCATGTGAGAATGGACAGGCACTGTGAGAATGCTCTTGAACTCGCACAATATCTCGAATCTATGAAAGATATAAATTATGTCATCTATCCGGGATTAAAAAGCAGCGCTGATTATGAACTTGCTCAAAAATATCTCAAAAAAGGAGCTTCCTCACTGGTCGGCTTTGGAGTAAAAGGCAATGGAACTAAGTTCATCGAGGCTCTAAAACTATTTATCCATGCAACAAACCTCGGTGACGTCCGTTCAATCATCACTTATCCTGCAGGAACAACTCACAGACAGCTATCAGATGACCAGCTTGAGAAAGCAGGGATTACAAAAGATTTCATGAGAGCATCAATAGGTCTTGAAAACATAGAAGACATCAAAGAAGATATCACTAATGCAGTCAAAATCGCCTGCTCATAAAAGAGGGTAAAAAATGACCGTTACTGAACTGAAAGATAACGTAGGATTTGTAAAAACAGAATTTTATACAATCGAAGAGAAAATAAAATTCGAAAGCGGAGTAGAATTCGGTCCTGTTACAGTAGCTTATGAAACATATGGGAAGCTGAATGAGAATGCTGATAATGCAATACTCGTTATACACGCTCTCACAGGTGATGCTCATGCGGCAGGATACCACAGCGAAGATGACAAAAAACCGGGCTGGTGGGACACATTGATTGGTCCTGAGAAGGGTTTTGATACAAACAAATATTTTGTCATCTGCTCGAATATCTTAGGCGGATGCAGCGGGACAACAGGTCCTTCAAGCATAAACCCGGAGACAGGCAAACCGTATGGAATTGATTTTCCCGTTTTCACAATAGAAGACACCGTAAAAGTCCAGAAAAAGCTTCTTGATTACCTTGGAGTAAAAAGACTCTACAGCGTTGCTGGAGGTTCTATGGGAGGGATGCAGGCTATGCAGTTTGCAATATCTTACCCTGAGATAGTCAACTCAGCAATTCTAATCGCAACAACGAGCCGTCTTTCTCCTCAGGCAATTGCATTCAATGCTGTCGGAAGAAATGCAATAATTTCTGACCCCTGCTGGAACAACGGAGATTATTATGATAAGCCTCAAAAACCTGATAGAGGACTATCAAGCGCAAGAATGATAGGTCACATAACTTATCTCTGCGAAGAAGCAATGTACAATAAATTCGGACGAAAACTCCAGGATAAAGACCAGTATGATTTCAATTTTGATATAGACTTTCAGGTTGAGAGCTATCTTCAGCATCAGGGACAAATTTTTGTCGACAGATTTGATGCAAACAGCTATCTCTACATAACAAAAGCTGTTGACTACTTTGATTTGGCTGATAAATACGGTTCTTTGACAAATGCATTCAAAAATTCAAATGCCAAATATCTCATTATCTCATTCGACTCTGACTGGTTATTCCCCTCAAGACAGTCAAAAGAGATAGTCAATGCGCTTATGAACCTCGGTAAGGATGTGTCTTACTGCGAGATAGAGTCTCCTTGCGGGCATGATGCATTCCTGCTTGAATATGATGTTCAATCAAAGATAATCAAAAGTTTTTTAAACGACCATATAAAAGAGGATACTGATGAATAATCATTACGCAACATCAAAAGGCTTACACCTGAATTATTCAATAATTCTCAATATGATAGAAGAGAACTCAAGAGTCTTAGACCTCGGATGCGGCAACGGAGAGCTGTTGAAACTCTTGAAAGATAGAAAAAAAGTCACCGGTAACGGAATTGAAATTGACCAGAAAGGAGTTATTCAATGCCTCGAGAAAGGGCTGTCTGTTATACAGGGTGACATCGACGACGGTCTGAAGCAATTTCCTGATAAATCATATGATTATGTAATTCTCAATCAGACACTTCAATCAACTTATAATCCGGATTTTGTCCTCGAAGAAATGCTCCGAGTCGGCAAAAAATGCGTGGTGAGCTTCCCGAATTTTGCTTATTGGCGCATAAGATGCGAACTGTTCTTCAAAGGACATATGCCAAAATCAAAAATCCTCCCTTTTGAATGGTATAACACCCCGAATATCCACCTGCTCACGATAAAAGACTTCTTTGAATTTTCAAAAGAGCATAACATCAAAATTCTTGAAGGAATTTACACAACAAAAGCAAACATACGAAAAGGCATACAGTATAATATTTTCTCAAATTTCTTTGCAGAAGAAGTAATCTTTGTCATATCAAAATAAATTTAACTGGCAAATTCGTATATTCATAGCGTTTTATATAAAAAAAACAAAACGGAATATATGAAAATACAACCTTTGAACATAATTTTTTTCAAAAATCAAACATCAACGCCCAAAAGAAAATCCATATCTTTTGGAGAGATACCTATTTATCAAATTAATTTGAAACAAAAAAATAAAGATGGTCAATACAGTTTCATCCCTGCATGTTTTTCAAAAATAAACAACAAAGATAAAGAAGATATAGTTCTCATGGAAAAAATAGGAAACTACTGGAGCCGTAAGCCAAGAGAAACATCTTACGGAATAACTGTTTCAAATAATTTTTTATGGGCAGCCTGTGATAACAATTTTTATATAATCGAAAAATCTGACAAGAGCAAAAACACCTATAGAAAAACTACCTGCATAATGGAAACAACTCCTGTTGACTCTGAAGATAAATCCATGTTCAGAATATTTTTGCTTCAATCACATCCTGAAATAGCAAGAAAACAACATCCAAAAATAAAAGGCAGCGGAGAACTCGCTCTCTACGGCGGAGTAAAAGAAGCAAAAGAACACGGTTTTGAGAGCGTACAACTGTTATCAGCCAATAACAGCTTTTATGAACATATGGGATTTACCACCATGGAAAAATATAGACAAAACTGGTACGAGCTGCCATCATCAGAATTTGATAAATTTCTTGAGAGAATTGAAAAAAAATACGGAATGAAAAAAGAATGAATACACTAAATATAAACTCAGTGTATTCAAATCTTGCCGGAGCCCAAAGAATATCCTTTGGTGAGAAACTGCTTTACAACATCAAACTCAAAGAAAGGCTTGAAAATGATACATTCTCAAAAACAGACAGCTCTTTTGCAAGCCTGAATCCTGATGATAAAAGGGATACAGAGCTTATAAAAAAACTTGAAACACTCTGGAATCCTTCAGGATATGCGGCAGTAATAGCAGAAGAGTTTCTCCATCCTTATAAAAGCAAAAACAGCAGCTTTTATATAATCAAAAAAAATTCTCCGCCGGATGATACCCTGCATAAAACAACCTGCATAGCTTCAACAACGAATGTTGACAATACAGATAAATCAGCCTTTGAAATAGACTACATCCAGACCTCTCCAGATATTTCACAAAGCGATGAACCTAAAATCAAAGGAAGCGGTGAACTGATGATTTATGGCTGTGTCAAAGAAGCTCAAAAATACGGTTTTCAAAAAGTATCGATTTTCTCTTCAAACAACTCTTTCTATGAACACCTCGGCTTCAATAAAGCTGCATACAGATGGTATGAACTCCCCTCTTCTCAATATAATGAATTTCTTGAGAGAGTTGAGAAAAAATACGGAATGGACTAAAAATTCATTCAAATTTGTTAACAATAAGCACAAAATAAATCAATTTCCGATATTCATCTATTTTATAGGGATAAGGAAATTGGTCTATGAATATCCGTTCAATACAAAACAACTCTTATATGCCGCAGTATAAAAGAACCCCACCTCTTCAAACAAAAACGGAAGAATCGTCATTAAGCTGCAAAAAAATTGACGAAATTCCTTCATCATACCTGAGAGGTTCCTTTGGCATCATCAACAATAAAAACTCTCTTTCTTTCGGTCAAAAACATCTTTACCAAATAAACCTCAAAAAAAGACAACAGGCAGGACACTACGAATTTATACCTGCATATTTTTCAAAACTAAACCCGAGAAATGAAGACGACAGATATTTCATGGAAAAACTTGACGGTTTCTGGTCCCCAAAAAGCGATAGAAATATGGCTGGCGATATAGCTGAAGACTTTTTCTCCGAAAGAAAGAATAAAGAAAATAATTTTTATATTATCGAAAAAAATGACGATGAATATTATGTAGACACCTTTTGCCGTACCACAGCAGTTGTTGAAACAACAAACCCGAAATCAAAAAATAAATCAAAATTCGAAATAAAATACCTTCAAACAAACCCTGATATTTTATATCAGGATACACCTGAAATCAAAGGCAGCGGCGAGCTGATGTTATACGGCTGCGTCAAAGAGGCAAAGAAAAACGGCTTTGATATGGTAGAAATATACTCATCAAATGATAGTTTTTATGAACACCTTGGATTAATTGAACGCCCTAAAGCTCACTTTTTCACTCTTTACCCGCAAGAATACGACTACTTTCTTGAAAGAATCGAAAAGAAATACAACCTGAAACAAAGGAATTTCACAATATGAACATCAGCCCGATAAGCTTAAACACTATAAACAAGACCTCCTCAAGCAAAAAACTCTCTTTTGGAGAAACACCTGTCTGCAAAATAAATCTGAAAAGAAAACAAAAAGATGACACCTACAAATTCATCCCCGCTCATTTTTCTAAGCTAAATCCATCCGATGATAAAGATGAATTACTCGTAGACAGAATAAAAGATGTCTGGGGAAAAAGAAATGACTCCTACGCCGTTGAAATAGCAAGCAACTTTGCTCTTCAAAACGGACGGTCTGTCAACAATAATTTTTATGTAATATCAAGAGATGACCTGAAAGATCCCTACAGGAAAATTACCTGCATCATGCAAACAACAAGCACTGATGAGAGAGATAAATCACTCTTTGCGGTAGACTATCTTCAGGCACATCCGAATATAGAAAACAAACAATCGCCTGCGATAAAAGGCAGCGGTGAACTTTCTCTCTACGGCTGTGTCAAAGAGGCAAAAGAACACGGTTTTAAAAAAGTATATATCTCTTCTTCGAACAATCCGTTTTATGAACACCTGAATCTCAAACCAGGAGAGAGAAACAGCACCTTTATTATCGACGAAGCCGACTACGACTCATTCCTTGCAAAGGTCGAACAAAAATACGAAATAAAATAAAATTTTTCTAATTTTTTTTGAGTATTTAATTATAATATGGTTGATGTATAATAAATTTGTAATGGACAGAGTCAAGAGGGTCTAGAATATGTTGCAAATTTTCAAAACCTGTGAGAACAACACCCTGAAAGAGCTGTCTATTGTAGAAAAAGATACTGTAAAAGGAGCCTGGTTCAATCTCACACGACCGACAGGTGATGAAATTAAGCAGGTTGCAGAAGTTATAAACCTCGACCCTGACTATCTGAGAGATGCTCTTGACTCAGAAGAACGTTCTCGTCTTGAGATAGAGGAAGATGTCATGTTAATCATCACAAATATTCCTCTTATGGAAGATGAAAACACTTTTGATACTCTGCCTCTCGGTATCATTCTCACTCCGAATCATATTGTTACTGTTTCTTTGAAAGAAAACAATATCCTCTCTTTCTTCAATCAGGATACATCAAAACTATTCCATACAGATGAAAGAACAAAATTTCTGTTTCACATCCTCTTCAGATCAACCAAATTTTATTTGAGATATCTCAACCGCATAAACAGCAGAACAGACCAGATAGAACTTGAACTCAGAAGAACCATGAAAAATAAAGCGCTCTTCCAGCTGTTTGAAGTTCAAAAAAGTTTGGTTTATTTTACAACAGCTCTCAAGGACAACGGTGTGGTTCTCGAAAAACTGATGCGCCTGAGACAAAACATAAATCTGCACCATATTTTCAAACTAAACGAAGAAGATGAAGATATGCTTGAAGATGTAATTATCGAAAACAAACAGGCTCTTGAGATGGTAGAAATGCACAGAAACATCCTCGAGAGTATGATGGATGCATTTGCCTCAATTATCTCAAACAATTTGAATATGGTGATGAAATTCCTGACATCTATGACTATTATACTTGCTATCCCAACAATGATAGCAAGCTTCTGGGGGATGAACGTTCCTGTCCCCATGGCGCATACTCATCATTATGCGGCATTTATGCTGATAATCATAACATCTTTCATAGGCACAAGTATTGTAGCAGCTATTCTTGCAAAGAAAAATCTCTTCTGAATAAGTTATTTTTCAACAGTTTCTGAAGATTCAGACGCAGGCTCGTTTGAATCATTTTCGGTATTTCTATCCTCTTCTTGAGGCTCTTCCTGCTCAGGATCTGTTTCTTCTAGGAAATCGACAGAGAAAATATCCATATCAAAATCAGAAACTTTATTTTTTCTTGCATCATAGGTAATTTTCACAAATTGATATTTATTCGTTTCTCCAAGAGATGATACAGAAACATGATAAACACCGTCTTTTGTTTTAATAATCTTCTCACGATGATAATGCCCTGAGAAAACAGCCAGAATATTTGAATGTTTTGCAAGCATTTCTTCATAAGCTGTTTTATTTACAATATTATGAGTTTTCTTATCATAAGGCTCTTTTATTGGAAAATGCTGGAATATCAAAACTTTTTTATCTGAATTTTTCTCAAGAGTTTTATCAATCCAAGCCATCGTCTTCTTTGTTATAACCCCGTGCGAATTAGGAGCAACAGGGAATGATGCATCGACAACAACCCCCATAATCTCTTGAGTTATCGGAAAGGTATAGTTGAAGGAGTTATACTTTCTCGACTTTCCATATTTATTCACAATTTTGGCATAATCTTCTTTTGATATACCTGAGATTTTGTATGCATCATGATTGCCAAGACACATATAATAAGGTTTGTTTATTCTCCTTATTTTTCTCATAAAAGAAATAAGCAAATTTTCATCAGAACGGTCTATGTTGTCACCCAAAAAAACAACAAAATCAATATCGGAAATGTTTATGCCATCAATAGCACTATCAAGAAGTTTTTGAGTTCGTCCCCAGTTTCTTGCACTGTGTTCTATATCTTTTTGTTCGGTTGTATAGTGAATATCGGACAAAATTGCAAATCTGACAGTTTTCGCATCAGCTACACCGATACTTAAAAAAAACATTAATAAAAGACAAATAACACGCTTAATACTAAACATTTTTACCGCCTCGATTTATATTTGTATTGTAACTTTTGACTCCAAATTAACAAGAATTTTGCCCAGAATTTTAATTAACGTTGATTTTTCTTCTTCGCTTATATTGTTATAAACGTATTTTTCTATCTGCTTTAGCGCAGGAACAATCGATTCAACTTTTTTTATTCCTTCTTCCGTTAAATATATTTTGTGAATACGTTTATTATGAGCATCCTCTTTTCTGCAAACCAGCTCTCTTTTTTCAAGAATATTTATCATTCTTGTAATATTTGCCCTGTCTTTGAAAAGTCTTTGGGATAACTGGCGTTGATAAAGACAGCCGTCTTCATAAAGCAGCCACAATATACCGAATTGCTCGGGAGTTATATCAAAATTATGCGACCGAAAAATCTGAATAGCATTTAACTTCATATATAATGCGACCATACAAACTGCATTAATCGTCGGGTCACTAATTTTGTTTCCCTGCATCATAAAAACAACGAATCCTTCTTCTCTGCTAATATATTTATTAAACCTCAAAAAAAGATTTTTTTAAAGTAAAAAAGAGGCTCAGAAAAATTTTTCTGAACCCCTTTTTTATAAATACCGCTGCTTACAGACGGCAAGCTATTTTATTTTTCTCTTCGATAGCTGCCTGAGCTGCTGCAAGTCTTGCTTGAGGAACTCTGAACGGAGAGCAAGAAACATAATTCAAACCTATTCTGTGACAGAATTTGACTGAATCAGGATCGCCGCCATGTTCACCGCAGATACCGCGTTTTAGATTTGGTCTTACGATAAGAGCTTTATCAAGAGCAATCTTCATCAATTCGCCGACACCTTCCTGATCAAGAGTTTCAAACGGGTTAGCAGGTAATATTTTCTTTTCAACATAGTTATTCAAGAATTTACCCTCTGCATCATCTCTTGAGAAACCGAAAGTCATCTGAGTCAAATCGTTTGTTCCGAATGAGAAGAACTCGGCATATTCTGCAATTTTATCTGCAGTAAGTGCTGCACGGGGTATTTCAATCATTGTGCCGAATTGATAATCAACACAAACACCTTTCTCATCCATAACTTCTTTTGCAACACGTTCAAGAACGGATCTTGCTTCTTTCAGCTCGTTAGAATGACCTACAAGAGGAATCATAACCTCTGGTTTTACGTTCAATCCTTCTTTTTTCAAATCGCATGCGGCAGAGAATATTGCTCTTACCTGCATTTCATTGATTTCAGGATAAGTAAGACCAAGTCTGCATCCTCTCAAGCCCATCATCGGGTTCGATTCAGACATAGCCTCTACAAGATTGAGCATTTCTTCATCAGCCTTATAATCCTGATTGAGAGCTTTTTCCGTTGCAACTTTTGCAATCAGCTCTTCTTTTGAAGGCAAGAATTCATGAAGCGGAGGATCCAACAATCTGATAGTCATAGGCAAATCGCCAAGAGCTTTGAACATCTGATAGAAATCGTTGTACTGCATAGGAAGCAGGTGATCAAGAGCTTCTTTTCTTGCCTCTTTGGTTCCTGCGATAATCATCTTCTGAACCCAAGGCAATCTGTCAGGATCCATAAACATATGTTCCGTACGGCATAAACCTACACCTTCTGCTCCAAGTTCGATTGCTTTTGCAACATCTTTCGGAGTATCAGCATTTGCACGTACTACAAGGCGTTTTACACTGTCAGCCCATTTGAAGAGTTTCTCAAAATTACCGTCCATCTTCGGATCAACAGTGGCAACAGAACCTTCCATAACTTCACCGGTACCGCCATCCATAGAGATTATGTCATTCTTATGGAAGACTCTTCCATCAGCAGTTGTCAGTGTTTCGTTTTTCAAATCAATCTGCAAGTCTTCACATCCTGCAACGCATGGTTTTCCCATACCTTTTGCAACAACCGCAGCATGAGAAGTCATACCGCCTCTCAGAGTCAAAACACCCTGAGATGCAATCATACCGTGGATATCGTCAGGACATGTTTCGATTCTGACAAGAATAACTTTCTCTCCGTTATGACCTCTTTCAGCAGCTTCTTCGGTATCGAAAACAATCTTACCGACTGCAGCGCCGGGAGATGCAGCAAGACCTTTTGCAATCTTCGCTGATTTTTCTCTTGCAGCGGGGTCAAAACTCGGAAGAAGCAATTGATAAAGTTGATAAGGATCAACAAGTTCAATAGCTCTTTCTTTTGAAATAATACCTTCTTCAGCCATTTCAACAGCAATTCTGACGGCTGCTGCTGCGGTTCTTTTACCGTTTCTTGTTTGAAGAATATAGAGTTTGCCTTTTTCAATGGTAAATTCCATATCTTGAACATCTTTATAGTGCTTTTCAAGCTTTTTAGCAATATCTACATATTGTTTGTAGATTTCCGGCATATCTTTTTCGAGTTCTGCAATCGGTTTTGGTGTTCTAATACCTGCTACAACGTCTTCACCTTGTGCATTGGTCAAATATTCACCGTAAAATTTGTTTTCGCCTGTTGACGGGTTTCTTGTGAAAGAAACACCCGTTGCAGAATCTTCACCCATATTACCGAAGACCATAGTCTGTACGTTTACGGCCGTTCCGTAACGGTGATCTATTTTGTAGTGATTACGATAAGCTACAGCACGCGGAATATTCCATGATCTGAATACCGCCTCAATAGCTTGTTCTAACTGTTCATAAGGATCCTGAGCAAAAGGTTTGCCTGTTTCTTTTTCAATCAATTCCTTATAAAGAGGTATAAGAGATTTCAAACCTTCAACAGAAACTTCAGTATCAAGTTTGACACCTTCTCTTTCTTTTACTTCATCTAAAATATCTTCAAATTTAACTCTATCAATATCTAAAACCACAGAACCAAACATTGTTAAGAAACGACGGTAACTGTCATAACCAAATCTTTCATTTTGAGTAAGCTCAATTAAACCATTGAGTGTTTCATCATTCAATCCCAAATTCAAAACAGTTTCCATCATACCGGGCATAGAAAGTCTTGCACCGGATCTTACTGACAACAGAAGGGGTTTTTGAGGATCTCCGAATTTTTTACCTGCTTGTCTTTCTACATCTGATAAAGCTCTTCTTACATCATCCATCAAACCTATAGGCATTTTATTGCCGTTATCAATATATTCCATACAGGTTTCAGTAGTAATGGTAAGTCCGGGAGGAACCGGAAGTCCGGCATTTGTCATCTCTGCCAAATTTGCGCCCTTTCCTCCAAGAAGATTGCGCATCGTTGAGTTGCCTTCTTTAAAAAGCCATACACGTTTTTCTACCATAAATTTCTCCTTTGTAATATTAAATCCATACCAAGGACTATTACCACCTATCTTATACCATAAAACCGCCTTATTCTCAAGAAAAATAAGAAAACTCTTTGTCAACAAATATCAATCAAAAAATGTAACAATAGTTTTAAATGTTAGTAAATATCCGCTCAAAAAAGTATAATTAAAATTGATTTGGTATTTTTAGGAGAAGCTCTGATGATAATAGAAAAAGACATAACTTGCCCCGGATGCGGAAAAAAAATGACAAAATTAGAACTCGGCAACAGAGTTGTCGACGTCTGCCTTGATGGCTGCGGAGGTATCTGGTTTGATGCTTATGAAATAAATTCATTTGACGAAGACAGCGAAGAGCTCGGTCAAATGCTCGAAGACATAACCCCGGAAAAAAATATAAAAAAAATTCCCGAAGACAAAAGAGAATGCCCGAGATGTATGATGTCACACCTCGAACAGCAATATTTTTCAAATAAAAAACAGATTATGATGGATCGCTGCCCAAAATGCGGGGGAGTATTCCTCGATGCGGGAGAACTGAAAGAAATAAGAAAAGGCGATACCGCAATCAAATGTCCTGCCTGCAAAAAACCTATGAAGCATGTTGAAGTTGAAGGTATGGTTATTGATGTTTGCCTTGACGGCTGCGGCGGCATGTGGTTTGACAAATACGAGCTTAAAAGAGTAGACAACGGATGTGAAAACGTAGGAGAACTTCTCAACAACCTGAAACCTCAACCCGGAGTAAAAACTATTCCTGCCGAACAGAGAAAATGTCCGAGATGTCATGAAAGTATACTCCGTCAGGGATACTATTCAACAAGAAAAGAAGTTATAATCGATAAGTGCTATAACTGCGGCGGTGTGTTCCTTGATGCAGGCGAACTTGCACACATCAGATCGCTTTATTATACAGCTGAAGATAAACAAGCAGAAGATGCAGCATTTGCAAGACAGATGACACAAGATATCGGAATGGTTGCGGAAGATAAAATTCCTACACCTCCGTTATTCAAAGCATATATGGGGGCCTTGGATAATTTCTTCGGCGGAGGAAACTCCAAATCAAAAATGCTTGAGAAAGCTGAAAGAAAAGCACAAAACAGATAAAAATATCGGAGAATAAAAGTGAACAACTCAACAGATATAATCATAATAGGAGCCGGTCCGTCAGGAACGGCTGCTGCTATGATATTAGCTCAAGCAGGAAAAAGAGTTGTTCTTATCGAACGCGGTGATTTTTCTGGCTGCAAGAATATGTTCGGAGGAGCAATATATACAACTCCGACAAAAGAAATTTATCCCGAATTCTGGAATACGGCACCTGTAGAAAGAGGAATTATCAGACACAGCTACGCATTATTAGGCGAACTTGACGGAACAACAATATCCTATGATAAACAATCATCGGGTGAAACTTATGAAGCATACAGCGTAACTCGTGCAAAATGGGACAGATGGTGTGCCCAACAAGCAGAAGAAGCAGGTGCAGTACTTGTCAAAGAAACTCTTGTGAAAGAAATACTCAAAGACGGAAACAGAATCATCGGAGTCAAAACAGATACGGGAGAAGAGTTTTTCTCAAAAATTGTTATTATAGCGGATGGAGTAAACTCAATACTGGCAAAGCAGCTTGGTTTCAGAAAAGATATAAAACCCGAGCATGTTGCGCTTAGCATAAAAGAAGTTCTTTCTATTCAAAAAGAGGCTATTGAAGAGAGATTCAACCTTTCTGATAAAACAGGATGCACCTATACTATAATAGGAGGTCCTATGTCAGGGATTACAGGAATGGGTTTCTTATATACAGGAACAAATACCGTATCAATAGGGGTCGGGGTATCTCTTGATGATTTGCAGAAAAATTTCCTAAAACCTTATGACATTCTCAATGAACTGAAAAAACACCCGATACTAAGTCCTCTGCTAAAAGGAGCAACACTTAAAGAATATTCGGCACACCTTATTCCTGAGGGAGGTTTCAAAACCATACCTAAATTATACGGAAACGGAGTCATGATAACCGGTGATGCTGCGATGCTTGTGAACAATGTGCACTGGGAGGGAACAAATCTTGCAATGTTCAGCGGTAAGTATGCTGCTGAAACAGCTATCGAAGCTCTTGAGAAAAATGATTTTTCAGAAAACACGCTTGCACTGTATGAGAAAAAGCTAAAAAACAGCTTTATTCTCAAAGATATGAAGACATATGAAGATGTTGTTCCGACAATAGAAAAAAATGCCGAAGCGTTCTTAGGATATTATCCTCAAAAAGTTAACGAATTTATGGATATGTTTACAACCGTAGATGGAATAGAAAAAAAGACCAAATATACCGGTTTTATAAGCTCTGTATTCAAAGAAAAAACTCTTCCGTCGCTTATAAAAGACGGTATAAAACTTGTCAAACTCGCAGCAGGAGTATTTGTAAAATGAGCGTAGAAAAAACAACACCGGGAAATATTGACGAAAAATTGTCTACGATAAAATACAAACCTGATGAAAAATCTCATCTCTCCGTGATTAATCAGGATAAGTGTAAAGACTGTAACAAAGCATGTACATTCTTCTGCCCGGCAAGAGTATATGAATGGGATGAGTCACAACAAACATTAATAATAAAATATGAAAATTGCCTCGAATGCGGCGCATGCAGAATAGGATGCATTAATCAAAATATAAACTGGGAGTATCCTAACGGAGGCTTTGGAGTTATATTTAAGAATAGTTAGGGAGATAAAAAATGAAAGAAGAAAAAACAGAATACAGACGCTGGTATGACAAAGACCCAATCCTTTCAAAAACAATGAAAGTTCTTCAAACTTCAACTGATGAAGACCAAATAAGAATGTCCATAAATTTGATTAAAATCATTATCGAACATAACATTGAAAGTAAATCTTTTACCTCCATAGAAGATATTATGGAAGCTGTCAACGAAGGTGTTATAGAAAAAGGAAATGCCCGCTGGTATGATATCGACAACACAGTAAGAACAGCAATCCAGATGCTTGAGAATTGCTCTGAAGAAATGAGAAGCAAAATTGCAAAAAAAATGGCTGATATGATTGTCGAAAAATTCAATACATCTGATGATGACAAACAAGAGGATGATGACCTCGACGAGCTTGATTCAGATGATGATGACGATGATGAAGAATAAAAAAAAGCTATGTCCGTTTCTTTTACTCAGAGGTACATAGCTAAAATAGGGATATGTGTATCGTCGTCTTCTAAGGAGTATGTTTAAATTTTAACAACTGATTTAAATTTTTACATCGTTCATAATAATTAGATTATATTTATACTCATCCTACTATTGAATTATAATCACAATATGAACTTCTCAAAACCACAAAAAACATTTATTTCTTCTTTAGCATTAATTGCTGCCATATCTTTTTTTGCTTTGAACATCGGATTTATTAGTGCGGCGTTTTTTCTGTTTGTTTTATTGCTTCTTGTTCATCAAAAAATTTTTTCAAAGACTTTTGCATCTGTTCTTCTCATTATTTTCCTTCTCTCAGGGTTTTATTACAACGCAGCGGCAACAGATCGTGATAATTTATCAAAGCTTGCGCCATCAAAAAACATAACAGCAACGGGAAGAATAATCTCCCTCCCAGATAAAACACTCTCAGGAAGAACAAGATTTTTCTTCAAAGTTTATACAATAGAAAAAAACGGAAAAACAAAAAAGATTGAAAACTCAAAAACTGTTGTAAATATCTATGATAATAAAAGACGATTTGAACAGCTCAACATAGGAGATGTCATAGAAATTACAGGAAACCTCAATATCCCCTTCGACTCGCAAAATCCATCGCAATTCAGCTACAGAAACTACCTCAAAGACAAAAAAGTTTTCACGACAATCTCTTCTCGAGGAGAAAACTATGAGCTGAAAAAAGACAGAAATATATTCTGGAGCTTCATCAAAAACATCAACCTCACAAGAGATAAAATAATAAAAAAACATTCTCAATACCTGAAAAGCCCCAAACTGGAACTCTTAGGCAGTATTGTTTTCGGAGATAACGCAGTAGGCGTCCCTGACTCCGTTACCGACAGTTTCGTACACTCAGGACTGCTTCATCTGCTGGCAGCATCAGGTTTAAATGTTGCTCTTATATTCGGAATATGGTTCTTCCTGCTCGCCAAACTTAATATAAATTACAGAGTCAACATACTCTCTGGCATGGCGGTTATTCTTGTTTATATGCTCATGACAGGACTTCCTCCATCTATAACAAGAGCGGGCATTATGCTTGAACTTGCCCTTCTAGCAAAACTCATCGACCGAAAATCAGAAGCAATGACCCTGCTTGCAGTAGTCGGAGCCGCAATGCTTCTATACAATCCGCTTTATATAAAAGATATCAGTTTCCAGCTTTCTTTCATCGTTACATTCGGGTTAATATTCTGCGCAAAACTCATAAATCATAAATTAGGAATAATTCCTCTATGGGCTTCTTCGGCTGTTTTAATCCCAATCATTGCCCAGCTGTGGGTTCTCGGGTTCCAGGTGTTTTATTTCAACAACATAGCTCTCTACTCGGTCTTTGCAAACATCATCGTCCTTCCACTGGTCGGAGTCATAAGCTTCTGCGGTTTTGCAGGAAGCATAATCAGCCTGATACCTTACACATCCCCTCTGTGTTTTCTCCTCGATAATGCAGTAAGTCCGTTTTTATCAGCAATTTTACTTATCTCAGACACCTGCAAAAAACTGCCCCATTCTCTTGAATATCTCCATCAACCATCGTTTTTGGATGTTTTTTTATACTATACAATAATATTCATCTTATTCCTCATCATTCAAACAAAATTTCCTCAAAAAGTATCAAAAATTTTGAAATATCTGACAGCAATACTTATTCTGACTTTGTCCTTCTCTTATTCAAAACCTGCACCAAATGACAATCTTGATATAATCTTCTTCAGTGTCGGAAATGCCGATGCAATCCTTATAAAAACTCCTGAAAACAACTACATTACCGTTGATTCAGGAAACCTGGGCTTTGGAGGATACTCATCGGGAAGAGGGGTTATCAATGAATATTTCAAAGATAACGGAATAAAAACTCTTTCAGCAATGATCTTCACTCACTACGACAGGGACCATATCGGAGGCGGTGTCGATATAATCAAATTTGCAGATGTAAAATCAGTGATTATGCCAAAAACAAAATGCACAACATCAACATGCCGGCTGCTATTTGATGAGTTGGACAAATCATCAAAAACAAAAAAATATATCATAGAAACCTCAAAAGAACTTGTATTATCAAATAGAGTGAAAACAAAAATCATCGCCCCGAAGGCAAAGAATGACAACGACTCATCTCTTGTAACATACCTTGTGCATAACAAATTTTCAGCACTGCTGCTCGGAGATAACACAAAAAAATCATTCCCTGACATAAAAAAACATCTGAATCAGCCTATAACAGTCCTCAAACTCGGACATCATGGAGGAGCAAGAACAATAAACGATGACATGCTTGACTTTTTAAATCCCAAACTGATTGTTATATCAGTAGGACAAAACAGCTACAAACACCCCGGGAAAAAAACTCTTGAAATTATAGAAAAACACAAAATACCTGTTCTAAGAACAGACCGGAATAATGCAGTAAAGATATCATCATCAGGAAAAACAACAAACGTTTATACCTATAATCCTAAAAAGAAAAAATGGGAATTATTTGACACTTATTATTAATAATTTCAATAACAAAAAGAGCTGCATAAAACTTGCAGCTCTTTTTGACTAAAAAAAACTTTAGTTATTTTCTGTCATGACCGACCTGCCATCTGTGGTCGATGCCTGCGTTCATTTCATTAGCGCTCAATTTACCTTTGATTATATTTCCCGCCACTACAGCTGCTGAAATTAAGCCGACTACAACTTTTGCTGGTTTTGATATTCTTTCGGTATTTTTCAAAGTCTTGGCAATTTTTACCGGAGTATCAACAAAAACATTCTTCAAAGTTTTTCCAAATGATTGCGTAAATAATTTTTTCGTTCCTTTTGGAACCGCTCCGAAAAATTTACCGACAGATTGCGCAACAGGCTGGACAAAATCTTTCATCATAGACTTTGGAGCTTCAGAATTTTTTACATTCTTCAGTACATCAAGAGCCCAAAGAGTCAAAAAAGATGCAGTACCGGCTACAGCCCCCTGAGCCAAACCTACAGCCGTTCCCTTTGCTACTTCTCCGACATTATTTAAACCCTTTTTTGCGCCTGTTACAACACTCACAGGAGTCAAACTTTTTGATGCAAGAGCTTTTTGCTGTTGTTGTCTTGAAGTATCTGCCGGATTTATAGCTGTTATACCTGTTGTCATACCTAATACCTCGCTTATATTTTCATAAATACTAAGTAAGCTAAAGATAATTTATTTACAAAAAAAGAGCCTGTATTTACATATTTTTACAATTTACTTCCGTTAAAATTATCATCTTCCAAATCACTGACATCTATATCAGTATCATCATGGTGAAGCATTTGATTTGATAGAGCATCGTCAATCTGAATGTTGCTGACATCATCATCAATCATTTCTAACTCTTCTTTTGTGTATTCTTTTATTTTACCATCTTCTAACTTTACTGCAACCTTCCCGTTCAAGAAATGTAACGAGCATACACGACCTACCCCGTCAGCAGTCATAACGCCTGACCCGACAGGAGGCATCCCCTTGGCTGCTTCAAGATAATTTGAATACTCATAGTTCAAACAGCACAACAACCTGCCGCAGGCACCTGATATTTTGCTAGGATTAATCGGCATCCCCTGATCTTTCGCAAGTTTGATGTTTATCGACTCAAAATTTCTCAAAAAAGAACAGCAGCAGTATGCCCTACCGCACAACCCGTTTCCCTCAAGCATAGAAGTTTCATCCCTGACCCCTATATGCCTCAGGTCAATTCGCACCCTCTTGAAAGTCTGAGTCAAATCTTTCAGCAGCTCTCGAAAATCAACACGTGAAGGCGCTGTATAATAAAAAGTTATTTTTCTCTTATCAAATGTATATCTGATACAGGTAAGATTCATATCAAGGTTGTGTTTTCTTATGAGAGCCCGGCATTTTTCAAATGCCTCTTCTTCTTCCTTTTTTATCTCTTTATATCTCTCAATATCCTCTTTGTTCAAAACTCTTATAAAAGGAACTACCTCATATTTTTGCCCTTCCCACTTCTTTGCCACACAGGAGTTGAGACGAATAACTTTCGCCACCTCATCTCCTTTTTCAGTCCTGATTAGAACCAGCTGGTCATGCTGAAGTTCAACACCTTCAGGCACTGAAAGAGCATAAAATACATTCTTTAAGAGTCTTACACCGTATTTAATCATTTTTTATCTCATCAAAAATATCCTTTTGATAATAATTCTACCATATCATTGCAAATTTGAAATACAAAGCCATATCGCTTGCCATGATTTTATTTTTTAACTAAAATTCATCTTGTAATGAAACTAATCAAAGAGGATAGACACATGAGAAAACCTATTATTGCGGGCAACTGGAAATTAAACAATACAGTAAAAGAAGCTGTTGAACTCACTAACGGATTGAAAGAGGGTTTGAAAAACTTGAACGAATCTTCGCTTCCTGAAGTAGTCATCGCTCCTGTATTCACTTCTTTGTACTCTGTAAACGAACTGATTAAAAATGACAGCAAAATCAGCCTTGGAGCTCAAAACTGCTACTACAAAGACAACGGTGCTTTCACCGGCGAAGTATCAGTACCTATGCTTCAAGAACTCGGTGTTAAATACATAATCATCGGACACAGCGAAAGAAGACAGTATTTCAGCGAAACAGATGAAATGATTAACGAAAAAGCAAAAGCAATCCTCGCCAAAGGACTCATCCCGATTATCTGCTGCGGAGAAACTCTCGAACAAAGAGAAGCCGGTGTAACTGATTCTCATATCGCTTCGCAAATCAAAAAAGCACTTGATGGACTTTCAACTGAAGATATTGCAAAATCAGTAATCGCTTATGAACCTATCTGGGCTATCGGAACAGGCAAAACCTGCGACTCAGTTGAAGCTAACAGAGTAATCAAAATGATTAGAGAAACTGTTAAAGAAGTATCAAACTCTCAAGCAGCTGATTCAATCAGAATCCTCTACGGCGGAAGCGTAAAACCTAATACAATCGAAGAACAGATGGCTCAATCAGATATCGACGGAGCTCTTGTCGGCGGTGCAAGCCTCAAAGCTGACAGCTTCATCGGAATTATTGAAGGAACAATGAAAGTCAGAGCATAGATGGTTCAAACGCTCGATAAAATTCAAACAAAAAATCAAAATGAGGTTCGACTCTACTCGGTCGAGCCTCTCTATTATGAAAAAACTCTCCTCATCATAGGCGTTATGCACGGCGATGAATGGCAGGGAGAACCCCTCATTGAAAAAATGATGAAATATTCCCCGAAAAAAAACCGCCTTCTTTTCATCCCCTGCCTTAATCCTGACGGAAAAGAACTAAAAACAAGACAAAATGCCAATCAGGTAGACCTCAACAGAAACTTCCCGACAAAAAACTGGATTCTTTCAGAAAAAAACGACTACTACGGAGGTCAATCCCCTGCAAGCGAAGAGGAAACAAAATTTGTCATAAAAATCATCGAAACATACCCTCCATCAGCAATTCTCACTATCCATAACCCGTATAAAATAGTTAACTTCGACGGTCCTGCTCAGAAAATTGCAAAAAAATTCTCTCATCTATCCAACTACCCGCTGCAAGAAGATATAGGCTATCCTACACCGGGTAGCTTCGGTACTTATTGCGGAGCAGAAAGAAAAATCCCAACCATAACCTTAGAGCTGCCTGATGATGAAGATATAGAAAAACTATGGCAAGAAAACAAAAAAGCGTTTGAATATTTCATGGAATTATAATAAAATTTAAACACGTCAGACATCAGAGGACAAAAAAATGGCAGAAGGAAAAATTCTTGCAACTATCCCTAGAAGTGCAACAGAACATCTTCAAATAGCAATCAACGAATACAAAGGTAAAAGTTACCTTGATTTGAGAATTTTTTATACAACAGACGACGGCGCAAACTGGCTTCCTACAAAAAAAGGTGTAACAGTTTCTCCAGATAATCTCCAGCTCTTCAAAGAAGCTATCGAAAAAGCTATAGAAGAATTCGGACCGATTGAAGAATAATCAATGACACAACAAGATTTCAAATATGCACAAGTTCTCGTAAACATCTCAAAATTGGGCACGAGAACTTTTAGTTATATGATACCTGATGAGATGAAACGGACAATCAAAATCGGACAGCCGGTTCTTGTCCCGTTCGGAAATCAGGGTATGATTAATGCGTTTGTTGTCGGATTCAGCGACTATCTCCCAGAGCATATCAAAGCAAAAGAAATTGCAGAAATTCTTGATGATACACCTGCTTTCTCTCTTGAGTATCTCAACTTCCTCGATTGGGTCAGCAGATATTATTGCTGTGATATACAAACGGTGTTTGCCTGCGCAATACCGACAAACTTTTTCGCCAAGTCAACGAGGGTTGTCAGGCTTATATCTCAAGATATGCCTCTATCTTTGAGCATAAATGAGCAAAAACTCTACTCTGCTCTCCTTGAAAAAAACGAAATTCTCTCTTCTGCTCTTCAAAAAAAACTGACACTCTCTTCATCAAAATTTTATGAAGCGCTGAGGAAACTGAAACTCAAAAATATCATCTCTGTAGAAAATGAAATAGTCGAAAAATCTGCAAAAACAAAAACGACAAAAATAATAAAATTCCTCTCGGATGAAACAACAAACAAACGCTATCTCCTGATTTTGGAGAAACTCAAACAAAATGACGGACAATCATTGAGCGAATTTATAAAAGAAGCTAAAACAACACTGCCCACCATCAAAAAACTTGAGCAGGAACATCTTGTAAAAATAGAAGAAAAAGAAGTCTACAGAAACCCTCTCGATGTTCTCAACATAACTCAAAGAGACAAATTCCCTCAGCTGAATCCCGAGCAAAGACAAATTTTTGAACACATAAAACACTCTATCGACGAAGAAGAAATCACTCCCATACTGCTGCATGGGATTACGGGTTCAGGGAAAACCGAAATTTATTTCAGAGCAATGGATGAAGTTATCAAAAAAGGGAAAAATGTCATATTTCTAGCTCCTGAGATAGCTCTCGCATCACAGCTGGCAAAACGAATTGCAAAACGATTCGGAACAGAAGAAGTTGCAATCTGGCACAGCAGCATATCAGAAGGAGAGAAATATGATGTCTGGAAAAAACTTCAGAACAACAGCCTGAAAATCATTGCAGGCGCCCGCTCTGCAATCTTCGCACCGATAAAAAACATAGGACTCATCATCATCGATGAAGAGCATGAATCATCTTATAAACAAACAACCCCAGCCCCGAGATATGATGCAAGAACGCTTGCAAAAGAACTTTCAAAACGAACGGGAGCACTCCTCATTGAAGGAAGCGCAACACCTGATATCGACTCATACTACCGCGCTTCAAATTCAAACAGAGTTCTGACCCTGACAAAGCGATTCGGAAATGCAAAACTTGCTGATGTAAAAATTATAGATATGAGAAGAGAATATCAGAATAACAACTTTTCTATTTTCTCAAGAGAGCTAAGGAAAGCGCTCAAAAATAACCTCGAAGAAAAAAAACAATCTCTTCTTCTGATTAACAGAAGAGGCTATTCAACTTACATACAATGCCTTGAGTGCGGGCATACAATTGAGTGCAGGCGCTGTGCAATACCACTGATTTATCACAGCGATACAAATACCCTGAAATGTCATTACTGCAATTACGAAACACCTGTGATAACAAAATGCCCCGAATGCGGTTCGGAAGCTGTTAAGAACTATGGCATAGGAACACAGCGTGTCGAGGCTGATCTCAAAAAAGAATTTCCAGATGCAAAAATAGAACGCCTCGACTCTGATGCAATGAAAACAAAACGGGGATACATAGATGTTCTCAACAGATTTGCAAATCAAGAAACAGATATTCTTGTCGGTACACAAATGATAGCAAAAGGACTCGATAACCCTAATGTGACACTGGTCGGAGTAATCTCAGCCGACTCAACATTTAACTTTCCTGATTATCGTTCAGCAGAAAGAGGCTTCCAGCTGCTCACGCAGGTCGCAGGCAGAGCCGGAAGAGGTGATTTTGAAGGAAAGGTTTATTTCCAGACATATACACCTGACTTTTATGCTCTTGAAAATGCAAAGAATCAAGACTATCTTGATTTTTACCACACGGAAATAGATTTGAGAAACGAACTCGCCTACCCTCCGTTCAGTCAGATAATACGCCTTGTTGCCTCATCAAAAAATATGTTCAGATCAGAGAGATTATGCCAGGAAATTGCTCTCAAACTGAATGAGATTACCGATAAACAGGGAATAAGCGAACGCCTGGAAATTCTGGGTCCTGCACCATGTCTGATTGGAAGAATAAAAGATGAATACCGTTTTCAGATTATTATAAAAAACAGACTGGAAGAAAGAGGTCATTTTTTTATAACCTCTTTCATCCAAAAAATAATAATTCCTGACGACATCAAATTTATAGTTGATATCGACCCGATTGATATGCTCTGAGCCTACATAGAAATCATACGTTTCAGCTCATCTGGACGGCTCGTTTTTGTCAGAGCGTCTTCGAGTGTAACCAATTTTTGTTTGTAGAGATTTTTCAGAGCAGTTTCAAGAGTCTGCATACCAAATGCCGATCCTGTCTGCAAAACAGAATAAATCTGGGCTGCTTTACCCTCACGGATAAGGTTTGCTATTGCGTTGTTTACAATCATAATTTCCTGAGCCATGATACGACCTTTTTTCGTTCCATCAGGCTGCAATCTCGGCAGAAGTGTTTGTGAGAATACGGCAACCAAACTGTTTGATAACTGCATACGAACCTGCTGCTGCTGCCCCTCAGGGAATACGTCTATAATACGGTCAACAGTCGATGCAGCTGAAGAGGTGTGCAGTGTACCCATTACCAAGTGACCTGTTTCGGCAGCTGTCAGAGCAAGACTGATAGTGTCGAGGTCACGCATTTCACCGACCAGAATGATATCAGGGTCTTCACGGAGTGCTGATTTCAATGCTCTGGCAAATGACCTTGTATCCTGAGCAAGTTCACGCTGGTGAATGACCGATTTCTTTGACTTGTGAATAAATTCTATAGGGTCCTCGACTGTCAAAATATGCTCCGAGCGAGTTTCATTAATATGGTTAATCATCGCAGCAAGAGTTGTTGATTTACCTGAACCCGTAGGACCTGTTACAAGAATCAGCCCCCTTGGTGATTCTGCTGTCTTCTCAACAATCGGTGGTAACCCCATTGCTTCAATTGAAGGAACCTCTGAAACAACCGTTCTTAATGCTGCTGCATAATTTCCTCTTTCTCTATAGATGTTAACCCTGAAACGTCCAATACCATGAATACCATAACTGAAGTCTATTTCCCATTCTTGTTCCAATGCGCGTCGTTGCTCCGTTGACAACATAGAAAACAGCAACTGCTCTACATCCTCAGGAGTCAGCGGTGTATCACCAAAAGGAGTCAAATTACCATCTATTCTCAAAATAGGCGGCAACCCGGGCGATACGTGCAAGTCACTTGCTCCGTTTTCCATTACCGTTCTTAATAAGCCATCTAAAGTATGCATAACTACCCTCTTTTTCTTTCATTTTATTTTTTATTATCTGCTATTTTAAATAAATAAAATACATATATTTGCATTATTTCTTATGCAAATATGAATAATTTTCACAACAAAAAAGACACCGTAAACGGTGCCTTTTTCAAAACAGAATTGCATTCTAAACATTTTTATAAGATGTTTCGAATCTGTTTTTGTAATGAGTATGCAGCAGCTCATGAGCTTTATGGCTGTTTGGTTTTTCCAACCATTTTTTGTAAAGTTCCTGAATGGCAGGATTATCATGTGATTTTCTGTATTTTTGATGCGCATCATCATCATACAAACCGGCTGCTCTCTTTAGCTTTTTCTCGGGAGCACTGCAGCTGATTGGCTGACCGCCGCCGCCGATACAACCTCCCGGGCAGGCCATAACCTCAAGAATATGACATTCAAGTTCGCCTGATTTGATTTTTTGAAGAACTTCTTCTGCTTCTTTAATTGTATTTACAACAACTACTTTAACTTTAGTTCCTTCTAAATCAAGCTCAATACTCTTGAATGTATTTGCGCCCCTCATGGCTTTTATATCAACATCTTCAAGTTTTTTGCCTGTTACCACCTCATAGGCAGTTCTCGCTGCAGCTTCAGCAACACCTCCAGATGCACCGAAGATTGTGCCTGCTCCGGTGAATAAACCATAAGGAGAATCAGCACTCTGCGGTTCGAGCTTATTGAAATCAATACCAGCCTCTTTTATCATTGATATAAGTTCATGTGTGGTCAGAACATAATCAACATCAGGATTTTTATCAACATAAAACTCTTCACGTTTACACTCGGCTTTCTTCGCAGTGCATGGCATAATTGATACACTGACCAGCTCATCTCTTGAGATGCCTTCTTCTTTCGTGATTACATCTTTCACCAAAGAACCGAACATCTGTTGAGGAGATCTGCATGTTGAAAGATGATTGAGCATATCAGGATGATGATTTTCCAAAAATCTTACCCACGCAGGGCAGCAGCTTGTAAAAATAGGAAGATTTTTTCCTTCTTTAAATCTCGTGACAAACTCTGTTGCCTCTTCCATAATTGTCAAATCAGCTGCAAAGTTAGTATCAAAAACTTTATCAAAGCCGATTTTTTTCAATGCTGCAATAATAAGACCGATTGAGTTTTCTCCAGCTTCAAGCCCGAAAGCTTCGCCAAGAGCAACCCTTACAGCAGGAGCAATCTGGCAGACTACCTGTTTTTTAGGATTAACTATCTCATCCCAGACATTCTGTACGTCGGATTTTATTGTTAAAGCGCCTACAGGGCAGACAGCAACGCACTGACCGCAGAAAATACAATCAACATCACCCAGATGTTTATTATAAGCCGGCGCAACAACAGTCTTTGACCCTCTGTTTGCAAAATCAATAATCCCGAGCCCCTGTATTTCATTACATGCCCTCACACAGGCGCCGCACAAAATACATTTATTAGGATTTCTGACAATAGACGGGTTTGTATCATCAACGGGAAGATACTGTGACTCTCTTTTTTTGCCGAATCTTACATGTTTTATGCCGAGTTTGTTCGCCCAGAATTGGAGTTCACAATCTCCGGAACGTTCACAGGTTGTACACTCTCTGTCATGGTTTGCAAGCAGGAGTTCAACAACCATCTTTCTGATACGTCTTGTTCTTTCAGTATTGACGTGAACTTTCAACCCCGGTTCAGGAGGCATTGTACAGCTGGATTGAATGCCTCTTCCTTCGACTTCGACAACGCACATACGGCAGGCACCGTACTGCGAAAGGTCAGGGCGATAACAAAATGTCGGAACTTCTATACCGGCTTTTCTTATTACCTGCAATAAATTTTTCTCGTTCGTAAATTCTACTTCGCATCCATCTACGAACAATGTTTTCTTTTGTGTTTCCATATTATTAGCCATTGTTCTTAGACCTCCTTAATAGCTTTGAACGGACATGTATCTACACAAACTCCGCATTTAATACATTTTGACTGATCTATTTTGTAAGGACTCTTTATCTGTCCGCTGATAGCGCCGACAGGGCACTGTCTTGCGCACTTCGAACATCCCTTACAGAGGTCTTCCTGAATTTGTATTGTCTTAAGAGCAGAACATACGCCTGCCGGGCATTTTTTATCTCTGATATGAGCAATATATTCATCTCTAAAGTATTTCAGAGTTGAAAGAACCGGATTTGGAGCTGTTTTTCCAAGACCGCACAAAGAACCGTCCTTAACCGCATGAGCCAATTCTTCAAGCAAATCGAGGTCTTCCATGGTTGCCTTGCCTCTGACTATTTTCTCTAAGATTGCAAGCATATTTTTTGTGCCTTCACGACAGGGAACGCACTTGCCGCAAGACTCAACCTGAGTGAAATGCATAAAGAATCTTGCTACTTCGACAATACAGGTGTCTTCATTCATAACGACAAGACCGCCTGAGCCGACCATCGCACCTGCCTGAATTAATGAGTCATAATCCATAGGTAAATCAAGATGTTCTTCAGTCAAACATCCGCCTGAAGGTCCACCGATTTGAGCAGCTTTAAACTTCTTGCCGTTTCTGATTCCGCCGCCGATTTCAAATATAATTTCTCTCAGCGTTGTTCCCATTGGAACTTCTATAAGACCTGTATTATTAACTTCACCTGTAAGAGCAAATGTTTTTGTGCCCGCTGATTTTTCAGTACCGAAACTTCGGAACCACTGAGCGCCGTTTTTGATAATCAAAGGAACATTTGCAAAAGTTTCAACGTTATTAATCAACGTCGGCTTGCCAAACAAACCCTTATTTGCCGGGAATGGCGGTTTTGGACGGGGCATACCTCTTTCACCTTCAATAGAAGCGAGAAGAGCTGTTTCTTCACCGCAGACAAAAGCTCCTGCACCTTCTTTGATATGAATAGTAAAGTTCATATTGCTGCCGAGGATGTTTTCTCCGAGATATCCTCTTTCTTCTGCTTCTTTGATTGCGATTCTCAGACGTTTGATTGCCATCGGATACTCTGCACGAACATAAATATATCCTTCATCCGCTCCGATAGCATAAGCAGCTATTGCCATACCTTCAATAAGTTTATGCGGGTCGCCTTCCATAATACTTCTATCCATGAAAGCTCCCGGGTCGCCTTCATCACCGTTGCAGACAACGTATTTTTTATCATTTTGAGCCATAGCGGTAAACTGCCATTTCCTTCCTGTTGGGAATCCTCCGCCGCCTCTGCCTCTAAGACCCGAGTCTGTAATGGTTTTTATAACCTCTTCAGGCGTCTGCTCTTCAAGCACTCTTGCAAGTGCCTCATATCCTCCGACACAAAGAGCTTCATCAAGCTCTTCCGGGTTGATATTCCCGCAGTTGCACAGAGAAGTTCTTGTCTGTTTTGAATAAAATTCTATATCTTCATTTCTGAATATATGTTTGTTTGTTTTCGGGTCGACATAAAGAAGTCTTTCAACAACTTCACCGCCGTAGATATGTTTTCTGACTATTTCTTCAACGTCTTCTTTTTTGACCTTTACATAAGTAACATCAAGATCAGGGATTACAACAAGCACCCCTTTTTCACAAAAGCCGTGGCATCCTGTTTTTACGGTTGTAAAATCCTTGTGTTCCGGAAGTTTTTCAACATTCAAACCGAATTCTTCAAACTTTTTAATTACCTCTAACGAGCCGTTTGCAACACATCCTGTTCCCGCACATACAAGAACTCTGATTCCCGTTGAAGCAAGTCTTCTTTCCGCTTTTTTTCTTTCTTGTTCGACTATATCAAGCATCTTAAGCCTCCTCTTTCATCAAAGTATCAAGAACAACTCCTATTGCATCAGGAGTCATCTGAGGATAGACTTTGTCATTAATAACTACAACCGGCGCCAATCCGCATGCACCAAGACAGCTTACTGTCTCAATAGTAAACATTTTATCAGCCGTAGTTTTTTGACCATCTTCCAATTTCAGGTGTGATTTTATTGCATTCAAAACAGGAATACTGCCTCTTACGTGACAGGCTGTACCGTCACATATTTTCATTTCATATTTGCCCTTCGGGTCCAAACTGAACTGGCTGTAAAAAGTGGCAACACCATATACCGTAGCAGGTGAAAGCTTCATTTGTACAGCAATCCTTGTCAGGGCATCCTCCGGCAAATAACGAAAGTTTTCCTGAACCTTTTGTAAAATCGCAATAAGGTTTTGTCTCTTATATCCATAGTCTTTCACTATAGAATCCACCTTGGACAAATCCAGCGACTCGTTGGTCTGCGTAGACATGTTCATCTCCTTGTAAAAATTTCATCCAACCAAAATAAAAAATAACCACAGAAGCGTGATGTTTTTCACTATTTTCTTAAAAAATACATTAAAAAACAAGAAATTTCAACATCTATTTATATCAGTCAAAATCTTCCGCCATAATCGCAAAAAATAACAAGATAAAAGTTTACAAGTGTTTACAAAAAAGAAAAATTTAAGCAATTTTATCCTTGTTTTTACTTATTCAACATGAAGTCAATAGGATTATAAAAAATTATGCGCATATTAAGAAAACCTATATTTATCCCAGATAAAATGGTTGAGGCGGGAAGCAAAGTAAATGGTTGGCAGCAGCGAGCCGTTACCGGAGCTGTTTCGTTATTGTGTCAGCCTACAATTGACCTTTTGAACCCATTTCCTGATAAAGAAACTAAAAAATATTCGATTATGAAAACAATAGTAAAAGTTATAGTCGGAACAAGTGTCGGAGTCTGCGTAAGAATGGGCACGCAAAAATTGGCGAGAAAATTGTTTAATAAAGGAATTCCAGGACTGCAGCACGTTTCAGATGGAAATGTTCAAAACAAACAATTTATTGATAACGCAGCAATGCTCTTTGGCGTAATAGCCTGTTTCTTCACAAACTTTATGTTTGATATGCCTCTTACCAAAAAAGGAATGAATTGGTGCATAAAAAAATTCAAATTGAATGAGGGAGGAGACAATCAAAAAACATGAGCATCCTGACCCCTCTAAATAAAAAACTAATTCAATTTTGCAAAAGCAGTGACCTGACAAGTTTCATAAAAGTAACCGGAGCACTCGGTCAGGTATTTAGTTCTTTTGCGTTTATCGGGTCTATTGCGACAAATGACGAGCTGCCTCAAAAACAAAAAGGGTTTTTAACGGCACAGGAAGCAATTGAAGGAATTATCAACGTATCTCTGTTCTGCTTGTTTACATCAAAAGCCAAATCTATTGCACAGGAATTAATCAGAAACGACAAAAATATATTCTTTCCATCATCCCTAAAAAAGCAGTTCCGGAGAAAAAGAAATGGGGCTGCCATCTCTAATATATTGGGCTCCAAAGAAATGGACAACTTCCGCAATGCATTTCCTGATTTTGCAGGTTTTGCCGGTTCCGTCGGAGCAACAGCGATTATTTCCCCAATCATCAAAAATATAACATCAGCCGTATTCCTAAAAGTAAAAGCAACCAAAGATAAAAAAGAAGAAATCGAAAAAATAAAAATAAATACTCAAAGCCTCAGAAAAAAAACATTGCCCATCGACCGATATATAACAACCGTTACCAGTCCGAAGGGCATGAGAATTTAAAATTAAAACTTTTTTTTAATCATTTGCAACCAGATTCAACTTCTTTTGAACTGGCTCTGCTTCAAATAAGTTTTGTATAGAACATTCCAATACTTCACACAATCTGTCCATATTTTCATATGAAGGCTGGGTTCTTCCGTTTGCCCATGAATATACAGTCTGCTGAGGCAAGTTCAACTCTTTTGCCAAACGGTAAAGACTCCATCCTTTTTTATCTTTTGCCGTTTCTTTAATTTTAATTTTCATATATACCTGCTTTCAGTAACAATAAAAAAATATACTATCTGTTTGTTTAATCAACATCTATGTATAACATTATACTTTTGATAAACATATTCATATACTTTTAAAATAATAATCATATAAAAATATGATTATTATTTATATGATTGTTTTTATACAAATAAAAATGTATAAACAAACCGTAAAATAATTTATTTTGAAAAATTTTTGTACAACAATATATAAATCATTCAAATGAATGAGAAAAAATATCGTTTTTACCCCAATTAAATCAGCTAAAAAAAATCAAAGTATAATAAAATAACATTTGTAGAAATTTAATTCAGTATCATTAAAATCAAAAAGTTTAGGAATCAAGAAAAGGCATAGATATGAAAAAAAATATTGTTTTATCGTTATTTGTATTATTTCTTCTTTCAAACAGCGCTTTAGCTTTTGATGCACTTACAACAGAAGGCATAAAAGCCTATAAAAGCGGCAACATCGTAAAATGTAAAGAAACTATGGAAAAAGTCATCAAGCAAAACAAAACAGACAAAGAAAGCCTTGCCATGGCTAACTATTATCTAGCCATAACAATGGCAAGAATAAGCCAGGCAGAAGAAGCAAAAAAATACTATAACAAAGTCGTAAGCATGAACACAGACCCGAATCTTGTTCTTGCTGCGAGAAAAGGTCTGCAATGTCTTGATGATACAGAATGTTTGAATAAGCCCCTAAACGCACAACCTCAAAATGATGAAGGCGATTTCTACATGAATGAAGACGGCACCGGTGTCAATATGGAAGCTCTCAAGAATATTTCTGAAGAAAGCGAGAAAAAACTCACTGAATACAGACTCAAAAGAGTCAGAGAAATGGCAAATCAAACCGGAGATGCCGATTATATGGAAGTTGAAAAACTCGAAGATTTCTCTCCTATGCCAAGCAGACCGAGAGAATTCAGAAAGAAAAGTGATGCATCTTCCTCTCAGCCATCAGACAAAGATATAGCAGATGCAGTAAAAGTATTATCTAAAGCAGGACTTTTAAATGTCGGAGTAAACCCTAATACGATGGCTTATGCTGGCATGAACAATGACCTTATGCAAATGAATGCTCTGTTATCTCAATCAGGACAAAATAATCAATACGATATGCTTCCTCTTATGCTTATGTATCAAGGACAAAACGGCTCAAATAAAATCCCTCCGGAAGCTATGCAGATGATGATAAACAATATGATGATGCCTGATTTCAGCAGTCTTGATTCAAGCAACAAATAATTTTTTATAGGATATTCTTTCTGATGTTTATAAAAACTGTCAAATTTGGGGAAATTGAAATCGACGACTCATTGATATTCGAATTTGTCGACCCAATCTTAGGTTATGAGGATATAAAAAACTACACAATTATTGACGCACAAAAAGACTCACCATTCAAATGGCTGCAGGCAACAGAACGTCCTGATGTTTCATTCCCTGTATCGATTCCCCTGTTCTTTGATATAGACTACGAGTTTCAAATACCGGAAGAAAGCCAAAAAAAACTTAAAATAGAAAACCCTGATGACTTGCTTATTCTCAACATAGTAAATATACCTCAGGCGAACCCCAAGCTTGCAACAATAAACCTGCTTGGACCAATTGTTATAAATATAAGCAACAAAAAAGCGGCGCAACTTGTTCTCAATAGTGATAAATACTCTGTAAGACACAAAATTTTTCAAGAAAAAGAAAAAAACGAACAAACAAAAAATCATAAAGAAAAAATCAAAAAATAAGGGTTGAAATTATGCTGGTTCTCTCGAGAAAAACCGGAGAAAAATTGATTATAAACGACAACATAGAAATCACTATCATAGAAACACGAGGTGATTCCGTCAAAATCGGCATAAATGCACCAAAGAATGTAAGCATATACAGAGAAGAAATATTTGAAGAAATAAGAAAAAATAACAAACAATCTGCAAATAACATCTTGCAAACAAATATCGATGATGTAATTAATATAATAAATAAAAATATTAAATCGGATATAAACTATTCAACGAAATTTAAACTGCCTCTGAATAAACTTGAAAAAGACAAATCGGATGAATGAAAAATTTCAAAAAATCTATAATTTGACATATTCTCAAAAAAAATATAATGAAGCTATATTGGCAATTGAGAATGATTGCACTCAAAAAAACAACGATATTTCTGCGATAGAAGCCTTTTGCCTGTTTGAAACAAAACAATACGACAAAGCTGCAGAACTCTACAAAAAAATAAACCTGCCCTTTCAGGAAGGATTCTGCTATTTGATGATGGGAAATATCTCCAAAGCAAAAGAAATCTGGAATAAAACTCCTGACAGCTCTGCCGTACTTTGGGGGCAAACAGTCATAGGAATTATAGAATCAAAAATAAACCACTTCCCTACCTACTTCCAGATAAGAAACTACCTTGAGAGTACTCTTTCTTATTTGTTCGAAGCAAAAAGATATGACTACATAGAAAAACTAATAAGCGCAAAGGAATTTCTGGCTGAATTCAACATCGAAAGCTATCGAATCATCGGAAAAGTTCTGCTCGAATATAACTGGTTCAACCTCTCAAAACAATACCTCGAAAAATCCGTAGGGGAACTTCCTCAGGACTACGAAGCTTACTACCTTCTTGGACTGTGGTATTATCAAAATAACGAACCTAAAAAAGCAAAATACTTCCTGAGAAGATGTGTTGACATAAACGACTACTACTGCGCTGCTTCAAAATTAATAGATAAAATTAATGAAATAGATTGAAACATTTATATGTTCTATTGTAGAATATATAGAGTATAGATATAGAAGTCTATAACCTATAAATGGGAGTCTAAGATAAAAAATGTTTGAACGATTTACTGAAAAAGCAATCAAAGTTATAATGCTTGCCCAAGAAGAAGCAAGAAGACTCGGACACAACTTTGTCGGCACGGAACAGGTTCTCTTAGGTCTAATTGGAGAAGGAACAGGCGTCGCCGCAAAAACACTCAAGGCAATGGGGCTTAACCTCAAAGACGCAAGAGCCGAAGTTGAAAAAATTATCGGACGCGGCTCAGGATTTGTTGCTGTAGAAATACCATTTACCCCTCGAGCTAAAAGAGTTTTGGAACTTTCCTGGGATGAAGCAAGACAACTCGGACACAACTATATTGGCACGGAACACCTGCTTTTGGGTCTGATTAGAGAAGGCGAAGGTGTTGCAGCAAGAGTTCTCGAAAATCTCGGCATTGACCTCAACAAAGTCAGAAGCAACGTAATCAAAATGCTTGGAGAAACAAAGACAACAGCAGGCAATGCAGCTCCGACCGCAACACAATCAAGCGGCAGAAGCAAAAGTCCGAGCCTCGATGAATTTGGAACAAACCTTACTCAAGCCGCTCAGGAACAAAGACTTGATCCTGTCGTAGGACGTGAAAAAGAAATAGAACGTGTTATTCAAATTCTTGCAAGAAGGACAAAAAACAACCCCGTACTGATTGGGGAACCAGGGGTCGGTAAAACAGCCATTGCAGAAGGACTCGCTATCAGAATTGTCAATTCGGAAGTTCCTGACGTCCTCGAAGGAAAAAGAATTATACAGCTTGATATGGGTCTTCTCATCGCTGGGACAAAATACCGCGGCGAATTTGAAGAACGTCTTAAAAAAATTATGGACGAAATCAGACAGGCAGGAGATGTTATTCTTGTAATCGATGAAATGCATACTCTCATCGGTGCAGGTGCTGCAGAAGGTGCAATAGATGCAGCGAACATCCTCAAACCCGTTCTCTCAAGAGGAGAACTTCAGGTTATAGGTGCTACAACTCTTGATGAATACAGAAAACATGTTGAAAAAGATACGGCTCTTGAAAGACGTTTTCAGCCTGTTTATGTTGACCAACCTTCTGTTGAAGAAACTATCCAGATTATGAAAGGTCTAAGACCGAAATATGAAGAACATCACAAGCTGATTATCTCAGATGAGGCAATCGAAGCTGCTGCAAAATTGTCCGATAAATACATCACAGACAGATTTTTGCCTGATAAAGCTATTGACTTAATCGACGAAGCAAGCTCAAGAGTAAGACTTAGAGCAAGCTCGCTTCCTCCGGAAGGAAAAGAAGTCGAGAAAGAACTGAAAGCCATCATAAAACAAAAAGAACAGGCTATCAGAAATCAACAGTTCGAAGAAGCCAGCCAGCTGAGAGATAAGGAAGCTGACCTGAAAGATAAAATCAGAGAAATCTCTAATCAGTGGAAGGAATCTCAGGATAACAACAAATCAGTAGTTACTCCTGAAGAAGTGGCTTATATCGTCAGCATCTGGACGGGTATCCCTGTTACAAAACTGACGGAAGGCGAAAGCGAAAGACTTCTCAAGCTCGAAGAAACTCTCCACAAAAGAGTTATCGGGCAGGATTCAGCTGTTGTTTCCATCTCAAAAGCTATCAGAAGAGCACGTGTCGGTTTGAAAAGTCCGAACAGACCTGTTGGAAGCTTTATATTCAGCGGACCTACAGGTGTCGGAAAAACCGAACTTGCAAAAGCTCTATCAGAAGCAATCTTTGGCTCTGAAGATAATATGGTCAGAGTTGATATGTCAGAGTTTATGGAAAAACACTCTACAAGCAAACTCATCGGTTCTCCTCCGGGGTATGTCGGATATGATGAAGGAGGCAACCTCACTGAAACCATCAGAAAAAAACCTTATTCTGTCATCCTGTTTGATGAAATCGAAAAAGCGCATCCGGATGTGTTCAATATAATGCTGCAAATCCTCGATGACGGTCGTCTGACAGACTCAAGAGGAAGAGTTGTTAACTTCAAGAACACTATCATTATCATGACAAGCAACGTCGGAGCAAGCAGAATAGAAAATGTTTCAAAACTCGGCTTTGCTGTTTCCGATGATGTCGAACAGGACAGATACGAAAAACTCAAAGATACGGTTATGGAAGAAATGAAAAAAGCCTTCCGCCCCGAATTTTTGAACAGGGTAGATGATATCATCGTATTTGCTCATCTCAACAAAGATGAAGTCAGAAAAATTGCTGATATTATGCTCAATGACCTGATTAAACGTATCAAAGAGCAAGAGTTAACAATGGAAGTCACTGATGAAGTAAAAGATTATCTTGCAAAAGACGGCTACTCTGAAAACTATGGTGCAAGACCTCTTCGCAGACTTATCCAGAAGAAAATCGAAGACCCTATCGCAGAAGAAATTCTCACAGGCGAGTATAAGCATGGAGATACTATCAGACTGAAACTCGACAACGACAGAATAGTCTTCGAGAGAATTACTCCTGAACAGAAAGATGCTAATCAGGAAAATCAACAGGAACAAGAAGTTCAAAACTAAAAGATAAGCCCCGTTTTGGGGCTTATTTAGTGTTATAGTGTTAGTTGATTTTAGAGTTTTATATCAAGAGATGAAGTTTTCGGGTCAGGGAATAGGTTTGCAAGCAAGTTGCCGCCTACAACAATTGCTGCACCTACCGCGCATGCAATACCTAAAGGTTTTGGAATAAATCCCTTCAATCCGGGAACTTTTGAACCTGTTTTAGTAAGAAGGGCACCGATACCGAGAGTTAAACCTACTGCATTTGCACCCAGGTTAGAGAAAAATTCTTTCACTATATTCTTGGTAAATACAAGAGAATCACGAACATTATCATCAACGCGCCAGTTCAAAAAACCTCTTCTGGCTTTTTCCATAAGTGGACTGCCCGTTCCGGTAGTATTATTGAGCAAATAAGCATGTGTCAACTCATTGCTGATGTCAGTTCTTGCGCTGTAAATTGCACGTCTTTTCGTATTTGCTACAACATCATAACCTATAGCTGCTACCGCTGCTGCGCCTATCGTTTTTGCCACTACATTTAATGCACACATTATTGTTTAGATTCCTATTGTTGATTTTGCTGTGTATTCTTCGCTTCAGGAGTACCCTTGTCTTCTACCTGAATTGTTGTCGGTTTTGAAGCCATCTTCAACAACGCCTGTGATGCAAGTTTTGCATCTTCACCGTAGACATTCGGCGTTTGCTGAATTTGGTTCAAGAGCTGAGAAGTTTTCTGATTTCCGTTTGCATACCCCGAAGATAATGTAGTCATGGCTATCATTCTTACATTCGGATCAGGATCTTGCAAAGACTTGTTCAAAAGATTTGTCAAAGCCGGGTCATCTTTTCTTGTCTCAAGCTCTTTAAATCTGTTCAAGAGTTCTTTTACACCCTGCATTCTTATATCAGGATTTGAATTGTTCAAATAATTTTCTATGGTTTTAATATATTCATCAGTCAGAGGAACAACATCTTTATCTTTCATCTTCGGTTTTTCTTCTGTCTGAGCAGGCTGGCTTACGGGAGCAGCGGCAGGCTGTGTTTGTGCCGGTTGCTGAGCCGGCATCGGATAATAATACGGCATTGGCATAGGATAAGGATAAAGCCCCATTCCTTGAGGTCCGTACCATGAAGATTGCGGATACGTCATATTGCCTGAAGACGGTGCAGCTCCTGCCGTAGGATTGAATATTTGAATATTAACGGCGCTGACACCTGCTCTAGGTGCATTAGGCTGAGTCATCACAGGATAAGATGCAACCTGTTGATACCCGTTCTGAGAAGCAGGTTGAGGTACCTGCTGTGTTCCTGCTGCTGCATTCTGTGCAGATACAGGTTGATACATCTGTGGTTGAACACCTTGATTATAAACAGAATTACTCATAATTAACCCTTAAACTAACACTTCTAATTATTAAAAAACATTTATTAAAGAAAAAATGCTAATTTGAAATAAATTATTAAGATATATTACCTATTATTTTAAATTTGATTAAAAACGAGCTAGACCGAGAAAAAATTATTTATAATTTTCTTATGAATAATAATTTTCTCGAGCATATTCCCCCAAATGAACTCTGCAACAAATGCGGTGAGTGTTGCAGGTGTATTATCAGTGCATATTCAGAGAAAGAACTTGAAGAACTTGATGATGAAGAGGCGAAATTATTCTTGTCTTTTTTCAAAAAATACAACTCGCTATCAGAGCTTGATGAAAAAAAGAAAAAATATATCGAAGCAGTATCATCATTTATGAATAAAGATATTGAAATATGGTACTGTCCTCACATTGATGACCGAAACATCTGTACAATTTACGAAGACCGTCCGTCTTTTTGCAGGTCTTATCCGAAAAACGGATGGATTGTCACACCTCCAGGCTGCGGGTATAAGGGGTGGCAATATGAACAGAGGGAAAAACAGAAAAAAATAATCAGAAAGTTGAAAGAACAGCTCTTAATTTTGAAGACAAATGCCTCAAATAATTTTCAGGATGATATTATTATAGTAAAAGAGCTTGAGGAAAAAATTCTCGAAAAAATAGCCAAATATAAAAAATATGGAGCTGATAACTGGTAGAGATGGAAGAATCAGTTGTTGAACGGGTAAAAAATTTATTCAAAATGCCTCAGAGTTTATGCAGACAGTGCGGTCAGTGCTGCAGAGTAGTCTGTTTTAAGGGAGGTTTGTCTTATGAAGAACTGATTGACGCTCTAAAAAAAGAAGGAGCGCCTGATGCTGATATAGTTCTTATTGAAGGAATAAAAGACTTTTTGACGCTTTTTCGTCCTTATAAAACAAATGAAGAAGCGAGAGAAAAAAATCCGTCTTTTGTTGAAAAATTTAGAGCACGGTTAAAAAACTACGATGAAAATAAACAATATTTCTATTGCTGCAAATTCTTGGATGACGACAACAGATGTCTAATACATGAGGACAGACCAACGCTGTGCAGATTATATCCTCTTCCTCATGAGAGGACTATTTTTTATGACAACTGCGGTTATGAACAAACAGCAAAGAAGAATATAAAAGAGATATCTGACATAATAGAACGACTGAAAAAAGGGGAAATATTATGAGTATAATTAACTGGACCGACTATTTTCTTGAAGTGGCAAAAACAGCAGCCATGAGATCAAATTGTTTGAGAAGTCAGGTAGGAGCAGTCATTGTCTCTCCTGATAAGATGATTAAAGCGACAGGTTATAACGGCACTCCATCCAAAGTAACATCTTGTTATGAGAGAAATTTTTGCTATCGAATAAAAAATGATATCCCGAGCGGAACAAAGTATGAAACTTGCAGAAGCATTCATGCAGAACAAAATGCAATCATCCAGGCAGGAATGGATAAGTGCAAAGATGCAACAATGTATATATGGGGGCACAATTTTATATGCATATTATGCAAAAGATTTATAGTTCAGGCAGGTATAAAAGATGTTTATCTGAAAAAAGACGAAAACGCCGAGCTTGTTCATGTATATGCTTCAGAACTTAGAGAACAGCTTGAAAACTCCTAAATCATATAATTATATCATATAAAATAACTGATATATATAATATAATTAAATCGAAATAAGACACTCAAAGGATATAAATATGACAAAAGAAAAAATGCATTTGTTAATATTTCTTTTCATTGTAATACTCCTAATCGGATTAGGGTCTGTTTGGGCTATTTCTCATTTTTCAAAAGTTAATTTGAAACATAAATTTGTAGAAAGTCAGAGAATTACAAACGATGTGCTTAAAGTGCTCGGAACAAATGACAATCAGTATTTGTATGCAAGTTATATCAAAAATGAACGCTCTTTCAGAAATGATTTTATCAGCTCCGGTATGTTGAATATAGACGACAAAGTTCCGGCCCTGCCCGTATCAGAATATGAAAAAACTTATAAAAACAGAGGGAAAAATAATTCAATAAACACATCTGTACTTGGGGATTTCAACTTCACAACAAAAAACAAAATAACTTATTTTATCAAAGACTATGAACGTGTCGTTTACATAACAATTGATATAAACGGATATAAGTCAAATCCTAATGTTTACGGTCAAGACCTGTTCTCTTTTCAGCTGCTGAACAACGGTCAGTTATATCCGATGGGCTCAAAATATACAGATTTTTCTAAAGAGAAATTCAATGATTTATGTACGACTACTTCTTATTCAAAATACAATGGTATAACCTGCGCTCAAGAAGCAGTTGATTCATTGGAAAACAATACCGGTTATTTCAACTTCTAATAAAATTTTATCTGATAAAAAATCCTCTGCGGTTTATATGTGACCATGGGGGATTTTTTTACAAAAGGTTGAAGGTGACAAACCATACAATCAAGAAACCCCGATGAAGATTTCATCGGGGTTTCTTGATTGTTTATCAATTAGTATATTTCACGTCTTTTGTTGTTTGGATCTTGAGTTCCGATTGGTAAGTTCTGGAGAACTTCGTATTCATCATCTTTAACAACTTCTATGAAATATTTTTTGTTGATTTCGTCTATCTCAGCGCTAGCACCTAATGGGATGAAGTCGATCATCGGAGAAGGAGCAAGTCCGGCAACGTCACTGTTGAGATCTTTGATTTTGTTGATTTCCTGATTGTCAATCAAATCTTGAAGGTCATCACCGGGCCAGATATGATATACATTGAATCCGTTCTTAGCTTCATAATCGATGCCTGCACGAGTGATTGGTTCGTATACGTAGATGTCACCGTTTGAAGTTTTGATGTTCAGGTTATCTGATTGGAATGCATTGATATCAATTGTATTTGCGTTTGATTCACCATCTTTAACATTCATATCACTTCTTTTTCCATCGAGAGTGATGACATCTGTTTTGAGAGCAACTGTGTTCGGAGCATAATCAAATTGTCCTGCACGAAGTTCAAAGTCTCTGTTGTTAGCTGTATCATCAATTGTCTGTTCAAATCCCATTGCGTTAGCACCTGAGGTTTCAAGAACAACTTTTTGTCCGCCGTGAATTCTTACTTTGTTGTCATCGCTGAATGTTGTATGAAGAGTGTCACCTTCAACTTTGTTCAGAACGATATCTTGAGTACCTGTTCTTACTTCAGCTTTTCTTCCTGCGTAGATGTCGCCGCCTTTAGAACCTGTGAGGATAGCACCGTCATCATAAGATCTGACTTCTGCATCTCTGCCTGCTCTTACAGTGTTGAAGTTAACTCCTTTACCTTCGAGCAATGCATCGGTTTGAGCTTCTACATTATTGACGAGGATATTTTCGCTCAAGTCGAAGATTTTAACATTGTTGCCTTTAGCATTCATTTCTTTTGCTGTTGATGTAGCGATTGTAACATCACCTGTTGAGTCAATGTTCAAATTCTTATCAAATGTAGAACCTGTAACTTTTACATAGCCGTTTTTATTTTTCAGATCAACGGTTCCGTTAGATTTTACCTGATTGAAGTGAACTGCACCGTCGAGTTCGCCGATTTTAGCACCATCAACAATATTTGTTTTGTTGAAGTTGAATATATCAGCTTTTGATTTGTCGATTGTTCCTCTGATAGTGCCGCCGTTGAGGTTTACTGAACCTGCTTTAGCAGTGAATGCCATAGCACCGTCGTTGGTTACTCTATTGAAGTTGATATGACCTTTATCATTGATAGCAATAATCTTAGAAGTTGCATCATTTGTTGCATCTGTTACGTTGATATTGCTTTCTGTTTCTTTAACAAAATCAGAAGGTGTCAAATAGTCATGGTCAGGTGCTTCGATATTCAACAATGAACCGTTTTTGTTGTTGAATTCGTTGATGTTAATCTCACCTGTGTTTGTATAAACGTTAACCTGACCTGCGTCATTTGATGCACGGAGCATTTCAATGTTGCCTGTACGTGTTTTTGCAACATATTGAGAACCTTTGTTATGCAAATCAGTTGTGTTAACTTTTCCGCTCTTTGTTGATACAGTGTAGATTGAATTTCCTGAGTTTACGTTGTTTGAACTTTCAATCATTCCTGAATCATTCAAAACAGCCAGATGTGAACCGTTCTGGTTGTCGATATTTTCTAAGTAAATATTGCCTGAAGTTGACTGAATTGTAACTTTTGAATTGTCAAAGCCTGTTCTTTTTGACATATCAAGAGTACCGTCTTTTTTAGTTCCTGCTTGCAGGTTAATGTTGCCTTTATTTGTTGTCAACTTAACTTCTTTAGCATCTTTTACTCTAACATTTTCAAATTTAATGTCATTTCCTGCTGTAATGTGCAAAGCACCGTCTTTTGTTGTAAATGCAGAGTTAGCAACGTGGATATCACCTTTTGCAAGTCCCGGATTATCTACACCTGCAACTGCATCGTAGTTAATACCGTCAACTGTTGATAACTTGATTGATTTACCGAGCAAGTCTGCTGCCGAATAAATTGAACCGGCATTAACTTCCAAATTACCGTTGATTTTTGCACCTTTTTCAAGTCTTACGTTGCCTGCTTTTTTGGCAATTGAATCAACTGTATTGATTCCAAGATTTCCGAGGTTGATTACAGCACCGTTACCAACCATAACACCATTCGGGTTAAGAAGAGTTGTTCTTCCAGTTGCAGCACCGACACCTGATGCATTCCATGTACCGTTGATTACTGATGGTGCTGAACCGTTAACTTTGAACAAAATATGCTGATTTTGTCCGTTGAACTGGTTTGTCAATGATTGACCCTTTTGTATATTAAATTTGTTCCATTCGGTAACAGCATGTAGACCATCAATAGCATCTGTGCTGACTACATCTTTACCGTTAAAGTGTGCCCCTGAACCGCCGGCAAATGAAGCATCAATAGCCAATGCTGAATTGTTGATTGTCATCATCATTCCGACTGCCAGAGTAAAGACTAAAATCTTTTTCATATATATCTCCTTTTTAATATTTTGTATATACTTTTTCAATACAAAAGTGTATATTTATTAAAAAACAAAAAGTAAGTCAAAATTAATAAAATTCAAGGAAAAACTTAAAAAAAGTTAACATTATATTATTAAACACCAAAAACGCTATTATTGCTAGTTTTTATGTCAATTTATTAACTAAAAAATTTAATTTTTTTCAATTATTTTTTTAAAATTTTCAACATCCTCCTCTGTATCTATTCCAACCGGCGAATAGCCTACTACAACTGTTTTTATGCGCATTCCGTTCTCAAGTGCTCTCAATTGTTCCAAACTCTCACTCATTTCAAGAGGGGTTTGTTCCATTTTAGTCATTTTTAACAAAGAGTCACTTTTATAGGCATAAAGCCCGATATGCGCATAAACAGGAGATTTTCCTTCATTCCTTTCATATGGAATAGGACTTCTTGAAAAATACATCGCCATGCCCGATTTTGAAACAACACACTTCACAACATTGGGGTTTGTTATTTCTTCTTTATCTTTTATCACTCTGATTAAAGTTGAAATATCCGCATCCGATTCTTTGATGGCTTCGATAGCTTTGTCTATACTCTCAGGGTCTATCATCGGTTCATCTCCCTGAACATTTACGGCAATGCCAATATTGGCATCACCACTTACAATCTCTGCGATACGGTCGCTTCCGCACTTATGATTTGGCGATGTCATCCTGACCAATCCGCCGAATGATATAACTTCATCATAAATACGCTTATCATCAGTCGCAACGACAACTTCATCAGCGGACTTTGCCTGTTTTGCCTTTTCATAAACCCACTGTATAATAGACTTTCCGCCTATTTTTATCAAAGGTTTCCCGGGCAGCCTTGTTGAGGCATATCGTGCAGGAATTATTATTGATGTTTTCATTTACTACCTCCTCCTCAATTTTATCTAAACAGCACGAGGATGTGCTTTTGTATAAGCCTGCTTCAATCTCTCGGTTGAAACATGGGTATAAATCTGTGTATTACTGATGCTTGCATGCCCCAAAAGTTCTTGAACTATACGCAAATCAGCACCTTTTTCAAGCATCTTTGTTGCAAAACTATGTCTGAAGACGTGAGGAGATACCTTCTTCTGTATCTTCAATTTTTTTGCGGTGTCTTTTATCACATTGTATACACTCTTCGGCTGGAGCATAAAACCTGTGTTATTCACAAAAACAAAGTCTTCTTCACTGTGTTCTTTCCTGCATAAAATCGGACGAATTTTTTCCATATATGAAAGCATATATTTCTTTGCTCTGTTGCTGATAAGAACAATCCTTTCTTTACCGCCTTTACCGAATACAGTTATTTCATTCTGCTCAAGATTCAAATTTTCAAATTTCAAATGACACAGCTCTGAAATACGCATGCCAGTTACAAACAGAACCTCCAAAATAGTATGATTTCTGAAGCCTGCAGGAGTATTTGTTTCAATAGCATTTATAATACTCATAGCTTCAGTCTCTGTTAGAAATTTGGGCAAAGATTTATTCTTTCTCGGACTTTTTATATTATCTGCAGGATTTGCTTCGACAATGCGCTCTCTGTATAGATATCTGTAGAAAGTTCTTATAGCTGCAATTTTCCTTGATACAGTCGTTTTGGAATAGTTATGAGGCTGAATGCTTGCAAGATACTCTCTTATAGTTTTATGCTGGACTCTATCTGCATTCATACTTCCAAGATAAGACAGAAAGTCAGATACATCCTTGTGGTAAGCAAGAATGGTATGGGGAGAGAAATTTTTCTCTATTTCTAAATAGAGTTTGAAATCCTCAAGATATTGCTTTGATATGTCATTTATTACATTATCCATTCCTAAATTATATAATTTTAAAAGCAATATAAAAATAATTAATATACTGTAATTTATCTATAAAATAAGAAGGGTCCCTCCGATTATCGGAAGAGAAACCATAGCCGTTTTCAAAAGCCATACGGGAGAACGTTTGGTAAATTTTGCACCGATATATGCCCCGCACATAAGTCCGACTACGACCTCCGCAAACAATCGTAAATCTAAAGACCCTGAAGCGAGGTATCCTATACTTCCGAAAAATCCCATTGGAAGCATTATTAACATGGTTGTTCCGACTATTTTATTGATAGGAAGCGAAAAACACATAAGCATGCTAAGCTGTATAAACTGAGCAGCACCAAAACCGAAAGTACCTGCCAAAAGACCGTTTATAAACCCTATTAAAAAACAAATTGTGAAAAACTTTCCTGATGAACAGTTTTCTCCAGCATTTTTCTCAAGAATTTTATCAAACACATGAGAAAAAAGACGTAAATATGCAACGGCAGCAGAAATATATAATAAAAACGCAGTCATATACTTCAACTCTGAAGGAGGTATAAAATGCGCAACATGAGCGCCTATAAAAGATCCTAATGATGCAAAAATACCTATGGTTAATCCTGTTTTAATTGAAAGATTGCCGTCACGAAAATGGCTTAATGTACCTGAAAATGTTGTAAAAGCCATAGCTCCGAGAGAAATACCGAGGGCAGTATGGATAGAGATTCCAAAAAAGAATGTCAAAATCGACACAACCATCGCAGCTCCGCCGACTCCGATAAAGCCGACTACACACCCTAAAAAAAACATTGTTAATAAAATAATCATAACAAATCTTCTTTATGCCAGAATCGCATAAAAATTATACCCATAAATATAAAGCGTTGTCATCTTCCCCACTATTTCCCCACAGCAATAAAAAAGGCTCTCATTAAAGAGAGCCTGAAAAACTGCCCTAGACCAGACTTGAACTGGTACTGAGTTATTCGCCCAATCGGATTTTAAGTCCGACGCGTCTACCGATTCCGCCACTAGGGCATTCTGTTTGCAGAATAAATAATATAATAAAAAAGTTTTTTCGTCCACATGATTTTTGTCTTGAACTTTTTTCATACTCCATGAAGATGATTTTTTTTACTTTCTGTATTCTCTTTAAATACATAAATATATAATAGTTCATGGAATGTTAGACAAATTTTTTTATCAGGAATGTAGACTTTAAGAAAAAGATTATTATTATTTAAACAGGTAGTTAGAATACAGTTTCAAAAATGCTGACATTCTTCGCTGCGGACATAAAAGAAGTCCAAGGCAATACTTAGTGAACACTAAAACGGAGAATAAAAAATGGGTTTAGCAGCATCTCAAGCAAGATATTTGCAACTTACAGCAAGAAAAAGCAACATTGAATATCAAGGGCAACAGCTCAACCAGGCACGTACGGCTCTTGCTGACCAAAGTGCCCAGTTGTTCAACGAAATGTTGGAAATAGAACCTCCTGTAGCGCCAACATCAAGCTCATCAGAGTTTACAAAACCGACATACTCTTTCACGGACGCAAATGATACAAGAATAAGCAAAACAATCAAAAACTGGTCACCGTCAATTGACCCGACCACAGGTGAAGAGATGGAAGGTTACTACGACCTTACAATACAATATCAGAACGCAACCGGAACTGAAGTTACAAATCAATACCAACGTGTTGCAATGACTTTTAATGACAACGGGCAGCTCACTTCAATTCAAATTCCAAATGAAGGTTTCGTAGGGTATGACCCGACAACCGGAGCTTATGCCGATTCTACCACATATTCAAACGGCGAAGGAATGACTCAGCTCTACTATGGAACGGAATATGACTCTCAGGCTTATGATGATGCAATGAACGAATATGAATATCAAAAAGCGCTCTACAATAAAGAGCTTGTAAGAATTAACGCTGAAACTCAAGACCTCCAGCAGCAGGATAAAGCTCTTGAACTGCAGCTAAGACAGGTTGATACACAACAAAGAGCAGTTCAAACAGAACTTGAATCAGTCCAAAAAGTTCTCGATAAGAACATTGAACTTACATTCAAAACATTCTCTTCATAAAAAGTAAAAACGTCTTTTATTAGAATATAAGGGAACGGTCAAGAAAATGGCATACGAAAACGACAGTTATCTGGTAATATCAAATAAATACGGAACAGCAAGCAGTGATGCTAAAGCAATGTTGTTTGAAACCTATGACCAGTTGAGAGATATAGCTCTCGACGGGTCAGGGCTGTCAGGATGCGGCTTTGGAACATTCTCAAACTGGCTGATAAATATAGCAAGATATATTGCGCCAGGAGCGTTCATGCCCGTATTGGATACTCAATACCTGAATGTTCCCGGGACTTCTTATTATTCATCAAGCGGTGGAGCAACAGCAAATTATGGAAGCTCATCAGCCTTCGGATACGGTTCTCTTAATAAATACACAGCCTTCCCTACAGGAGGGGCTGCTTCAATAGGAGCCCTGAGCGGCTATGGTTCCATAACAGGAATAACAGGGGGAGCTGCAAGTTTATCATCACTTGACTCATCCTCAAGTATCACCGGTTATGCGGCAAACTACGGAAACCTTACAACAGGAGGCGCAGCATCTATGGTAACAGCGTCTCAACCGGTAGGAGCGGCAGTCGGAACCCTCTCTGGTTTCGGCTACGGTTCAAGCTGGCTGCTTCCATCAGCAGGTGTTATCGCCGGTATCGGAAGTTTGGCACAAGCACTCTCCCCATATGCAGGACCTTTTGGTATTGCGGCAAACGTATTCGGAAACATAACACAAGGTTATGGTGGCGCTGTTCTCGGAGCATATCAAAATGCAACAAACAGAATATTGAATAATGCCGATATTGTTTTAACAAATAAAGTTAAAAACCTTGAAACAGTAGCAAAAATGCTTGATGCACAATCAGATATCATAAAACAAATGCTTAAAAACCAGGTCGAAGGAGACGGAAAACTCGCACAAGAGTTGAGTTAGTGTATCGATATGAAAAATACAAGATTGTACATAAGGTGTTTATCTCAAATAATCACCTATTTGAATCCTCTTGTTATATTTTATGGAGGAATAAAAAAGATATTATCATTTTATAAAAATGATAATATCTTTGCTGCATCGCAATCTCTCAACCCGAATTTTGAAATTGAAAAACAAAACATTTTCCTCAAGTCTTCTCAAAATGAAAATATAAACTTTTGTAACAAAATTGTTTAATTTTTTATCATTTTTCTAAAGTTTGTCAAAAAAATGCAGATAATTGTTTTTATATAAGTATATTAGTATATCTATGATTTTGTACCAAAGGAGAAAATATCTGTGGATTTAGCTTTACAGACACAAGGTATAATCAACTACTGGGTGGGAGCTATCAACCTCTCAAGGTCTTATTTCCGCAGACATAATCCATGGCAGGAACTTGTAATCGCATTGATTACAACAATTAAAAACGGTCTTACCATGAACAAAAAACTCAAAATTGCAAAATATAGAGTATACAATCTGCAAGCACAGATGAACAAAATGGATAAGATGATAAACGAAAGCAATCCATACAATTTCTTATCAGGAGGCAAGCTGAATACCTTCAACTAAAGAAATTTTAAGGGTCAGGAGAAGCAATGGGCGTAGCAGTTTCACTATCAAGACTTATATATTTAACATCATACAGGCATGATTTGGAATTCAGAATTCAGCTGATAAATCAGGCCCGTATGGGATTGTTGAACTTCGTCAATGACTTGATGAATGTTGGCACAGATATGGATCCTGATTCACCTGAAGTAAAACAGATGGAACAAAGGAAACAACGACTGCAGCTGATTGATAAACAACTTGATCAAGAACTGCAGCAATATCAAGCGAAACTCGAAACAACAACGGCTGAAATACAAAAAGTAAAACAGGATATGCAGACAAATATCCGGATGTCTTACGGAGGAGGATAATAACTAAAAAATTTCAAAACCAAAACAAAAAATCTCTCATAATGAGAGATTTTTTTATTCCCTTGAAAACGCATGGATAAAGTATTATAATTATATTTATAGAAGGTATAGTGAGTAGGTTTTGAAAAATGAATGTCAATGCAATAAAAGTATCATCATTATCTCAAACTCCGCAGTGCCAGCCTTTGAGAAGCGGTCTCAAAAATAATGCCTGCACAGAAGGAGGAAAACTCAATTTTATGACGCATGATAATGTTAAGTTATCTGAAACACTCGGAAATAAACTTAACATTCTTGCTTAAAAATCGATATAAAAATTTACAAAAAAAGAGAACAATATCTGTTCTCTTTTTTTGTTGAAAAAATCAACCAAAAATATAAAAAAATTTCTCAATATCATCTATTTCGTTGAGTTATATTTTTAATTAAAATTATAAAATTAAAACAAGGTTAGAAGCATAAAAGGCAAAAATATTAAGATTTATTAAACAAATCTTAATCCGGTGTTAAATTTAAAACTTTATGGGTATTCATGCTTATATAAAAATATTAACTTTTTGAACCAAAAGTTATACAATGAAAACAATGACAGATAAGGATATATGCAAATGAGAAGTATGCACAAAGCGGTAATTTTAACAACACTGACCATGTTCTTTTCCATGCCGATAAATTCAATTGCTTTTGCAGATTTTAATGCGGGAAGTTTGAACAGAATTGACGCAGGCGTTATTGACCAATCGGTGACAAATGACAGAGAACTCAGAGATAAACTCGAAAATCTCAGAAAAGAACAGGAACAAAGAAAGTTAAATAACTCCGTAAAATATGAAGATCAGGTTCAACAACCTGAACAGACAATGGTTGATGAACAGGGACGTGTTTATAACCCCAAATTTTTACTAAAAGGCGTCAACTTCACAGGAAATACAATCTATTCAAACGATGAGTTGAATAAATATTATGCAGACCTGATTGGAAAAGAAGTTTATATTGACCAGGTATTGAACGCAACAATGGAAATTACCAAGTTGTATGCAAAAGACGGTTACATTACTTCTCAAGCATATGTTCCCCAACAAAAAGTTACAAACGGAATTATTACTATCGAAATCATCGAAAGTGAAATCGGAAATATCTCCGTTCAAGGCAACAAATGGGCAAGAGAATCTTATCTGAGAAGAGAAGTTCTCTCTTCAAACAAATTGAAAGAAGGAAAAATATTCAACGTCGCAAATATCAAAACCTCTCTCGATGACTTGAACAAAGAAGACTATATCCAAGGTAAAATCGTTATTGAAGAAGGGGATACACCGAAGAAAACAGATGTAACCCTCCAGGTAAAAGACCGTTTCCCTCTTGAAGTTACAATCGGTATGGATAACGACGGAAGAACGGTAGTCGGAAGAGAAAGAGGCTATTTGCAAATAAAAGATAAAAACGTCTTCGGACTCGGTGATGAATTCTACGTCGGAGGCTTAATCGGCGAAAACTCAGGCGGATGGTTCACCGGATATAAAATCCCCGTAGGAAAATGGGGAACAAAAATCGGTGCCGACTATTCATTCTCTTCAGTTAACCCTGGCGGTCCATTCAGAGAATATGATATCGACGGTAAAGCTCATAACGTCAAAGTCGGTATTTATCAGCCAATTAAAAAAGGTGATAACTACAAAATCGACGCTGACTTATCTTTGAACTTCCTGAACGCAAAAACAACATCAGGCTTATTTGACGGCGCAGTACTCAATGATTATCAGCTGAGAATCTTAAGAGCAGGTATCGACTTCCAAAAAGACGATTCAAGCGGACGTTGGTTGTCAAGAGCAGAAGCAAGCTTAGGTTTGAAAGGTCTTGGTGCAACACCTCAAGAACCATACCTTCCAAAAACAGGCTTCCAAAAATACAACTTGGATGTTATGAGATTGCAGCTCCTGCCTAAAGATATGTTATTAATTGCAAGAGCATCAGGACAGTATTCTCCAAACAAACTTTATGCAATTGAGCAGATGCAACAAGGCGGTCAGGCAACAGTAAGAGGTTTTGAACCTGCATTGCTCTTGGGTGACTACGGTTACTTCGCAAGCTTGGAGCTGAGAACACCGGTTCCCGGATTGAAAACAATCCTTCCTGATAAATATAAACACTTTAGCGATAAAGTCAGATTGGGTTATTTCTATGACGCAGGTTATATCGGAAACAACAGAACAGGTATAAGCAGAAAAATGCAGGAAAACTTCATACACAGTGTCGGCGTCGGTGTTAACTTCTACCTCATGAAGAACCTGACAGCATCACTTAACCTCGCTTATCCGATTCATGAACCACACAATGATGTATCAAACTGCAAACTCCTCTTCAACGTATCAACGGATGTAGCAAGCTTCTTCTTCAAAGATCCGAAAGAAAGTTTGTAGTCTGAACAAAAAACTCAAAAAAATAGAACAGAAATTTATCTGTTCTATTTTTTTGAGTTTAATAAATTGTAACATTTATTAAACAATCACGCATTTTCCAAGAGAAAAAATACTTTATATATATAAGGGTTATTATATTAGATTCAAATTTCAGGGATAAGGAGTTTATAAGTTGGGACTGGTTATTAACAGTAGTGATACAGCAGATAAAATGGCTCAGTCAATAAAAGGGCAAAAACTCAACAAAAATATTGTTGAATACATCATGAGCCCCAAGTTTGAAACAGGAAGCTTTTTAAGAAACGAAATGGCTTCAAACTCAAACAGCGGACTGAGAAATATGTTTGCAAATGCAGAAAGAAGCAGCTCTATATTTGAACAAATCTCTTCATCTATTGACACAAACGTCAGCGATAGAGGTTTCTTCAAGAAAATCGGAGACTTTATCACAGGCAACACTGATAATATGTTAAACAGCCAGTACCGCTCTTTGATAAAAAGAAACGTACTCTCAGGCAAAAGCATTGATGAATCAGTTACTCTCGCACAACAATCAATCAAAGACGGAAAAATCGGTATAGCTGCAAAACTCAGAGGAGCAAGCGGAAAAACAACCGATTTAATCGACGGAAGCTCAAAAGACCTCGCAAAAAAAATAGCTGACGGTACTTCGGATAATCTAGGGAAAACGCTTCTTGCAGCAAGCGACGGAGCAAAGAAAACAGGAGTCTTCTCAAAGCTCAAAAAATACGGCGGTACACTCTTCATGCTCGCAGGAGATATCATAAACGAAGGTCCGAAGGTAGTAAAAGCATTTAAAGAAGGCGGTATAGGTAACGGGTTAAAACAAATCGTCAAATCAACTGTTCAAGTTGGCTTAACAAACGGTTTGACAGCAGTTGCAACAGGACTTATCGGTATGATACCGGTTATCGGACCAGCTATCGCAGCATCAGGTGTAGTATCCAACCTCTTGAATATGTTCATCTACTCACCTTGTCAGAAAATTGCAGAAGCTGTTACTTCACTGCCTATCTTCGAAGTAGAAGGCGTTCAATCTGAAACAGAAGCAATGCAGGATCTTAAAGAACTCGGATATACAGAAGATCAGATAGATGCAGCTTGTATGCAATACGGAGTAAGCAGTGCAGCAGAGTTAAATGAACTTATTCAAGCTCAAGCTGAAGCAGGTCAAGCATCAACAACAGCAGCAACCATAACCAGCAACGGCGGATTTTCTCAATGGCTGAACAATCAAACAATGGCAATGAATCCTTCAACGGGAGTTTATGCATAGTCCCTGAATAAAATAATAATAATAAAACTTGATTATCCTCTTCATCATTTTATAATTAGATTATTAATGATAAGAGGATAATTTTATGAACAAATTTGACGAAAACTGCATATTTTGTAAAATAGCAAAAGGAGAAATCCCTACAACGCCTGTGTATGAGACAGAAGATGTAATTGCATTCAACGACCTTAACCCTCAGGCACCGGTGCATATACTGGTCATACCAAAATCGCACTATCCATCTCTTAGCGAAATTGATGATGTAGAACTTCTTGGCAAAGTAGCAAACGCCGTAAGAGAAATTACAAAAAAACTCGGTATAACATCATATAGAACAGTAATTAATACAGGAGAACAGGCAGGACAAACAGTCATGCACCTGCACTTTCACATAATGGCAGGCAGAGAGTTCACCTGGCCTGCAGGTTAAAATGTAAATCTTGAAAAAAGCCATCTTGTATTTAAAACACGCTTGTGTTACTATTTAAGACAATTCAATACAACAGATTGCCGAAAGGGGTGAAACAGTTTGGCAGAAGTATACGTTAGAAGCGAAGAGTCAATTGAAAGCGCTCTTAAACGTTTCAAAAAGAAAGTTCAAAAAGCCGGTATTTTATCTGAAATAAAACGCCGTGAACGTTATGAAAAACCAAGCGTAAAAAGAAAACGTAAGTCTGAAGCAGCAAGAAAAAGACATTCATAACTAAAAATATTCAAAAAACAGGTTAGTTTAGTCGACTAACCTGTTTTTTACTTGTATCTGAATATCAAAAGTGATAAAATTTATTCATATTTGACGTTTTATTTGCAAAATCAGAATAATTCGGTATATTTCAATAAAGGTATGTTTTTATGGATTATAAAAATTTATCACCAAAAGACAGAATAATTCTCGCTTTGGATGTAGACACAATAGAAGAAGCGAGAGCACTCGTAAAAGAACTGAAAAACTATATCGGCATATTTAAAGTAGGTCTGCAGCTTTTTACTTCTGTAGGACCTGAAATATTCAAAATAATAAAAGATGAAGGCGCTGAAGTCTATTTTGACGGTAAATTTCATGATATACCGAGCACTGTTTCAAAAGCCAGCAGTAATCTCATAAAACATGGAGTTACCCTTTTTAATCTCAATATACAGGGTTCATCAAAGATGATTACAACAACAGTAAAACAGGCAAAAGAAACTGCAAAAAAACTCGGCGTTGAAGATGAATTAAAAATTCTTGGAGTCACTCTTCTGACAAGTTTCGGACAAAGAACGCTGACAGAAGAACTCGGGGTGAATCAAAATATAGATGACTATGTCATCAAATTGGCGGAAATAGCAAAGCATACAGAACTCAACGGTGTTGTTGCCACTGCTGCAGATGCTCAAAAAATAAGAAAAATCTGCGGCGATGATTTCATCATCGTATGTCCTGCAGTACGTCCTACCTGGTCAATTGTCAATGACCAGGTCAGAGTTGTCACTCCTTCACAGGCAATTCTTGCCGGTTGTGATTATATAGTCATCGGCAGACCAATAACACAAGCAAAAAATAAAATTGAAGCAGCAGAAATGATTATTGCAGAAATAGAAGACTCTATGACAAATCATATTCTATAATTTTTTTAATCTAAAGAGCCGTCACTTAGAAGTGACGGCTCTTTAGATTTGAATTCTGCAATTTTCAATTAAAGTTTGAATCTCTGAATGGTGCCATTCCCCTGCACAGAAGCAAACAAATAATTCTGATTATCTACATACAAGAGGTAAGGTTTTTGTATATTGGAGATAACAGCTTCTACTTTTCCAGAGGGAGTAATACGAAGAATGTTATTAGCATCATAGTTCGCTATATAAATATTTGAATATAAATCAACAGCCAGCCCTATAGGACCTTTCAACATACTGTTTGTTTTACCTGAGATAAGAGTTTGTACTTTTCCTTTAGGGTCAATCTTCAGCACCTGATTTGCTGAATAGTCAGCAACATATAAATAACCGCTCTTATCTTTTACAATACCCGTCGGACCGCTAAAACCCGAGTAAGAAAACTTGGAAGCATTTAACTGAGCAATCGATGAAGCCGGACGATTATTCCATGCCGATTTTTGATTTTTGCTGTTTATTTTTGTATTGACAGTGTTGTATAGACTTCTTGACTCTTTATAAGCCTTACTATCAGCTGAGATTGCATTCAAATAAGACAAGGATAAATCTAACTCACCTTTTTTATAATAAAGATTAGCCACCTTTAACTTTGTTTCATCATCCTCCGGATTCCTCGAAAGAAGCTCTTTGAATACCTCAAAAGCTTTATCATCCTGTTTTGTATATTCATATAGAACACCAAGATTATAATAAGAATCCAAGAAATTAGGATCAATCTGTATCGAAGAATAAAAAGCAGCTATTGCCGCATCATAATTGTTGTCACGGGAATACTTCACACCTTCGTTATATTTTGCAACGGCTGCAGGAGAATAATCAGCAGCAAAACAAAATGACGAACATGAAAAAATCACTAACAAAGATAAAATACATCTTCTTATAAAATTCTGCATAAAGCCCTCTCTTTTGACTCTTACCTAATTTATATTTAAATTATATATTATGCTTTCTCTTCGGGCAAAATTTTACTATTTGTAAAGATTTTTAGTCAGCTGAAATTCATGAAGAATACCTATACTCTTCATTTCTGATTCTCTGTTCAGAATAGAGTTAAAAACTCTTGTAGCCTGATTCATCTTATATTTTAGCGTTACAGCCGCTGCCATCATCCCATGATTCGGGGAAAAATCAGCTATTGTCGGATCCTTCGTCTTATAAACTTCTGCAACTTTATCATCAAGCGCCGTCGGGTCCTGCAAATAGAGTTCTTTGACATAGTCCATCTCAGGATCTTTTATGCCGTTTGAGTTTGCCATCCAGAACTGTGCAGCCGCACGATAAGCATCCTGTTCTTCTTTTATCGAAGAATAAGAATCTTTATCATTAGCATGAACCATTTCATGAACCAGATATGCTGCTATAATCTGTGGCGCAGCCCAGAGATATTTATCAGTAACGGTAATATCTTTTGTCGCATTTGCATACTGGGCAATATTTGCATCACCGCCCATCAATGCTGTCTGACCGAATTTGAAACGGACATCTCTTGTATTATTGACTATCTCTGGCGGCAAAAATGCTGATGCCATAGCATAAGCAGCCTGGAGATTATTCTGGGCATAATAAGACTTTTGTATTTCTGCAAGTTCAGGATTGGTCTGAGCAAGCTCTAAATTTTGAGTTTCAAGCAAATTACGACGTGCAAGGTCATTCATCGGGTCTATAATCAAAGACTGATTCAACAACAATTTTGCATCTCTGTAGTTTCCGACTTCTTTTTGGATAACACCCAAATCAATCATAGCCTCAGAGTCATAGGGTTCTATATTCAAAATTTGTTGATAATATTCTATTGCCCTCTGATTATCACCTTTTTCATAATAAATTTTTGCAAGGTTGAAATAAGATGGAGTATATGTGCTGTCTTCCTGTATTGATTTTAAATAATATTCAATCGCCTTATCCTTTTGACCCTGCTGAGCATAGACATTTCCCTGTTCTTTATAGTTCTCAGCCTGTTTTCTTGATGAAAAAGATGGCGTTGTCTGAGTAGCATAAGGAGAAGAAAAACCGAAAGATGTTTTCTTCTCATACGGATTATTCAACAAACTCACGCTGTTTATATTCATATAATTTATTATTAAACTGACCGTGCTAACCTTTTACTATAATTATATAAAAACCTTTTTCAAGCACAAATTGACAGCCACTTAACGGAACTTTACCAAAGCGGATGTTTTTTTACAAAACCGTTTCTTCTAGGATATTGTTTATCACTCGGAGCTTTTTTTTCTATGACAACAAGTTTTCTTACTGAGTCATTATCTATCTTGTAATCTTTTACATCTGCAACTTCAGCGTGCAGCAGCTTTAGAGCTTTTTTTGCCGCTGAAATTTCTTCTTCCGCCGTCTTTGATTTATAAGCGACAAGCTTCCCGCCAACCTTCAAATAAGGAACACAATATTCAACAAGCATAGAAAGAGGAGCAACGGCTCTTGCCGTAATATAATCATAAGATTCTCTATATGCATAGTCTAAATCTTCTATCCTTAGATTTTTTGAAATAAGCCTGCTGCCAAAGCCCAACGCCGCTGATAGTTTGTCTACAAATCTGATTTTCTTTCCGACAGAATCAACGGCAACAAGATTCGCATGTTTATAAATAATTAAAATAGGCACCCCGGGGAATCCTCCGCCGCAGCCAAAATCAAGAAGAGAGAAATTTTTGTCCTTATCTTCCTCAACAATAGAAAAAGCAAGTGAATCAAGAAAATGTTTAATATAGACTTCTTTCTCATCAGTATTTGCAACAAGATTGGTATGTGAATTATATTCGCATAATTCATTATAATAACGCTCAAAAGCTTTAAGTTCAGACTCTTTCAAATCTAAACCGAGATTTTTTGCCCGGGAAATAAATTCAGCATACGACTCATCACTAAGCATTTTTAATATCTTTCAAGATATTCTCAAATGAGTGCAAACCAACTTTCCTTTTTATATTGTTGATTCTTCTTTGTATTCTATACTGACTATCAGTAGAAATAGCATCTCCAAGAACCTTTTGAGCAAGTATAAAGAACTTGACAGCTTTCGTAAAGTCGGACATATCAGAATACATATCGCCAAGATCCAAATATGTCGAAGAAATATAATATACGGAATTAATTTTTTTCGCTGCATCAAGCTTAATGGTATAGAATTTGAGAGCATTCTGATATTCTTTTAAATCGCAGTAGATATCGGCTAATTTCAAAGATGAATAATAAATTCCCTCCAAATTGCTCTTTGAACGGTCTATCTCAAACGTTTTTGAGAGATATTCAAGGGCTGTTTTGAAATCGCCTTTTTCTCTAAAAATCAAACCGAGGTTTGAATAACAATCTGCAAGATATAAGTTTGTATCTGGATTGTTATCAGTTTTTTCCGAGTTACGATAGTGAGTTACCGCTTTTGAAATATCTCCTGCATCATCATACAGTAATCCTATTTTGAAATATAACTCAGCCAGCAATGAAGCAAAATCAGCCTCTGAGTCTTCATCATATCGACTGAGTGTTTCCATTGCTTTTGTATAATTTGATATAGCCTGTCTGAAATTATTTTCCTGATTGAATATATCACCAAGGTCTTTATATGCCTCAGCAATATACTTCGGCTCTATCCAGGAGAGCTCCTGAGAGAAAAACTTTTCATAAGTCTTCTTCGCACGGGCATAATCTTTAAATTCTTTAAATACTTTTGCCATAGAGAGCAAAATTTGACCTGCCTTTGAAAATTCACTTTTCTCAAAACATATCAAATAAGCTTTTTCAAGAGCATTCACAGCTTCTTCTTTATTTCCGAGGTGAGTAAAGCAGATTGATATTTTATCAAGAGCATAAACCTCTTTTTCTCCTCCTCTGATTTCATAGTGATATTTTTTGAAATACTCAAGCGCTCTTTGATAATCACCTTCTGATTCACATTTCAAAGCACGGCTCAAGAGTTCATCTTTAGCAGAAACATCAGACAAGTCGACATCTTCATAGGTGCTTCGATTTCTGAAATTTTCCAAATCAGATAAGTCAATACTCTTACGATTCATAAACGCCGAAGTATCAATCTCATCATCACCCGATGGTGAACTCAAAAGCATTTTTTCTTCTTCGCTTAAGTTGATAGAAATACCTTCCATATCAACATCACTGCTATCACCAAGACCATCAAGCAAAGTCTGACCGTCTACAGCATTATTTAAAAAGTCAAGATTATCATCATTTTGTGATGCAGAAGAAAGCGACTTCTTTGAAGGAATAGGCGGCTGCTGTTTATCCAATTTTTCTTCCTCTTCTTCTAATAAACTATTATTTGCACCTTTATTCTGAGAAATTTCTTTATCCATCAGCAATATAGCATCATCATTCAAAGTTGATGCAATAAAATCAATATCAGATGATGAAATTTTAGGAGCGGAACTCTTGCTCATTTGCTTATGATAAGCACACTCTTCACTCAAAGAAGTTCTTGATAGTTTTATCAATCGTTGAGAGTGTTTCAAAGGAATTTGTTTTTCATAAATCCCTGATAATTCTTCATGATATTTTGACAGCATCTTCTGCGAAAGAAGCGGAAGCACTACATCTTTGAAATAATCTTTTATATAAAAACTGCCTCTGAAAGCCGTTATCATATTTTTATTTAACAAATATGTCAAATCTGATTTGGATATGATTTCATAAAGAAATTCTTTATCCGATGGATGTCTGATTAAACACAATTTGTTGAAAGTTTCTTTATCTTCTAATGCATCATATCTGTTTGTAAATACATAATTTTCAAAAGATTTTCCCGATTTTGTCATCTGCACCATTGCATCAAACAAATCATCATTTTTCATATCAATCATCATCATAAGAAAACTCTTTACATAAAGAGGTATTCCCATGGTAATTTCATAAAATTTTTCTATTGTTGATTTTGTTGCATCAATACTTCTTGATTGTATCAAATCAACAACATCATCTTCTGTCAGAGAAGCAATATTTATTTCTTCTGAAATACTTTGATACTTGTTATACAAATCATCAGGAGCAATCCTTGATGAAATAATAACGGATGTGTTTCTGTTCTTTATCAAATATTCAATAAAATTAAGAATATCAGGATCTATTTTCCCGTCTTTATTCTGAAATAGTTTCTCAAAAGAATCAAATACAATAGTAATATTCTCGTTCAGATTATTTATGGATGAAATAATCTTTTGATCTATAGACTCTTTTGCATATGTTTCGTCTTTTCTCAAATTTTTTCTGTCAAGAAGCTTGTTTTCGTACAAAACACGATAAAAGAAAAAGATAATATCATCAAGACAGACATTCTCATAACAATCAAAGACTATTGCTTTTTTGTTAACTTCTATCTTCAAATACAAATCAATCAGCGTACTCTTGCCGCTGCCCTGAACTCCGTTTATAAAAGAAACCTTGGCTCCGCTTGTTCTCAGATTATAAAGAGGAAGCTTCTTATGCTCAAGTATCAAAGAACTGCTGCTGAATTCATCAACCAGTGCAGCAATCCTGCTCATATTATTTTTATTTGAAAAAATATTCTCACTCATATTTGATATTTTATAATAACTAGCGCAATATTAACAGTCTTTATATAATTATTCCTCCAAAATCATTATTAATAACATACTTTAAACATATTAATTAATAGTTGTTAAAGATAAAAAGAAATTTATTTCAAAAAAACTATGTATGAGATAATATAATAAATTATCAAATGACACCAATAAAGGACAGATTATGATAAAAGTAGCAATAAGCGGTGCATGCGGAAGAATGGGACAGGAAGTTGTCAGAACAATTTTTAATGACCCTCAAACAGAAGCAGTCAGCGTCATCGATATCAAACATGAAGGCGAAAACATCGGAGAAATTACAGGAATAAAAAACCTCAACCTCACCGTAAAAAAAGACCTTAAATCAGCGCTCGAAGAAACAAAACCTGATGTACTGGTTGATTTTACGGACCCGACAAATGTTTACAACAACGCCAAAATCTGTCTTAACTCAGGCGTAAGTCCTGTTATCGGGACTACAGGATTGAAAGACGAACAACTGGAAGAACTGAAAAAACTCGCTGAAGAAAAACATCTCGGATGTCTTATCGCTCCAAATTTTGCAACAGGCGCTGTTTTGATGATGATGTTTGCCAAAACAGCCTCAAAATTTTTCGATAACGCAGAAATAATTGAATACCACCACAATCAAAAAAAAGATGCTCCATCAGGTACAGCTATCAAAACAGCTCAAATGATGAGCACGGAAAAAGAAAATTTTGCAAATGGAAATATTGCGGAAACTGAATTGATATCAGGCGCCCGTGGCGGCAATTTTGATAAGAATATACACATCCACAGCATAAGAATGCCAGGATATGTTGCCTCTCAGGAAGTTATATTCGGTTCAACGGGACAAACACTCAAAATAAGACATGACTCAATTGACAGAACATGCTTTATGCCCGGCGTTCTAATGGCAGTTAAATATATCGCAGAAAATAAAAAATTCATTTACGGACTGGAAAATATATTTTAAGAAGAGGAATAAAAATAATGGAAAAATACAATGTAGCAATATTAGGCGCTTCAGGAGTAGTAGGAAGCAGAATAAGAAGTATTCTTGAAGAAAGAAACTTCCCCGTAAAAAACATAAAATTCTTATCAAGTGCAAAAAGCGCAGGAAAAGAAGTTGAATTTATGGGAAAAACCTACAAATTCGAAGAAGCAAAACCTGAATCATTCGACGGAGTTGATATCGTACTAGCTTCAGCAGGTGCGTCAACAAGCAAACACTTTGTTGATGAAATCGTAAAAAGAGGCGCTGTTCTGGTCGATAATACAAGCGCATTCAGAATGGATAAAGACGTTCCTCTTGTTATCGCAGGCGTAAACGATGAAGACCTGAAACAACACCATGGAGTCATTGCAAACCCCAACTGCTCAACATCACAGCTTATGCTTGTGCTCAAACCTCTTCATGATTATGCAAAAATCAAAAGATTGATAGTAAGCACTTATCAATCAGTCAGCGGAGCAGGAAAAGCTGCTATTGACGAGCTGACTGAAGATACAAAAGCAAGACTAGAGAATAAATCATTCGAAAATAAATGCTTCAAAGCGCAAATAGCATTCAACGCAATTCCTCAAATTGACGTTTTCGTTGATAATGACTATACAAAAGAAGAAATGAAAGTCACAAACGAAACAAAGAAAATCCTCCACCTTGATGAAAAAACACCGATATCCTGCACAGCAGTCAGAGTTCCTGTATATATCAGCCACTCTGAAGCTGTTGATGTTGAATTCGAAAAAGAAATTACTCCTGAAAAAGTAAGAGAACTTCTGGAAAAAGCCTATGGTGTTGAAGTAATCGATAACCCGTCACAATACAAATTCCCTACAGCCGTCCAAGCTGCAGGTACAGATCCTGTTTATGTAGGACGTATAAGAAAAAATATCGCATTTGACAACGGCATTGCAATGTGGGTAGTAGCTGACAATCTTAGAATAGGAGCAGCTCTAAACACTGTAAGAATAGCCGAAAAACTGGTAGAGATGAACCTCGTAAGAAAATAGGAGAAGAACTATGCAAAAACGCTATGATGCAGGCGAAGTTATAACAGCTATGATTACACCTTTTGATAAAGACCTCAAAGTCGATTTCAATAAGGTGGAAAAGCTCGCAAAACATCTCTCAGATAACGGCTCTGATGCAGTGTTGGTTGTCGGGACAACTGGAGAAAGCCCGACCCTGACGCATGAAGAAGAACTTGATATCCTCCGTGCGGTAAACAATGCCCTTAGAGGAACATCTACAAAAATTATTATGAATACCGGTTCTAACTCAACTCTTACAGCGGTTGAGATGTCTAAAAAAGTAGAAAAAACGGGAATGGCTGATGCCCTGCTCTCTGTGGTTCCTTACTACAATAAACCGTCGCAGGAAGGTCTTATTAATCATTTTTCTATGATTGCAGACTCAACATCACTGCCGATTATTCTCTACAACATCCCCGGCAGAACAGGCATAAATATGCTTCCTGATACAATCGCAAAACTTGTTGAGAAAAACAAAAATATATCAGGCGTAAAACAAAGCTGTGCAGACCTCGACCTCGTATCAGAAATAAGAATAAAAACACCTGATGATTTTGCAATTTACTCGGGAGATGACAGCCTGACGCTTCCTATGCTGGCACTCGGCGCAGACGGTGTCATCAGCGTTGCATCACATATAATAGGCAAAGAAATAAAAGAGATGATATCCTCATTTAAATCAGGAAATTATCAAAAAGCTCTCGAGCTGCATAAAAAATACTTTGATGTGTTCAAAAAACTCTTCATAGCTCCGAATCCGACACCTGTAAAGGCTGTCTTAGCAGGCAAAGGACTCATCGAAGAATTCGTCAGACCTCCTCTTTGTCCTGTAACGGATTCTCAAAGAGAATTATTAAATAAACTTGACATATAAACAACTATTATAGAAAATCATATTTTGTTGATGATATATTGATATTGATACAAACCTCAGGAGAGATTAGATGTACGAAATAAAAGTAGAAGCACAATTCTCGGCAGCTCATCACCTGTTGAATTATGAGGGAGAATGTGAAAAACAACACGGTCACAACTGGAAAGTGGAAGTGTTCGTAAGAGGCGAAAATCTTGATAATTCAAATATATTAGTTGACTTTAAAGTAGTGAAAAAGGAATTGAAAAAAGTTATAGATAAACTCGACCACTCAGACTTGAATGAACTTGAAGAATTCAAAGGAGTCAGCCCGAGCAGTGAAATAATCTCAAAATATATCTATGAAAAACTGAAAATAGAAATTCCTCTGCTCTCAAAAGTATCTGTTTGGGAAACACCAACATCCTGTGCGTCATTTTTTATAAATGAATTCTAAAAAACAGAACCTTTTCAAAACGTAACAAAAACTTTTTATATAATTTATACATAAATTTCATGTTTGTTGTATTGTAGTATGTATAAATAAATATTTAAGCGATAGATGATAATGGAGAAATAGGATTAAAATTATGAAAACATTACCAAAAGTAGCATACTTTTCTATGGAAATAGCAATTGACCAATCGCTTAGCACCTACTCCGGCGGTCTTGGTTTCCTGGCAGGCAGCCATATGCAATCAGCCGGATACCTTGAAATGCCAATGGTCGGTGTTACTATGCTATGGTCATTCGGTTACTATGACCAAAGAATCGGTGCTGATGGAAAAGCAGAAGTTGCCTATGTAAGAAAGCACTATGATTTCTTAAAAGATACAGGAATTATGGTTGATGTAACAGTATTCGGTCAAAATGCTAAAGTAAAAGCATTCAAAGTTGAACCTGAATTATTCGGCACTGTTCCTATCTACCTCTTAACAACAGATATTCCTGAAAACCCTGAAGAAATAAGAAAAATATCTCACAGACTCTATGATGGAGATGAAAAAACAAGAATCAGCCAGGAAGTCGTTCTTGGTATCGCAGGTGTTAAAGTTCTTCAAGCAGACAATTACGACTTTGACACAATTCACATGAACGAAGGTCATGCGCTTCCTGCAGCATTCGAACTTCTCAGACAATACAACGGAGATCTTGAAAAAGTTAAAAGAAGAACAGTATTCACAACTCACACTCCTGTTGCAGCAGGAAACGAAGTTCACTGGGTTGATACATTGCTCGAAGGCGGTTTCTTCGCAGGTGCTTCAAGAGAAAGAGCTATCCAACTCGGTGGAGAAAACTTCTCTCTTACAGTTGCAGCACTGAGAATGAGCCGTGTAGCAAACGCTGTATCACAGCTTCATGGTTTGGTTGCAAACAAAATGTGGGAATGGGTCGAAGGAAGATGCCCTATCCGTGCTATCACGAACGCTGTAAACTTACACTACTGGCAGGATGAAAGAATCAGAAATGCAAAAACAAGCACTGATTTATTGAATGCAAAACATGAAATGAAACAGGAATTGTTCAAATACGTAGCAGGCGTTACAGGAAAAAGATTTGATCCTGATGTATTGACAATCACCTGGGCAAGAAGATTTGCCGATTACAAACGTGCTTGGTTAATCTTTATGGATAAAGACCGTATCACAAAATTGCTGAACGAAAATAAAATACAGCTTATTTTCGCAGGTAAATTCCACCCTGATGATACTATGGGAAGAGAAATGTTCAACAATATATTGAACCTCTCTAACTCATTGAAAAACGTAGTACTTCTTCCTAACTATGAACTCGAATTGAGCGCTATGTTGAAAAAAGGTACTGATGTTTGGATGAACACTCCTCTCAGACCGTTTGAAGCATCAGGTACATCAGGTATGTCAGCAAACATGAACGGTGCTCTTCACCTTTCAAGCTATGACGGATGGACTGTAGAAGGAACATTCGACGGTATCAACGGTTATACTTTGAACTATCCTGGTCTTGACGATGATATTCCTTGGGAAGAACGTCACTGGAAAGACTATGAATGCTTGATGAGCATCATCGAAAATCAAATTATCCCGACATACTACGAAAATAAAGAACAATGGGCTCACTTGATGAGACAGGCTATCAGAATTTCTGAAGCTTACTTCAACTCAGATCGTATGGTTATTGAATACTTCAACAGAGTATACAAACCTATCGCAAAAGGCGGAGTAGAAGAAGATGAACATGCTTCAGATATCTCTGTTGCTGAAAATCCAAACCTCGATGCTTGGACTTTCTCAAATATCAAGTAGTCTACAGAATACAACAAACTTAAAAATCCGCTCGAAAGGGCGGATTTTTTTATTATTCAAATTTCTTTACAAAATCTCTCCTTTTTTAGCAATTTATTGAGTATATATTACTTATATATAATATATAGACTACTACAACTATGGAGAGCTGAGATAGATGTCATCGGACAACTTAATACGTCAAAACTATAGTTCATATTCTACAAATCCAAACACAAAATATAAACCTGAAGAACTTGACAAATGGGCAAACAGCAGCGAAAACTACAACAGCTTCATAAACGGAGAGCAAGTCGAAGATTTTCAACTGTTTGACTATAACTCTCTCGGAAATAACCAGAGCGAAAGAATTGAAGGATATAAACAAGAACTTGATGTGTTTTCTCAGGAATATCTCAATCAATACGATGCTGATGGGGATAGCGAACTCAGCATAGATGAATTTATAAATATGCAAACAGACTCCTATGAAACAATATTTGGAGAAGAGGCTGATGATGCACTAAAAACTACTTTTGAAAATCAATTCAATACCCTTAGCACAATCAATCCTAATGAAAGATATATAGATGAAAGCACCCTAAAATCCATTCTCGGCGTCGGACAAAATACAAATATTGACAGCTATATGGAAAAATATGACTCGGATGGAGACGGAAAACTCACATTCGATGACTATAAAAAGTTCCATGAAGACCAGAGCGAAGAAATTCTTGGAGAAAAAACAAACTGGGATGCTCCTGGAATGCTTGAAGCAGTAAGAGCAAACTTCAATCAAATAAGCAAAGTCAGTTCAAGTGCAAATACTATTGACTCAAGAGAATTTGCAACATTCCTTGGCATCGCAGACGCTCAAGATGGCTTGAATGACGGTGTTATTTCGTACCAAAACTTCAACTCCGTACCGGCTCTTGAGGGATACGAAGAAGCAACCGAAAACTATTATGATGCATTTTTTGGAGATTCACCTGAAGAACCTTCGCAATATACAACGACCGAATACTCTCATTCCAAAGTTTTTGACAACTGGGCAAACAGCAGTGAAAACTACAACAGATTCATAAACGGAGAGCAAGTCGAAGACTTTCAACTGTTTGACTACAACTCTCTCGGCGATTCAAGAGATGAAAGAATCAGCGGTTATAAACAGGAAATAAATCAATTTGCACAAGACTACATTAATCAATATGATATAGATGGCAATAATAGCCTTGATATAGAAGAATTCACAAATATGCAGGCTCAAGCATATAAAGAAACCTTCGGAGAAGAACTTGATACAAATATAGTTGCCGAAAACTTGCAACAACAATTTAACTCACTGAATTCACTCGATCAGGATTCATCAGCAATAAGCTCAAAAGAATTTGCAGCATTTCTCGGAGTTGCTGACAGTCAGGATGGTTTGAACGACGGAATTATTTCATATTCAAACTTTAACACTGTACCACAGCAAAATGGATATGAAACAGCTCTGAAAAATCATTATAAAGACTTTTTCAATAACTAAAACATTTAGCATCATTAATATTTCTTAATAAATTATTCCTTAAAAAAGCAATCTTCTCGATATATATGTTTTATATATTATATATAACATAATGCGAGGAATGTTAAATGAGTTATACAATTCAATCTGGAGATAGTCTTTGGAAAATCGCCAAACAACAGTATAATCTGACAAGCGATAAGGATATTCAAGCAAAAATAGCAGAAATTGCTAAAGAAAATAATATAACCGATATAAATTTAATTATATCAGGAAGCACACTCACCCTGCCGGGTCTTGAAGCAACTACTGATACAAGCGGGTCTGTATTTGCAGATTGGACAAACAGCAGCAGCAACTACAATAACCTTCTAACCGGCAATAAAGTAGATGATTTTCAAATGTTTGATTATTATTCTCTTGGAAATACTCCAGGAGCGAGAGGCGAAAAATACGGTCAGGAAATTGAAAAATTTGCCCAAAACTACATAAATCAATATGACTCAAATGGGGATAAAAATCTCGACTTCAATGAATTTGTTAATATGCAAATGGAATCTTTTGAGGATATGTTCGGAGAATCCCTAAACCTGAGCAGCTATGAATTATTATCTTTATTCGGAGACCAGTTCGGTCAACTGAGTTCAATAGGGGATAATGATAATAATGATGGCGATGAAAAATATGTAGACGAATACGGGCTTAGATCACTGCTTGGTCTTAGCCAGAATGCAAACGTTGATAAATACATAGATAAATATGACGCTGACGGCGACGGTAAATTATCTTTTGAAGAATATAAAAAATATAATGAAGAAACATATAAAAACTTTTACGGACAAGAAATCGACTGGGAAGCAAATTCTTTACTCGAACAAGTCGAAGAAAACTTCAACAGAGCAAGCGAACAAAACTTCACAACAGGAACAATTAATGCAAAACAGTTTGCCGCTTTCTTTGGCGTTGTTGACGGGCAAGACGGACTTGTTGATGGTTCCATGACTTATGAGAACTACAACTATACTCCTCAGATGTCCGGTTTCGAAGATGCATTAGACAACTACTATGATGACCTTTTCAATAACTAGAAAAACGGATTTTTCTTCTTCGGATTTTCTATAACATATCCGCATTTAGTGCAGGCAAGATATGTTTCCTCTGAATCCATTGCCTGAAAAAGATGATTACATCTCTCATATTCTTTTTCTTCCGTTTGAAATTGAGATAAGTCCCTCTTTTTCATAAACTTCAAATACAAATCTGTTAATAACTCAAATATATACACATCTCACCTCAATAAATTTGTGAAAAAGATGTAAAATAATCGGTTATAACATTAACTAATGCAGGTAAAACAACAATTAAGACGGCAACCCCCAAAACAGGTTTGAACAGAAAGCTCAGAGAAAATACATTCACCTGTGGAGCCGTCTTGGAAATTATACCGAGAATAATATCCTGCCCGAGCGTAGCAAGAAGAACAGGTGCTGCAATCTGCAATCCGAAGAACAAAACACCTGATGTAATAGACACTAAATATTCCATATTAACAAGCTCGGATAAAGGTATAGAACTCCCGTATAAAGGAAAAATATCAAAACTCCTTAACATCGCATCAAATAACCAGTAAAATCCGCCGATATTTATAAAAATCACAAGCCCAAACAAACCGAAAAAAGTTCCCAGAATCGAGCTCTGGCTTTTTGTGCTCTGATCAAACATAACAGCTGAAGACAAACCCATCTGCATATTTATCATATCTCCGCCTGATGCTATGGCGGAAAAAATCGCAATCGCCGCATAACCTATAATAAATCCCGCAACCATATTCAATATGCAAACAAGTATCAACGATGTATCTGCAGGCATAGCACCCGGGTGCAGCGAAGATACAATCATAATCGTCATCAAAAAACAAAACGGCAGCTTTACTATAGCAGGAATTTCTTTTCTGCTGACAATCGGTGCAATATAAATAAACCCGAGCATTCTCGAAAACACGGCAATACCCGCAGCTATCGATGCGTTAAATTCAGGGAAATATTTACTTATTGTTATTACATTATCTACTATCATCGTGTATTAATATACTTCTTCTCCGCAAAATTAGCCTCAGGAGTCGTCGGGGCAACAGGCATAGAACGTATTTGACGTTGTTTTCTATCAGCATAAGGTATTTTCCCGGGGTGTCTCATCACCTCACCAACGCCAGGTTTTCTTATATTCACTCCATGTCGTCTTATCGCAAGTGATTCTTCGGGAGATAAAACAAAGTTGTCTTCTTTTGGAATTATATTGAAAGCCAAATCAGCAGACTCATAAAAATATTCACTCAACAAGCGCACATAAAAAGTTCCTGCAATAATTATCAACAAAAAAACAGCAAAAATCTTAGGAGCTGCAGCAATTGTTTGTTCCTGAACCTGCGTAACCGCCTGCAAAATACCGACAACAAGACCGACAGCAGCCGCTATCAAAACACATGGCATTGATATGATTAACATGGTCATAAAACCTTTTGCAAGATGTTCCATCAATAATTCCATATGCTACACACCTCAGTTGAAACTGGAAACAAGACCGCTGACAATCAAACTCCAACCATCAACAGCAATAAATATCAATAACTTAAACGGAAGAGAAATAATTGTCGGTGACAACATAAACATACCAAGAGCAAGTAAAACGTTCGCAACAACTATATCTAATACAATAAACGGAATAAATATAATAAAACCTATCTCAAATGATGTCTTTAACTCACTCAAAATAAATGCCGGAGCAACCTCAAAAATGGTTAAATCATCAGGGCTTTCAGGAGGTTCTACCCTTGACTTGCTCACAAAAAACTCGAGGTCAGACTCTCTTGTTTGCTTCAGCATAAACTCTTTAAGAGGAACCGAACCCTCCTGTATCGCAAGAATCATATCGCCAGACTTTTGATATGGAACACTTCCAACTTCATACATTTTCTGAAAAACAGGACCCATTGTATAAAAAGTAAGAATAACCGATAGTCCTATAATTACAATACCCGGGGGAACCTGCTGGGTACCTAATGCCGTTTTAAGAATTGAAAATACGATTATAAATCTCAAAAAGCTTGTCAAACAAGCAAATACAAACGGTAATAGTGAAAATAAAGTCATCACTATTAAAAGCTGTATTACCGGATTTAAATCTTTCAATACTGTATCCATTATCTTAACCTCTCAAGAAGTCTGTTCATAACATTTGATTGAAGTTCACTCATATCAGCATCAACTCTCTTTTGGTTATATCTGGATGACGCAACATAAGACTCCGGTTCTGAACATTTTCTTATGTTTTTATTTTTCATAACAGCACTTTCTGAAAACGTCTCTTCTCGACCTTGTGTTGATACAGATGTGTTTTCAGAATCAAGTTTCGTCAAAAAAGAAGTTCTCTCCATATCTGAAGCAATCAAAAACTTCTCATTTCCTGCTTTAAGAACATATATAGTCTTTTTTGGTTCTATTACCAAAGATGTTTCCACTTCCAAAAATTTATCTTTGTTTTTAGCAGACAAATTGCCATACATACATCTTTTTGCCACGACAAAACCAACGAGAATAATCCCTATCATGGCGAATGTATAAACACAAAATCCGGTCAAATATCCGAACATATCATCTGCTCCTAAATATCTTCATCTTCATCTATATCAAAATCATCCAGATCAAAATCTTCATCGGTATTCCCGTCCTTCACAGGCGCAGTGTCAGCTTTTGTCTTTTTCTGCGGCTCTTTATCTTTCTGAGTTTTGTTTTTTTCAGTTTTGTCAGCTTTTGCTGAAGGTTTAACACCTGCTCCTGCAGCAGTTTTAGTTTCCTTTGACTCAGGAGCTTCTTCCTGATTGTATACAGCACTTAATCTTACGCCGTATCGATCCCCTATAATTACGAGTTCTCCTTCGGCTATTTTGCTGTCTTCAACTTTTAGGGTAATTTTATTCCGATAAACAGAAGCCAAATCAACAACAAGCCCCTCGCTAATCTGTTTTAAGTCGCCAAGAGGCATTTTGATTTTTTCAAACTCCGCTCTCACATCAACTTGAATATTATCCCACATCTTTGTATCTGAAAGTTTCTTCGGCATATCTTCATCCTCTCCGTAATCATCCCCCGTATCATACTCATATACAAGCGACACATCAGGCTTAACTTTTATTTGAAACTCAAAATTATCCCCTGTATACATACTGCCTATTTTGCTGTTGTCCAAGACGATTATGTCATCCTGTTCTATTTTGTTGAGTTCTTCTAACGATGATTTTGTTGAACCGACAAAAATATCAACAAATGCAGGAGTAGTCAAAAACAATTTCTCAGCGAGTTTTTTCTTCGAAGGAGGCAGCACTTTGGCAGGTTTTAGTATCTGCTCGGGGATTGATAGTATAATTTTTCCGTAATTTTCATATTCATCATAAAGATAAAATGTAAAAAATAACATATTATTCTTGAGTTTATGATTATGAACAAATTTTTTTATCTCTTCATCAGGTATAAAAATTGATTTCAAATTAGCATATAACTCATTATTAAAAGCCGTAAGAATCTTTGCCTCAAGCTCCGTAATTCTCTCTAAAGAGAAAGTTATTTCTGCTGATTGGCTTCCAAAAACATTAAACAAAAGCGTTTCAACACATGATGCGGATAAACGGGACTTGAATGAAACATCTTTTGAGATACCGACTTCCGTTACAAAATATTCATCACCTCTGAACAAAATATCATAAGCATCGTTCATAGATATCATATAAATATTAAAACGCTTTTTCAAAAACTCTTCACAGGTCTTTTCCACACATGCGCTTAAAGATGCACGAAAATACTCAAAAACATGAGAATAATCAATGTTTTCAATCGGATTATTTTTCGTTTGTTCAAGCTTTGAGCCTGTATTCAACGACATCATTACCCCCGTTTTTATCCCTAAGCCCGTAATAATAGAGTCTGCTTCCCTACTCCAAGGATATATTTTTTGAGCTAAAGGGTCATCAACTATATGTTGTATATTTTTGTTGAGTATTCAGAAAGCTGATATAATTTCCTTTATCATATTTGAATTATAATAATCAAAAAGAGAATTTCTAAAAAAAGGAAAAAATATGGACAAACTTGTTTTTGCAACAGCAGGTATCCCAATAAAAACAAAACCAAGGACTTATAAAGCAGCTTTTGAACACCTGCAAAAATTGGGGCTTGGAGGGCTCGAGGTTGAATTTGTTCGAGGAGTAAATATGCCTGTTTCAACCCAGGAAGAGGTAAGAAAACTCATATCGGAAAGCGGAATGACACTGAGCGCCCATGGTCCTTTTTATATAAATCTAAACTCTCAGGAAGAAGACAAAGTTGAAGCTAGCATAAAAAGAATCCTTGAAACGGCAAGAGTTGCAAAAAATTTTGGAGGATACAGCATAACATTTCATGCTGCATTTTACCTCAAACAGGATAAACAAGATGTCTATAAAACAGTCAGAAATAAATTTGAAGAAATAATCTCAACTCTCAACAGCGAAGACAACAACATCTGGATACGTCCTGAAACAACAGGTAAAGAAACACAATGGGGCGACCTCGATGAAGTCATCAAAATTTCAAATGAATTTGAACAGGTTCTTCCATGCATAGACTTCTCCCATCTGCATGCAAGATATGCGGGAACAAGGTATAACACCTATGATGATTTTGCAAGAGTTTTTGAAAGAATCGGTAGCGAGATAGGAGTTTATGCTCTTGAAAACTTCCATGCTCATATAGCCGGGATTGAATATGGAGCAAAAGGAGAAAAGCAGCATCTTATGCTTGAAGAATCCGATATGAACTACAAAGACCTCTTGAAAGCCTTCAAAGATTTTAACATCAAAGGATTAGTAATCTGCGAAAGCCCGATTATGGAGGATGATGCTGTATTACTCAAAGAATACTACGACTCAATTTAATAAATACAGTAGAAAGAGGATTAAAGAGTATAGAAAATAATTAATAATAAATATATTATTATATAAAATCGGGGATAGGACTGTGGGTATAAAAAAATTTTTATCAATCGTCTTGATATTTTCTATTTACCTTGCTGCAAGTTTTGCAAATGCTCAGGAGAAACAAACTTTTGCAGTTGTAACAGTTGATGCGAAAACACCTGGTTCTACAGGTTCGATTTATACACGAGCCATCAATATGGTAAGTGCTGATATAACCAATAAAATAAACTCACAAAAAAATACTCTGGCTCTGAATGATGCGTTTATCAAGAAAACCGTAAAATATGCTGATTTAACATACGATTATGAAACGACGCTAAAAGAATATAAAATTAACTACAGCGTAAATTACGAAAGACTTGAGAGAATTGCAAAAGCCCTGAATGCCGACAAAATTATATTTGTAACAGGAGGCTTCGATGTCAGACAATATCTTCTGAGAATGAATCATCCGATTTTGACTACTCTTGAACTTTCCGATGCAGCAGTAATCAAACCTTCATACAAATTTCAGGTGTTTGTCGCAATGATTGACCCCTACCAGAAAATCGTACTCTGGACTAATTCCTATGAAAAATACCTGCCAGCAAGCAGCTTTGATTATCCTTCAAGTGATTTTGCAGAAAATATTGTTCCTATAGCAGAAGTCAAAAAATTCTCAGAAGACGTATCAAAAGAAGTTGCCTCAAAAGCAGTCTTTTTCAGAGCAGCAGACCAAACAGTCACATCAGAAGAAGATAACAACTCCACATCCACAATGATAGATGTTGTAAAAAAAGACAATCTCAAGGATGAAATTACGACCAAGGACGGTCACTCTTATTCAACACAGACACTTCCTGAATCAATCAGAAACAGAAAAATAAACGAATACAAAAACTGGATGAAAAATAAATTTTAAAAAACTCAAGAACCGCTTTGTTGAGGTTGAGAATTTGCCGTTCCCTGAAGAGAACGTTCTCGCAAACTTCTGAAAAATTTTGATATCTTACTGTATTTTTCATAATAAGTATCAGGGTCATTCTTTGCGGCAAGAATTGTACTCTGTACTTTTACAAATACGGCAACACAGGAAGGATCAAACTGCGATCCTGAACATTTTTGAATTTCTCCGAGAGCAACCTCATGTGGCAACCCCTTACGATAAGACCTGTCTGATGTCATTGCATCATAAGTATCAGCTATCGCAACTATACGTGCACTAAACGGAATTTGTTCTCCCTTGAAATGATAAGGATACCCCCTTCCATCCCAGCGTTCATGATGACATGCAAGCCACTGAGCAATGGAATTCAGCTTTTTTATATCTTTCAATATTATCTTACCCTGCTCGGGATGTGTTTTAATAACTTCAAATTCTTCCTCAGTAAGTCTTCCGGGCTTATTCAATATGCTGTCAGGAATACCTATTTTCCCTATGTCATGCAGCAAGCCCATTGTTTCGATAAGTTCTTGACCTTCTTCTCCTATTCCCATAGCCTCTGCCATAATAAGAGAATAAAGAGTTACACGCAGAGAATGCCCGTGAGTGTAAGCATCTCGGGCATCAAGAGCAGCTGATATACTCTTTATGGTGGTGTAGAATAAATCTTTTACACTATCAACAAGAAGATGGTTATTTGCAGACAACTCATAAGTTTCAATACCGTTTTTAATAATCAATTTCAGAGCATCCGGTTCAAATGGTTTGACTATATACTGAAACAAATTACACTTGTTAACGGCATCAGTGACAATCTCCAAATCAGAGTGTCCCGTCAATAACATATTAACAATCTCAGGACGAGTTTTGGCAGCCTGCTCCAAAAACTCTGTTCCGGTCATCACAGGCATTTTGTAGTCGCTGATAATCAAAGATATTTCTTCCGCTCTTTCTTTAACAACATTCAAGGCCTCAACGCCGCTTGTAGCCGTCAAAATATTATAATCCTTGCGCAAGGTCCTCCGAAGAAGCTGGAGGTTATCATCTTCATCATCAACAATCAATACTGTATGTTTTTTATGACTTTGTTTTTCGACAACAATCTTATAAAAATTATCGATATATTCTTTCTCGAATTTATCTATAGTCATACTAACAAATTACCCGATAAAAAATCCATGTTAATCTAATTTTATAATATTTTGTATCAAATTCAAATAATAGAAACAGAGGAATTAGAATAATTCAATCTGTTATATGTCTGCTTCTTTAGTTTTAAATTTTCATGGTACAATCACATTAGTGTGCCCATAGCTCAGTTGGATAGAGCGACAGTCTCCGAAGCTGTAGGTCGGCGGTTCAAATCCGCCTGGGCACATTTTTGTTGCCAGAAGACAATCTTTCTGCCTTCTGACAACAAAAAATATTTTAATAAGTATTTGCTTCCTGATCTTTTGATTCTCCTAGTTCTTTTTTACTGCAGTTTACAACATTCTGCACCTTGCCTAAGAGCTCATCTCCTTTTTTTTGAATATCATCCATTATAACATTTGCCTTTGAATGAATTTCATTTACCGAGTCTTCTATTTTTGCTTTTGTTTGTTGAGATTTTTCTACAATTTTATCTCTGGTTTCTTTGCCTGATGAAGGTGCTAGCAATATACCCGCAATTGCACCCAAAAGTCCTCCTGCAATAAACCCTGCAAGGAATTTATCAGATGACATGTTCTACCTCCTTATTTATCTTTTTTAAACAACTTCAATCCCTGTGAAATGCCTTTCAAAACATTCAGTTTCAGTTTCAAAAATGTTTCCGAAATAGGATCTATCACAGATGCTATATTATTTTTCAAAACTTCTACTTTTTCATCCGCTGATGTAGCTACTGCGTTTATATTTTTTAGAGCAGTCTGCAACTCGACAATTGTAGGTTCCAATTCTTCATTCAATATGATAACCGTCTTCTGAGCTGCCTGAGTCAGATGAGATAATTCTATAAGAAGTTTTATCAAAAATACCGCTACAATAGTTATTATTATTAACGATGCGCCGGCAAACACAGTAATAGCCTGGTGCATCTGCATTGCTGAATCTATCATTTTATTCTCCTAAATTTCATAACCGTCACAGGCATCTTCTTTTTTCTTAGCCTCTGCCATTTTGTTTTGTTTTATAACATCATTTATCTGCTCTATCTGACCTTCAATAGAGAGTTTTATTCTCTCAAGAACATCTAGAGTAGATTTTTTTGCATTGGATAAATCCTCAGGCATTCTGTCAATAACCTTATCCGCTGCATCTTTCACTTTTTGACGGGTTTCTTCTCCTGATGCGGGAGCAAGCAGAACTCCAGCAACAGCGCCTACAAACGCCCCGAAAATTATTCCTAAGGCAAATGAAGCATTATTTTCGTTTGACATATGTTTTCCTCCATTTATTGATTCTTAGCCTTTATCTGTGCCGTATTGCGAATTTGGGTCTGAGTATAAACGCCGCAAGAGCCACAAAAAGTTTACTTTTATTTTTCCACAAATCACCGGAAATCAAACTTATTGCTCTGAAAATTTTGCCTTTAGGCAATACCTGCGGTACAAGAATATTGAACATCAGACCGAAAAACATCTTGAAAAGAAAATCCATATCTGAATTTCTGATGGTAAATTTTTTCTCTAACTCGTCGTTGAAATTTGAAAGTTTCAACCTCGCTTTCTTCATGTGATAAACCCACTTATGCTGAAAGCGATTTACTCTTATGGTTAACTCTTTTATCTCCGATATCCATTTGTTGATTATCAAAACGAGAAAAGCAAACAGAATTATCTCCAAAATAGTTGCTATAAGTATTATATTTATTAACATGTAACCTATTCCTATTATTTAATTTATTTATTATAATCGATTTGTATAATAAAATAAATGCTATAAACAGACTATTAGGTTTAACTAAATGAATCTGAGAAATAAACTCGCTCTGAGTGTCGCAAAATTATCCAAAATAACCGTAAAAAAACTCCACCTGGGTAATGCAACAAGTCTGCCAGGAAAACTTGCACTCAAAATATCTCCTAATATACTCTCCTGCTTCACTAAACAGGTAAAAAAAGAAATCATTACGGTAACCGGAACAAACGGTAAAACAAGCACCTGCGGACTCTTAGCTTCTATCTTAAGAGCTGATGAGAGAAAAATCATACATAACTCAAAAGGAGCTAATATGCTTACAGGCATTGCCTCGGCCCTGATAGATAACTCATCAATGAATTTCAAAATCAATGCAGATAACTTCCTCTTTGAGATGGATGAAGCATATTTTGCAAAAGCAGTAGACTTCTTCTCTCCTGACTTGATTCTTGTCACAAATCTGTTCAGAGATCAACTTGACAGATACGGCGAACTCGATACAACGGCAAAAAAAATCCAGTCGGCGATTGACAAAAGCAAACACCCGACAGTAATCCTCAACGCCGATGACCCGGGAGTTTCTTCCCTGCAAAACAACAACGGAGAAAAAATCTTCTACGGTTTTGAAAACATAAACTTTGACTTTGACTTCGACCGGACTAAAGAAACAAGCGTGGCAGAAATATCTTACTGCACCTGCGGCGAGAAATATGCATATGAAAAAATATTCTATGCTCATCAGGGACACTATTTTTGCAAGTCTTGCGGAAACAAAAGACCGGCACCGCAGATTTGTGCAGATGCGCAAATTTCAAGGGATAAATCAACCCTCACCATCAAATATCAAAATCAAGAATTTGTCTTCCACGCTAATATTCCTGGATTATACAATGCTTATAACGTTCTTGGCGCAATAGCCGCCGCTCTAATCCTAAAAATTCCTCCTCAAACTATACAGGAGGGATTGAACAACTTCAAAACGGAATTCGGCAGAAGCGAGAAACTTACAATCAATGACAAGAATATTCTGATACAGCTGATAAAAAACCCCGTCGGAGCAACGGAAGTCATCAAGAGTATCGATACAGCAAAAGAAGAAAATACCCTCCTCATAATAATCAACGATAACTATGCCGACGGACGTGATGTTTCATGGTTGTGGGATGCAAAATTTGAACTGCTGAAAGATTTCGAGGGTAAAATAATTATCTCTGGCATAAGAGCCTCTGATATGGCAGTAAGACTAAAATACGCCGGAGTTGATATGACAAAAGCAGAAATAATTCCGGATATAAAAAATGCTCTCAAAAAAAGCATTGATATCACTCAAAAAAATGCTATGTTGAATATAATTCCCACATACACGGCACTCCTTGAAATAGACAAAATGAAACATACCCTCTAAATCAGAACTATATATCAACAGACTTAGCCCTATTGTAATTATTTTTTTGTTTAAACTATAATAATATTTGCGTTAGAAAAATCTTAGAGGAAAAAAAGTGTCAAAGTATTTACTTGAAATCGGAGTAGAAGAACTCCCCTACAAATTTATCCCATCAGCAATGGATCAGCTGAGAGATCTCTTTGAAAAATTATTTAATGACCACAATGTCAAATACGGTAAAATAAACACATACTCAACTCCTCGAAGATTAACGGTCATAATCGATGAACTTCAGCCTACACAGCCTGATGTCAAAAAAGTAATCAAAGGACCTCCTGCCAAAATTGCTTTTGACGAAAATGGAAACCTTACAAAAGCAGGCGAAGGTTTCTGCCAGAAACAGGGAATATCACAAAAAGACGTCTACAAAGAAATGGTTGGAGATGTTGAATATCTCTTTGCAAACATCGAACAAAAAGGCGAGAAAACAACCGATATTCTCAAAAATAATGTAGCTTCATTGATTTTGAAACTTCAGGGTTCCCATTTTATGAGATGGGGAGCATTCAACTCAAAATTCTCCCGTCCTATCAGATGGATGGTATCCTTGTTTGACAACGAAGAAGTTAAAATAAAAATAGAAAATGTAGAATCTTCAAGAATATCAAGAACTCACAGATTTGCTCAAAAAAAAGAAATTGAAATAACTTCTATTGACAGATATTTTGATGATTTATATGCACAAAATGTTATAGCTGACGATAAAAAAAGAAGAGAAAAAATTGTCGAACTGCTTGAAAAAACAGCAGAAAAAGCAAACGCCGTAATCAAACACGACGATGAACTTCTCCTCGAAGTTACAAATATCGTTGAATGGCCAAATCCTGTTCTATGCGACTTTGACCCGAAATATCTTGCAATCCCTGATATCGTAACAACTACCGTTATGAAGTCACACCAGAGATATTTCCCTCTCTATTCAAAAGACGGTAAATTACTGAACTCTTATATCACGGTTGCAAACTACATCGGAGATGACTTCGATAACATAAAAGCAGGCAACCAGAGAGTCCTCAAAGCCCGTCTTGATGATGGTATCTTTTTCTATAATGAAGATATCAAAGTTCCGCTCAAAGACCGTGTTGAAGACCTCAAAGGAATTACATTCCAGAAAAATCTAGGGTCTATGTATGAGAAAACTCAGAGAATAGTAGAACTATCATCTCAGATAGCTGATGAGATGAACTTATCTGACAAGCAAAAAGAAGACATAAAAACAGCTGCAACCCTCTGCAAAGCAGACCTCCTTACAAATCTCGTAAGAGAATTTACGGAATTACAGGGTTTTATAGGCAGTGACTATGCCAAACAGACAGAAAACGAAACCGTCTCTGAAGCAATCAAAGAACACTACTTCCCTATCTCTGCCGACGCAGAAGTTGCAAAAACAATCGAAGGACAAATAGTCGGAATTGCTGACAAACTCGATACAGTAGCAGCCATGTTTGCTGTAGGGAAAAAACCAACCGGCTCAGCTGACCCCCTTGGTATCAGAAGAGCTGTAATCGGAATCATATCAACAGTTATCAAAAACAAAACTCAAATAGATCTGACAAAATTTATTGACAGTTCTCTTGATTTACTTCCGATGAAAGTCTTTGAAAAAGAAAAATTCATATCAGAAATAGAAGAATTCTTTATCCAAAGATTGAGAATAATGTTCTCTCAAAAATATCAATATGACATCGTAGAAGCAGCCATTTCAAATAAAAATCCGCTCAAAAACCTGAGTGATTTTGAGGCACGTCTTGATATAATCTCAGAAATAAGCAAACAGAACGGTTTTTCAAAATTCATAGAAGCATCAAACAGAATTATCCGTATCACAAAAGATGAACAGTCAGGAATTATCGATGAAAAATTGTTTGCATATGAAGAAGAAAAAACTCTCCATGACAAAGCCTGTGCTATTGATGAAAAAACTCTGCCTCTGAAAGATTTAAGCAGAAAACTCAACGAACTTGTTCCTTACATCGAAAAATACTTCGAAAAAGTTCTTGTTATGGACGAAAATCTCTCCATCAGAAAAAACAGACTTTCTATGTTAAGCTCTGTCAGAGATAAATTCCTTACGCTGGCTGATTTCAGCAAAATAGTTTTATAAAAAACTGCAAAATAACCTTATTTCGTATTAGAATATAGTCATGAAACGAGTACTCAAATATTTTTTCATAGCTATAACAACGGTATGTATTTCATGCCTGATTTTCTACAGCATAATTCTCCCAAGAATACTGCCGGGAGAAAAAATGCTCACTCTTGCCGAAAAGATATTGCCTGATGAATATGATATAAAAACAAAAAACTTCAAACCAAACTTCAGATGGAACCTGTCACTGAGCTTATCTGCCGATGAATTTACCATGCTAAAAGCAGAAAGACCTATATTCTCATCAGAAAAACCCTCCATAAGAATAGCCCTCATCCCTTTGATAAACAAACAACTCGTCATTAAAGACTTTAGTGCAGATAAAATAAAAATATCTCTCGCTTATCCGCAGGATAAAGATATATTCGCTCTTCTCAAAAAAAATAAAAATGAGCATAAACGTGTATTTCTCAAAAAACTCAAAATCAAAAAATACATACTATCGGTCTCTGAAGATAACAAAATATCATCCATCGAAGGCGAAAATCTATATGTATCAAAATATTTCTGGTCAGAACACTACAAAATCTCAACATCAGGAAAAATCTTAGCAGATGATAAACAAATATCAAATTTTTATGCAAAAGCATCAAAAAATAAAACGGACATAACAATTGACAAAATCGATATGTCCAGAATTATTCCCTACATCAACGATACCCTTCCATATGATATATCAAACGGAGAAGGAACACTCGGCATACATTTTGATATAGAAAAAAACGGCGACTTCAACTTCAAATCACAAATAAACAACCTTTTTATATATGACAAAAATAAAAAACAACTGCTGAGTATTTATGACAACCTGCATATTACGGCAAACGGCAATATGAGTTCAAAACAAATAAAAATAGAAAAACTCAATGCCCAATCAAAAGACTACAACTTCTCTATCTCTGGCAGCATAGGCAAGCTTGATAAAAAGAAAAAAACATACAATCTGAATGTCAATACTCAAAACTCAAAAATAAAAAAACTGCTCGGACTCTTCCCTAAGTGGATACCTGTTAAGAATGACGTGCCAAACCAAATGTTCCTGCATAATATAAAAGGAAGAGTAACATCAAATCTGATTATATCGGCAGATAACGAACAGTACCCAAATTATTACGGTCAACTCTCAATAGAAAACCTCTCTATTGATAACTTCGGAAATGAAGACTCTATACTCATCCTCAACTTCAACGAAAAAGAATTGAAATTGAACGCAGACCTGTTTCAAAAAAAACAGGATATTCATGTAGAGGGGCTGATGAGAGTTCTTCCGGAAAAATTTATAGAATTTGACGTGAAAACAAATACCGTAAAATTAAACGCACTGAGAGCAGTAACAACAACACTATCAGAAATCTTCGGGTTTGCAGCAGGTCCTCTTCCCGATATGGCAATGGACGGTTATGGCAAAGCAAATCTTCATATAAAAAATAAAAATACAGACATAAAAAAAGCCGCCCAACTAAACGGAAAAGTAGAAATCTTATCAGCAACAAACGTTCGTCACAAGGATTTAGCTTTACCTGTGGATACAGCAACAGGAGAAGTTTTGTTCAAAGGAACCCAAATCGAATATGACCTCAATGGAGTAATGAAACTCTCTCCTCTCAAAGTTACCGGATATTCCTCCATACCTGATGCTAAAAGCAATCTTACGCTCACGACAAAATCAACTCCGCTTGATTCAGGACTATATTTAATTAATAACAGCCCGCTTCTTTCAAAAGCAAAAGAAAATCTCAAACTCATCAAACAAGCAAATGGAACAGCCGATTTGACAATATTCTTGACCGGCAAAAATGAAACAGAATTCACTGCCTCAGGAAATATGAAGACAAAAAACGCCTCTGTCCTCTTGGAAGGATTCAGCAAAGAATTTACAAACATAGCATCTGATATAACATTTGATGAACAAACAGCAACATTCAACAATATTACGGCAACAGCGGCAGACTCAATTTTTTCGGTAAACGGAACTATAAAAAATCAACAAATGAATCTTACGCTAAAAGCGCCAAATCTCGATGCCTCATCAGCATTCAATATGGTAAAAACAAGCAGCGCTCTCAAAAGTGCAAAAGAATCCATGAAAGATATCAAATCACTATCAGGAAAAATGGATTCAACAATTACCCTGAAAGGACCTGTAAACAGCGATAACCTCCTTGATACAGCAGATTTTAAAATTCTAAACGGCAACATCATATTCAATGACTTTAACGAAAATATCTCCCTTACAAAAGGCAATCTGCATATATCAAAAAATAATATGACTATAAACTCTGTAGAACTGAATGTCCTTGGAACAAAAGGTACAGCCTCGGGAGAAATTATTACAAAAAACAAACAGAGTATACCAAACATAACAGTAACCCTGCCTTATGCCTCAAATAATGCCATAACAGGACTCAGAAAAGCTGACTATATCCCTGAAGAAGTAAGAAAAATTCTCTCTGATACTCATAGCATACGAGGCAGCGCAAGCGCAAAAGTTCAAATACAAACACCTGATTTTGCACCGGATATAGTCATAACACCCAACAACCTGAGAGCAATCTATCAACCTGCAAATGCTCCCGTAAGATTTACATCAGGAACTCTTCATATAGATAAAAACTACAACACAAAATTCAATAACATCTCTGGTTATATGGGGGCATCAAAATTTCATTTAAGAGGCAATATAGACAGTACAAATAACTTTGACATCAAACTGTTCACCATTATCACCCCACATGATTTACAAAATCATATAAACAAAATGCTGAAATCACCTCTTGCACTGAAAAAGAATGCTCCTGCTTCTGCAGACTTTAAAGGAAACTACAAAAACTGGCATTTAATCGGTGAGCTGATTCTCAACGAAGGGAATACTATATCGTACAAAGATACAAGCATAGAAGCTCCAAAAACACGTTTTCTCTTTGCAAATATATCAAAAGACTCAAACGGAATCAAAATATCAAACACAGGCATAAAAGAACTTTCATCAGGTTCTTTCTCGAATAACTGCTACTCAACAGGCTGCTACTCAAAATATGCGACAAACAATATTCTGCAAATAGACGGCCTGATAAAAAATAAAAAAGGCAGAATATCAATAGTTGCGCCAAAACATATAGATGCGGATCTGCTAAACGCCGCCATGCCCGGCGATACAAAGATTTTTGACTACGGTAAAGTCAAAGGTAATATAGACATTGTCCTTGATAACAACACAAATAAAATTCTCGGACATCTGAATATACAGGAAACATTCATTCCATCGGTACAAACTCTCATACAAAATGCAGACATAACCTTTACCCGGCAAGATATTGAAGTTAAAAACTGCAAAATAAAAATAGATGAATCTGATATTGATCTAAATGTAACAGGCAAAAATTCTTCACAATTTCCATTTGTCCTCAAAGAAGTAACACTCACCTCAAATTATATTAACCTCGATGACATCCTCGATAAATATATGAACCAGACAACTGTCAAAGAAGGAGACAAACCTCTGTTTATAATAGATAAGGGAACTCTCAAGGCAAATGAATTTGTTTTAAATAACCTGATAACAAACAACACTGACATCACATTCAACTTTGATAACAACTGGATGTTAAACCTCGATAAAATCTATCTGAACACAGCCGGCGGCAACATAAACGGAAATATGAACATAAACGTAAAAACATCAGATATTCAATCCGTTCTTTATTTTGAAAATATGCTGGCAAATGCTGCCGCAACAACCTTCTTCCAAATACCGAACGAAATCTACGGAACAATGAGCGGACAACTCGACTTCACAACAAAAGGCTCTTCCCCTGAAGAACTTGTGAAAAATTCGAACGGAAACGGAAGCTTTAAAATTACAGACGGACGTCTTGTAAGACTCGGTTCAATGGAATACCTCCTGAGAGCAGCTAATATTGCACAAGCAGGTATAACAGGATTGAATCTGAATAATCTGATAGACTTGCTTACACCTCAAAAAACAGGGCACTTTGATACAATAAGCCTCGACGTAAGAATACAAAACGGTATTCTTCACACTGACAACCTCATATCAAAAAGCCAGAACCTAAACCTCTATATAATGGGCAGTTTCGATATGGAAACCAACTATGCAGACCTTACAGTCCTCGGAAGATTACCAAAGAAAATCAAAGGCGTACTTGGTCCGATAGGCAGCCTCTCAATCAACTCAATGCTTGATATGATACCAGGAGTTGATGCACTGACAGAAAGCAACCTCGCCGCAGTTATCCCTATTCTGAATAAAATTCCAGGATTTGAACTCGATAACAAAGAATACAGACGATTTGTCGTAAACATCGAAGGCGACTTCTACAACCCTAGTTCGGTCAAGAAATTCCGCTGGTTAAAATAATCAGTGATTTATAATTCTTGTTCCGTAAGACCTCATCGGAGTATATCCGTAGTTGCCGTATCCGTAATTTCTTAGAGCTCTAAATAATCCATGTCTTCTGAATCCTCTGCCCCCTCGCCGTGGGGCATAGTATCTGTTTGGTCTCGTATAAATATTTATCCCGTTCCACGGTGTTGAAAAGCCCTGATTATTCACATAATAACTTCCGCTGCTCAAACCAGAAGTACCTCCGTTTGAATAAATCCTCATCGCCTCAGCAGGCACCATTCCGTAAGAATAAGACGTTGTATTATAACTACCACTGTTTGTCGGTCCAAGCAAACTCCAACTATCGGCATATGCAGAAGAAATAAATACCGAATTTAAAATAAACAAAACAAACAAACGCTTCATAACCATCCCTCCCTGATAAATAATCTATCTCAGTATAACCATCCGACATAAATTTTTATCACGGGAGATCGGGCAATACTCAAGCGGGCAGAAAAAACGCACAAAAATAGGAGCCTTCTCGGCTCCTTATAATAAAATGGTACTCCCAAGGGGATTTGAACCCCTGCCGCATCCGTGAAAGGGATGTGTCCTAGGCCTCTAGACGATGGGAGCACTAGGTGGACTTTTGTCCCAGTGATATTAGGGTAACAAAACCATACCTCAAATGTCAACTATTTTTTTTAAATAATTGACTATTTTTTAGTTATCTTCATTTTTATACTTTTTCGCTGCATTGCGAGACATAGTCAAAAATTTTCTGAATGCCTCTATATAAGTTCCATCAGCAGTTTCTTCATCTATTTGTATTTCCAGTTTCAAAACAGGTTTTGGGGCAACAAGAAAAGATTCATCAAAATATTCCTGCAAATCTTCTTCTATCTTGGAACGTTTTTCTTCTGGCAAATCATCCTTCCCTAAAGAAACAAAATCATCAAGCCAAACAGAATGGTCTTTCTTGTTTGCGAGTTCTATCAACGAATCATTCTCATAGCTGTATTCAAGAAGGTCAAGCCCGTCCTCTATATCAGCCATATCTTCTGCAGAAAGCTTTCTTCTATATAGAGCATCTACAAGCAATGAAGCCTTTGCAAAAAAGCTGTCGACATCCCCATCCTCTCCGCTCTTTTTGGCATTTTGCAAATCCTTCAAAAAAGAATTGCTATAAATCATATGAACAAAATTATCAGCAACATTGCCCGCCTGAGAAGGGTGAGATTTTAGAAAACGTTTTGTATCATCAATCCAGAGGTTTTTACCTTCTATAGATTCATAACTCTCTTCCTCAAAATTCGGCAGCGTTTTCATCTCAATAATTACGGAACTTTTTACAAATTCATCTCCCTTTGTTTGCGGTTTTGCGCCCTTTCTGTCATCTTTCGGCTCCATAACAAAAATCCCGAAGTTAACAGATGAAATATTTATTCTGTTTATAAACATAAAATCTCTTCTTTTTTCAAATCATACTCTCATATTAAATCTCTCAAAAAACGAATATGATATCAAAAGAACAAAAAGTAAATAAAATTTAACACCCTATTGTTTGATTATGGAAATAAACAGCTTAACAAGATTTCCATCCCATTTTGAGTTAGAGCCCTCTTCCAGAATTTTGAGCGCTTCCTCTTGAGAATAAGCTCTTCTATACGGTCTGTCGCTGATTAATGCACAATATGCATCAACAATAAAGATTATACGGGAGCCTATAGGAATTTTCTCTCCTGACAATTGCCCCGGATATCCTGATCCATCCCAGTTTTCGTGATGGTGCTCAACTATCGGAAAAATATTTTGTATCTTTTCAACAGGCTTCAATATCTGCTTCACTGCAATAGTCGGATGCTGAGATATTTGATAAGCCTCTTTCCTGTTAAGAGGTCCCGGTTTTAGCAATATTTCTTCAGGAACAAACAAATTTCCAAGGTCATATAAAATTATTGATAATTTTATCTTATCAATCTCTTCTTCATCCAATTTAGCTTCTTTTGCAAGCTTTGAAGCAAGATGTATTTTTTCTTTTATAGAATTTTTTTCACTATGCATCGGGTCATAGCGTTTGATTATGTCATCAGAAAGCTGGAATAATTTTTCCGTAAGTTCTTTAGGATTTGTATCAAAAAATTTCTCGAGTTCCTTTTTTATGTCAGGCTCAATTCTGGATGAAAGCTCTCCATCCGGGGATAAAAGTATTTCACGAAGCGTATCAAAAGCAATCTCAGTCCAGCTTTCCTTTTGTTCAACACTTGCAAGGACAACACGGTTACGACCGTTCTTCTTCGCACGGTACATAGCCTGATCGACAATTTCCATAAGCTCATCTATATTATCCGTATGCTCTAAAAAAGTCGCAACACCAATACTTGCAGTGACATGTCCGACTTCTTTAACAGATTCTTTTTCAATTGCCACCCTCAATCTTTCAGCGGCAACCATCGCACCTTTTGAATCAATACCGGGAAGTAAAATTCCAAACTCTTCACCGCCAAATCGAACAGAAATATCAATATTTCTCGCATTTTTTTTCAAAACATGCGCAATCGTACAAATCGCCTCATCACCGATAGAATGTCCGAATGTATCATTTATCTGTTTGAGATGGTCCAAATCAAGAGTAATCAACGAAAACGGCTGTTTCAAGCGGGAAGAACGCTCAACTTCCTGTACAATATAAGAGCTGAAATACCTTCTGTTGTACAATCCTGTCATCGGATCAGTAACAGCCTGATTTCTGATTGTTTCAAACAACCCTGCAATAGTAATCGCCAAATCCACCTGATTGGTAAACAGCTTCAAAAAGTTCTGCTCTGTTTCAGTTATTTCTTTTCTCTGTGACACTACCAGTACAGCGCCAAATTTGCTGTCCTGAGTCTTTATGGGCAAAAGAGAAATACACTTCGGATAAAAAACAGCCCGCAGCTTTTCTTTTTGACCCTCATCCAGTTCCATATTAGATGATTCAAAAACAGCTTCAAAGTTGTTTATGAAATCAAATTCCTGATTCTGCACAATTTTTGATACAATATTGGACTCATCTGATTTAATTTTTAATAGCTCAACAGGCTTTTTCAAAATAGAAGAAATATTTGTAGAATATTCACCCTCTGATACTGCACGTACTTTCAAAAAGCTATCGCCGTCTTCTTCAACAATCTGGAATAACATAGCGTAGACATATCCCATATCAGCACTCAGCCTGTCTACTATTTTTTTCACAATTTCAGACAGCGGCTCTGATGAGTTCATCGTATCAAGAATATTACTAAGAGCAAGAATACTCCTGTTTGCCTGATTAAGTTCATTTGTTCTGTGCTCTATCTCGCTCTCAAGAAAACGGTTACGTTCATAAATTTCAACAAAGTTCTTCTTTTCTTTATAAAATTGATATTCTACTTCATTGATTTTGTTATTATAAGATTTTAATGCATTAAAGATTTTATCTAACATAAACTATCCGAGACTACTTCTTCTATAAGATTAAATTATACACTATTTTCAAGTATTAGTTAATAATTTATTTATATGTTCTATAACACTCGCAGGTTGAATTAGACGCATACACTCAATATTATTCCCTGAGCACTTTTTTTTAAAACACGGTCTGCATGAAATATCAGCAACAAAAGAAAAATTGCCCTTCCCGAACGGTCCGTTCCTCTTCTCTGAGGTCGGTCCGATTATACAGATAACCCTTGGTTTTTCAACGGAACATGCAAGATGAGCGGAACCTGAATCAACAGACACAACAATATCAGCCCTTCGAAAAACCTCAAGAAGAGATATAATATCAGTTTTGCCGGCAAGGCTCAGGCACTCTTTATTTGCAGAAAAAGAAATTATCTGCGCAATCAACTCTTCATCAGCTTTCATCCCCGTGAATATAACATTGCATCTTTTTGAAAATTCATCAAGCAACGATCCCCAATATTCAGGCAGCCAGTGTTTGTTAATCCATGTGGTTGCAGGGGAAAAAACAATCGTCTTCTTATTCTTATCTAAAGATTTCATCAAAGAAGAAACATACATCCTGTCCTCTTCCGTTGAATCAGGCAATGAGTAATGAACACTCAAATCATTACATCCAAGATAAGATGCAAACTTCAAATTTCTTTCGATAATATGCTCGCTGCAAGAAAATTCAGCCCCAGAGTCAATCAGCTCATTAGCAAGCAAAAAAGCAAACTCACGGGTATGTTTATGAGACATCCTGCGTTTTGCTCCACTCAAGAAATTGACACATGCACTCTTCAACAATCCCTGCACATCAATCGCTATATCATAGTTATCACGTCTTATTTCAGCAATAATCGAAAAGAATTCTCTCATATTTCCGAGAAAATTTGACTTATTCTTTTTCCACTTCTTTTTCGGCAAAATATATAACTTATCAACAACAGGATTATTAACAAGAACAGCACATGCTTTATCTTCAACAACCCATCCGATAAACACACCAGGAAATTGTCTTTTCAGCGCACAAACAAGGGGAATTGTGTGTATAACATCACCAAGTGCGCTTAATCTTGTTATTAATATTCGTTTGTTATTCATAATCAGCCATGTAGTGTATCTGATGACAAGTGGTATTACTTTTTTTAGAGGAACAAAATACCGGAAAAATATAATATCATAAAAATACATTAATGGATAATTTTTATAGTCAAGAAAAGGGATACATACCAATGCACAAAAAATCGCAGGTTGATTTGTATATCAAAGCGCTCTCTGCCCAAATCAACATTATGAAAAATTCTCATGACATAAGTGAAAAAAACGAAGAGCAATTCAACAAACTGCTAATCAAAAAAGCAATTCTGATAAAAATCAACAACAGAAAACCTCTTCTCTCTGCTCTAAATCAAATAAAAAGAAAACTATTCAAAGAAGAGAAATTAATCTGTGATTATTTTTAAGAAAAAATAATAACCTCTAAAATAACATCAACAAAGGAAGCTCTAAAGCTTCCTTTTATTATAAGAACAGTAACATTTTACTACAAAAGTAGTAAAAACTATAGCGTTTTTTTATAGAATAGGTTATAATATAAATACGGAGGAGATAAAATCTAAATAAAATTCGACTGTACTTCCTAAGGCAGACTCTGCAGAAAGGGAATCATGAATAAGATAGAATTTTACAATGATTTGGGAAAACTAATCAAAGTATTACCGCCAAAAGTTGCGAGGCAGTTGCAAGACAGGCAGATGGATGATCTTATCGAACTTGTATTCGATTTAGGCAGACTCCCTGAAATAAGGCACGCGGACGGCACAATCGAGTATTTAGGAAAAGAGTTGGTAGAAGAGGAGGACATAGGGTATATTACCCATCAAATAGAAGATTTCACAAGTGATAACAGATCTGGTATTCCCGGGACACTACACCGAATCAGCGCAATAAGAAACAGAAAAGGTAAAATTATAGGGCTGACATGCAGAATCGGTAGAGTTGTAACCGGGACAATTTTTTGTATAAAAGATTTGGTTCTCAAAGGTAAAAGTATCTTATTCCTCGGAGGACCGGGAGTAGGTAAAACAACAAAGCTGAGAGAAATAGCACGTCTTATTGCTGATGATCTCAAAAAGCGTGTTGTAGTCATAGATACCTCTAATGAAATAGCGGGTGACGGTGATGTCCCGCATCCGGGTATCGGTCTTGCAAGAAGAATGCAGGTTCCTTCCCCCGAAAAGCAAAAAGACGTGATGATTGAAGCCGTTGAAAACCATACCCCTCAGGTTATAATTGTTGATGAAATAGGTACCGAAGAAGAGGCAATGGCTTCAAGAACCATAGCGGAACGTGGAGTTATGCTCATTGCTACGGCTCATGGGAATACTCTTGAAAACCTCATCAAAAACCCGACACTCTCTGATCTGGTCGGAGGTGTAAACAGCGTTACATTAAGTGATGATGAAGCGAGAAGACGTTCCACTCAAAAAACAGTCCTCGAAAGGGAGAAAAAACCGACATTTGATATCGTAATAGAAATTAAAGACAGAGAAACTCTCGTTGTATACCCTGATGTTGCAGAGGCTGTTGACTGCATCCTGAGAGAATGGCCCGTAAAAACCGAAATCAGAAAAGTCGATCAAAATGCTCCGACTCCGATTAAGGAAGAAACAATTTCAACGAAACAAGAGCCTGTTTCTGACGACAGTCTTAAATTCAGCTTTAACGCAAAGCAATACATCAAAGACGTAAAAGATTTCAGAAAAATCTATATCTATGCAATCAACAGAACCATTGTAGATAAAGCAATAGAAAGACTAAACCTGAACGCTGAGGTTACAAGAAACATCGATGAAGCCGATATAGTCATCGCCCACAAAAGTTTCTCAAAGGGCGGGGCAAAAATTCTCGATACGGCAAAAGATTACAGGCTTCCGATATATTATGTAAAATCAAATTCAATGCCTCAGGTTCAGAAGGCTCTCAAGGAAGCTCTAAACATAAAATCAGATGACTCAATGAACGTAACAACTGATTTTATGGATGATACAGAGCTTGCCCTGAACGAAGTCAAAACGGCAATTGAAAAACTCGGTCCGGATGTCGAATACATAGAGCTGAAGCCTCAGAACCAGCATATAAGAAAACTTCAGCATGAACTTGTTGACCAGCATAATCTCAAGAGTGAAAGCATCGGTGTCGGACAGGAAAGACATCTGAAAATTCTGAACTTCAAAAACAAAAATGTAGGATAACAGACATAAAAAAGAGCCGGTCATAATTACCGGCTCTTTTCTTAATAAGTTTAATTAAAATTATTCTTCGCTGTCATTTTCAACTTCTGAAATAATTTCTTCTTTAATAACTTCAGAAGCTTTAACACCAACATTCAGCACTGCAGAAACTTTTGTTGTGAACTTCACTTTCATTTCATATTCGCCGATGTGGTTGATAGGTCTTTCAAGCAGAATGTTCTTTCTGTCAACTTCAATACCTGATTTTTCCTGAATGAGTTCAGCAAGTTTCTTTGTTGTAATAGCACCGAATAACTTACCGCTTTCGCCGGCTTTTGCTTCAATTTCAATAAGCTCAAGAGCTTGAATTTTTTCAGCCTTGGCAAGAGCTTCCTGATGAAGTTTTTCTGCTTTAGCTTTAATTCTTTCGATATTCTTTTCTCTGTTTTTCAAAGCGCCTGCAGTAGCGATTTCTACTATATTCTTCGGAAGAAGATAGTTTCTTGCATAACCGTCAGAAACTTCAATAATATCACCGATATCGCCTAATGACTGCATATCTTTTTTCAAAATAACTTTCATTTATACCTCCTAGTATATATTTAATTTTTCTTTATTTCATTATCATACAGACGTAAGACTTAGCTTACTATAAAAAAAAAAATTTGTACACCAAAAATTAAAATTATTAAGCCTGAAGCGAGTATTAAGGTGTTTAAAAAATATAAAATCACGATAATCTAAGAAAAATCCTTGACTATCAGGCATGGATAATATAAATTAGATACTACGTCATGGGTGATTGGCGACCAACCGAAGATATCTGAGGTGTTTTTATTTTAGGAACCAATTTCGCCACGACTTTGATAATTAAATACTTTGTTTTGTCATGGGTGATTGGCGACTAACCGAAGATATCTGAGGTGTTTTCGTTTTTAGGAACCAATTTCGCCACGACTTTGATAATTGAATACTTTGTTTTGTCATGGGTGATTGGCGACTAACCGAAGATATCTGAGGTGTTTTTGTTTTAGGAACCAATTTCGCCACGACTTTGATAATTGAATACTTTGTTTTGTCATGGGTGATTGGCGACTAACCGAAG
>CALUSR010000006.1 GCA_944323485.1 Candidatus Gastranaerophilales bacterium
GAAACTATAGCACTCCCGCTGATAATCACACCTGATAAGGGATTATACAATAAATGATTTCGAAAGGAAACTATAGCTGAACCTCTTTTTACGTCCGAACAGGACAAATTATACAATAAATGATTTCGAAAGGAAACTATAGCAAAATGAAACAAATTAAATTCGGATTCGCAATTATACAATAAATGATTTCGAAAGGAAACTATAGCTACGTTATATCTATTTTACCTGCGCTTGAGATTATACAATAAATGATTTCGAAAGGAAACTATAGCTATCTCTCACTTTTTATTTATTTTCGCTTCATTATACAATAAATGATTTCGAAAGGAAACTATAGCTATCTGCTTCAATAGGAATTATAGGAATAGATTATACAATAAATGATTTCGAAAGGAAACTATAGCTTGTCGTCTACAAGTGTCACATTTACCACAATTATACAATAAATGATTTCGAAAGGAAACTATAGCGTTATTACCTCGATTAGTTGGCAATATAGGATTATACAATAAATGATTTCGAAAGGAAACTATAGCGATGTACACCTTCATAATAATTTCGTTTCCATTATACAATAAATGATTTCGAAAGGAAACTATAGCTTGAATTTCCATAAAACGATGATATAATATTATTAGAAGCTGTTTCAAGCCCGGGACTACTTTCTTCCGGTAACCTTGCAGCTTCTTTGTTATTCATCACCTAAGCTAAAAAAGTTACTGAAGCCAAAAGAACAAGGTTCTCTTTGCTCGGAATAATGCCTATGAGAATACTACCATTAATAATTTTTATCTCTGTATTTTTCTTCAACACTACAACATCAATGGCAGTAGCCAACAATATTGACGCTGAACTGGAAAGTTGTATATCAAAAGCTTCTTCTACTCAAGATATGAACAACTGCTTGGATATTGCACAAAAGGCGTGGGAAAAAGAAACAGACAAAACTATATTTTCTCTAAAATCAAAACTGAATAAAGAGTCTTATAAAAAACTTAAAAAATCTCAAGAACTCTGGGAAGAATATAAAATCAGCGAATTTCAAACTATTGATAATCTCATTGAACAAAAACATGGAACAATATACTTAAACCTCCAAAAAGGGTTCAAAGTTGATATAACAAAACAAAGAACACTATTGCTGAAACAATATTTGAACACAATTGACGAGGATTAAAAAAGTAGGAATTTATATATCAAATTCCACCAAAAATTTCCAAAACAACGTCATACCGAGCACTGGCGAAGTATCTAAACAAAAATTCTTCTGGCTAAAGCCCTCAGAATGACGGACTTTTAATAGTATCTGAGAAACTTGCTATATAAGTTCCCAAAAAGTATATATTGACACAAAAAATTTTTCAGAGTATTAATAATACCAAAGGAAAATTTCTCATGAAAAACAACCAAGTTATTACAACAGCTATGATGATGTGCAGCATGCATAATTTATGCAGGCTCTGTTTTTCATCCCGAATGTAAAACTTGTTCGAATAAAAATTTCAAAACTGCCTGCATAAAATAAACAGGCAGTTTTTTTTATTTACAGGTTTTATATCATCGAGGAAATCTACACATGACGCAGAATTTAAAAGTAAACCACATAAACAACAAATCCTACAAGCGAAATCAACAAACACAGACCTTCAAAGCAGCACCTTCCGCACTGTTTTCAACTCTTGATAAAAGCCTCAAACCGCTTGACTCTTTCATAAAAATGCAGGAAAACCTCTCTGGCACAAGATTTGTTCAGGACACCGCAACAAACTGGGTACCAAAAGCCGTCTTTGCCCGCAGCAAGGCTGACTTGGCAGAAATGAGTTTTCTTGAATTCGGCGAATCTGCCCTCTTCTACTTCGCTCCGGGGCTGATAGGAGAACATATTTCAAGAAAAATATTCTCAAAATTTGCCCCTAAAAACCTGCAAAAACAAATAAACAAACATATACCTGACAGCGTTGATACAATCCTCTCAAACAAAGCATTAGCAAAAAACGGCGCCGATAAACATCTTCTGCCGATTAAGGCTGCCATTGTACTGAGCTGTGCAGCTATACCTGCGGCAGAATATGCGCTAAGTTTTGCAAAAAACCTCTTCACACTCAAAGTCTTCAAAAAATCAGACTTCAACAACATTGCAAACTTGAATAAAAATCAAAAAGAAGACACCGCCCAGCAGCAAAGAGTCGAAAAAAGCGCAAAATCTCACATAAAAAAAGCTGCCATAGTTTCTGCGGCATCTTTAGGCACAGGTGTTTTATTTGCTGCGCTCGGACATAAATCAAAAGCAATCCGGTCAATAAGCAAAGTTATCCTGCAGCCCGGGGCTCAAATTTCTAAGGGGTTTGAAAAAGCAGGCATCAAATCAAAAAAACTCGACTCTTTCCTTCGAAAATATATAAACTTCGACTTTGACTCAAGCAACGGAAAACTTGCTCTTAGCCATGGTCAGCTTGCTGCAACTGTTATGGCAGGAGTTGTCGGATACAATCAAGCGGCAAAGGACAGAGGACGCCTCGACCAGCTCGAAGTTATGACAAGGCTTCCGCTTGTCGCCTTCTACACAATCTTCGGCAGCTCACTGTTTGAACATGGTTTCAAAAACATACTCCATAAAAAGAACGTCTTCCCTGATTTAATCAAGAAAACCTCGGATAACTCGCTTATTACACCAACAAGAGAAGAACTTCCGGAACTTGCAAAACAACTTGCAAAGAAAAACAAAACAAATGTCGAAGACGAATTTGCAAAACTAATCAAAGGCAAAGCAACCATCACAGCGGTTCCGTTCCTGTTCAGCCTTGTATTTATGGGGTTCACCCTCGCAGGCATAAGCAGGCTTTGGACACAATACAGATATAACAAACAGCAAAAAGAAAACTCAACCCCTCAGGATACAATAAACATCACAAAACTGAGAAATCCTCTCGAAGAAAAAGCAGCATTAACTTTTGCAAGCTTCAAATAAAATTATCTCAAAAGATAACTTTTTCTCTTCTCCTCAGGAAATCGCTCAATTGCATATCTCAACATAGTACGGGGCATCTGATTGATATGTTTGTCGAGGAAATCGCACAAAACTTTCTCATCCTTTTTTCCAACCTCTCTTAGCATCCATCCGACAGCCTTATGCATCAAATCATGCCTGTGAGTCAAAAAATATTCCCCGAGAGAAAGCGTAACATCAAACCTGTTCTGTTTAATAAAATAAAGCGTTGCGACAACGGAAACTCTCTCCTCCCACAGCCTGCAAGATTTTGCAAGAGAAAACAATACGCTTTCATTTTCAAATGCAACAGGTCCGACGATGTAAGGTGCAGAAACATCAACCAAATCCCAGTTGTTAATATACCGGATATTCTCCATGTAGAAATCAAATATCTTCTTCCTCTCTTCTTCACTGCCGTGTTGGAACATTAACACAAGAATAAATACGGCGCCGACTCTGATTTCATGATATGGACTCTCGAGCATTTTTTGCAAATCGGCATAAGATACCGTTTTGAAATACTTCTTTGCTATCTTCCTTAACGAAGGAAAGTCAACACCGAGAAACAAATCTCTTTCAGCATACTCACCCCTGCCTGTTTTGAAAAACGAAGCACGGCGCTTTGCCCCCTCAGGTGTTGAAAAACTCTTTATCTCATCAACTATCTTTTTATACACAAGTCTGTTACCTCTCGAATTAATTATATCGCAGATTGTTTTTTTTTGTTTAGCTGATAATATTGTGTTGAAGAAGGTTGTTATGAAAAAACAAATTTTATTTATAATAGATGAAATCGAACTGAAATATTTTGAGTTCAACGATTTAGTCACAAATTTCTGGTTTATCAAAGAATTTCTCAAAAGAGATTTCGACGTTTCTATATCAACCAAAAACAGATTATACATCGAAAACAAAAACGCCTGCACTCTGTTTTTTGACGCATATTTGAAAGACGAAAATATTTTCTATCGAAAAGAAGAAAAAACAAAAAGAATAAACGACTTTGACATCGTCTTCTTCAGACCTGATCCTCCTGTAGATGTTGACTACATAAACGCTTGTTATGTCTTCGATTTTGTCGACAGGGAAAAAACTATCCTGATAAACGACCCATCATCAATAAAAAACTTCAATGAAAAATTTCACATCAATCTCTTTTCTGACTATGTGCCCCAAAATATAATTACCGGTTCTAAAGAACTCATAAAAAACTTTGTCAAACAACGGAATGAAGCCGTAATAAAACCTCTCAACAGATGCTTCGGAAGCGGGGTTTATTATTTGAACAGAGAAGATAAAAATCTTAACTCCATCATTTCTTCTGCAACAAACGACGGCAAAACATCGGTTATGGTTCAGGAATATCTGCCTAAAGCGGTCTATGGCGACAAAAGAATTCTAATTATCGGCGAAAAAGTTTATGATGAATGCGTAATAAAACTCCCTGGAGAAGACGATTTCAAATTCAACACGCACTCGAGCAAATTTTTTGCCCCGGCGTCTCTTTCTGCAAAAGAAAGAGAACTTGCACTGAACGTTGCGGAAGAATTGAACAAACAGCATCTATATCTCGTCGGAATTGATGTAATTGATGAAAAAATTACCGAAATAAACGTCACCAGCCCTTGTTATTTCATAAAAGAAATCAACTCTCTATATAAAACAAATTTCGAAAATAAACTGATAGCAGACTTATTATGCCTGATTGAAAATCATTTTTCAAAAAATAAAATCGTTTGTATGCACAGATAATATCAAATCAACGGATGAATATATTTATCAAGATGTTCTTTCAGTCTATCAAGATATTTTTGAATATCGGGATTTTTTACAACGTCATAACATGAAAAAGTAGGTATTGGCTTCATTGCACAAAACTCATGAAGTTTATGCAGTGGAAGTATCAAATCATCAATGCTATGTCCGTCAAAAAACTCATCTATGTTGTTGAAAGCATATTCGGGAGCATTCATTGTTAAAGAAAACATATATCTTTTCTGTGAGAACAATCCGCCTCTTCCGTAGTCACTGCTTCCACGGTAAAAGACTCCGTAGCCATAAACCAGCTCTATATATTTCTTTAATAATGCAGGAACTGAAAACCAGTACACAGGTGTTTGAAAAATAACGATATCCGCACTCAAAAATTTTTCCTGCTCAAGCCGTACATCATATCCGTCCTGCAAAACGGTAAATACAACCTCATTCAGCGTTGAAAGTTCATTGATTATTTTCTCAAATAAAGTTTGATTTAGCAGACCTTTGTTATATGGATATTTTTCATGTCCGTTTATGACAAATATTTTCATAAGAATTTTTATACCTCTTTCAAAATATAATTACAAAATAATTAGTACTTATCATCACTCATTATCCGCAAACACATGGATAATATGAAAAACCTTTGTGTTAATATATTCCTATGCAGACAGAATCATTCAAAAAATTCTTATCAACATTGAGAGGAGATGTTCTCGGCGGTATTGTATCAGCAATTGTTGCACTGCCTCAGGCTCTTGCCTTCGGAGTAGCAACAGGGATGGGCGCAAGCGCCGGAATGTGGGGAGCTGTTATACTGTGTCTTGTGGCAGGTCTTCTCGGAACAAAACTCCCGATGATTTCAGGTCCGACAGGTCCCGTTGCAATTGTTACGGCATCGATTATGGCAGCCTACGGATACGAAACCGGTGCAATAGTTACAGTGCTTCTTCTTGCAGCGATTATACAAACCTGCATATCTTTTACCTCTCTTCCTTCCATTGTCAAATATGTACCATATCCCGTCATATCAGGTTTTATGAACGGTGTAGGCACCATCCTCATTCTGATGCAGCTTAATCCGCTTGTAGGACAAAAGACAATGTCAACACCAATAGAAAGTTTGAAACACTTGATCGCCGACTTTTCTGATATCAACACACAGGCTGTGATTTTAGGCTGTCTAACTCTGATGATTGTCTTTCTTATTCCACAGAAAATAAATCGCTTTATTCCATCTCAAATAATTGCACTTGTACTGTGCACTTTCATTTCCATAAAAGCAGGCTTTCAGGTTGATAAAATCTCAGATGTAAGCATAAGCCTTCCGCATCCTGTCCTGCCTGAGATAAACTTTGATATTCTGAAACTCGCTCTGCCTTTTGCTCTTACGCTTGCCGTTGTCTGTTCATCAGAAAGTATGCTGACAGCTCTTGTTGCTGATTCTCTGACAAGAGAAAAAAGCAGTCCGAAACGCCTTCTGCTATCTCAGGGTATAGGAAACATTCTGTGTGCAATGACGGGTTCAATGAGCGGATCAGCCGCCACAATGAGAACGGTAGCAGCTATAAACACGGGAGCTTCAACCAAATTTGCAGCTGTTGTCAACCCTCTGTTTTTAATAATAGTATTGATGACATGCTCAGAGTTTGTCAAAGAAATCCCTCTTGCCGTTCTTGCAGGTATCCTGATTAAAATAGGCTATGACATAGTTGATACAAAACTATTGAAAGTAATCAAATATGCCCCGAAAGACGACCTCTATGTCCTTGCTCTTGTATTCCTGCTGACAGTATTTTATAACCTCATATTCGCTGTCGGTGCAGGAATTACACTTGCTGCGCTCTTATATGCCAAAAGAGTTGCCGATAAAACAAGTCTTGAAGTAAAAAACATCTACAGCAAAGAAATTTTTGCACTCGAAGAAGAGCTTGTTCATGACTACAAATATTTGATTCGTGTAGTGCATATAGACGGTCAATTCTTCTTCGGCTCTGCAACCCAGATAGTTTCTCACTTTGATGAAATGCTTGGAACAAAATATCTTATTTTGAATTATGAATCAAATGCCCTGCTTGATATATCTGCAATCTTTGCACTCGAAGACATAATCATCAGACTCCAGACACAGCATATAAAAGTAATGCTTGTGATAAAAAACGAAGCTGTCCTCAACCAGCTCAGAGATTTGAATATCACCTCACAAATCGGTTCAGAAAATATTTTCTATGACGAAAAAAGTGCCGTAACACTTGCCAAAACATATATAAAAAATAAATTTAACAAACCGTAAAAAAATAACAAATTTTATTTTTGAGATTGTTTATATCCAATATCCGCACAAAAAGAGAAAAGGGACGTGAGCATGAAAATTCAAAATATCAGTTGTATGAACTTTAACGGACATGTCAGAATGAACAAAGAAAAAGTAGCCCAGGAAATAGCCTCAGGCGACCCTGAGCAGCAAGCAAGCCTGATAGGTAATATAAATACTCTCAAACAACGTCTTGAACAACAAACTCCTGATTATAAAAATTATACAATTGACTTTGAAAGAAATTACGTCAGATCTTCAGGCGAAGATGAATACGGACACCCATACACAGAAGGATATGACGGAGTCGTCACCGTTATTGACGATGACAAAGAAATAAAATACACAAGTACTGTAGAACTTAGCCGTAAAAGAGACGGCATCGCCCAAAAAGCCGACGGAGAACAAATCTGGCGTGACGGCTTTATGAACCTGACAAAAGAAATTTTAAGACAGTTCAGAAACGAACCAAAACATCCTGTTGATGCAGAAACACAGGCTGTTATGAATAAACTGGTGTAAGTTGATTTGCAATAAGAAAACACCTGAGGAGTATGCTCGGGTGTTTTCTTTTTCATAAAAAAATAAGACCCCAAAAAGGTCTTCTTATATTAAATGGAGCGGGAGACGAGGCTCGAACTCGCGACATCTTCCTTGGCAAGGAAGCATTCTACCACTGAATTACTCCCGCATCGTTCGGTACATATATTATAAACATAATCGATTTTTAGTTGCAAGCATTTTTTCCAAAAATTTTTTATCCGTTGATGATTACTATGTTCTTCGGATTTAAAACAATATACGCCAGAGAAGGAATATCTTCTTCAAAAGCCTGAACACGTTGTTCAAAAGCATCTATATTCAACTCTTTCCCGAATCTGTATTCAACAATCCCTTTAATACTCTCAAGTGTTTTCAACAACTCTCTGTTCTGTGTATGCTTTTTGAATTCATTGAACAACCTCTCCTCAAAACCATCAAAGCCCCTGAGCCTCACAATATTATTTGCCCTAACTTTCAGCGCAAGAGGATTTACACCATACATTGACGCAGTTTCTCTCGAGTCAGAAACATAAATCCCTGGATAACTCAAACCGACACGGCTGAGTTTATAACCGTGCTCTTTTGCAGCTTCAGGCGAGTGCGACCCTCGATATAAAGTTTCTCCTGCAAGAAAAGAACCCTGCACATAATCTTCTGCTCTCTGCCTGCTCATATAAGGCAGCCAGCTTTCATAAGAAAAATCCGACCGAGAAAAATTATATTTCTTTTTCATTGCATAAAAAGATGAACCGAAAACTTTTTCAAGTTCTTCTTTATTTCTTTCAAGAACTTCCTCTGTCTTTTTCAATTCTTCTGAAGCAAACCAGGGATTTGTCATCTTGTCATGCAATGAATCCATAACCGAATGATAAATCAAACTTCCCTTTATTGGCTGTGAAACATAACTTTTTACCCCTGCAACAGAAGGTTGACGGAGTGTTTGTTTTTTCTCTGCCTCTTTTGACAAGTTTTTTCCTCTTTTATCACCTGAAAAAGAGGGGGAATATGATTTATAAGAATAATTTGAAAAAGATATCTTCATACAACTACAAAATCTGTGAATATACAAAAATGCTACAAAATAAACAATACCGTCATAAAATTTAATATCATATCAACGTTACCACCATTTTTTAGTTTCAAACATAATTATTAAGAAATATTTCAATAGTATATATTTATTGAATATTTTTTTAGCACTTTTTTATGACTCACTGTTTTTATATATACATAGAGAGGAAAACAAGCAAGAGAGAGCTAAAATCCACATACAGTCTATATTAGAGAGATAATAAATTAAATAGAGAGAGTCTGTAATCTACCGCTAAAGATATTCAATTTTTTCTTCATACACATACATACCACATACCTTTCACTACCGCTTTAGAGGAGTTATAAAAGACTTCACACCGACCATAAAAAGGTCGGTTTTTTTTATCTTTCTTCTGCTGCCGGCATGAGCTATACAGGTCATGGTGTGCGAAGAGTATACCAGTAGGGAGCTGCACTCAAAATATCAGAGTACGCCACTCCAAACGCAGCTAAGAGTCTGCCGTCTTCATTGAAAACTTTTCTTAATCTGATTTAACCTTTTAAACATATTGTAAATTTTTATTAAACACAAAAATCAAAAAATAACACTTTCCCTTATTCATACAACTTATCTCGATATCACAAGAAAGGAACAATGGTATGAACATCTCAAAAGTAAACTTCAGCGGGATAAATTCCTCTCAAAACAATAAAAAAACAAACGGCTCATCTCAAGTATCAACTCCTGTTGAACCTAAAATACAGCTTGCAAAACCATCTTTAGAAAACCTTCAGAGTTTGGCAAATATATCTTTCGGTTCTCAATCAATGCTCGAAAAACTTCCGCTTACACCAGGAGCAGGCGGTATGACAATCACTCATGCACTTGCTGAAAACAACGATAGAATAAACTCTTTCTTTATCTTATCGAGCTGAGAGATCATGAAGAAGTGGAAGCAAGCATAAAAATACAAGATGACTTCAAAGAAACGCCCGTTCATATTGCAGCCCGTTTTGCAGACAAAAGCAAAGGACTCGAACTGCTTGCAGAAAACTTCCCTGAAGCGGTAGAAGAAACTCTGACCATGCAAAATGAACGAGGGTTTACTCCGATTCAAATTCTTATTCTCAACAAAAATACCGATGCAATCGATATGATAATCGAAAAATTCCCTGATACAGTAGAAAAGACTCTGACTATACAGGATGAACTTGGGAATACAACTGTTTCTTCAGCCATATATTTTCTCCCGGAGTCAGGCTTGTTTGAATACTTTTGCGAACAATACCCCGAAGCAACAAAAAAAGCCTTAACATTACAAAACAAGTACGGCGAAACACCTGTTCATACGGCTCGTTATCGTGCTGAAAATTGGAATGAAACAACTCCTCTCAACACAATAAAAAACAAATTCCCTGAGCTGTTGAAATAACATAACAAAAAAACAGGCAGCAAATTGCTGCCTGTTTTTTGCTCTCAACACTTCCTATGAAAATATCTTCACAATATTCACAATAAAAGATATAAACAAATTCAGAGAAACAACCCCTGCAATAAAAGGCAGAATCAAAAACAAAAATGCTCTCAAAGCTTTCAGTTCGTAGACTTTTTTGAGACTGAAAAACATCAACACGCCTGTCCATATCCACAGCGCAAGCTCACCGTATATGCCGATGAACGACCCGCAGACACCTGCATTTTTCAGGAGTTCAAGCGGAGCCATAAATATCCACGGAAGCAAACAAAAAGACAAAAGACATAAAACAGACTTGTATTTGCTCTTTTGCACAAAAATATTTGCAACAAGTTCATAAAACGCAGCCAAAAGCATCCACCAGACTACAGATGAGAAGCATATCCATATAGAGAAAAACAAAAACAGAAATATATTCTTCCCCACCCCGAAAAACAAAATGCTCAAAAAAAACGAAATAAAAATCATTAAAAGAACACTCTGAAAAACTTCAGGCTTTTCACTGAGTTTCTCAATGGTTTTTTTCGGTTCAAAAAGCATACCGTATACGTTATTCAAAAAATCAGAGAACATATCTTACTCCCACATATACAAAATCTGGTTACGATGGCTTACACCAAAGGGCAGATATTGCTCATAAGAAACTTCCGTCTTTTTATCCATAAAAGCCTCTGACATGGAAGAGAATATGGATGAGAAATTCGATGGTTTGCTGTAGTTTATAAGAGGATATTCTTTCCCGAGAATTTGTTTGAAAGCGCCATGGGCATCTTCAAGTCCTCCGAGAGCATCAACAAAACCTAAATCTCTTGCTTCTTCTCCCGTAAAAATACGTCCGTCGGCATATTTTCTCAAATCTCTTGAGGATAAATATCTCTTGGGAGCTTTATATTTATCCTGTCTATAAATACGTCCCTTTGTAATATCAGACAAAAATTGTTCATAAGAGATGTTTATTGTCCTCTGCAAAAGTTCTCTTTCCTCTTTTGTCATAGGACGGTACATAGAGCCGATATCCTTATATTTACCGCTTTTTATCGGAGAAGCTTTTATCCCGAGTTTTTTTGTAAACAATTCATTTGCGTCATACGAACTGAAAATTACACCGATGCTGCCTGTTATTGTCCCGGGGTAAGCATAAATCCTGTCTGCTGCACTTGAGATATAATAACCTCCGCTTGCTGCGACATCTCCCATCGAAACAACAACCGGTTTCTTTTTCCTCATTTTCATAATAAGCGAATAAATTTCCTGCGACATACCGACAGTACCTCCGGGAGAATTTATTCTCAAAAGGACACCCTTTACGGAATCATCGCTGTAAGCTTTTTTCAGAAGCCTTCTTACACTCTCGGCAGAATAAGCCTTACTGCCGAAATACCCGCTTTGTTCATAATCAGAATCAATTGCTCCGCTCAGAGTTATCATTGCTATCTTATTTGAAGAATAAGAGAATACTGCCGATTTTGACTTGGGAGGACGGGCATTTGAGTTTGCTTCATCCTTTTTTATACTCATTGTTATATTTGTTAAAATACCTACCAACAAGCATAATACGCATATAATTATTATGGTTAATGCTGATTTTTGATTGCTCATCTCACTCTACCCTTAATTTTTTACATTTTCTACCTGAAGTTTTTCAAGCATTCCATCAACTAACTCTAACATCTTATCTTTGTATTTTTTTGAATTCTCCTCTGTCTTCGCTTCAAATCTCATCGTAAATACGGGTTCCGTATTGCTTGCCCTGATAAGAGCAAACCCATCAGGGAATACAAGACGCAGACCGTCGATAGTAATTATATCCTTAATCGGATTGCAAAAAACATTCTTATCTTTTTCAAACAATTCAGCTAACTCAGTCAGAATAATCATCTTGAACTCATTAGGACATTTATATCTCACTTCTTTTGATGCACTTGCCCATGGAAGAGAATCTATAAATTCTGAAATTTTGAATTCAGGGTTGTCTTTCTTATGTTTTGCAACAATCTCTATAAAGCGACATCCTGCATATACTGCATCATCAAACCCGTAATATCTGTCTTTGAAGAAAATATGCCCGCTCATCTCTCCTGCCAGCACGGCATTTTCTTCTTTCATCTTCGACTTGATGAACCCGTGACCTGTTTTCCACATAATCGCACGTCCGCCGCTTGCATTAATCGTGTCATACATAATCTGAGAACATTTCACTTCAGACACAAATGTTGCGACCTCGCCTCTCAGTTTGAAAGGTTCTATTACATCAAGAGCAAATATCAACAAAAGTTTATCTCCGGGGATGGCCCTTCCCTTATCATCAACAACTCCGATACGATCGGAATCTCCGTCAAAAGCTATCCCGAAATCTGCGTTTGTTTCAACAACTTTTGCTTTGATATCATCAAGTGTGCTCTCATCTGACGGATTCGGATGGTGATGGGGGAAATCTCCGTCAGGTTCAGAATACATCTCAACAACATCGCATCCGAGTTCTCGATAAAGTTCAGGTCCGACAAGACCTCCTGTTGCATTTGCACTGTCTACAACGACTTTCAAGCCCGTACCGATTTTGGCAAAAGATTTTGTCATATTTTCTATATATTGAGGAATAATATCCGCTTTTCTAGTAAGCCCATAGCAAAAAGCATTTTTATCAGGCTGGTTTGCTATCTCAAGAGTAAGTTTCTTTATCTCCTGTATCTGAGCTTCATTCATGGATGCTTTATTAAAGGTCATCTTCAACCCGTTATATTCAGGAGGATTGTGACTTGCAGTAACAATCAGAGTTCCTGTTATATCAACTTTTTTGGGCAAATTGAAATCAAGTGATGCAAACTCTGAATAATACCCTATCGGTGTAGGTGCAAGCCCTAAATCAACAACATTCGCTCCTGCTGTTGTAAGTCCTTTTATTAAAGCTTTTGCAAGATCCTCTGATGAGTGCCTTGCATCCCTGACAACGGTAACCCATATATCTTTTGCATTCTTTCCCGTTTGCTCGCAGGCATATTTTACATATGCCTTTGCAGTGAAATAAAACAATGTCGGAGTAACAGTATCCCCGAAAATACCTCTTATATCATTCTTTCCGAAAGCTTCTTCTTTTATTTTATCATTCATTTTGAAAAATTCCTTTATTATTACCGAAAAATAATATATAAATAAAATAGCATAAAGACGGGTATAAGTATAAATTGTTTAAGTTTGTTGATAAATTATTTTCAAGAGAAAAAACAGCAGGAATCATTTTTGTGGCTCCTGCATTTCTCGGAACATTGATTTTCATAATACTACCATCTTTATGCTCTTTTCTGCTGAGTTTCACAAAATGGAATTTACTTTCTCCGCCTGTTTTATGCGGACTAAAAAACTATATAAGCATTCTTAGCAACCCTTTGTTCTACAAGGTGTTGTTTAATACCATTTTTTATTCTCTCTCAATAAGCATCTTCGGAGTCATAATCCCGCTTCTTCTCGCCGTTATTATCGATAAAAAAATCAAAGGTGCCGATGTTTTCAAAACAATGTATTTTCTTCCTTATATAACACCTATGGTAATTATTGCTATTGTATGGGAGTGGATTCTCGACCCGCAAAGAGGAATAGTTAACCAGTTGATTTTCCGCTCGCAAATAGATTGGTTGTATAATTCAAACCTCGCTATGTATTCGCTGATTCTTGTCAGTATATGGAAAAACATCGGATATAATATGATTTTGATTTTGACAGGTTTGCAGGGTATTCCATCAAGTTTATACGAAGCATCAAAACTTGATGGTGCAGGAGAAATAAAAACTTTCTTCAAAATAACACTTCCTCTTGTATCGCCTATGTTGTTTTTTGTAATGTTAATCACAATGATTTCATCCTTCCAGATTTTTGATTTGATTTATCTCATGACAAACGGCGGACCTGAGAATTCGACAAACGTTCTTGTATTCTGGATATACAAAAATGCATTCGAATACTTCAAAGCCGGCGAAGCGTCAGCTATCGCATATATCTTATTTTTGATAATTCTAATATTGAGTTTTGTGCAGTGGAAGCTCAGAAAGAAATGGGTATACAATGAATAAAAAAATTTTTGTTCTATTTGGTTATACAGCATTGATACTGGGAGCTTTCAGCATGGTTTTCCCGTTTCTGTGGATGGTATTGACCTCTTTTATGGAAATAAACCAGATTTTTTCCGATAAAATAAGCTTGATACCTCAGCCGTTTATAATAGATAACTACATACATGTGTTCACCAAAATTCCGCTAACCGGATATTTTATCAACAGCCTGTTTGTTGCAACACTCACAACTGCCGGACAAATAGTCATATCGGCGATGGCGGCATACGGATTTTCAAGAATGAAGTTCCCTTTCAGGGACTCTCTGTTTTTCATAATCCTCGCTACAATGATGATACCTCCTCAGGTAAATATTATTCCGCTGTTTTTCATGATGAGCAAGCTGCACTGGATAGACACCTATCAGGCGCTTATCATCCCGGGGTTATTCGGAGGATTCGGTGTTTTCCTGCTCAGACAGTGGTTCAAGAGTATGCCATATGAACTTGAAGAATCAGCAAAAATTGACGGCTGCGGATATGTGAGAACTTTCTTTCAAATAATACTCCCTCTCGCCATGCCTGCCGTTGCAACGCTCGGGATATTTACATTTATTAATACCTGGAATAGTTTTATGTGGCCGCTTATAGTAACAAGTTCTGATGCAATGAGAACACTCCCTGTAGGAATAGCTGCGTTTAAAGGAAATTTTGTAGAAGAAACTCAGTGGGGGCAGCTTATGGCTTGTGCCGTAATTTCGGTAATCCCTGTTATAGCAGTATTTTTAGCGGGACAAAAATTTTTAATAAAAAGTATGATTATAGATGGTATGAAAGATTAAAAAAAAATATACCCGGGTGTCTAATATGCTTTTGTCTTAGCCGCAGTTATTATTATATTCAAACGAACAGCAAAGAAAAAGATTAAAAGAGGGGTTGAGTTTGTATGCATAAAATATTAATAATCGAAGAAAAAGAAGAATACTCAAAAATCATAAGACAAATGCTTCCATATAATGACTATGAAATATTCTCATCTTATACAACTTATAAAACTATGGATATGCTGAGCAACTTTGCATTCAATCTGATAGTTTTTGATTTAAATACAGATAAAATATCATCAAATGATATTTTGAACTTTATAAAATCCTCCCCTAAGCTGAAAAATATCCCTACTCTCGCAATAAGTGATACAGAAGAAACTGAATTTGACTATTTTATACAAAAACCCGTAAACTGCACCGATTTGAAAGAGGCAATAAAAAATAACATCAAAAAACAAAAAATAACAAACATCCTCGTTGTTGACGACAACCCTATGAACGCAGAATTGATGAAAGAAGCATGCGAACAAATAGGATATAACGTAAATTGTCTGGATAAAGGAACTGATGTCCTGCCGGCTCTCGAAGAAAAAGATTATGACCTGATTCTCCTTGATATAATGATGCCCGGCATGAGCGGATATGATGTCATTAACCTCATAAAAAGCAACAAACACCTTAGTCATATTCCGATTATTTTTGTCAGTGCACTGAATACAACAAAAAATATCGTCAAAGGCTTGGACTCAGGCTCATATGACTATATAACAAAACCTTTTAACATTGATGAACTTCAGGCAAAAGTCAGAAATACAATCAGAACAAAAGAACTGCAGGATAAACTGATGGTAAAAAACAACCTGCTCGAAAAAATTTATACTTACAGCACTGATGCTATCATCACCGTTGACGCAGAGTTCAGAATAAAATCCTGCAGCGATATATTCTGCAAATGGATAGAAAAAGAAGAAGAATTCCTAAAAGACAAAGTTCTCTGGGATATAATCAAAAATCCCCTGCCTCCTCATCATCAATATCTTGATGAAATACCTGCCTCAGATATAGAACTCAAAGAAAAACTTATGACTCTATCAATGAAGGGCTCGGCTTTTAAAAACTCAAAAGACGAAACAGACGGTTACATAATTGTTTTGAGAGATGTAACAAATGAACGAGAAGCGGAAAAACAAAAGGAAACATTTATCGCAACACTGACGCATGATCTCAAAACACCTGTAAGAGCTGAAATTAGGGCAATGGAACTTTTGTTAAATAACAAATTCGGAGAAATATCTCAAGACCAAAGAGAACTCATCTCTGAAATTCTTCGCTCATCAAATTATATGTTTTCGATGATTGATTCTCTCCTGACAAAATACAAGTATGAAAACGGAGAAATATCTCTCAAAAAAGAACCTATAAACCTGAATGAACTTATAAAAACCTGCTGCAGCGAGTTGAAAATAATTGCGGAAGAGAAAAACCAGACCATATCAACACTCTTCGAAGAAGCTCCTCTTATCGCAGAAGTCGACCCTTCTGAATATAAAAGAGTAATTTCAAATATCACAATTAATGCCATAAAATCAAGCCCGCATAACAGCACAATAACAATTAAAACATCTCTTGATAAAAATAACTTCGCAAAAATTCAAATTATAGACAGAGGGGTCGGCATATCAGAAGAAAAACTTCCTTATATATTCGACAAATACGTAAGTTACAACGACAAATTCAGAGCGGTCGGAACAGGACTCGGACTCTATATCTCAAAGAAAATAGCAGAACTCCATGGCGGCAAAATAGAAGTGCAAAGCAAAGAAGGAGATGGTACTACATTCACTCTTTACACACCTGTTTCGGCAAAAATTCCCGCCTAGAATATATTGTTTGAAAAAGTCCTATACTGCAGAGCTTCTGCAAGATGCTCAAAAGATATATCTTTTGCTCCCGCCAAATCTGCTATGGTTCTCGATAGTTTCAAAATACGGTCAAAAGCTCTGCCTGATAAGTTATAGTGAGATATTGCACTCCTCATCATATTTTCGCATCTCTCATCAAGCTTGCAGTATTTTTTTATAAGCCTTATGTTCATCTGTGAATTTGTTCTGATACCAGAATTTTTGAATCGCTGTTTTTGCATTTCTCTTGCTGAGATTACTTTCAGTCTCATACTCTCTGAAGACTCATCCTGAGAAGATGAATAATCCAATAGCTCCTCTTCACTTAGACGAGGAACATCTATTTGAAGATCAATCCTGTCAAGAAGGGGACCTGATAACCTGTTTACATACCTCTGCACCTGAGAAGCAGAACAGGTGCATTGTTTCTTTGTATCTCCGAAATAACCGCACGGACATGGATTCATGGCAGCAAGCAAAATAAAATCAGCAGGATATTTCACACTGTTCATCGCTCTTGAGATGGTAACAACACCATCCTCTAACGGCTGGCGCAATACTTCAAGAACACTCCTTGGAAACTCAACAACTTCATCAAGAAACAAAACCCCATGGTGAGCAAGCGTAATTTCTCCAGGTTTCGGCGATGAGCCGCCGCCGATTATACCGGCTGATGAAGCACTGTGATGAGGAGAACGAAACGGTCTTTGAGAAACAAGCGGTTTATCCCTGTCTATCAAACCTGATATACTATAAATCTTCGTCAGCTCTATAGCCTCATCAATTGAAAGCGGAGGGAGTATACCTGCAAAACACTTTGAAAGAAGAGTCTTACCTGCCCCTGGGGCACCTGACATCAGGATATTATGACCTCCTGCTGCAGCAATTAATAATGCCCTCTTCGCCTTTTTTTGCCCTTTTATATCTTTGAAATCAAAATCAATATGCCGGTTCTGCAAAGAAGATAAATAACTGTCTGAATCAAATTCATAACGTGGAAGAAGCTTTGGTTCTTCAAAACAAAACATTGATACAACATCACTGAGTTTTTCAGCGGGATAAATATCAATCCCTGATACAAGCGCTGCTTCTTTTACATTATCCTCAGGCAAAATAACAGCCTGCACCCCTCTGTTTTTAAGAGAAGCAACTATCGGTAATATACCGTTCACGGCACGCAGTCTGCCATCAAGCGATAATTCACCGCAAAAGGCAAAACCTTTTGTTTTCTCAACATCAATAACCCCGCTGCATCCGAGTATACCGACAGCCATCGGTAAATCAAACCCGCTTCCTTCCTTTTTCAAATCAGCAGGCGCCAGATTTATTACAACCTTTTTCACGGGAAAATTATAACTGCTGTTTTTTATAGCTGAACGTATTCTCTCTTTTGACTCGTTCACGGCGGCATCAGGTAAACCCACTATGCTGATACCGGGGAGCGAATTAGCCATATCAACTTCAGCGACAACTTCCACAGCTTCCAAACCCTGCAGTGCCGCCGTCAAAATATGAGATACCGTCATTAATTTTTCCTTCAGATATGTAATAAAATTATTATACAAAATTATTGTTTATTTCACATATAATCATTTTAATGCTATTATAAAACTTAAAGTTAAAAGACTTGTGTGCAAAATAGGGAAAAATATGCAGCTTTTATCTGTATTGAACAACAAATTCAAAATATCTTTCAACCCTTCAAAATATGATGTATCAACAGGCGCATTATTCAAACTTATCAGCTCTGATACAAACAAAATCGTCGCTCAGGTTGTCAACATTGAAACCTCAAATGAAGGGGAATATATCGCAACAATGAAAGCTGTTTTTACTGAAAAAAACTCCTCCTGGAGCATTTGGAGCGGTAATATCCCGTCAAAAAACTGCATAATAAAACCCGTCGGAAAAGAAGTTTTCCAGACTCTTATGGAAAAAAATGAAGGAAGAATTCTGAATCTCGGATACATCCCTACTTATGACACTGATTTGAACATAAGTCTGTCATCAACAAAAAATATCTTTGCTCTATATGACAGCCTTCAAGATAAAAAAGATTTCATATCAAAACTACAACTTGAATTTGCATCAAAAAACGAAGAACTTGTTATTCTTGATTTTAAGAATGATGTTGTCGGAGGGAAAAAAATTGTGGCAACAGAAGATTTCAAAATCCCTCTAAATATAGCAAACCTCAACAACATATATCTCAAAAACATGAAAGCTGCTTCAATTGAGGCAAAAGCAGTAGTAGAAGACGTCATCTATCAAATAAAAGACTATCTAAAAAGTATAGAACAGGATTTTATCCCGTTTAGCACATTTAAATCAATCATCGATCAGGAATCTTCGCAAACTCCTGAGCTGCTGCTGTTCAAAAATGCTCTTGCAAGATATGCTGAAGCAAATATATTTGCAGATGACATAAAAGAAATACTCGAAATAAAAAAACAGCTGTCAAAAACGTTGATTACAACAATAGATTTCTCACAACTCGATAAAGAATGGCAAAAGGAATATCTTTTGTTTGTTCTTGGAAATCTTGATAATACAAACATCCTGTTTGAAATAGATGAAAACTGCTTTGATGAAGAAATAAAACAATTCCTCTTCATCAAAAGACCGAGCATAAAAGTATTTGCTCTTGTTAACTACAGATCGCCTCTTTCAAAAGTTGCAGTAAACATTGCACAAAATTTGATTTTATTCTCAAAAACAAACACGATTGTAGATATGCCGGCAATGTTCAAAGAATATCTGAAATCACTTTATACAAAAGAATTTATCTTCTTCGGCGAACAGTCCAAAAATATTCCTGTTGTTGCAACAACAAATAACAATGCCATTTCAATACCTGTACCGCAGGAAGATTTGGTTTATGAAGAAGATAGCTCTATAGATTTGCTCGACGAAATTGATACTCCTGAAACGCCGGAGTTTATGTATCAAAACGAAAATGTAGAAGATATTCTCTCTGAAATTCAGGCAATATCTGACCCGCATCAACAAATACAACCTGATAACGACAGATTAAGCGATCTTAACCTGCCTGCACCTCAAGAACAACCAGACCCTGTTCTTGAAGAAATCCAAAACGATTTTGCTCAGGCAAATCAGCAACTAAGCACGCAGGGACAAATAAATACACTCCCTTCAGACAATGTTGTTGAAGATAAAAATGAAATAAACAATGATGACTATGAAATTCTTGACTATAATGACTTTCAAGACGAAGACGATGAGCTCTTTGCAGATGAGCAGGAAAAAGATTTAAATACAATATACAAAGCAAATCCCGAAGTAGTAGAACCTCCTTCAGAACAAGAAAATGATACAACACCTGAAATGGAAGACAATATTCCAATATACAACGTAAAATCAACACCTTCAGTAAACAGGGTCGAATACAAAGAAGGTGAAAATGTCTTACATCCGAAATACGGAACAGGTGTTATCAAAAAAATAATATCTTACGGAGATAAAAAACTTTTGAGTATAAACTTCGAAGAAGGCGGAAGAAGGCTTCTCGATCCAAATCTTGCAGAACTTAAAAAGGTCTAACCAAATATCGGTTAAACCTTTGAAAATTTAAAAAAAGCAGAATTAAACTTATATTGCATACAGTTTTCTGCTTGAGTCTATTGAAAAATAATCTTTGTAACAATCAACTATATAATCAAAATCAACCTGAGATAAATTTTGCTGCGCAGAGAAAATTGTTTTCTTCATCTCTTCTACCATATTTTCTTTTGATAAAATAGACATCTTCTGGTCATAAAGTGATAACAAAAAGACCCTGTCTTCTCCGCTGTGTTCAAAAACTTCAAAAGCTTTTTGATTGAAAAACAACGCTTCTTTCGAAGAATTTTTCATATCATAAATAAATGCAAGAGAGCTATATGCTGAAGAGGACATGGGATTTATTTCAAGCGCAAGATTAAAGGCTTTTATGGCTTCGTTATAACGACCAAGAGATAAAAGAATTTCTCCTTGCAGAATATAAGCTTTATCAAAATGCAGCGAATGTACATTTATATCTTCTTGATTTGATACCCCAAAACTCAAATCTCTGTATAATCTTCTTTCATTTAAATCAATTATTTTATTGCTGCTTCCTAATACTGATAGTTTCATATCCCAGATGTTCCAAATATGTCCGATATTTTTGTTTTAATGTATTTCAATTAGAATAATAACTTTTTTGACATGTGAGGGCTATCGCTTAACAGGCTTGACAAAACAAAGCTCAAGCCTCTTTCATGCACCAATACAGAGGAAGAGCAAATTTTTTATTTCAAAAAATATTCTTTACATTTTTTAATACTAATTTCATATCCATCATGTCCAATCATGAAAAGGCTCATGGTACATGCTTTTTCATGACTTGAAGGAATGTTAAAATACGTTAAAGATTGTTATATTGTTAAGTAAACAATGCCCGCTTCAAACAAAACACCTGAAAAAAATAAAAATATCTACAACAAATCTTAATAAGATATGTACAAAAAGCAAATATTTGCTTATCATGTTCTAACATGTTTTAGGGATAGTTTAGCTTTCGTAAGGGGGAGGAGATACAACGTGACATCGGATGTAAAAGAATTAGCTCAGTTTAGCAATAATGCAATAAAAGTACTTGAAAAAAGATACCTGAAAAGGGATATCAACGGTAATCCGACTGAAACACCTCTTGATTTATTCCACAGAGTAGCATATGCAATAGCCTCAGCTGATTTGCAGTACGGAAAAACAGAAGCTGATGTAAAAAATCTCGAAAATCAATTTTTCAACTTCATGACTGATAAAAGCTTCATGCCAAACAGCCCTACGTTGATGAATGCAGGCAGAGAACTCGGACAGCTATCGGCATGCTTTGTGCTTCCCGTCGATGATTCTCTTGACAGCATATTCGAAACAATAAAAAATACTGCTCTTATCCATAAAAGCGGTGGAGGAACAGGTTTTTCTTTTTCAAGATTAAGACCTAAAAATGATGTTGTAAGATCAACAATGGGTGTATCTTCAGGACCTGTTTCATTTATGGAAGTCTTTAATGCTGCAACAGAAGCAGTGAAACAAGGTGGTACAAGACGCGGAGCAAATATGGGTATTCTTCGGGTAGACCACCCTGATATATTGGACTTTATCGATGCAAAATTTGACGGCAGCAAACTCAACAACTTCAACATTTCTGTTGCCGTAACGGATAAGTTCATGAATGCAGTCATGAACAACACTGACTACGAACTAATCCACCCAAGAACAAAAAAACCTGTCAAAAGATTGAACGCAAAACAAGTCTTCGACATCATAGTTGATCATGCCTGGAGAAACGGAGAACCGGGAATTATCTTTATCGACCAGATAAACAAATATAACCCGACTCCGAAAATAGGAGATATAGAATCAACAAATCCTTGCGGAGAAGTGCCTCTTCTTCCTTATGAGGCTTGCAACTTGGGGTCAATCAATCTTGGTAAAATGCTCAAAGAAAATGAGGAAGGAAATCTCGAAGTTGACTGGGAAAAACTTGCTTATACAACAAAACTGGCAATCCATTTCCTTGATAATGTCATCACAGTCAACAACTACCCGCTTCCTCAAATAGCAGAAATGGTCAACAACAATCGTAAAATAGGACTCGGAGTAATGGGCTGGGCAGATATGCTTATGTCTTTGGATATAGCTTACAACTCGGATGAAGGTGTTGACCTCGCATATAAAGTAATGGAATTCATAGACTACCAGTCAAAAGTTGAATCTGTTGCACTCGCAAAAGAAAGAGGAAAATTCAAAAACTTTACTGACAGCATATACGATGGAAGAAACTTCCTCTCAGAAAAATATGCTCATCACTCAGCAGGCATGGTTTCCGATGAACAATGGAAAGAGCTCGATGAACAAATCAAACAGTATGGTATAAGAAACGCCACAACAACATGTATAGCTCCTACGGGAACTATCAGTATGATTGCCGGAGCATCAGGAGGAATAGAACCGCTTTTTGCAATTGTATTCATCCGTAATGTTATGGATGGTACAGAACTCATCGAAATCAATCCCATATTTGAAGATAAATGTAAAAAAGCGGGTATTTATTCAACAGAGTTAATGAGAAAAATCTCTGACAATCACGGTGCTGTTTCGCACATAGACGAAATTCCTGAAAATCTTCAAAAAGTATTTGTCACAGCTCACGATGTTGCACCAGAATGGCATGTAAAAATGCAGGCGGCTTTCCAGTTCCACAATGACAATGCCGTTTCAAAAACAGTAAACTTCAATGAATGGGCAACAAGAGAAGATATAGAAAAAACATACTACCTTGCATTTACTTCAGGTTTGAAGGGGATTACTGTCTATAGAAACAACAGCAGGGTATTCCAGCCAATGAATGTAACAACAAAAGAAGACAAAAATAAACTGAAAATAGAAGTAAAAGAAATAAAAGACGATATCCCGACACAATCAGCAGGCGAGATGAAAGAAATAAAATGCCCCGAGTGCGGGACGCCGATTAAATACTCGGAAGGGTGTTATATCTGCCTGAACTGCGGTCACTCAGGATGTTCATAAAACTTCATAAGCCCTAAACTAAAGACAGCCTCTATAAAGAGGCTGTCTTTTATCAAATCTTTTGTAACAAAAATAATAAAAATAATATAATAATTCAAAAAAATACTCTATAATAAATATAGAAGGTTGTTGTAAAAAAAATTTTAGGGGAAATATATGTATATTAGCCCGTTTGGAAGAAGTCTGGCACTGAGTCAATCTTTTGGAAAGACAAGGTTAGCTAACAATATTTATGAAATGAATACGGCAGAAGACAGAGCCTCTGTTCAAGGATTGTATGACATTTCCAAAAATCTTGGCATCAACGAAGATTACATGCCTATTATGCAGCAATTTTTGGCATTATCCTCTTCATCAAAGGCTAATCAACTGCCAAACGGATACAAAATCTCAGCAACAGCAACTCCGGATTTGCAAAAACCCGAAAGAATTTCTGAAAAGCCAAAAGACATCAAAGCAATTGTCGAATTTGACCCGAAAGATTCTACACGCATTCTGGCTATGCAGTGGGCACCTGGAGTCACAATCAACTATTCTTCATACAATGACAAACAATAGAAAAGACCTGTTTTTAACAGGTCTTTTATTTTATTTTGAATACTTGGAAATAGACTCAAAATATTTCTCAAGAGCTCTATAACCATTGTAAACATCGCTTGTAATACTTACATATCTCGAAGCAACGATATATTTCAGCTCTTTAGTACGAATTTGAATAATTCTGTCAGACGCATCACGAAGACTCTTATCACGGGAATAACTCCATTTTTTCAAGAAAGATAATTCTTCGTTAATTTGTTTTATTGTCGAATATTCAAGCAAATTGAAATCATACTTTGATAAAAACTTACGCTCTTCAAAACTGATTTTTGACTGTACGGCAGGAAAACCGAAAACTTTTTTGATAATCATATAACTGTCTGCAGCCAATCTGTGTGACTCTGGAACACCGCTTCTTGCAAGCATGGAAGAAGTACTCAAAGTGTTGATGTTATCAAACTGCTCTGAATTTATCTCAGGTGCTCCGCTCAAATTTTTATCCGAATAAATACTTATACTTTTTGATGAGTCCATAAGTTTCCATCCCTAAATACTACTCTCCACATCTTCGGAGTTTATACATAACTATAATAACTTAAAAAACGGAAAAACTAACCTAAAGATAACAAAACATTTACATTTTTTTTGGATTTATATAGCAAATTCCACAGACACTATTAAAAGTCCGTCATCCTTAGTGCTCTAGTCTGAAGAATCCTTTTTGTTTAGATACTTCGCTAACGCTCAGTATGACGTTGTTTTGAAAAATTTGGGCGGAATTTGCTATATAAATTCCATTTTTTTTTAGTATAATAAACTCATCGTAAAAAGGATTAATGATGTCTATCGATAACTACAGACACAAACTTACGCCATATTTATTCCTGACCCCCGCTGCAGTGTTACTGATATTATTTTTCTTCTACCCGTTCTTTCAAACACTGCTCCTCAGTTTTCAGTCTTTTGACTCAAATCTCTACTCACCTGTTTTCTGCGGGGTTGAGAATTATTCAAAACTCTTTCACTCCAAATCTTTTTTCAAAGTTCTAATCAATACATTCCTGTATATGATTGTTGCCGTGCCAATACTCGTAATATTCCCGATAATCATCGCCATCGCAATAAATCAAAAAATCAGAGGCATAAGCATCTACAGAGTTATTTTATATATTCCTGCAGTTGTTTCTATCGTTGTTGCAGCAATTGCTTTCAAATGGCTGTATGCAAACGACGGACTGCTGAACTACTTCATCGGAATACTCGGTATAGACAAAATCGGATGGCTGACTGACCCGAATGTGGCGTTGTTCTCTGTTATAGCACTCACAATATGGAAAGGTCTCGGATACTATGCCATAATCTATCTTGCAACACTCCTGACCATACCCGACTCGCTGTATGAAGCCGCCGATATAGACGGAGCAAATACTTTACAAAAACATCTAAAAATTACAATACCTTATCTCTGGCCTGCGATAACACTTGTAGCAACAATGAGTTCTATCTCGGCGCTGAAAGTCTTCACGGAAGTCTATGTAATGACAAAAGGCGGTCCGATGGAGTCGACTTCGACAATTGTCTACTATGTTTACAAAGAAGCGTTCGAAAATCTCAACCTCGGTCTGGCTTCTGCAGGCGGAGTCATCCTGTTGATTATAGCCATGATAATCTCTGTGTTGAACATAAAATGCTTCGAAAAAGGAGGACCTGATGTTCAATAAACAAAAACTATCAGCACATATCTTCCTTTTGTTCATGTCTTTTGTTTCTCTGATTCCATTTCTATGGTTATTATCAACAGCACTAAAATCCCCTGAAGAGAACATTTTTGCCTACCCTCCTCAGTTTATCCCTCAAACATTTACACTCGAAAATTTTTCAGGGGTATGGAAACAGGTTCCCTTCCTTGCTTATATCGCAAACAGCTTTATAGTTGCATTCATCACGGTAATTTTAAATCTTATATTTTCTGCCCTTGCTGCATATCCCCTTGCAAGAATGAATTTTCGAGGTAAGACAATTATATTCTACGCAATTCTTGCAACAATAATGGTGCCGTTTCAGGTAATTATGATACCTGTTTATCTCCTTGTTCTGAAACTCAACCTCGTTGACTCAACATCAACTTTCGGAGGGTATGCGGGACTTATTCTTCCTTTTGCCGTTAATGCCTTCGGGATATTTCTCATGCGGCAGGCATTTCTCTCTATCCCGAAAGAGCTTGAAGAATCAGCCCTGATTGACGGATGCAACGTTTTTCAAATATGGTGGAAAATAATCATTCCTCTCTGCACTCCTGCACTTGCTACGCTTGCAGTGTTCACATTTGTCGGAAGCTGGGGAGAGTTCTTATGGCCGAGTATCGTGCTGACAAAACAATCCATGTACACCCTTCCCGTAGGAATAAACAACCTGCAGAGCATGTTCAGTGCAAACTGGAGATATATTGCAGCGGGCGCAATAATCTCTATCATCCCCATTCTCGCCTTTTTCCTCTCACTTCAAAAATATTTCATCAAAGGACAGGCTCAGGGAGCTCTGAAAGACTGATTATTTATCCTCGTTTCCGTTTTCACGTCTTATATTTTCAAGCTGTTTTTGGATATACTCTCTTGCATGCGCCGGAATAATATTATTGCACTGTGACCAGAGATAAACACTATATGGTGAACGGGTTTCATCTTTTATAACACCACAAAAACACTTTCCTTCATTTGAGTTGTAGCGTCCATCCCTTTTTTCTTCAAAATATCCGCAGTTCTGGCAAATTTTCAGAGCAAAGCCTCTTGATAAAAGTTTATCTGACAACTCTTCTATGGCCCCTGATGTTTTTATATGATTGAGTGAAGTCATACGTTTTTTGTTGAACCACAACACAGCACGAACCAATCCGTCTTCTTCTATAATCTGCAGCTTGCATCTGCTTCCGTTAGTCAAATAAACATCATAGGCATCCTCAGGCTCTTTATTTCTGTTCATAAAGCCTGATATCCGGGAAACTATTTTAACAGGCATTTTTTTTATCATCTCAAAGTTTATATCACGCAGTGCGGGTATCTTCTCAAGAAGCGGCTTAACTTGAACTTTCGCTCCGAGAGGTAATATCAATTCGCCAAAAAGCTGCAGAGGATAAAGCAAAATCTCCTTGAATTTCACTCTCGCAACCATAACAAGATAAACAGCAGTGAGAACAAATGCTATAGTCAAAAAATAAGGTATCTTATAGCTCATTGCAAAATCAGGAATCCCCGAGCAATAAATTAAAAGCCCTAAAAGAACTATCAGCATCAAATCATTTGGATAAACAAGAGAAAAGACATATTCCTTGAACTTCACACTGCTTGCTGAGCGGCATATATACTTCATCCCCTGAATAAATGACTTGCAGTTGTATTTCACAATGTTGTAATATTTCTTGAACAAACCTGAGAGCGTGGTCTTGTTTTTGTCATAAACTTTTACTTCATCATAGAAAATTGTGGATATATCTGACTTTGCAAGCAGCATTGAATAAAGATACTCAAAAGACTGATTTTCAACAGTTATAAATCTTATCTTCTCAAGTGTTTCCTGCCTGATAGCCATCACCGACGTATCGATAGTAAGCTGAAGTTCAGCCATCGAACGTCCTTTCATAACAATCTCGGAATGAATTTTATCAAGCAGCTTTCTCATTGCAAGCGTCAAACGATTCCCTTCTTCCTTCGGGACACGATGTCCTATTACAACGGAATAATCTTTCAACACTGCATTTACCTTATCCAAAAGATTTATATCTACCTTGTTCTCTGCATTTAAAAAAACAAATCCGTTTGTATAATCTGTTGCAAGCACTCTATCAACATACCACTCAATAGCAGCATTCTGTCCGATAGGTTCACCGTCTTCGGAATTTATCCGCCACAAACGTGCTCCTCCTATTATCTCAAGCAGTTTGGGTGAACCATCAGTACAATTATCAAGAATTATGTTTATTTTATATTTATCCTGAGGATAATCCTGTCTTTTCAACTGCTCAAGCAGTTCAACAACATCGTTTCCGTTATTATGAGAATAAACTGTAACGTTCAAATTCTGATAATAATTAACTGATGGATACTTATACTTTATCTTCCAGAGATTATATTTTGATGCACAATAAACTATGTATATACAATACAGCAGATAATACGCCAGAAATAACGATAAAACCACTGATATTATGTTAACTAAAAACAAAACGACTCTCCCGATTTCGATGGTGCAAACAACAATAATATTTTTACCATTCTATTTTATGACAAACAAAGAGAAAAAGACAAAAACGCCCAAATATCAGTAAAATTAATTAATAAATCAACATAAAACTCAGTTTAAATATCTCTTCAACTATGTTCAAATGAACTTTTCTGTTATAAAATTAAATTTATGATTAAACTAATCGGAGAGTGTACTATCAATCTGTTTGAATCTCTAAAGTTTATATTTTCAAAAAACTTTAGATTCAAAGAGTGTATAAACCAAATCGCAAACATAGGCGCAGACTCACTGGCAATAGCAGGCACCATTGTTTTTATCACAGGTGCGGTAATTTCTCTCCAGCTCTCAAAGCAATTTGCCATGAGCGGAACAGAAGGCTATATAGGAGGAGTTGTCACTTTTGCGATAATCAGAGAATTGGGCCCCGGTTTTGCAGCTCTTGCAATAAGCGCCCGCTCAGGCACCGCAATGGCTGCTGAAGTTGCAAACATGAAAATAACACAACAAATAGATGCCATGAAAACGCTGGGAGTATCTCCGATAGGTTATCTTTTTGCTCCAAGGCTGGCAGCAGCAACAATTGCAATTCCTCTGGTATCAATTATCGCCCAGCTAATAGGGATTATCGGCGGAATAATAGTCGCCTATGCGACCGTAGAACTGCACCCTAATATGTTTATATACTCTATATGGACTTTTATGGATGCTAAAGACCTGTTCATCGGAATAATTAAAGCTGCTGCCTTCGGTCTGTTAATCTCTCTTGTATGCTGTACTCAGGGATATCTTACCAATGGCGGTGCAAAAGAAGTAGGAATAGCCACCACAAAAGCTGCCATGTATTCTACAATTGTCTTATTCATCTGCGATTTGATACTCAGTTGGATTTTCTTCACTTAATAGCAGGTATTTTATGAATAATAAAGTCATAATAGGAGCGGTAAAAAAACATTCAATTGCTGACGATTTGGGTCTCCAAGCCGGTGATGAAATTTTATCATTCAACAAAACAAAACTGCGGGATATACTCGACTACAAACTCCTTGACTGCTCAGAAGAAATAGAACTTCACATCAAATACAAAAACGGAGAAGAAGAAATCTTCGAAATAGAAAAAGACTACGACGAACCATTAGGCATTGAGTTTTCAGAAGTAATTTTCGACCGCATAAAACCCTGTACAAACCACTGCAAATTCTGTTTCATAGACCAGCAGCCAAAGGGCATGAGAAAAAGTCTTTATGTCAAAGATGATGACTACCGCCTGTCCTATTTCCATGGGACTTATGTCACTCTTTCCAATTTAACACAGAGTGACAGAACAAGAATTGAACAGCTCAGACTCGGTCCGCTTTATGTTTCTGTTCACACAACAAACCCTGAACTGCGGGCCTCTATGATGGGTAACCCCAAAGCAGCAAATATTATGGACGAACTTCGATGGTTAAAACAAATTGACATCCCATGCCACATTCAAATAGTCCTCTGCCCTGGTTTTAACGACAGAGAAGAACTCTCAAGAACGCTCAGAGATTTATCTGAACTCAAAGATAATATTTTATCGGTAGCAATCGTCCCGCTTGGAATTACAAAATTCAGAGAAAACACAGACCTCACAAAAGTTACGCCAGATAAAGCAAAAGAAGTTCTCGAACAGGTTTTTGAATTTAATGCCAATATGAAACAAAACTTTGTTCTTCCTTCCGATGAATTTTTTATGCTCGCAGGAAAAGACTTCCCGAAAAAAGAATTTTATCAAGGATACAACCAGCTTGAAGACGGAGTCGGCACGGTCAGAATGCTAAGGGACAGCTTCCATAAACTAAAGAAAAAACTCCCACGCTCTATATCAAAAAAAACAAACTTCACCCTAGCAACAGGACTTCTCGCTTCTTATGCAATGAAGGATATAGTTGATGAATTCAATAAAATAAATAACCTCTCAATAGAACTCGATGTTCTAAAAAGTTATTTCTGGGGTGATGATATTACTGTTGCAGGACTAATAACAGGTAAAGACATTATCAAAAATCTCGAACAAAAAAGAGATTCTCTGGAGAATATTATCATCCCCTCTGTTATGCTGCGAGATGGAGAAGATACATTCCTCGATGATTTGAAAATCGAAGATGTCGAAAAAAATCTCAACACAAAATTGCACATAATCAAAAATCCTTATTCTTTTGAAGAAATGGTCAACCTTGTAAGAAAACTCTAGGAGATTTAATATGTTACTGAACGAAAACCTGATAAAACTCATCCCTGACAAAAAACTGAGAAACAAACTCCGCAGCTCTTTTCAGTACAAAATTTTCAACGCAAAGAAATCAAAAGAAAAAATTATTATGACCATTCTTGCAAAAGATGAAATAGATGTCATCGAAGAAAACATCAAATTTCACCTGAAACAGGGAATAGACTTTATCATCGCAACAGATAACAACTCAACTGACGGCACAAAAGAGGTTTTCAAAAAATATCAGGAAAAAGGAGTCCTCCATCTTATCGAAGAACCAGACGATGATTTTGACCAGGCAAAGTTCGTCGACAGAATGATAAAAATCGCCAAAGAACAATACAACGCCGATTGGGTTATAAACGCCGACGCAGATGAATTCTGGTACTCTTCTCACAATGACTTCAAAAAAGACATCGAAAAACTGAAAAACTACAACATCGCAATAATCCCTATGTTCAACATCTTCCCCGAAGCAAAATCTCTCGAAGACGACGAAAAATTCTACCACAACACAAGGGGAATTCTCGCAGAGTGCAACACAAGCTCATTCAAATACACAAGCAAATGTATGTGCAAAACAAAAGACTACGAATCAATCGCTCAAGGCAACCACAACGCAAAAATGCATAACAAACGTGCTATTGTCTATGATGACATCACTATTTTCCATTACGGGATAAGAACCTACAAACAATTTGAAAACAAAGTTCTAAAAGGACATATTGCCCTGCAAAATCAGGAAAAAGAAGTAGGAGTTCACTGGAGAGAATACTACAAAGCCTACGAAGAAGGCAGATTGTTCGAAGTCTACGAAAACTTTCTCAAAATAAACTACTCAGGAAACTCTTTCAGCGACTCACGGCTCAAAGACTTTATCGAAAACGGGTATGAAAGCATTTCAACTATTTTGGCATCAAAATAGTACGCCTCTCTTCATTTTGTTTTTTATTTGTATACTTCTCATCAAATGACTTTGCAAAATCTCTGTTCAACAATCCGGCAGCTAAAGATACACTGTTGAAAACAGATGTTCCCCCCGTTGCAACAGCGTTCATTGCAATAAATTTAAATAATTTAAGAGATACTTTATCTTCAAGCTTAAGCGCCCCAAGTTTGCCAAGAGGTCCGATACCTCCGATAACCAAACCAAAAGAGGTATCTTTCAGAGCTTTTTTAAATGTATAATCTCCTTCAACTTTATTTGTCGATGCCTCAAAAGCGCCAAGCCCTACACGGGATAAAACTCCCGTCAATAAAGATAAAATAACCGTTCCTTTTTTCTTCAAAGGAAGCGCAGCCGCTCCCATCACAAGCATACTTGAAATAAAGTTCATAGCTCCCTGAGATACAGATGATTGCTGTTTTATATATTTTTCAAGAACATTTTTCCCTTCGGCTTGTTCAACCTGACCTGTTTTAACTTTACTCAAAACATCTTTCACATTCTTTGATCCGCTCTTCATTCCCAAAGCATTCTTCAAATCATCCCATTTTCTTGCAAACCACCCCTGTTTTTTCTGCACCTTCTCAAACGTATCAAGGAGAACCCCTCTTTTTATATAAAAATCAGACGGGGCAGACACGCCAAAATCTTCGAATGTTTTACAAAAATTCGAAGACTCTGGTATTTTGAAACTTGTTAGTTGAGAAGTTACTTCCATTGTTTTTATCACATAACTACCTATTATAATAAAAACAATTCCTTTTTTTTATTGCCAAAGCAAAATTACATTTTTTTCATAGCATCGGCAATCGAATTTTTATAGTCAGGACGCAATATTCCCACCTCCGTAATAATACCCGAAATGTATTCATTCGGAGTAACATCAAACGCAGGATTGATTATGTTCACATCAGGGTGACAAATGGTCTTCCCGTTGATGTGAGTAACTTCCTCCCTTCCTCTTTCCTCAATCGGAATTTCATCACCGTTTTTGATTGATATATCAATTGTTGAAAGAGGAGCGGCAATATAAAAAGGTATATTATGAGCCTTCGCTACCAGTGCAACGGTGTAAGTTCCTATTTTATTTGCAGTATCACCGTTTGCTGCAATTCGATCAGCGCCCACGACCACAACATCAATCATATGATTTTTCATGAAATATCCGCACATCCCATCAGTAATAAGAGTCGTAGGAATTCCATCTTCTATCAGCTCAAAAGTTGTGAGTCTTGCTCCCTGCTGACGGGGTCTTGTTTCATCAGCAAACACACGAATTGTATTATCTTTTGCATAAGCAGAACGAACAACACCAAGAGCAGTTCCATACCCGACTGTTGCAAGAGCTCCCGCATTGCAGTGAGTAAGGATTGTTGCACCTTCAGGAATAATCGCTGCCCCAAAATCGCCTATTTTCTTGTTAATTTCGACATCCTGATTCTCGAGCATAACTCCGTTTTTTTTCAAAACTTCGACAACACCGTCTATATCATCACCGCCATAACTTTCAGCGGCTTCAATCTGTTTATCGACAGCCCACATGAGGTTTACTGCCGTCGGTCTTGTTGATTTCAAAAACTCCGCACGTTCTTTCAACTTGAGCAAAAAAGTTTTTTTATCCTTTTCTTTTTTTGATAGCTCAATAGCCGCAAGAGTAACCCCATGAGCTCCGGCAATGCCGATAGCTGGTGCACCTCTTACTATCATAACTTTTATTGCTTCTGCTACTTCCTCGCACTTCGTAAGCTCAATCGTCTCAAAAGAATAAGGAATTTTTGTCTGATCTATCATCTTCACTGACTCACCGAGCCATTCAATTGTTTTTATTTTTGATTCAAAAGGCATTTTCTTTCTCCGTAAACAGTTCTTTCAAACTTCCATAATATCCGTTGTTTAATAACTCAAAAAATTTATCACAACTATGAGGAGCAATACAACTGATTTTTTCGCAATCAAGATACAACCCTTCGACAAACCTCGCAAAAAGCTCGGTAGGACGATGATAATACTTTGTAAATTTGTTTATCTTGACAGAGATAGCTTTCTGCCTGCGCTGAAGAGATTTTATTTTTATATAGTCCCTTATCACTACAGGCAGGTTAGGAAAATCTTCGTCTATATTCTTTATATCATAATAGCTCTTCCTCCTCAAAACCGGCGATACAAGAATAATCCTGTCATGTTTGAGCAGATAAGAAGCATCTGTTTTGTTTTTCCTGAAAAAATTCTTTGCATACGCAAAATCTTTCGAACGTTGAAATTCGGGATTTTCTTCTTTTATAGCAATTTCGAGTTGTTTTATTTGCTTTTTTATTTTTTCTTTTTTCTCCATCAATTCTTCAAAAAGAGAATTTCTATCAACAAAATTAGTTACATCAACAAGCTCTTCATAAATCTCTGCAACTTCACAACAATCAAACAGCTTTTCAAGAGTTCCTCCCTGAGAATTTCTCTTGTGAATATCAGGTTCTATATCAGAGTGTATCTTATGCGCAAATTCATGAATAAGGGTCTGCACTCTTTTTTCTTTCGGAGTCTTCACAGACACATCAATTCTGTTATTAAAATAACACCCCTGATGAGAGCGCGCTTTGGTATTTGTTTTGACAACAATCCCCAAAGACTTCAAAAAAGATATCAACTTCTTTTCATCAAATTCTTTTATTTTTTGCATTGTTCATCAACCCACTGCAAAAATGGTTTATGACCGTCTTCAACAGGTATTGAAACGACAGCAGGCAAGTCATAAGAGTGATGACTCAAAATTTCTTTTTTTACTTCCTCAAATAATTCGCTGCGTGTTTTTGCAAATACCATCAACTCGCTCTCAGAACAGACTTCACCCTTCCACTCATAAATCGATGTAACCGACGGAACTATATTTACACAGGATGCTAAATGTTTCGTTACAAGATTTTTTGCAATTAATTTTGCTTCATTAATGTCTGAAACCATTGTTATTACATAGTTATAAGTCATATAATCCTCTTATTTTTCCAAAGAAAAAATATACAGTAAATAAATTGTTCCACCTGCTATTATTTTAATTGTATAATATACTAAAAACAGTAGTCAGGTAAATAGATGCTAAAAAAGTCGGTCCTAACCTTAATCGCATTACTTTGTATAACAAATTATTCCTTAGCTATCACAGACAACCCGGAGGAGAAACCTTTTTCAAAGGCTGAAGATATAGCTAAGGAGCATCTTGACCAGGAAACAGAACGTAAATATGACGAAGCTGTTTTAATAAAAGAAATTCAAGTCGAAGGAAACCACTTAGTAAACGAGGACGAAATAAAAGAAGCCGTATTGATAAAACCCGGGGAAGAGCTTGACCGACAAAAAATCAGGGCAAGCTTGAAAAGTGTCTACAAAATGGGATACTTCTCGGATAAGATGAAAGCCGTTCTCAAGCCGACCGGAGAAGGTGTTATCCTCAAAATTGTTCTTCAGGAAAATGCACCTATTACAGGTTTTAACATCGAAGGGAATGACTCTGTTGATACAACTGAAATTCTCGAAAGACTCAACGGCAACATAGGTATGCCTCAGAACATTAACAATTTGAATATAGCAATTGCTCAAATAGAAAGGCTCTATGAATCAAAAGGCTATATCCTCGCAAGAGTCACACAAATCTCAGATGACCCGGACGGTATCATCAATATAGACATCAATGAAGGAACAATCGAAGACATCAAAATATCAGGAAACAAAAAGACAAAAGACTTTGTTATAAGAAGAAATATCCTGATAAAACCCGGCTCTGTTTATAACGAAAATGCGCTGAAAGCTGACTTGCAAAGAATCTACGGGACACAGGCATTCGAAGACGTGCGAAGAGTGATAGAACCAAGCGATAAAGACCCGAATAAATATATCCTGACTATTGAAGTAGATGAAAAACGCTCGGGTTCAATCACTATCGGTGGTGGTATTGATACTTCAACAGGTTTGTTCGGTTCAGGTGGTTACACCGAACATAACTTCAGAGGACTCGGACAGGAAATCGGTATCAACTTCACGGGCGGCAGCGGCTTGATGTTCCAGGATGCAGATATCATCAAAAGAGCAAGCTATCAAATTGAAGCGAGATTTTTGGAACCGAGATTCAGACAGACAACAAATGCCCTTCAGGCAAGAGTCTATGGAAGAGATTTCGCAAGCTGGCAGGTACCTCTTGCCATTGAAAAATACTTGGGCGGTGAAGTCGAAATTACCCATCCGTTTGCAAAAGTTCCGCATCTGGCAGGAGGCATAGCTCTCGGTGTCGAAGGTGTAAGCATCGAAGAAGGTGATGACTTCACCATGCGTCAAAGATTCCAGCAGGCAGGCGTTGATTTTTCAAAAAGAGAAGAGATGCTCACAAGCGGAACATTTCTCACACTCGGTCCCCGTCTTGTTTATGACACACGTGACAGCTTCATAAACCCGAGATCAGGTATGTACGCATCTTTAGGACTTAAAGAATATCTTTCATTCAACACAACAGACAGCTTTGGGCGTGTTGATGCTGTTATCAAACAATACTATCCTGTCGGTAAAAAATCATCCTTCTCTCTTATGGCAAAGGCAGGCGGAAATCTGCATGGAGATATGCCTTTGTTTGCAGGATATTCACTCGGTGGTATGAGATCAATGAGAGGTTACAGACAGGGTGAAGCAGGTCGAGGCCTCGGGCTTGTGATGGGTACTGCAGAATTTAGAACTCCGATACCTTTTATGGATAAAATTACAAAGAACAAATTCTTCAATGACATAAGAATTGCAGCATTCGCAGATGCCGGCAGAATATTCCAGGAATCACCGATAAATGACGTTTATGACTATCCTGGTTATGGTATATCTGTCGGTGCCGGATTGAGAATCAATATTCCGGGATTGGGTCCCGTCAAACTGGACTGGGGTTATCCTCTCACAAGTGTCGGAGCGGGAAGAGATCAAAAAATCAGGTTCCTGTTTGATATAGGAGAAATGTACTAATTAAATAAAAAATAAAACGGACTTAGGAAAGGAGAAATTATGAAAATAAACAAAAAAGTATTATGTACAATGATTATGACAGGTGCTGTTATGATGTGTACTAATATAGCCAATGCAGCAGGCATCGGTTATATAGAATTGAGCAAAGTTCTCAAGAATTATACCTATGCACAACAAATAAGCACAGAGGTTAAAAATAAAGATATCGAAATTCAAAAATTTATGACAGAAGCAAATCAAAAAATCAATAACGCAAAATCTCCTGTCGAAAAGAAAAATCTCGAACAAAAATATTCTGCCGAATTCAAAGCTAAATTGACAGCATTCCAGGACTATCAGGTGGATAAACAAAAAGAAGTTGAAAACAATATTATCAATGCAGTAAAACTCGTTGCAAAAGAACAAAAACTCGATGCGGTATTTACAAGCGGAGTACTTCTTTACGGCGGCGTTGATATTAGCGGTAATGTTGTTTTGAAACTCAATAGTCTGAAAAAATAATGAACGGAATATTCAAAAAATATGAAGAACAAAAACAGTATCTTAAAACACACAAAGATGCTGTTTTTGCATTCCCGACAGACACGGTATGGGGTTTGGGATGCCTTATCGAAAGCAAGCAAGGTGTTGAAAGAATTTATTCAATAAAACACAGGGACAGACGAAAACCTCTGATACTTTTATCAAACAAAATCGAATATCTGGAGCCTTATGTCGACAAAATGCCAGAACTTGCTGTTGAATGGAGCAAAAAATACTGGCCCGGTGCATTGACTCTTGTTGTCAAAAAGTCAAAAATGACACCTGATTATATGACATCAGGATTTGATACTGTCGGAATAAGAATACCTGATAACAAAGACCTGCTTGATTTTCTTGAACAATGCGTCGAAACTCATGCAATTGCCACAACAAGCGCAAATATCTCAGGAAATAACTCCTCTATAACAAAAGAAGAAGTTATCAGCTCAATTGGAGATAAAATAGACTTTATTACAGACGGAGAAGACCCCGATAAAAAATTTGAATCAACCGTAGTTGCGGTTTATGAGGATAATACTTATAAGATTTTAAGACAAGGATATCTTAAATTATAAAAGGAGAGAAAGAAAAAATGCCAAAATCAAAAATAGCACTCGGATGTGACCATGGCGGCTATGAGCTGAAAACTTACATCGAAAAATATCTTGCAAAAAACGGATTTGACTACAAAGACTTCGGAACATTTGATAGAAATTCAGTAGATTATCCGCCGATAGCAAAAGAAGTTGCAAAGAGTGTTGCAAACGGAAATTATTCAAAAGGCATTTTGCTGTGCGGAACAGGCTTGGGGATGTGCATCACTGCGAACAAAATTCCAGGGATAAGGGCCGTCACCTGTCATGACACCTATTCGGCAAGAATGAGTCGCTCTCATAATGATGCAAACATACTCACAATGGGCGGTCGTGTTGTAGGAATAGATCTGGCTCTTGACATCGTTGATACATGGTTAAGAACTGAGTTTGAAGGCGGACGTCACAAACGACGTGTCGATATGATTGAAAAGCCCTAAAAAATAACCTGTTCAAAAGAACAGGTTATTTTTTTATTTATACCCATACTAAACAAGAACAGGACTCTTTTGTTCAAGTTCAATATTGGTAAAATCTCCCATAAACATGGAAACAGACGGATAATGGTCTTTTACAACAACTGAAGGGTGTTTCTCTTCTATTTGATATTTATAGTAAGCTCCGATTTCTGATTTTGCAATAATATAAACTCGCTGCAGTTCAGAAGCTTCATTAATTACGTAAGATAAAAATTCTTCAACCTGAGTTTTCGAATGATACGGAGGGTTAACCAACACCCAGACTTTTGAGTTTATCATAGAATTGAAAGAATTATACCACATCTTTGGAGATGATGAGGCAAGAGAGGAGTTTATATCATAGATATCAGGATAAATCATCCCGGCGCATTTTTTGCAGCAGCCGACAACAGCATCAAAATGAGAACCTGTCTTCAAAGATTTACTTCCGCATGAAGGACAGATATAAGAATTTATTAATCCTCCAAGAGGGATATATTTGATACAATTTCCTGATTTATCCGTATCTCTGAACCCTGGTATACCGAAGTTTATACCTGATTTCAACATAGCCTGCACGACAGACGAACTGTATCCTGAAGAAATAATTGCCCCGCTTACTTTTACATTTTTAATCCCCTGCAAAAACTCTATCATCTGAGCGTTCGGCTTGTTCAACAAACTGACCAGATATGATAAGTTCTCAAACCAGCTTTTTTGAGGAAAATATTCGTTATTCTTCTCAATCATCAAATCAAGACCGTTTCGATAAGAGGAGATTAACGACATATCATTTTCTTCTATATCTTCGTTATAAAAAACGGCAATGCTGTCCTTGAAAGACTTTTCCAAAGAATTGATACTCTTCTGTTCCGATACCTCTTCTTTAAGCGGAAAAGATGTTGATATGATAATTTCCTCTTTCTTTTCAGGTTCAGAAAGTGAGAGTTGCTGTTGAGCTTCTTGCTGAGGTTCTTTTTTCTCTGCAGAGACCGAAGGCTGTTGATAAGGAGATGAAAAAGCTCTGTTTTCAAGAGGAAGCGTCTGTGCCTGTTCTTGAGGAAGAGTTATCACATCATTACCCAAAATTTTTGAGATTGTAGAACAAAAAGATCTCCATAATTCATCCGGCAATTTTGCCTCTTCTGCCTGCAGCAGAAGTTCTCTCCATTGCTCATAGTGTTCCCATCTGTGGTTAATATCAAATTTTTCTCGTATTTTAACAAGTCCCTCTGATAAGAGTGACCAGTCACGTTTTTTTATCGCCACTTCGATACGCTTAAGCGTCATGGTTTCTGTTTCTGGATATGGTGCCATTAATATTATTCTCCTATTTAAAAAATTATCTTTGAGAACCGGTATATGCGCCTCTCAGCATCTGCCTCAATTCGTTTTGATATTCCGAAGCCTGAACGGCGGCAATATCAGTGATGACATTTGCTCTTGCGAGTTTGCACAAAGAAGCGTTCAAAGATAACATATCATTTTGTGAGCCTGTATTCAGCTGTTCATATATATCATCTATCTGGTCTTTTATCATATAGTTTTTAACGGCAGGTGTAACTGTCAACACTTCAACAGCAGCAACACGTCCGTTACCGTCAGCTTTCGGTATAAGTTTTTGAGAAATTACTCCACGCATAATGTTTGCAAGCTGGGTTGTGATATAGTTTCTTTGATGGGGTTCAAAGAGGTTTATAATTCTGTTTATAGTTTGAATAGAATCATTTGTGTGCAGAGTGGAGAAAACAAGGTGTCCCGTTTCTGCCGCTTTGATTGCACTCGCTACGGTTTCTTTATCTCTCATCTCACCGACCAGTATAATATCAGGGTTTTGACGCAGAGCATACTTTACACCATCAGGGAATGAGTCTGTATCGAGATCTATTTGTCTTTGTGTAAAGAAGGATTTTTTACTCTGAAAGACAAATTCTATCGGGTCTTCGATGGTAATTATGTGCTTCTGTTGGTTCTGGTTAATATACTCAAGCAAAGAAGCAAGTGTAGTTGATTTACCGCTGCCTGTCGCTCCGGTTACAAGGACAAGTCCGTTGTTGAATGTTACAAACTTACGTATCAATGCAGGGAGTTTAAGTTTTTCAAGAGTAGGAATATGGTAAGGAATATATCTTATACTCAGAGCAATTCTGTTGCTCTCATATAACATATTTACACGAAACCTTGCAACACCGTCAATACTATATGGGAAGTCAAAGTCATAGACCTCTTTTATACGGTATTTCAACTTCTCAGGTATCATAGCTTCTGTAATCATTTTGATATCATTCTCGGAAAGAGCCGGTTCATCAAGAACTTTTTCAATAGCACCGTTTCTTCTGACTATCGGAGGCAGCCCGGCTCTAAAGTGAATATCAGTGATATTTTCCTGTATTGCATGTGATAAAAATCTTTTGACATCAAAAAGCATAATTTTATATCTCCAAATTTATTAAATCATATAACCTAATTCTTGTTTTATTCTATCAAGGCAAACTTTCTTGCTGTAGTGCCATTCACGTGCGGTAATTCGAATAACTTTCCAGGAGCATCTTTCCAGCAAAAGCTGTTTCCAGATTGGTTTCACAGGTTTTTCACATCCGTCGTCAACACCATCGCATTCGACAATCACTTTTTCATAGCTGTTTTTGTCTTCAACAAGCAAGCTAACCTGTACGCCCGCTATTTCAACATTTGTTTTAACCTTAAATCCTTCTTTCTCGCACTCTTCTGCTATTTTTTTCTGGAGTTTGTTTGAGAAAGTATTTTTCACAACATCGAGTTTTTCTTCTTCTTTTTTCTGCTGATATTGCTGGACATATTCAAGATAGCTTCGCAGAAGCCCCGGAGCAAGCGATTCTACCGGTCTTGAAATATAAGATATTACTTTCTTTTTCGCTCTTGTGATTGCAACGTTAAATAAATTCGGCTTTTGCAGGAATGTTATGCTCTGGAAATGGCTGTTTTCTGCAACGGTGAAAGAAAGAATCATCACATCCTTCTCATCTCCCTGGAATGTATGTGCCGTACCGACTTCTATCTGATGTTTTCTGATTAAATCCTCGCTCATTACCTGCCATAAAGCTTTTTTGATTAAATCAACCTGCGCTCTGAACGGTGATATTACACCTATAGACACCGGTTTATCCGGATTTTTCTCATTATCTTCGATAATTATTTCCTGAATTTTTTTCAAAACCTGTTCGGCTTCAGCCATATTTCTTGTGCTATCAAGATCAACTTTAGCTCCCTCAACAACATGAACTTCAAGACATCCTTCAAGAGAATCTTCTTTTTTCATAAGCCTGATTCTTCCTCCGTAAAACTCACGGTTGCTGAAATCGATTATCGGAGATAAGCATCTGAAATGTTCATCAAGCAAAACAGGATTTGCTGAATAATAGTTTGCAAGATCAAAAATTGAGTTTGTTCTGAATCTCCACATCAGCTGGTATCTGTCAGGAATATTATATTGTGAAAGGAAAGACTGTTCTTTGTTTTTCTCAAGGAAAGAAAGATGCGCAAGCTGTTTGTCATCACCGACGATTATCGCTTTTTTGGCTCTGAACAAAACAGGAAAACAACTGGCAATATCACACTGGGAAGCTTCATCGATAATTGCCACATCAAATAATCCCGGTTTCAAAGGAAGCGACTCAGAAATTGCATATGTTGTCACTGCCCAGCATGGGAATGTATCAAGAAGCGGCTGAAAATCTTCATCTTCAAGCAGCCTGCTCTGAAGATTTTTCTTTCTTTCAATCAAAGCCTTCGAATGTATCATAAGCCGCTGACGCTTGTGCTGATCACGCAGAACACTTTTGAGTGACTCTCTTCTCTGGTTTTTCAGAATATCAACAGCAAGTTTCTTTTGTTTACGCTTTAAAAGTCTTATATTATCTATAAGCTGGTGTAAGTTACCGATTTTGTTTATATCACACTCCGTGTGTCTTAAGTCATTGTTCAGTTTTTGCAGTTCAAGTTCTTTTTTCACTTCATCAATATTATCAAAATCAGGTTTGAATTTTTTCAATTCTGTTGTCTTATTGAAACGTATTATGTCTATTTTTTTGAGAATTGAGTTTATAATCCCTGTTTTTTCCATCCTTTGCTCAATTTTATTGAGAAGGGATGACACCTGTTTTATTTCTTCATTGTTCAATTTTTTTGAAATAATTTTTTCTTCTATTTTTTTGAGAAGCTTGCTCTGCTCTTCAAGAATATCAGTCCAGTCCTTTTCGAGTTTTATGATATTTTCGCATTTTGTTTCAAGCTCTTTGATTGTTTTGACGAGATTCTTCATATCATCAAGAGTTACAAGAATACAATCTTCATATCCTGTATCTATATCAACCTTGTTTGACAACAAATCCTGCAACTTGAAATGCAAATTCTTTTGATAATCTATACGTCCTGCCCTCAAAGACATATAAGGCGCTCCGAGAGAATTGAGCCTATCTGCCACAACATCAACAGCCTTATCCATCCTTGAAGCAACAAGAACCGTTTTTCCGTTTGCAACGAGGTGTGATACAACATTCGCAATTGTCTGAGATTTTCCCGTCCCGGGAGGTCCATAAACAGTTACCCACGGATTTTCTTCTATCATCTTGATTACATTTTCCTGACTGTCACTTGAGGCAAGAGGAGTTATCGGGAAAAATTCATGATTTTTCGATTTTGAAATAGGGTTTTGAGAGTTCTCTGCTTTGGAAGAAGAGTGAATAAATTCCTGATTTACGACATCGAGAGCTGTTTCTCTGATTACCCCGCTCGGTTTCTCTGAAATCAAAGTCAGCTCATGCAATACACCTGCCGTAACAGACGGACGTTTTGTCAGAATAATAGCTGATTCTTTGGTAACTTTTATCCCGCATTTTTGTTCGTATTCTTCTTCTGTTTGGGAAATTTCTTTTTGATAAACCTTTCCTAAAGACACATCAATATCAGGGATTATTGACTTGAGAGTCGTCAAAAATATCTGAATTTTCTCATCATTCAAAGGTAAATCAGGAATAACATCAATCAACCCGTCAAAGCGTTCATCGACCTCATCCTCATCATCACTCTTTTGCAAAAGAGCTGAGAGAGCCCCTGTGTTGAGAGATAAAAAATCCTCCATTAACGAACAGTTGATAAACAGACCGTCTCTTTCAAGTTTGCATGGAGCATATAGTATCGGTGTCAAAAATTCGCCTGAGCGTTTATGTCTGCCTTTCAAGAAGAGATAGCCGTAAATAAGATATTTCTCTTTCTTTGATGTATCAGCATTTATCATCAACTCGGTAACCAAACTGTCAGCACCATCCAATTTCAAAACAGATTCATTTGAAGATAACAACATCTCTTCACCATCGAGGAAATGCCATTTGTTATCTTTATCCTGTTTCAGATTCCTGAATGTAGAACTCTTTACCTCTTCTCTTACACAGTCATGCAGATATAAACTCAATTTTTTTATAAAACTGTTATTGAACGCAGAGTTAATAAGCTTGGTTGCTTCCTGTAACATTATTAAAAACTTCCTTGTAAAATTCCGAATTTTGCAATAAGTCTATTTTACAACCTATAAACTCCAAATAGAATACAGCATTACGATGAAAACTCACATGATGGACTATCCTCTTTTCTTGAGATAATAACCTTTCTTCTCCAAATATTTTTTGAATGCCTCGCTATCAGCAATATAACCTTTTGTTGAATTACACACGGAAATAATTCCCATATCATACAATGCCTTTATCTGAAGATTATTATAAGCAACAATTGCATTAATAAGGTTTATCTTAGCTTCAACTTCCGATGCCTGTGCCTGCAGTACATCAATATAAATCCCTACACCAGACTCAAGACGCCCGAAAGCAATACGCAAACTCTCATCAGCAGCCACAACCTGACGTTTTGCAGCTTCAACGGTTTGTTTTGCCGTAGCTATAGAATAATATGTGTTTATCAGGTCTTCTTTTATTTGATTTTTGGTATGGTCAAGTTCAAGAACATTCCTATCTATCTCTGCCTGTGCTGCCTTCATCTGGGTATATTCATAAGTGCCAAGTCCTTTCCCGAGCGCCCATCTTGCATCTAAAGCAATGCTATGGTTAGGTCTCGACCCGAGTCTGACTGTCCCCACATAAGAATAAGCTCCGTCAATAGAAATAGTAGGAGCAAAAGAGGATAAAATTGTCTTTTTTTGGTTTTTCAAAGAAGAAATTTTCAACTCAAGAGACTTCAAATCAGAACGATTTGCAAAAGCAATCTCTTCCATTTTTTCAAGAGTCAAACCTGTGTCCAAAATAGTATTCTGAACAATATCATCCTCAACAGGGAAAACAGGACAATAAGAATCAGACCCCATAAAACTTGCTAAAGATACCTGTGCAAGACGAAATGAATTGTAAGCTTCAACCAATTTTTGCTTAGCTGATTCAACCTCAGCTTCGGAACGAACAACATCAAATTTGTTCCCGACCCCTATCTCATAAGTATTTTTGTTCAACTCAAGCTGAGCCTGAGTTTGTATCAAATTTCTTTCATAAACTTCTATGCTGAGTTTTTTTGCAAGCAAATCGTTATATTTTTCGACAACCGTAAGAATAGCTTTCTCCTGTGTCATTTTTTTATCCTGAGCAGAAGCCCTGTAGATATCTTTTTGTGCTTTTGCATTAAAAAATCTCTTTCCTCCGTCAAACACCACCCAACCGTATCCAAAGACATTCTGCATCGCTATTTCATGAATTCTTCTCGGTAATACATTACCGACCAAAAACTCACCTCGCAAATCTGCTATGTTATAGTTGTAATAAAAATTAGGCATAAACTCGCTTAGTTTGTTGTAATACAACCACTTCTGCTGCTCCTGAGTTTTTGAAACAATCTTAATATCATAGTTATTACTCAAAGTCATGATTATACAATCTTTCATATCAACAGGGACTATGCCATCATCAAAATATCTTGTGATGTTATCCGTCACATCAATTTTCATCTTCAAAATCTGAGGCGAAAGTCTTTTTGTATGAGGATTTGTTTTTGAAAAATCCCGTTCGGCAAAAAACACTGTTTCCTCAGCACAAGCAGATTTGTTCAACAACACGAATATCAACAAAATTAATAAAACAATCAATCTCTTCATGAAAGATATTCCCGGGAGTATAAAATATGAATTTAAATCAGAGTGTATATCCTAATTCATCTTTTTAAGTTAATAACTATAAACTCCTCAAACAATAGCCATGAAGATAATAAAGTTGTATAACATCAAAGCACTACTCTAATATATTAAAATGATGAACAATATGTTATCATTCGATAAACTAAAACTAATAACGTCCGGATGGAGAAAATCATGAAACTGAATCTCAAACTGTTATCTGCAGGAATTGTCATATCGGTTCTTTTGAGTGTTTTTCTGAGCAGTCTTGGGCATAATGTTTTCTTTGGCGCACTGATTTTACCGTTTTTCTTACGGAGCAAATGACCTATGGATGTAATAGCTTACTCGCACACACACTGGGATAGAGAGTGGTATCACTCATTTGAAGAATTCAGACTTAGATTTATAGAAGTTTTTGAGGATATTATCGAAAAACTTCAAAACAATGAATTATCTCTGTTTTATCTTGACGCTCAAACAATTCTCATCGACGATTATCTTGAAATATTCCCGTCAAAAAAAGATTTAATTGAAAAACTTATAAAAGACAAAAAAATCTACATTGGTCCATGGTACGTGCTTAGCGACGAACTTCTTCCATCCGGAGAAAGCCTCATAAGAAGTTTGCTCATAGGAATAAGACAGGCTAAAACACTCGGTTGCCAGGTTTTTGCAGGTTATCTGCCAGATTCTTTCGGACATAACTCCGCCATGCCGGCAATTTTCAACGGTTTTGGAATAAAAAACGCAATTTTCTGGAGAGGGGGAGGAGATAAGCAATCAGAATTTATATGGAAATCAAAAGACGGAACAGAAGTTCTTGCAACATATTTAATACAGGGTTATTTTCAAGATGCCTTCTCACTTGAGGTGACAGAAGAAAAAAGAGCAGAAATTCTCAAATTGACTCTCGATAAAATCAAAAAATATAACTCAACAAACACAATCCTGCTCCCTGTTGGCGCAGACCACCTTAAAGCCGTTGATAATCTGAAAAATAAAATAGCAGAAATTAATAAAAGACTTGATGGATACCATATCAAAGAAGGTTCTGTTTTTGACTATCTTTCAACAATAAAACCAAAACACCTCGAAACTTATACCGGGGAGTTAAGAGATAATACAAGAAACTACATTCTTCCGGGAGTTTACAGCACAAGGACTTATATAAAACAACAACATGCAAAAGCGACACATACACTCATAAAATTATGCGAACCGCTGCAAACACTCTGTCATTTTTTTGATATTTCTCCATCGAGAAAAGCACAGCTTGACTATGGATGGAAGCTGTTTTTGCAAAACAATCCGCACGATTCTATCTGCGGATGCAGCATAGACGAAGTACACAGAGAAATGATGACACGATATGAAAAACTAAAAGAACTCAACCATGGACTCATTGCCAGAGTGAAAAAAGACCTCATCAAAAAATTTCCAAAAGCAAATTTGATAATCTGCAACCCCTCAGCTTATCAACACAGAGGAACAATTGAGTTCATATCAAACAAAAAGCTGCCGTCTTCAAAAAAATATTCTCTTCTCAAAACCCACAGGGCATTCCCTTTCAAAAAACTCCATGACCCGAAGGAAATTCCGATAACAGAAGACATGACAGAATTATACACTTATACGGGTATAGCGGATTTACAACCATTTGAAATAAAAGCTCTCTCTTATGACATGCTCAAAGAAAATTTTGAAGAAGTAAAAACAACCAAAAAATCTCTTGAGAATGAACATCTGAAAGTTGAAATAAAAAACAAAAAAATCTCCATCCATGATAAAAGAACAAATCAAACTTTTGATATAAATCATAGTATAAAAGACTTCTCTGATTACGGTGATACTTACAACTACGCTCCGATAGAAAATGATATAGGAGTTGATGCAAAATTCTTATCATCAAAAATAATCAAAAACACCAAACATTTTGGAACAATAGAGCTAACCTACGAAATAGACATACCTGAATCGCTCACAAAAAAATTAACCCGTTCGAAAAGACTCATCAAACATCTCATCAAAACGCAGCTTACACTGAAAACAAACAGCAAATTTCTTGAATTTCTTACGGAATTTGAAAATAAATCAAAAGATCATATGCTGACAGTATCCTTTCATATGAAAGAAAATATAACATCAACAATCTCAGAAGACGCAGAAGGATTACTGACAAGAGAGTTCGACCCGAACTTTGATATCAACGGAGAAATAAAAAACATCCCGCCGCGAATGGAGCTAAAAACAAATACAGCACCGATGCAAAGATTTGTCTGTACTCAAAACCTCGGAATAATCACACAGGGACTTCAGGAATATTCTGTTGAAAAAAACAAATTGAATATCACTCTCCTTCGTTCAACCGCTATGTTGTCAAATCCGAAAAATCCCGCAAGAAAAGTTCCTGCCGGTCCTCCTCTTGAAGTCGAAGAAGCACAATGCACAGGCAAAATATCAGCGAAATATGCCCTATATCCATACGAAAATGAAAATGAGCTGTTTGAACAAACAGACAAATTTTTCGGAAATATAATCAGCTTTGATACAGAAAAAGATGACCTCCAAAAAGAATATGAAGACTCACTTTGTCTTCTTGAACCGGACAACAAAAACATATACCTCCAGAGTCTGAAACAGTCTGAAGATAATGAGCAGGCAATAATCCTGAGATGTTTGAACTTATCCTCAAAAAAACAGCAGCTGAAAATAAAATCAAACATAAAAAAATTCGATACGGAAATAGCGAACCTCGAAGAAATTACAAAAGAGAAAAATATTTCATCAGTTGAGTTCAAACCTTATGAGCTCAAAACAGTCAAACTCATATCAAAAGAATAAACAAAAACCTCTTTATAAAAAGAGGTTTTGTTGTTCTTAATTTATTGCACAGATAAAATACTCAGAATCCCCTGTTTATCCTCTACGCAATATTTTCTTAGAGAGTACACATATCCCCGTTTTTCCAAATTTGACACTGCCAAAGTTAATTTTTTTAATAATCTAACCTAATTCCTCTTTAACTTTGCAATGACCTAAGCCATCACTCCTTTCTCTATCTCCCTTCAGGAGAACTTTATTATATTCTCCATGTTTTACGAATACAATAAATTAAAACAAAAATTTTAGAAAAATTTATAATTGAAAAAAAAGTTAACAACCACTTGAAAAAACAAACAAAACCTGAACGTCAAATCCTTCTTCAAAGAGGTCTTTTTTTCTTAAAACAGGCTTCAGCGCTTCATAAGAATAATCCTCAGACGTAAAAATCCTGAAGCAAACAACCCTGTTTCTATCATCAAAAGCTATATCCATCTCACATTCAGGGGCAAACGGGCACCCGTCAAAACCATCAGCAAGTTTAACAATCCCGCCCAATTTCTTTACAAGCTCCTTTTGTCTTTCCTCAAGAAGAATAAAGTTTTTGTGATTTTCCTTGGGCATACTTCCTCTGTGGTAGCGGGCAATGTTTGCAACAATTTTTTTCTGCTCCGAGTTCATTCCCTCAAGGTTCTCACCCATTATTACATCATAAGAATGCTTGTGATGCTCCTTTGATGAGACAGAATATCCGACATCATGCAAACAAGCGCCTGTTTCAAGATATTCTATCTCTTTCTCAGAAAAATCATGCAATATGCCTTTGGTCAGCTCAAAAAATTTCAAAGAATATTTTTCAACTCTTTTTGGATGCCCTTTTTTGCATCCGTATTTATCAAGAAAGTTTTTTATCCACTCCCTCATTTTTTATCCTTCGAATAAACAGACAACAGCTGCTCTATTGTTCTGAGCAATTCTTCCTGATTAAATCTGCTCTTTTTAATAAACTTATTTGCACCCATCTGAATCAGTGTTCTTTCATCAAAAGCAACATCTGAAGCTGATACGATTATTATCGGAATAGGTTTTTGATAATCTTCACGCAGCTTTTTTGTCAGCTCAAGACCGTTCAAACCTGGCATATCAATATCTGATATCAGCAAATCATACTCGTTTGTCCCAAGCACTTTGTTGAAAGCTTCCAATCCGTCTTTTGCAATATCAACATCATAACCGGCGTTCTTCAGAATATTCTTCTGCAATATGCCAGTTGTAGCTGAATCTTCCGCTATTAAAATCCTGTATTTTTTATTTTTCTCTTTTTTAGACTCCGGCTGGAACGTTGACTTTAAATAACTACCGTCGAACGCCGAGCGGATAAGTTCTGACCCGTTCAAAATCAAACACAGCTCACCGGAACCGAGAGTTGTTATCCCTGATACATTCGGCACTCTCACTAAAGGGGCCGGCAGGCTTTTATGCAAAATTTCCTGTTCACCGAGCAGTTTCTCAACAATAAATCCGGCTTCATTCTCTTTATCCTGCACAACAAGGACTATAACATTTGTTGATTTATCCTCTTTGTTTGTTTCAATATTTAATACTTCATCAAGATTAAATACAGGAATTGTATGGTTCTTGTGGATAACATGTTTGTAGTTCTCTTTTGTGAAAATTTCGTTTTTCTTTACCCAAAAAGCTGTCTTGATATAAGATGCCGGCATGGCAAAAAATCTTGAACCGGTTTCTATCAGGAAAGACTTCAAAGTTGCCATGGTAACAGGCAGCTGAATTTGTACAGTACAACGTTTATCAAGAACAGATGTGATATTTACCTTCCCGTTGAGCTGGCTTATTTTGGTGTGAACAATATCAAGTCCGACCCCTCTTCCTGAAATTTCAGTAACCTCTTTTTCTGTCGTGAAACCGGGCCAAAAAATGATGTTCATAATCTGTTGAGGAGTCATAGCATCAAGCTCATCAGGTGATAATATTTTTTTCTCGAGGACTTTTTCTTTTATTTTCTCGATGTCTATCCCACGCCCGTCATCGGTAATTTCAATCAATATGTTGTTATCAACATGTCTTGCTGTCAGGTAAATTTTACCGACAGGATCTTTTCCTTTTGCAATACGTTCCTCTCGAGATTCAATTCCATGGTCAGCAGCATTTCTTATGATGTGAATCAAAGGAGATTTTATCTCTTCGATTATTTTTTTATCTGCGCTAGTTTCGCTACCTGAGACAATCAGTTCGATTTCCTTATTTCTGGCTCTTGCAATATCTCTGACCATTCTCGGCAACATATGAAAAATAGTCGCAAGCGGAAGCACACGAATGCTTTTGATGAGATTTTCCAAATCGTTTATTACAAGGCTCAATCTCGTATCATCTTCCTGAATAGTTCGATAGAGCGATTGTATTTTTCCCATTATATCAACGATTTTATCAGTATTTTCTTCTATAAAGTTGTACATGCTTCTGCTGTACAATTTCACATCCATATTTGACGTATCTGCTTCGCTGACAATTTTTCGATCAAAATATCTCAAATATCTCTTATTTTTATTCCATGTTTTATACCAGTCTTCAACAGATGTAAGAATTTCTTCAACCTGATTTACATGTTCCTTTGTTTTAATTTTGGCAACAATCAGCTCTCCTGACTGATTTACAAGATGGTCCAGTTTTCTTGTATCAACACGAAGTGTTTTGATAGCCCATGTTTCAGATGGTATCAACATTTCTTCTATTTTTTGCTGAGGAGAAGCGCTCTCAACCTTTTGTTCCTGCGCCGGTTGTGGCGGTAAAGATTTTTGAGATGACTTAGGAGTTGTTTTTATATTCATAACCTCAGGAAGAGAAACAGGCATATCCTGGGCATAAATCTCAATCATTTCATATAAAATTTGAAGACGCTTGCTGTATAATGTTATGGAATCATGGTCAATATCTTCACCTGAGACATAAGAACACACAAGCTCTACAGCCGAATATATATTTTCATAAAAATCTTTATCAATAGTATATTTATGGTGTCTCGCACATTCTATTACTTTTTTTATATTCACCAAAACATCTTTTATATGATTGCTCTCAATCGAATTGGTTGCTTTGTTCAAAACAGGAAGAAAATCAGAGCAAAAATCATAAACATCTTTCCCCTTCATTTCAACAATCTTAGCATCAAGCTCTTTGAAAACCTCTCCGATATTTCCTGAGGGTTCCCGGTTTTCCTCTTCTTTTGAATATTCGTTATTATCAGCTGATTCACCAAAGAACGTAGGTTCTTCCTTATGGAAAGATTCTGTAATGACAACTCCCTGAGTCAAGAGGGCATCAAACTTTTTCATAACCTCATCAACTTCAGGATTGTGTTTGGTACCTTTGGTTTCAACTGACTTATCGACAATAGACTTTATACAATCAGTATTTTCGCACAGCAAATCAATTATAGACGGTGTTATATCAAAAATTTTTGTTTTAATCTGGCTCATAACACTCTCGAGTTGATGAGCAAGGTTCTGTATATCATCAAAGCCGAGCATTCTTGCAGAACCTTTCAGACTGTGGGCTTCTCTGAAAATATTGTCAATAAGGAAATTATCCATAGGATTTTTTTCAAGATCAACAAGAGATTGATTTATCTTATCAAGATGCTCTTCTGTTTCACTTTTGAATATTTCAGCAATTTCTTTATATTCGTCATCCAAAAAATCCATAGAAATAGATTAATCCTTGTTTAAAATATCAAAAAATATCTTTTATCCGACAATTTTATTTGTTATGTCTGTTGAACGATTTTTGTATTCAGACAACACTTCAAGCTTTTGAGATAATTCTTTTGATGAAATGCTCAACCCGGAGTTTACGGATTTGATAAGTCTTGAAACCTCATCAACGCTGTTTGACTGATCCCTTGTTTCAACAACAATCTCCTGAACGGCATCAACAGTTGTATTAATAATATTTTTGAACTCATCTATGCTGCCTGCGATATTGTGAGCAATTTCAACACCCATCTCAATTTCTTTTGAACCTTCTTCGGTAGCCATAACAGTCGAATTTGTTGCCTGCTGGATGTCATAAATCAAAGAAATAATCTTTGATGTTGCCTGTTTGCTTTCATCGGCAAGTTTTCTGATTTCACTTGCCACAACGGCAAATCCCTTACCGTGTTCGCCGGCTCTTGCTGCTTCAACAGCAGCATTCAAGGCAAGCATATTTGTCTGTTCCGCAATATCTTCAACTATGCCTATAGTTGACCCTATTTGCTGTGTATGTTCGCTCAACTCCAATATAAGCTCTGCAATAATCTGTATTTTTTGTTTGAGAGTAAGCATTTTTTTAATATTTGTCTGAACTGTTTCATGTTCTTTATTCGAAACATTCATAAACTGCTTGGACTTATCAGATATAAGTTTTGCGCTATCCTGTGCTTTGGCAACGGTTTTTGAAAGTTTTTCCACAGAAGAAATCGCCTCTGATAGAACCTCGAGATAATTTCTCATCAATTCATTTTGTTTTTGTATCTCTTCTGTTACTTCTTTTGAAAATTCATCACTGTTGTTTATTGTATTATCCACATATTGATTAAGTTCTTTGACTACGGCATTCTTAAATGTTGCAATATAAATAATCATTATCACAAAAGACACAATAAATATTGCAGAAATATTGCTGTCTATTTTGACAAAAAACATGCCGACTATATTGATAACAAGAAAAACCTGCAATAAAAATATCATAATAGATATCTTTTTTTCCAGAGCTAATTTTTCAAACATGTGAATCCCCTCTTATATAAAATTTAAAATCATTCATTCAAATTGTTTATTTTATATCCCTGACAATGATATAATTAATACTTAAGTGATAAACTTATTTTATACTAAATTTATACTAGAGTAAACCAGTTGAAGCTTTATGAATAAAAAAATCCTACTTATCGATGACAGCAGAACACAACTTCAAAGTCTTAAAATGACATTTGTCAAAGCAGGCTATGAAGTCATTACTGCTTCTGACGGTTTAGAAGGAATAGAGATGGTAAACAGATGTATGCCTGATTTGATTATCTCTGATATTGTTATGCCAAACATCAACGGATACCACCTCTGCCGGCTCATAAAAAATGATAAAAACACAAAACACATACCTGTTATACTTCTAACTATCCTCTCAAATAAAATAGACCGTTTCTGGGGAATTAAAGCAGGAGCTGATAAGTATATAAATAAAGATATTTCGGCAGATGATTTAATAAAAGAAGTCAACGACATCCTCAAAGACGTTACTCCGACACGGTACCCTTCAAATAGAAATACAATCAACAACATTACTTTTGATGAGGATATATACAAGCTCAAAATAAACGAAATTCTTGATCAGGCATTAATCAGTTCTACAATTATGAATGAATTCAGACACCTTTCTGAATACTTTCAAGATGATAATGCTCTTGTCAAAGAAATATTTGAACTTCTCAACTCAATCCTTGAATTTGACTTTGGCGGAATATTCTTCAACTCAACAGACGGAAAAGAGCCCAAAATTTTGAACTTCCACCAGAATAACTGTAAAGTTCATGACAACATCTTTATACCTATTATGGAAGACTTCTTCCAAAAACTCTTTCCTGAAGATAATGATTATTATTTCAACTACAAAATATCAGGAGTAATAACAGACTACAACAAAGAAATTCTTTCCTATGACGAATTTCAATCAGCATTTGTAATCCCTATTATCTCAGGGAAATCAATTCTCGGAGGAATATGCCTTTATAGCAAAGAGAGAAATAATTACTCAGAGCTTAAGACTTTCAATATTATACTCGATGAGCTTAAATTGCTGATGAGACTGAGATGGTTGTACTCGGAAACAAAACTTCTGACAATTATTGACCCGCTGACAAGCCTCTATAACAGAAGATACTTCAACGAAATAATCCACAGAGAATATATGCGCTCTCAAAGAACACAATCAAACTTCAGCGTAGCAATAATCGATATAGACAACTTCAAAAAAGTAAACGATACCTATGGACACCAAATCGGAGATATTGTCCTGATTGAAATTTCAAAAACTATTCTTGGAATGCTCAGAACAACAGACTTCGCTTTCAGATACGGCGGTGAAGAAATTGTCGTCATCCTCACAGACTCATCTGTCGACGGTGCAATCTACCCCCTCGAACGTATAAGAAAACGTATCTCGGAAAAAGTTTATGAAGGAAACAACGGCGAAAACTTTAGCGCAACGGTAAGCATAGGAGTAGCAAGCACAGACCAGGGAGTAATGGGACCTGAAGACTTGGTTAACTATGCTGATACAGCTCTTTATAGAGCAAAATCTCTCGGCAAAAATCAGGTAAAAATATTTGATCCGAAAATAGACAAAAAAATATGACAACAACAGAAAACCAAAACCAAACAAATGTACTGTATCTGATATTCAAAGTGGCAGACAACCACTATGCGACTCTTGCCGAAAATATTCTCGAAATTACAAGACTCCACAAATTGACAGTGTTCGAAAAAATGGATAAAAACCTTGTCGGACTGATGGAGTTTCGGGATAAAATAATTAATGTTCTTAATATAAAAACAATTCTCGGCATAAACACTGAAAATACAACACCTGATAACACACAAATCCTCGTAATAAACATAAACAACAAAACATACGGGCTTGCTATAGACGAAATAATAGATATAACCCAGCTCTCGGAGTCCGATATACACAAACTGCCTTATCAGTCTGACAAACCTTTTATAACAGGACTGCTGAATATAAAAGACCATCAAACGGCAATCCTCAACATCGAAGAGATGATTAACCACTCTAATATAAAAATCATCGAACAGGAGGAACCATCACAACAGGCTGAACAACTGCCTGAGGTTCAACCGGTACAAATACCTGATATAACCCACACTTATGACTTGCAAAATGAAGAAAAAGAATACAGATTCATTTCTTTCAGCCTTGGAGAACATATCTACTGCCTGAGCCTGAAATACGTCAAAGAATTTGCCAAAATGGCAAAATTGAACATAACACAAATCCCCTATACTCCTGATTTCTTCAAAGGAATCGTTAATATACGGGGAGAATTTATCAACATCATCGACATAAAACCTTTCCTTGGCATAAACTCAAAAAATGAAATATCTCAAAAATCAAAAATTATAGTTATAAACTCAACTGACCTCAACATAGGAATAATCGTCGATGAAGTCTTCGATATGATAAATATCTCATCTCAACAACTGCAAGCAGAAAATTCTCTCAAATTTGAAAAAAATAAATTCATACTCTCAGAACTTGTCATGGAAAATAACAAAGTAATCAGCATAATAAACATTGATAAACTCCTGAAAGACAACAGCATGTACGTTGGATAAAATATTATTAACTTTTATAAATTTTTTGAATTTAAATACAAATAATTAGTGAAAAAATAACACTTATTTGCTATAATGTATAAACTTGAAGGATTTTAACTCTATTTATTATATATATAAGCGGTAAAAAGGCTAAAGGGGCTGAATAACTTGTCAACAATTGATTTAAGCAATATAAAATTGCGCCGATTTGACTTTGAACTGAGTTATCTGAGTGAATTTGCTGCAAAAAGCTCTGATATTTTGCCAAGAGACAGAGAAGAAGCAGAATGCCCTATCAGAACAGCGTTTCAGAGAGACCGTGACAGAATTCTCCACTCCAAGTCTTTTAGACGCCTCAAACATAAAACACAGGTTTTCTTTTCACCAGAGAACGACCACTACAGAACAAGAATGACCCACACTCTTGAAGTTTCTCAAATTTCAAGAACAATAGCCCGTTCTCTCTTGATGAATGAAGACCTGACTGAAGCAATCGCTCTCGGGCATGACCTAGGACATACCCCCTTCGGTCATACTGGAGAATATGTGCTTAACTCCCTGCTAAAAGAAGGTTTTAAACACAACGAACAAAGTCTGCGTGTTGTGACAAAACTCGAAAACCTCAACCTGACACAAGAAGTCAAAAACGGTATCCTGAACCACACAGGAGAAGAAAAACCGTTTACGGTAGAAGGTCAAATAGTAAAAATATCTGACAGAATAGCGTATCTGAACCATGATATAGACGACGCAATCAGAGCAGGCATAATAAAAATTTCAGACTTGCCTGAGCAGGCTATATCATACTTTGGAGTAACAAGAAGTGAAAGAATCACAAAAATGGTAACAAACATCATCACAAACAGCTTCGGCAAAAATGAAATCTGTCTTGATGAAGAATGTATGTCCCATATGAATGACTTGAGGACATGGATGTTCGACAACATCTACCTCAACGCTGATGTCAGACCGGAAGAAAGAAAGGCAAAAAAAATGATCAAAGAATTATTTGAGTATTATTGCGAAAATATTGAAAAATTAGTTGATACATCTCACAATGCCGCAAAAGCTATCGAAAGAACAGCTGTTGACTACATAGCAGGAATGACTGACAGATTTGCTATTAATAAATACAAAGAATGCTTTATCCCAGTTCCGATACCAATCCAAAATGAGCATGAAAATATTTTGAAATTGGCAGAACTGAACGGATTAAACAGAAAATAATATGATAAAACCAAAAACATACACGGAAGCAATTAGTTTAATAAAAGAACGTCTCGATATTGTAGACGTTGTTTCTGAGTATGTAATTTTGAAAAAATCAGGAAGAAACTATATGGGCTGCTGCCCATTCCACAAAGAAAAAACGCCGTCTTTTTCTGTAAACCCGGAAAGACAAATTTACAAATGCTTCGGCTGCGGAGAAGGCGGTGATGCTCTCTCTTTCCTGATGAAAATAAACAACCAGTCATTTAATGAAGTTATATCAGAGCTTGCCCAAAAATTCGGGATACCTCTCCCTGAGTTTAAAGGACAGGAAGGCTCATCAGACCTCAAAAAACAAATATTTAACGTAAATGAACTGGCAGCAGAATACTTTGAGAAAAATCTCTTTGAAAATCCGACAGCTCAAAAAGCTCTCGAATACCTGCTCGAAAAAAGAAAATACGATAAATCAATCATCAAAAAATACCGCTTCGGCTACTCGTCAAATAAATACGATGAACTCTTGAAATACCTCTCAAAAGAACACAACATCTCAACAGACCTGATGGAAAAAGCCGGGTTAATATCTCAAAGCAAAAGCAAAGATAACTTCATCGACCGCTTTAGAGGAAGATTGATGATACCTATCGAAGACGAAAACAGCAATATCGTCGGTTTCGGAGCAAGAACGCTTGAAGAAGGACAAAATCCGAAATATCTCAACTCGCCAGAAACCCTCGTCTACAACAAAAGCCGCATAATCTACGGTCTTAACAAAGCAAAATCATCAATCAGAGAACAAGACGCCGTAGTCGTTATGGAAGGATACTTCGATGTCATAACAGCTCAGGTCAACGGTGTTGAAAATGCAGTCGCCACCTGCGGAACTGCCCTCACAAAAAGTCATATCAAAAATCTTTCAAGATATATGACAAAAAGAAAAATCTATCTTGCTTTTGACGCAGATGCAGCAGGACAGATGGCTATACAAAGAGGCGTAGAAACAGTTAAAGAAGCCTTTGAAGGACTCGGAGAAATAAAACAATTCGATGATAACTTCAATACAAATACTGACTTCTCATGCGAAATAAGGGTAATAAATACACCGGAAGGCAAAGATCCTGATGAATTCATCAAAACCCACGGCGCAGAAGCTTATAAAACCTTAGTGGAAAAAGCTCCGCTTTTGATAGATTATGAAATTAGCACCATAATAAATAAAGAAGGAGATGCAAAAACTCCGCAGCAAAAAGCCGCTGTCATCAAAAAGCTTATACCGCTTCTGTTTGAAGTAAAAAATGAAATAATAAAAGAAGAGTATATCAAAAAAATATCAAAACAACTTGATATTGCACAAAATGCAATAAATAAAGAACTATCACACTATAAAGGAGGAACAACAAACAACGAAATAAAAATACAAAGAAAAACAGAAATATCACAAATTGTAAAAAAAATTACAAATAAGTGTATAATTGCGCAAAAAAATTTATTGAGTGTTTATTTTATAAATGAAAATAAAATTGCTTTTGATACACTAAACAGTTTCCTGAATGATGTAGAATTTATTGACGAGAATCTAATACTAATTAAAAATACTCTCAAAGAAATATCTAAAGAAGTTACGAATAAACAGGAACTCGAACAAAAAGCAATGGACCGTCTGGTCGATAATTCTGAGGCAAAAAAAGAACTGATTGATATTATATTCATGGCTCAACAACTGAACAGCATGAATGCAAGAAATCTTAAGGAGTACATCGAAGATAATATTTCAGTCATCAATGAATACCCCGACACAAATAAAAATAAACAACTTAAAGCAAAATATAAAGAAGCGCAGGATGAAATCTCGTCGTTGCAACTGCAATACGAGCTGCGTGAACAACTGAAGAAGAAATATAGCAGATTGGAGACAAACTAAATGAGCAGAAAATCCAAAAACAGTGAAGATGCTTTGATAAAAATGTTAGATAAGAACAGCAGCTACAAAAAAGACGATGACTTTGATGATGACCTCATCTCTGATGAAGATGATGAAAACATCAATGCCATTCTCGACAGAACCCCTGCCGTTTCTCTGTCTTCTCCGGAAGATATATATATCAAAGACGAAGACGGTGATGAATCAGAAGATTTGGATATCTCTTCTGTCCAAGGTATCGGTCTTGATGACCCCGTCAGAATGTATCTTCGTGAAATCGGACGTATTCAGCTGCTGACAGCAGAAGAAGAAATCGAACTCGCAAGAAAAATCATCAAAGGCGGGCAGGCAGGACAAATTGCAAAACGTAAGCTTGTTCAGGCTAACCTCCGTCTTGTAGTCAGCATTGCAAAAAAATATGTAGGCAGAGGCATGCTCTTCCTCGACCTCATTCAGGAAGGTAACTTGGGACTCATCAGAGCCGCTGAAAAATTTGACCATGAAAGAGGATACAAATTCAGCACCTATGCCACATGGTGGATTAGACAGGCAATTACAAGAGCTATTGCCGATCAGGCTAGAACAATCAGAATTCCTGTTCATATGGTTGAAACAATCAACAAGCTCAAAAAAGTTACAAGAAAACTCGCTCAAGACCTGAGCAGAAAACCAACCGAAGAAGAACTTGCAAAAGCTATGGGCATTACAATCAACAAATTGAGAGAAATCATCAAAGTTGCTCAGGAACCGCTTTCTCTTGAAACTCCTATCGGAAAAGAAGAAGACTCAAGATTGGGTGATTTCATCGAAGATAAAGAAGCCGACGCTCCTGTCAAAACTGTTGCCCATGAACTCTTGAGAGAAGACCTTGCAGAAGTATTGAGCAGCTTATCTCCAAGAGAAAGAGATGTCCTGAGATTGCGTTTCGGTATGGACGACGGTCGTCAAAGAACTCTTGAAGAAGTCGGTCAGCTCTTCGGAGTAACAAGAGAAAGAATCAGACAAATCGAAGCAAAAGCTCTGAGAAAACTCCGTCACCCGAACAGAAGCAGACGACTCAAAGAATACGTTGAAGTCTGATATAAATTTTGATATTTATAATTAATCATTAGAATGTTAGAAAATATAGAATTAAAAAATGATGGGCTTAGTGCCCATCATTTTTTTAAATAAAAAGACCAACTTTCGTCGGTCTGTAAGTTAATGTTTATGAGTGAGAGTGGAATATGCACATGATTATGATATGAATTTAAGCCCATGAAGCATATTCCCCACCCGGACATTTTCAAAGGCAACAAAAAATCCCCTGATAGAGGGGATTTTTGAAAATATATACAAAAGAGTATTAACGTTTTGAGAATTGGAAACGTTTTCTTGCTCTTTTTCTTCCGTATTTTTTACGTTCTTTGATTCTTGCATCTCTTGTCAGAAGACCTTGAGAGCGGAGAACTGATTTATTTTCTTCATTAGCTTCAAGCAACGCTTTAGAAATAGCATGTCTGATAGCACCTGCCTGAGCACAAATTCCGCCGCCGATAGCTTTAACGATAACATCGTATTTTGTTTCATTGCCTGTCAATGCTAACGGTTGATAAATCATCATTTCAAGAGTAGCTCTTCCGCCGAAGTAGTCTTTTATGCTTCTGCCGTTGATGAAAATTCTGCCTTTGCCAGGTTTCAATGCAATTGTAGCAATAGCAGTCTTTCTGCGTCCGGCTGTATTTATTTCTTTAACTGCCATATTTGTTATTTAACCTCCAATGAATATTCTACAGGTTTTTGAGCTGCATGAGGATGTTCTGCCCCTTCATAAATTTTCAGTTTTGTAAGCTGCTGTGCACCCAGAGTATTGTGCTGCAACATACCCTTTACAGCTTTCTCAAGAGCTCTTGTAGGATATTTTTCCATCATATCTTTGAAACTGATAGAACGAAGTCCGCCCGGATATTGAGTGTGGTGGTAATAAATTTTATCAGTTTCTTTTTTGCCTGTAACTTTAATTTTTCCGGCGTTGATAACAACGACAAAATCTCCTGTATCAACATGCGGTGTATATTCTACCTTATTTTTTCCTCTTAAAATGTCAGCAATCACGACAGCCAAACGACCGAGAGTTTGTCCTTCAGCATCGATTAAATACCATTTAGCTTCCACTTCATGAGGCTTTGCAGAATAAGTTTTCATCTTTAGTAGCCTCCTTATTTAAGTTGTCATTATACTCTTTTTTGTATCCGACATACATTAATGTCAGACCTTCAGCAGATACTGTATGAGCTGCTTTTGTGCGGTCTTTCTGGTCAAGCAATTCTTTCATCCACACAGCAGGTTTCACTCCTCTGCCGATTTCAATAAGTGATCCCACAATAATGCGCATCATGTTGTACAGGAATCGGTCAGCTACAATATCAACATTAATAATGCACCCGACCTTTTTACATTCTGCGCTGTATACAACACACTCTTTTGCGGGATTTTGTGTGTTGGATTTCTTAAAACTCGAAAAATCATGCTTTCCTTTTATATAGCTCAATGCAAGATTCATAGCATCTACATCAAGCTCATCACGGATAAGCAATGCATTATCCATCCAAACGGAACGCTGTTTGGAGTTGTTTATTCTATAACGATAAAATTTAAATTTTGCACATCTCTGGGCATGGAATAAATTATCAACAAGGCTGAGAGCTGACACGCTCATATCCGGAGGAAGGAGTGCATTCAATGAATTTGTAAACACATATTCATTAAGTTTTTGATTTACATCAAAATGAACAACCTGTCCCTTTGAGTGGACGCCTCTATCGGTTCTGCCGGAGAAATAAACTTTAACGTCATTCTTTACCAAAACTTTCAGAGCATTCTCCAACTCTCCCTGAACAGTTCTTCTTCCGGGCTGGATTTGAGAACCGTCAAAGTCAGTTCCGACATATTCAATAACAGCAGCATATCTGAAGACATTTTTATCTTCAGATATTGCTGTTAGTTGACGATTTTTTTCCAAAGCCTGATTATACATTTCTATACCAACTGTATCAACGCCATCTCAGCTGCATCACCGCGTCTTGGTGGCAATCTGTATATTCTTGTATAACCGCCGTTTCTTTCGGCATTTGCTTTTGCTACTGTATTGAATAATTTTCTCAACACTGTCTCATCGACAAATTTACCTTCAACACCCTCTGTTGTTTCTACAACTTCGTTTGTTTCAAGATTAATTTGTTTTCCTGTCTGTTGATCAAATATCAATTTAACAGCCTGTCTTCTGGAGTGCAAATCACCTTTTTTGGCAAGTGAAATTATTTGTTCAACATATGGTTTAAGAGCTTTTGCTTTTGCCATAGTTGTTTTAATTTCACCATGCATCAAAAGAGATGAAGCAAGAGATCTCAAAAGTGCTTTACGCTGATCTTGAGGTCTTCCCAGTCTATGTCTTTTGCATTGGTGTCTCATTTTTATTTGTCCTTTTCTTTATATATGATTGTTGTTTATATCAGTTCTTCAACATCTTCAGGATTTGGAGCAAGATCCAAACCGAATTGTTTCAACTTTTCGATAACTTCATCTGATGATTTCTTACCGAAGTTTTTGATGTTGAGCAAATCATATTCTGATTTTTTCAACAACTCCGGTAATGAGTTTATGCTTGCTCTTTTCAAACAGTTATAAGCTCTTACCGAGAGTTCCAAATCTTCGATTGTTATGCTTGGTGTAACATCTTCTTCTACTTCTTCTTCAACAGCCTGAGTCAAACCGCCGACAAAAGTAGGTTGACCTGTAAGTGAAGAAATAGCCATAAAGTGTTCAATCAACAGATTTGAAGCTTGAGTCAGGGCAGTATTGATATCAACGCTGCCATTACCCCAAATTTCAAGTATCAATTTGTCATAATCGGTAACTTGACCGACACGTGTATGTTCAACTGTATAACTTACTTTCTTAATCGGCATAAAGCTTGCATCAATCGGCAACAAGTCTATCGGAAGATTTCCTTTGCCTTCTTTAAGAACATCAACAGTAATATATCCCTTGCCTACTTCGATTGTAATTTCGGCATGGATGCTTCCGCCTTCGGCTACTGTACAAATTAACCAGTCAGGGTTAATAACTTTAACACCTGCAGGTAGCTGCAAATCGCTTGCTAATACAGGACCTGCAGTATCAACATCAAGTCTCAAAATTTGAGGTTCTTTTTCTTCCGTTTTTACAACAAGACCTTTTAAGTTAAGCATTATATCGATAACATCTTCAACAACTCCGGGGATGGAAGTGTATTCATGAGTGATACCTTCAATTCTCAAAGAAGTAGCAGCCGCTCCTTCCAGACTTGAAAGAAGCACTCTTCTCAAAGAGTTACCGATTGTAGTACCAAAACCTCTATCCAACGGTTCGATAACAAATTTACCATAGTTAGAACCATCTGAAGCTGTTGTTGTATTTACGCATTTAATTTTTAAATCCATGGTAGCCTTGATCCTCCTAAACTCTATTTAGAGTAATATTCTATGACTAATTGTTCCTTGAAATCAGGATCCATCTCCTCTCTTTGAGGAATTCTTTCAAATGTAACTTTCAATTCATCCTTGTCAACAGCCATCCATGCAGGCATAACCGCAACATCTATTGACTCTGTCAAAGATTTGAATAATTCTTTGCTTCTTTCTCTGATAGTGATTACATCTGAAGGTTTTACGAGGTAAGAGGGGATATCAACTTTTTTCCCGTTTACCAAAACATGACCATGACCTACCAATTGTCTTGATTGGCGTCTTGTAGTTGAAAAACCTGCTCTGTACAAAACATTATCCAATCTGGATTCAAGAAGTTGGAGAAGGATTGTACCTGTTACTCCCTGACGTCTTGCAGCTTCTTTGTAATATTTTGCAAATTGTTTTTCACTAACCAAATATGTTAGACGAATTTTTTGTTTTTCATTCAGGTGAACAGCATAATCAGAAAGTTTTTTTCTGTTTTGACCATGCTGACCTGAGGCATATTGCGTCATTGAAGAAACAAGTTTCTTCGCTGAAATATCTTTTACACCGTAGTTTCTAAATAACTTATGTGCCGGTTCTCTGTATCTAGCCAATTTGGGGCTCCTTTTTGTTTCAATTAATTACCTTATACTCTTCTTTTCTTTGGTGGACGACAGCCGTTGTGAGGAATTGGAGTAACATCTTTTATCAACGTAATTTCCAATCCTGCAGCCTGTATGGATCTGATAGCTGTTTCTCTGCCTGATCCCGGTCCTTTTACATAAACTTCAACTTTTTTCATACCTTGGTCGATAGATTTTTTTGCAACCAATTCAGCCGCTGATTGAGCTGCAAACGGAGTACCTTTTCTTGCTCCCTTAAATCCGCAAGCGCCAGCTGAAGCCCAGGCAACAGCATTTCCCTGCATATCAGTTGAAGTTACAATTGTATTATTAAAAGTAGATTGAATATGTACTACGCCTTGCAGTACATTCTTCTTTTCTTTACGTTTTACTTTTGTCTTTGCGACCTTAGCCATTATTTAATATTCTCCTTTAATTATTTTTTCTTGGATACCGGACCAGATTTTTTGCCTCTTCTTGTTCTTGCGTTTGTTTTTGTACGTTGACCGCGAACAGGCAAACCTCTTCTGTGTCTCATTCCTCGATATGAATTAATTTCACTTAATCTTTTTATGTTAAGACTCTCCATTCTTCTCAAATCACCTTCAATGTGATATTTAGAGAGTTCTTCTCTTATACGGCTGATTTCTTCTTCCGTCAGATCATCCGAACGGGTATCTTCGGATATTCCGCAGGCAGCAAGTATGTTTCTTGATAAAGTAGGACCTATGCCGTATATGTAGGTCATCGCTATTACCATTCTTTTATTACGAGGTAAATCAACCCCTGCTATTCTAGCCATCTGTTCTCCTTTATATTGAGTTTTATATTAATTTACGTTAATTTGGGCGCAAAGTCCCATGAATTATAAATTTAGATTAAACATAAAAAACATTCAAGATATCGCCGCGGTTCTTGAAGTTTTTTAAAGATTTAACCTTGTCTTTGTTTGTGTTTCGGGTTTTCGCAGATTACGGCAACTCTTCCTTTTCTGCGGATAACTTTACACTTGTCGCATATTTTCTTTACTGATGCTCTGACTTTCATTATTTTATCCTTTCAATCTGTAAGTTATTCTTCCTCTTGTTAAATCGTACGGGGTCAACTCTACTTTCACTTTGTCACCAGGAAGTATTCTGATGAAATTTTTTCTGATTTTCCCCGATATATGAGCCAAAACTTGATGATCGTTTTCCAATTTTACTTTAAACATAGCATTTGGCAAAGATTCAAGTATTGTGCCTTCAAATTCCATTACGTCTTTTGACATCTACGTTTTTTTCCTTTTTTGTATAGACTACTATACACTCTTTCACTTTTAATTCTAACCTGAACATGACTTTTTACAAGTTTTTTTGAACTTTCATGAGGTCTAAATAATTAAATATTTAATTTTTCTTTACAAATCTTAAATATTTTACTATTTCACCAGAGTCAAAATTTCCGGTTCAGCATCAGTTACGGCAATCGTATGTTCAAAGTGTGCCGAAGGTTTTCCGTCATTTGTAACAACAGTCCAACCATCTGCTGCAGTATGTACATCTCCTGTGCCCAAATTCAACATCGGTTCGATAGCAATTGTCATGCCCGAACGCAACATTGGACCAGGGTTTGATGGTACCCGTATATTAAAGATAAACGGTTCTTCATGCATTTCAGCACCGACACCATGCCCGCCGTATTGAGAAACGATTCCGAGTCCTGCCTCATTTGCAACATCCTCAACAGCGCCTGAAACTTCTATAAGCATATGTCCGTCACGAGCCTTATCAATAGCCGCATAGAGTGCTTTCTCAGTTATTTCAAGAAGTCTTTTCAGTTCGTCAGAGATTTCTCCGACAGGGTAAGTCCATGCCGAATCACCGACCATGCCATGGTATGTAGCACCGACATCTATGCTGATGATATCCCCCTCTTTCAAGATAACATCTTTTGAAGGAATACCATGTACGACCTGATTATTCACAGATGCACAAATTGTAGCGGGATAAGGAGTGTCCGCAAAGTGTGCCTGATAATTCAAAAAAGACGGAATTGCCCCGCTTTTATGAATAACATCGTAGGCTATCTTATCAAGGTCATATGTGCTTATTCCAGGGCGAACCGCCTCTTTCATTGCTTTATGGACATCGGCAACAATCTGACCGGCTTTTCTCATTATAACCAGTTCATGTTTTGATTTACGTTTTACCATAATATCAACCCTGTTTAATCTGTTCTTTTATTGAAGAATAAATTTCTTCAATACCTCTGTTTCCATCAACAACTCTCAGGAGACCTTTCTTTTCATAAAAATCAACGAGAGGTGCTGTTTGAGTGTTATATGTATCAAGTCTTTTTGATGCAACTTCTTCAGTGTCATCTGAGCGCTGAACCAACTCTGCGCCGCAGACATCACATATACCTTCTTTTTTAGGGGCAACAAACTTAAGATTATAAATCTTCTTGCACTTAGGACATGAACGACGGTTGACAATTCTTTCAATAAGAAGCTTTTCATCTACGTCTATATCAATAACAAGAAGTTTAACATCCTGTCCTTTATTTATATCCTCAAGTATTTCATCCAAAATTTCGGCCTGCTCTATGCTTCTTGGATAACCATCAAGGATAAAACCGTTTTTACAGTCATCTTCATGAAGCCGGTCTTTGATAATTGATGCAACAACATCAATCGGAACAAGCTGACCTTTTTCCATAAAGCTGCCGGCTCTTTTACCTGCCTCGGTACCTTTTGCAACAGCAGCCCTTAGCATGCTTCCCGTATCAATATGCGGCAAATTCAAATCTTTCACGAGTCTTTCTGTATGGGTGCCTTTACCGCTTGCAGGCGCACCCAAAAATATCAATTCTGTTTTCATTGTTTCAAAAAGCCTTCATAATGTCTTGCCAAAAGATGTGTTTTTATCTGATTAATAAAATCAAGCGCAACACCAACCATAATTATCAGAGATGTCGCTCCGATACCCTGTATGGTGCTGATACCTGTCAGCGCAGTAGCTGCGTTCGGGACAAGGGCAATAATACCCAAACCCATAGCACCGATAAATGTCGTTTTTGAAAGAATTTTATCGAGCGCATCAGCTGTCGGTTTACCGGGTTTTATTCCCGGGATTGAGCTTCCGTATTTTTTCAGATTGTTTGCGATATCTTTAGGCTGCATATTAGGAATGATTGATGCATAAAAGAATGTCAAACCTACAATCAGCAAGAAATAAATTATATAATAAGGAGCTTTCGCAGGATTTAACAAATCCATACTCAAGAAAGTTATCACCTTACCCAAAAAGCCTCCCGGCATGTTCTGTCCGAGCAAACTGAGAATAGTCATCGGAAACAAAAGCATTGCCATCGCAAAGATAATAGGCATAACACCGCCAGGATTCAGTTTAAACGGAATATATGTATTAGTTCCTCCGTAAACTTTATTTCCGACCTGTCTTTTTGCGTTAACTATAATAACTTTTCTTATAGCCTCCTGCATAACAACAATCATAATCATCGCAAGGAAAAAGATTGCAAGCAAAACCAGAAGCCATAACTGCTTTGAAGGATCATTAGACACTAAAACAGCTGTCCTTTCCGTATAAAGCGGAATACCTGATAATATCCCGATAAAAATCAACAAAGAACCGCCGTTGCCTAAACCTCTTTCTGTAATCAGCTCTGCAAGCCACATAACAAGAACAGAACCCGCAGTCAAAGAAACAACGGCTCCCGTGTAAAATAAAAAGTGGTTATCCGTAAGTATAGCCCCAGGATAATGAGCGAGAAAACCCATGACCGCTACTGATTGAACTATCGCAAGAACAACCGTAAAATATCTTGTTATTTGTGAAATTTTTCTTCTGCCGGCTTCCCCTTCTTCTTTTTGAAGGTTCTCAAGATAAGGGATAACAGCCGTCATCAGCTGTATGATAATTGATGCGGTGATGTATGGCCCGATACCCATTGCAAAAATGGATACCTTCCCCAGGGCACCGCCTGAAAACAAATCCAAAAAACCTACAATATTATTGCCTGCTGCCAGATTTGCAAAAATTTCCGAATTAATTCCAAAAATAGGAATCTGTGCCCCGAAACGGAACACAGCTATCATTAAAAAAGTAAAAATTAATTTTTGTTTTAACCCCGATACTTGCCACATCCCCGCCAAGTCATCCAATGTGGGCATTTTTATTTGCGCTTGCGCCATAATTAAACTACCTCTGCTTTACCGCCTGCTTTCTCAATCTTTTCCTTTGCAGATGCAGTGAAGTAAACAGCTTTCACATTTACTGCTTTGGTAACTTCCCCGTTTCCAAGAACTCTCAAAGCTTCGGTTGTTCTATGAGCAAGTCCTTTTTCTTTCAATAATTCCAAAGTAATTTCTTTGTTATCTGCCAGAGAATCAAGAGAGCTTACATTGATTTCAGCATATCTGATTGGTCTGACAAGAGGGAAACCTTTCAACTTCGGCATTTTTCTGTAACCGGGCATCTGTCCGCCTTCGAAACCTCTTTTTGCAGAACGTCCCGAACGTTGCCCTTCACCATTGTTACCTCTTGAAGAAGTTTTTCCCATACCTGATGAACGACCGCGACCGACTCTTTTTGTTCTGTGGGTTGCGCCTTCAGCAGGTTTTAAGTCTTCTAATTTTATTCTTTCTTCCATTTTTATAAATACCTTCCTGTTAAAAAATCATGTTTATTCAACACAGACCATATGAGGTACGGCATTAATCATGCCCTTGATTACGTCTGTATTTTCATGCTCTACAACCTGATTAAGCTTTGTAAGACCTAATGCCTTAACAACTTTTTTCTGTTTTGCAGATGCACCGATTAAACTTTTGGTTAATTTTATCTTCAACTTTTCAGCCATTATTTTTTATCCTTTTTAAATTTAATTAGTTTAACATTCCGCTTAATGATAAACCTCTGCTTTGAGCAACACTCTGGAATGTTCTCAAAGAGTTCAAAGCGTTCATAGTTGCTCTTGCAGCATTCAGAGGTGATTTTGAACCGAGTGATTTGCTCAAAATGTTTTCAACACCTGCAAGTTCCAATACTGCTCTGACTGCACCGCCTGCAATAACACCGGTACCTTGAGAAGCAGGTTTGAGAACAACTTTTCCTGCTCCAGAAACAGCTTCGATTCTGTGAGGAATTGTTGTTTTGAAAATAGGTACTTCGATTGTGCTTTTTCTTGCTTCTGCAACAGCTTTTTGTATAGCACCGATAACTTCGCTTGATTTACCGACACCGACACCTACAGTACCTTTTGAGTTTCCTACTACGACAACTGCTCTGAAACTCAATTTTTTACCGCCTTTTACAACCTTAGTAACACGGCGTATTTGAACGACTCTTTCTTTCCATTCGGAAACAGGAGCTTCTTTTTTTACTTCTTCACGTTTGCGACGTGTGCGTTTTTTTTGTTCTTCCACTTATATATCCTCTTTTTGTTACAACTTTTTCTAAAATACCATTGTTCTATATATCAAACAAAAAACATAGAAAAAAATCAAGATGAATCGTACAAGTTTTCCTCGTACTTAGTCATTCAACCACGAAAAAAATATATTCTGAAATATTTGTTGAAAATATCCTTAATAATTTTTCATAATCCAAAATGCTGCTGCGGCAAGATTCTTTGGATATATTGACCCAAAGTTCTTTGCTGTAGTGCAAGAATTCTGTTTTTGCAAAACAACAAAACACCATGCCTTTTATTTTTCACAAAAAAATAAAGCGATACTGAGAAGTACCGCCAAAGGACATAAAAGAGGGGGTTATTATTTATATTGCGTTTAGAGTTTTCTTTTTTAAAACTTATGCATACAGGCTGTTAGTAACTTTGTTGACCATTTCATTTTCTGTTGTCAGACCGTCTACAACCCATACATACTGGTCTTTGATATCTGCAATCAAGTCACCGTCATAAAGGTTCATGATTTCGTTCATTCTAGATCCTGAGTTATCAAGGATTTCGTTGATTGTTTCTCTGTCTTTGAATATAACTCCCTGATTAAGAGCATTTTTCAAAGCATTTGCAGATACTTGAGTGCTTACTTCTGCACCTTTATTCAATATCCCGATAGCATCGCATTCAGAAATCGTATCAAAACCGAGCAATTTGCCGACTGTATTTCTGAACAGGTTCGGTATCCAGCTGAGAACAGGCCATTCTGTAGACCAGTTGTTCAAACTTTTTCTTATATCATCACGTAAAGCGGTCGGAGAGCCTGCTGCGTTTCCATAAGCAATTTCAAGGCTTGCAAGAGTTGTCGGATCATCTTCGATAGAGGTTAAAATTTGTTTGACCAGCTTTGAATCACCTTCATGCAATGCTGTTTGCATAGTGCTTGCAAGTTTTGTAACTTTATCACCGTTGCGTGTTCCCAGCTGAGAAGACATGCTGACTTCTCTGTCGTTATACAGTGCATTCATATAAGAATTATAATCTTCTTCACTGCTGAAGTTTGCATTTGATCCCATTGCAGTTGAATAATAATTCGTATAATTTCCTGAGCCTGAAACATTGCTCATTGAATTGAAATATGTAGCCAAAGGGCTTAAAGAAGCAACATAAGAACTTGTCATTAACTCTACCTACGCTCCGCTATAATAACCTTACCTGTTTATATAAAAACAATAAGTTTTGAAGTATTGCGTATTTTAATCAAAATATTAAGTTTTATTAACAAATTCTTTGTATTTATACTGCCTAAAAAGCCCTTAAGAGAATTGTTTCACTATATCTCTGACACTAAAATCAACAGGGAGGTTTGCTTGTGATTTTGCTTTAACCTCATTCAGTTTATCTCCGAGGGTAGGTCTTTCCTGTTTATAGATTACACCGGTGTAGTAAGTACCGACTTCAAGAACCAGCTGCATGCCGGCTATTCTGTCAGAAAGATTGTGATTTTCCGGTACGGGACGTATTTTTTCTTTTACAGAGTCATAAGTTATTTTATCGTTATATTGCATACATGGAGAGAGTACATGCACGAAAGAAAAACCTCTATGGCTGATTGCCTGAGTGATTAAGTCTTTTAACTGAACAACATCTCCTGAAAAACCTCTGGCAACAAATGATGTATTAAATGACAAAGCCATCATAACGGGATTTACCCGTTCTTCTACGGACATATAAGGGCTTACTTTTGTCACAATTTCATGTGAGGTAGGTGAATTCTGACCTTTTGTAAGAGCATAAATTTCGTTATCCATAACAATATAGGTAATGTTAGGATTCTTTCTTGAGGCATGTATAAAGTGATTTCCCCCTATAGAAAAGCCATCGCCATCACCGCCTACAGTAATTACGTTTATTTTCGGATTTGCCGACTTCAGGCCGATAGCAACCGGCAGAGCTCTGCCATGGATGGAATGAAATCCATAGGTACTTGTAAAAAACGGAAATCTGCTGGAACATCCGATACCTGAAACTATTGTTGTATCTGCAGGGTTAAGATTTAAGTCTGCCATTGCCCCCATAAGAGCATTCAGCACTGAATAATCTCCGCACCCGGGGCACCATGATGGTTTTACTGCACTTTTATAATCATTTGGTTTATATTCTGTCATTTTTCAATCCTTCTAAAATTTATATTGATGTTCGGTTGTATCATTTGAGAAAGTATATCTCAATGACTGCTGGCGTATAATCTTATCTATACGGTCATAGACCTCTCTTGCACTCAAAATAGAACCGTCATATTTCAATATTTCGAAAAACTTAATGTCTTTGTTTATCGAGTTGCATCTGTAAACAAGAGTATGAAGCAACTGAGCAGTATAGTTATGTTCAACAACTATAACTATTTCTTTATCTGCAAGAAAATCCTGTAGCCATTCCTGCGGAAGCGGATAGAGCGTTCTCGGGTAAAGTGCCTGAATTTTATACCCGCTGTCTTTTGCCATATCAACAGCCTCTAAAACAGCACCTGTCGTGCTACCCCAGCTGATTATACCTATTTTGGCATCATCAGGTCCGTATTTTTTTGCCGATATAAACTCATGAGTTGCCGTTTCGAGTTTTCTGAAACGTTTTTCAACCATCATTTTACGAATTTCAGGATCAGAGGTCGGGTTGCATAACTCGGTATGCTCAAGTCCGGTTGCAACATAAGCTCCGCCTTCATCTCCCGGGGTAGCTATCGGAGATATACCCGATTTTGTGTTTCTATAACGAACATACAAACCTGCATCTTTTGTTCTGTCATGTTTCAATCTGTTTACGATTTTCAAAGAATCAAAGTTTATCAAATCAACACATTCACGGCGCTGACCGACAGCAGCATCGGAGAGAAGAATTACTGGCACCTGATACTGTTCCGCATAGTTAAATGCGTTTATTGTTTGAATAAAACAATCCTGCACATCCATAGGAGCAAGGACTATTTTCGGTCCTTCTCCATGTGTTCCGTAAATAGCCATATTCAAATCAGATTGTTCTGATTTTGTCGGAAGCCCCGTACTAGGACCTCCTCGTTGAACATCCACAACAACAAGAGGAATTTCTGACATTGTTGCAAGCCCTATAGCTTCACTCATAAGTGAAAATCCCGGTCCGCTTGTTGCCGTCATGGCTTTAGTGCCGCCGTAAGAAGCACCTATAGCAGCAGTCACGGAAGCTATTTCATCTTCACACTGGAGCATAACTCCGCCTACTTTCGGAAGTTCTCTTGCTAACCACTCCATAATTTCTGTAGCGGGAGTAATAGGATACCCTGAATAAAATCGGCAGCCTGCAACCAATGCTCCCAGAGCAATAGCCTCATTTCCGCTCATAATAAGTTTTTCGCCTGATTTACTCATTGATATATTATTCAAATTATCATGGCGTTCGAGTTTTGAGGAGGCATATTCATATCCTGCCTCAAAAGCTTTGATATTTGAGTCGATAATTTCTTCAGAATACTTTGCATACCGTCTTCTTATATCATTTTTGAACTGTTCTTTCATCGGAATTTGTGAGATAAGACCTGCTATAAGCCCTATAGACACCATATTTTTAGCTTTCACGGAAGCAACATCTTTAGCAATGGTGGTAATAGGGACATAGTATTTTATTATCTCCATAAAACTTTCACCTGAAAGTTCGCCTACTTCATCAGAGTCAACAAGAAGAATCCCGCCTGATTTCAAATGTTTAACGTTGACATCTACGGCTTTTTGATTGAATGCGACAAGCACATCAGAAAAATGCCCCACAGTGTATGTTTTTTCCTGACTAATTCTGAGTTGAAAAGCACACTGTCCTTCTCCTCTTATTTCTGAGGGAAAAGACCTGTAAGTTGTAACGTAGTATCCCGATCTTGCAGCAGCAAGAGAAAAAATATCTCCAGAACTGATTACGCCCTGTCCCGCTGTTCCTGCTATTCTGACAATTAATTCATTCATTTTAAGTCCTTTAAATTTTTCAAAAACCTAAATACATCACTCCTAAATTTTATTACCAGAGATTATTTATGGCAAACTTTTTTTAAGACTTCTTCGAAGGAAAATATCGGCTCAAAACTATACCCGCAATTTTCTGCTAACGAAGCCCCCATGGAGAAAATTTCCTCCTGAGGATATTTCCTGCAAATAGCCGGTCTTGTTGAATGAACCGTACACATGCCCGTATCTTTATCAAGTTTGGAACACTCAAATATAAGCCCCATATCATCTTTTCCGATAACTTTCAGATAAGAGTAAAAAAAATGTCCTTTTTTAAGGTTTTCAAATTCTTTTTCCGTTTTTATAACATCTTTTGAATGCCTTACATAAATTTTTGTACAACATCTCCCGCAGCAGCTGCAATGCCCTTTTCTAAAATATTTTCTTCCGAGTATTTTTGAATAAAATTGCTGTTTAAATTTGTACAAATATTCTTTTATCAATTTCATCCGTGCAATCTATGTTCTCTTTTATAATTTATTACCTTATAACATAAATTTATCATAGTTCGTGCTTCCTGTTGAAGTTCGTCATTATTTTTTTCAATAACAATAACTTTTCTCAATAATATTGCAGCATCCTCAAATTTTTTATTTTTATAATATTTTTCAGCCTGTTCAAAATATTTCAGGCTGACAGAACTTTCAGGAAACAAGCTGACTTTCATCGCATTGATTTTTTTATCTATCTCAGTATTTTGAGGATTAATCATTTTCGCATTCTCATATTCATATAAAGCATCAAAATAATTTCTGTTTGCAAGATGTTTATCCCCTAAAGTTATGTGTGAGTTGGCGCTTCCTGTTTTGTCTTTTATTTCCTCCGCCCTTTGAGAAACACGCAATACTTCAAAAGTATCTTCTCCTTGTTTCATATCAAGATATCTTTTATAGAAGCAATACGCATAAGAATATTCTCCTGCTTTATCATAAGCAAGCGCTACATTCCCCGCATTTTCGGCATTTTTCGGGTCAATAATAAAAGCCATATACCAGAATTTCGCAGCATCCTTATATTCTCCTGCTTTATAACATATTGCCCCCATATTCAAATTGGCATGCAAATGGTTCGGATAAACTTCGAGTACTTTCAAATATGCCTCTGCCGCAGCACGAAACTTCTGCGCTTTCTGATATTTCAGACCTATATCAAAGTTATAATCAGCCACCTGATGAAGTTTTCTAACTTTGTACAAAATCAGCTCATAATCCTCTGTCTTTTGATAAACAGAATAATCAAGATATTTTTGATAATAATAGTTTGTTATAAAATTCATGCCCTTTTTTTCATAAGCCATACACAAATTGGCAATAATGGAGCAGTCAACAACATCCATTGAATGAGCAATAAGCCAATAACTGATTGCCTCATCATATTTTTGCTCTTTATAAAAAATAGACCCCAGCATTATATTGGCTTTGATAACAGTCGGATCTTTGACGACCACCTGTTTGAAAATCTTTTTTGCCTCTTCATATTCCTCTTTTGCAAACAAAACATTCCCGACGTTGCACAACGCTTCCATATTATCGGGATTTCTCTCAAGAACTTCATCAAAAAAGCCCAAAGAAACATCAAATTTCCCGTAGCGAAAAAAACGGATTCCAAGATTAAAAATATCCTCCTCCGTATCATTTTCGGATATAAACTTCTCTAACTCCGCTTTAGAAGCATCATCAAGCAAAATAAGTTCTTTTATATGTTTAGGCATTTTTATCTATGTTCTAAAACAACATACTCAAAAAATCATCATCATTAGCCAGTACATCAGCTAAAGTTTTTTCATCTATTTCAAAGTTATTATTTTCTATTAAGTCTTTTATCTCGTCAGCTTTTGAATTTGATGATGTCTCATCAATCTTCAGCATATTCAAAACAATATCTTTGTATTTTCTGATTTCCTGCTCTTGCTCATATTTAGCAATAGCATCATCTGAAATCTCCGTTTGATCCAACAGGTCTGTACGATTATTGTATGCCTGCTTCAGAGCATTTGATGATAACTGAACAATCTTTGATCTTGCTTGTATGGAGGAATTATTCAATATCCCGTCATTATTTATATTATCAAACATAAGGCATATACTCCCAACGGTCCTCTATAAATATATTATATCCTTATGCAATGTTTTATATCTACCGTTGGATTAATAAAAATATAATCCATATGGTTTATATTTAACAATGATTAACAAAATTTTACATTTAATTTTTTATACATAATATATATTTTATAAATATTAAATATAAACTAAAGATAGATATACTATATTTTTTGAAAACATTCATCAATTTCGTCCAAAAAGTTTAAGAAATAAATCATTTATTATTGTTTTTATATATATACAGAGACTTTCATAAAAGATTTTTTCTTATTCTCAAGGGGGTTATAGATTAGGTTAAGGGAAGTGTAGTATGTGTAATAATGAGGCATCAAGCCTCTTTTTTTTACCTATTTTTTCAACATTTTTTTCAAATACATCCCGGTATAAGACCCATTATGAAGAGCCACATCTTCTGGAGTGCCTTCTGCAATTATCTGTCCTCCATGTTCGCCGCCGTCAGGTCCAAGGTCAATTATCCAATCCGCTGTTTTTATTAAATCAAGATTATGCTCAATAACAACAATCGTATTCCCGAGATCAGCCAGTTTTTGCAAAATTTCAATCAATTTGTTCAAATCCTCCCAGTGAAGACCGACTGATGGTTCATCAAGGAGATAAAGTGTTTTGCCGGTATTTCTTTTGTTCAATTCTGATGCCAGTTTTACACGCTGAGCCTCTCCGCCTGAAAGTGTTGTTGCGCTCTGACCGAGTTTTATATAATCAAGTCCGACATCATAAAGAGTTTGCAGTTTTGTCTTTATCTTCGGTATGTTCTCAAAAAACTCAAGAGCCTCTTCTACTGTCATATCAAGGACATCATAGATTGATTTGCCTTTGTATTTAACCTCAAGAGTTTCCCTGTTGTATCTTTTACCATGACATACTTCACATGGAACATACACATCAGGAAGAAAGTTCATCTCAATCTTGATAATCCCGTCGCCTGAGCAGGCTTCGCATCGACCGCCTTTTACGTTAAAGCTGAATCTTCCGGGTTGATATCCTCTGATTTTTGCCTCATTTGTCTTGGAGAACAACTCTCTGATAGGGTCAAACACTCCCGTATAAGTTGCAGGATTGCTGCGTGGAGTTCTTCCTATCGGAGATTGGTCTATATCGATAATTTTATCAATATTCTCAAGTCCTGTTATACTGTCTACGCCGTAAGGTTTTGGAGTATTCTTGCGAAGTTTGTGAATTACATATTTATCAAGAACATCGAAGACAAGAGAAGACTTTCCTGACCCGCTTACACCTGTTACACAAACAATTTTTCCGAGGGGGATGACAACATCAAGATTCTTGAGATTATTCAAAAATGCATTCTTGATTGTGATAACTTCCCCGTTTCCTTCTCTTCTTTTTCTCGGTACTTCAATTTTTCTGCGTCCGCTGAGATAAGCTCCCGTAAGAGAATTTTCAGACTGTTTAATCTCTTCAAGAGTACCTGCAGCAACTACATGCCCGCCATGAAGACCTGCTTTAGGACCTATATCAACAATATAGTCGGCTTTCTCCATTGTTTCTTCGTCATGTTCGACAACAATCAAAGTGTTTCCGAGATTACGCAGCTTTATCAAAGTATTAATTAATTTTTCATTATTCACCTGATGAAGACCTATACTTGGTTCATCAAGAACGTATAAAACACCGCTGAGTCCCGAGCCGATTTGCGTAGCAAGTCTTATTCTCTGAGCTTCGCCGCCGGAGAGCGTGTTTGAACTCCTTGCAAGCGTAAGATATCCCAATCCGACATCAATTAAGAATTTCAGGCGTTCTCTTATTTCCTCAAGAAGTTTCTTCACTATCTTCATTTGATAGTCATTAAGAAGAAGAAACAACGAAGAAATAAACTCATACGCTTTCTCAACAGACATCGAACATACATCATAAATTGACTTGTCCTGAATGGTGACAGCAAGCACAAACGGTTTCAACCTGGCACCACCGCAGGCGCTGCATGGGATAGCTGTCATATATTTTTCGACTTCTCCTCTGATGAGGTCTGATGTCGACGAATCATAGCGGGCACGTATCATGGGAATTACACCCTTGAACGGAGCTCTATAAGTTTTCATATAACGGTTTTTAAAATCAGGATATGTCAAATCTATCTTCTTTGCTCCATTTCCATAGAGAATAATTTTCTTATGCTCTTCGCTTAAGTTTTTGAACGGAGCATTCATATCAATTCCATAATGGAGTGCAACAGAAGTCAAAAGACTTTCATAATACGAGTTCCCTGTTTTTGCCCACGGATAAATAGCCCCCTGTTTCAAAGACTTTTCTTCATCAGGAATAATCAGATGAGGATTTATCTCAAAATGAGCACCGAGCCCGGAGCACATCTCGCAAGCGCCATAAGGATTATTAAAGCTGAACATCCTCGGTTCGAGTTCATCAAAACTCAAATTGCAATCAGCGCAGGCAAGTTTTTCAGAAAAAGTTATCTCTTTGTTATTCAACAAATCAAGAATCATCAATCCGTCAGAGCGCTTGAGAGCAATCTGCACACTATCCGCTATTCTTGATTTTGCATCAGGTTTTATTACAATTCTGTCAACAATTATTTCAATATCATGTTTTTGAGTTTTGGTGAGTTTTATCTCATCTTCGTCCAGATTATAAACCTCTCCGTCAACTCTCACACGAATAAATCCTTCCTGTTTCAGTTCATTAAACAAAGAAGAATACTCGCCTTTTTTACCTCTCACAACAGGTGATAAAATCTGCGCCCTTGTTCCTTCATCATATTTAAGGATGCTGTCAACAATTTCATCAACTGTCTGAGGTTTGATTTCTCTTCCGCATTGAGGACAATGGGGTATGCCTATTCTTGCAAACAAAAGACGAAGGTGGTCATAAATTTCAGTAACAGTTCCAACGGTAGAACGAGGGTTATGGCTTGTTGATTTCTGGTCAATCGAAATGGCAGGGCTCAGACCTTCGATGTTTTCAACATCAGGTTTGTCAAACTGACCCAAAAACTGTCTTGCATAAGTGTTAAGACTCTCAACATAACGTCTTTGCCCCTCGGCAAAGATTGTATCAAAAGCAAGAGAACTTTTTCCTGAACCGCTTACTCCCGTAAAAACAACAAGTTTATTCTTCGGAATTTTAACACTTACATTTTTCAAATTGTGCTGTTTTGCGCCGCGGACAAATATAAAATCGTTATCGAAACTATTTTGCATACACATTCCTCTTTCAAGAACATTATGCAATAAATAAATTTCAACATCAATTTAATAACTCAAAAACGCAAAAAGGGACTCATAAGAGTCCCTTTTGTCCATTTGCGCCTACGTCTCTAATGATGACCGGCCTGTTCCATCATGCTAGGAACATAAACAAACATTACATAAACCAGAAAACCAGCGATAATTGAATTTACAGTAACCTCTAACATAACGCGACTCCTTAATTTATAACTCAAACTCATTTTCTATTTGGATACTATTTATATTCCACATGAATGCATTTTTTAAACATATTTCGACATAAATCTACATATAGAAAAAAGCCTAGAAACACAAAGAATTCAGAGGATTTTTCCACAATAAATATTTATAAAATTTTGCATACTAAACATATATATATAATGTTTTTATTTTAAAAATTTGAAATTTTCAAAAATGAATGCATAATACTAATATATCTCTTTTAAAGGCAGGTTAGATATGAACGGTTCAGATATTATCAAATTATTTTTTTCAAAAATGAAATGCTCAAACTGTGACCACTTTTTCAACGAAGAGGACATAACCATTTTGAGAGATGAAGGTGATTATATCGTCGCAAGAATTTATTGCAGCCGCTGTGGAAAAAACGTGGGAATAGCACTGCTCGGGCTTGACCGTGAAATGATGAAAAAAACGCTTGAAGCCTCGGATACAGAAAGTATCAGCGGGATAAAAGAACCTATCACTTATGATGACGTTATAGACGCCCATGCGTTCTTTTCTTCTCTCGGCGATGACTGGACAAAGTTTATCCCCCAGGAATACAAGAACTAAAATTCTTCCCCTGATATGATTCCCTTTTTTCAAGTTCATCATCGATAGCAGTAAGAACTTCAAATTTATCACTCAACCATCTTGGAGCAACAAGAATTTTCTTGAGCCCGTTTCCTGCAAGACGGTGAATGGTCATCGAAGGGGGAAGCTCCTCAAGAAAGTCGCATACAACTTCGACATATTCATTTTTTGAGAGAAGGCTTATTTCGTTGTTGTTGTACATCTGTTCGAGCTTCGTGTTTTTCAGTACGCATAAAAGATGGATTTTAACACCGTCAACGCCGAGAGAAGCAAGCAATCTGGCAGTATTCAGTGCATCTTTGTTTGTTTCATTCGGCAAACCTAGAATAACATGAGCACAAATTTTTATACCTTTGTTCTTTGTCATCTCAACAGCATGGATAAAGTCCTTAACCGTATGACCTCTGTTTATAAACCTGAGAGTTTCATCATTTGAGGACTGAAGTCCATACTCTATCCAGGTTTCATAATCTTTTGAATAAGACAAGATAAGGGAAATTTTATCTTCATCAACACAGTCAGGACGGGTTCCGATTGAAATACCGACAACATCCTCATGAGAAAGAGCCTGAGAATATACCTTTTCAAGATGTTCTATACTTCCGTATGTATTTGTATATGCCTGAAGATAAGATATAAACTTTTGTGCCCCGAAACGCTTTCTCTGGTTTTCTATTCCAATATGCAATTGTTCCTTTATTGATAGTTTGTTGTCATGAGCACAGGAAAAAGAACCTGACGCATCACAGAAAATACACCCGCCCGATGAAATAGCCCCATCCCTGTTCGGACAGCTAAAACCGGCATCAAGAGTAACCTTGTAGACTTTTTGTCCAAAGAGTTCTTTCAGATACCGGCTGTATTGATAATATCTTTTTTCTTCAGGAGCGCTCATTAATTAATTATCTGAATCATCAGCTTTTGGTGGATAGAGGTAGTGTTCACCGCATTTAGGACAGACAACTTCCTGTTGTTTGCCATCTTCGAGCTGAGCAACCTCAAAAAGAGTTTTGCATCCCGATTGTACACATCTGATAGCCCATGTAGGTCTTATAATTCTAGCCATAGTTAACCTCAAATAAAAAAATCTTGTATTACTGGTTTAATAATACAAGATTTCATAATAATTATTCAAGAAGTTTTTTAATTATTTGCTGTGAAGTCCGAGGATATAACCGAAAGCGTTTCTTGTATCTTTATCGACATATCCTTCTACAGCTTCGAATAATTTTTTTGTATCACCTTTTGACAGATAAGGGTTTGATGCTGAATCGTTAGCATATAAATCAACAAGCGCACCTTTGACTTTATCTCTTCCTTCTTGAGGCAATTTTGCAGGAGATGGAGAGATTTTTTCTTTGATACCCATCAGAATTGCGCCAATTTTATTTTTCGGTCTTGGCGACGGCTCTATGGTTTGTCTAATTTTAGAGAGATTTCCGACAACCTGTTTGTGAGTAAAATCTGCTCTCAAAGACGGAGGGATAACATCATTCAGACCGCATTCACTAACAACCTGAACGAATCTGTCAGCATCCTGTTCATCAGTAAGAACTCTTGCAAGATCTTTACCTTTTTTGAAAAACGCATCATACTGACCTTTTGTCGAAACAGGAGTAACACCCATTTCATGCAAGATTTTCTTTCCGACTTTATCAACACGGGCCATCCCGAAGTTTACGTTATTACATTGATTTTGAGTTGAGGATACTGCATTTAACATATTTATTTCCCTTTCGTCTTTTTTCTACCTATCCTACAATAAATGTCGAATTTGAAATTAAAAATTAATACATACCGTAAAAAACAAAATAGTTATTTTTCACAAATCCGAGTTATTTTTATTAAATAAAAACAAAGAAAAAATTTCCTAAAAAGTTCAATTTTAAGTTACAAATCTTCACAATATAGCTTATTTTTTTTGATTTTCTATTATCATATTATTAGAGTCTATTTAAAAAATTAAATAACTTGGGATGAAATTATTGAGGAATTAAGAATGAAAAGCAGTACTCTCCACAGATCCAATTTATCCAAAGAAAGAATTGCCGTATTAGAAGAACTCATCTCAGACAAAAAACGTCCGCTGACATCATCACCGGGTGTTTATATGAGAAACAACAAGGACAAAGACCTTGACCTGTTGTGGCAAGATCTCAAATCAAATACAGCAAAAGGAGCAACTCGTTCTACTGCTTCTCTGCTCGCTATGGGCTTTGTTATCGGCTCAATTTGCACATTCTTAATGACATCTATATTTTATTCTACGTCAACAAATGATATAGATTATACAGCTTGGAAAAAATCTTCAAATGCTCCGGTAGCATTGAATGTTGCCCCTGCAGACGAAGTCAATCCCGCAACACAAACAACTTCATTAAAAGAATACACTGTCCAAAGCGGAGATACTCTTGATAGTATTTCTTTGAAATTCTACGGAACAATAAGCGGAGCTTCAAAAATTCAGCAAAAAAATAATCTGAAAAATCCGCACAGAATTTCTATCGGACAAAAATTGTTGATACCTGTGGAATAATTTTTACATATCTTTTTCGTTAAAAAAAACAGGTTGAATATTTTTCATAATTTTATATGCAGAAACTGCTTTTGCATTTGAAGAAACAGTCTTTAACTCTTTTCCTGTGTTAAGCTGAGCTTGCTTTAGCAAAGTTTCTGCTTCTTGTTTCTTTATCTTTATTTTGGAAAGAAGTTCTTTTTCTTCTTCTGATTCGTCTGTCTTCTGCAAATTAATATATTCTTTTACAAGCTTCGCTCTTTTTTCAACGAGTTTTATAACATCATCAAAATCAGATCTCTTTATTGACACCAAAAGCTCGTCCGTTAACTCATAAATTTCCCTGAGTTTATCCATGGTTGTTTATCTCCCATAAATTAAACCGTCTGAGATGAAGAGGAATCCTCATCAAAACCCTCTTTTTCTTTCCGTTCTTTTGCGGCTATTACAATCGCCTCTTCCCACGCTGATTTAAGCGTTTTAAGTATATCGACGGCATCGTCTATCATCGTCGGATCATGTTTTATATTTGCCTGAATAAGTTTGTATTTTATGAAATCATACAAACTGTACAAATTTCTGGCGACCTCTGGGTTAGGGTCAAACGATAAAGAAGACATAAACTCCGTAACTATCGCCTGTGCCCTCAAAAGAAGAGTATGCGCCTCCGATATATTTTTGTTCTCCAGATGAATTTTAGCCTGCAGCGAATATTGTATTGCTCCGTCATATAACATAATAAGAAGCTTTTCAGGAGATGCTGTTGTTATCTGCGTTTTTTGATACTGTTTTAAATAAGGATTCGGATTCATCTGTATAACATGCCAATAAAAATTGATACTCTTCATTATAATTATTTATTAACAAAGAGAAAATTTTATCCTATAAAAATATTATTTAACCTGATTTATCAACAAGAAGCCCGGAAGGATTCTTTATATGGGCAAAAAATTTCTTCAACTGTTCTACAGAAATTTTTTCTACAACCTCTCCCGTGTTCAAATCTATAATCTCGACAAACTCATCTTGCAGCCGGCATGCAATACGGTTCTTGCTCTCAACAAATTCTGAAGGATTATCTTCTTGAGAAACATCATTATCCTCTTCAGACCCGTTTTTCTCAAATTCATAATCCCCGGCATTTTCATGTTTTTTTTGAGAATCAGGATTAAGTTTTATTTTTTCAGAATTTTCTATCTGCTTAAATATTTTGCTTGCCTGCTCATCAGCATCCTGTTTGACATAATTCAATAACTCAGCAGGAGTGACCTCTCTGAGCAGTCCCAAATTCAAGTTCGTAAGTCCGTCAATGCCCATATTAATACATCCTGTATTGGTGTTCTTTCCATAGACTCTATCTAATATATTCCACGTTAGAAAAATTTTTAAACATTTTTTTAAAACATTAACTTTTATAACATTTTCCATAAAAAATGAAAGTCTAGTCCGAAAAAATTGTTATTATAAATATAATGTTAGGCTAAGAGTGAAAAAACGTGTCCAAAGAATTTGAATTTTTTTATGGCTGCAACTGCTACAGCAATATATTAAAAACAGGAAATAAATTTCTGATAAAAGACATATCAGGCGAGTTGCACCAACTCAATATTCAACAGTTTATTCTCATGTCACAGCTGAATAAATTTAAACTGGCTAAAATATCATCCATGTCAAAATAATCAGCTGCTTTAAAAATCCTATCTTTTATGATAAAAAGAATAATCATAATAAGACATAGGAGAGAAAATTAATGCAGCAACAAGTTCTGGCTGATATCGGCGTATTTGGCGGTTCAGGTTTTTATGAATTTTTAGATAATACAAAACAAATATCAGTCGAAACTCCTTATGGAGACCCGAGTGATAAAATTACTATTGGAACAATCGGCAATAAAAAAGTAGCCTTCCTTCCACGTCATGGAGCGGATCACAGAATAGCCCCTCATAAAATAAACTACAGGGCAAATGTCTGGGCAATGAAATCTCTCGGCATAAAAAGAGTTATCTCTCCATGCGCTGCAGGCAGTCTTCAAAAGCATGTCGAACCGGGAAGTTTTGTCATCTGCGACCAGTTTGTAAACAAAACCTGGGGAAGATGCGACACCTTCTTCGAAGGACCGCAGATTAAGCATATAAGCGCAGCTGACCCATACTGTCCTGAGCTCAGAAAACTCGCCATAGAAGCAGCAAAACAAAATGATATCAAAGTACATGAAACAGGAACCATTCTGGTTATCCAAGGACCAAGATTCAGCACCAAAGCAGAATCAAAATTCTATACGGAAAACGGCTGGGACGTCATCAACATGACTCAATACCCTGAAGTTTATCTTGTCAAAGAAATGGATATGTGTCCGCTCAACATCTCTCTCATTACGGACTATGACGCAGGTCTTGTCAGCGATACAGAACCCGTAAGCCATGAAGCTGTCTTGAAAGTGTTCAAAGAAAACAATGAAAAACTCAAAAAATTGCTTTTCACTCTGATAGAAAATATCCCTGATGAACGCAATAACTGCAACTGTGCTAACTCATCAAATGTTTAAGGAGATATGACAATGGAACTCAAAGAAGCACTCACACATCTCTTTACTCTGCTATATTTGATTCTCCTTCTGAGAATCGCTCTGAGTTGGTTCCCTAGAGTTGACTGGTATAAACAACCGTTCAAATTTATAAATGATGTAGCAGAGCCTATTCTCGCTCCATTCAGAAGAATAATCCCCCCGATAGCAGGAATAGACTTTTCTCCGATAGCGGCATTCTTCGTTCTGCAGATAATTTATTCACTTATTTTAAACATTCTTTAAATTTTTTAATTTTAATTGTTAAATAATTTTTGTTCCGTATATAATAACTATTACTGTTAATAAAAAAAGGAGAAAACAATGAGTAATACAATAACTCTCGATATAGAAGAAAGAACACAAGGGCAAAACCCGAGACAAATCAGAGCAAACGGTAATCTTCCAATCACAATCTACGGAAAAGGAATGGACTCAGTGTCTGCTCAAATCAACACCCATGAATTCAAACATATCTATAGAGACAACAAAGACGCCGTATATGAATTGAAACTCGGCAAAAAAACTTATAAAACAGTTGTCCAAAACCTCCAAATCAACTACGGTACAACTGAAGAATTAAACGTAGAATTTAAAGTTATATAATCAATTCACAAAAAACAAAACTTCCTGTATTATCGGAAGTTTTGTTTTTTTATGAGGAAATAACTCCCCTCAATGAAAAAATTTGCAAAAAAAAGACCGACTCGCGTCGGTTAAGTCTACCACATATTAGAGAGAGGAATTAGAGAGAGAAAATTTTTAAGTAAGATTTTTTTCTTACATGAGATTAATTCCACTTTTTTTTTGTTTCTAAACAATTTTATTCAAATTTATAAAGAAATATTAAGATAAACTTCAAAAATGATTAACTTTGACTCATTATGTTTGAAATATTTTGGTTCTGAATTCGCACAGATACTTACTTCCGGGCGCATACAAAAAATTCAGCAGCCATCAAGAAAAGAAATAATTCTTAATATCCGTTCTCTTGGACAAAATTATCCTCTGTATATAAACATCAATCCTCAATACCCTCACCTGTGTGTTATGACAAAGCATGGTGAAAAACAAAGAGAAGTTGAAAATCCTCAAAAACCGCCAATGTTTTGCATGCTGCTTCGTAAATATATCGAAGGCTCAAAAATTAAAAAAATTAATATCCCTAACCATGAAAGAATCTTTGAAATTTTTGTAGACAGCTACAGTGAACTCGGTGACACAGAAGAACTTGTTCTGTCAGTAGAGTTGATGGGTAAATACAGCAATATAATTCTCTATAAAAACTCGGATAAAACTATCATCGGATGTGCTCATAATATCGGCTCAGAAAAAAGCAGAGTCAGAGAACTATCAGGAGGGTTGCCTTATATCTACCCTGAGCAGCCTCAAAAAAAAGATATCCTCTCAACTTCAAAAGAAGAATTTTTTCATGATATGAAACTTCTCCACCAGCCAATATTCTGGGAGCTTAACCAGCTGTATTATGATATAAGTGTCCCCATGGCAAAAGAACTATGTGACTGCTGCAACATATACAGCGACTTCGAAAAAATTTCCGCTATCGAAACTCAAAAAATTTTCGACCTCTATGACAAAACCTGCTCTGCGCTGTCTTCAATGACTCTCAATCCTTCAATCAGCAGCGATAAAAGTACTTACTCCATATTCTCTCTCAAAAAAGAAGAGAATCAAACATACTACAGTTCGATAAATGAAATGCTTAATGACTACTTCGGGCACTTCGTCTTCGAAGATAAAATGAATAAAATCAAAAATAAAATCTTAAATATCACCAACAAAAATATAAAATACCTCAAAAAAGAAATTGAAAAACTGACCCCCACTCAAAATGACAGCGAAAAAGCCATAAAATACAAGCAAATCGGAGATATTTTGGCAGCAAACCTCTATATGCTCACCGAAAAACAAAACTCTGTAACCCTAAAAAACTTCTATGACAACAACAACGATATAACAATACCCCTGAACCCTTCAATCAGCATAAACGATAACATACAAAAATACTACAAACTTCACTCAAAAGCCAAAACCGCAATGGTTATGAATAAACAAAGAATAGAAAAACTCAAAGAAGATCTCTATTATTTTCTTGAAATTCAAACCTCAACAAACTATGCAGATAAAATATCCACCCTGCTCGAAATCAAAGAAGAACTGGTTTCACAAAAAATACTTGAAGACGCACAACACGTAGAAAAAAAACAAAAAACAAAAAATACTATTGAACTGGACAGAGAAGAAATTAACGGCTATACGATATTCATCGGCAAAAATAATAAACAAAACGACTACATCGTTTCAAAAATATCAAGACCGAATGATATATGGATGCATGCCCAAAATATGCCGGGGTCACACATCCTGATAAAACTCCCCCCGGGTGAAGAAACACCTCCTGATAATATCCTTCTGAGAGGAGCTCAACTCGCAGCATACTACTCTCAGGGGAGAAATTCAAAAAAAGTCGAAATTCTATATACAAAAAGAAAATATCTCAAAAAACCACCGGGAGCAAAACCCGGATACGTAACATATACCGAAGAAAAAACAATCGTCGTAGACTGAAATAACTACCCCACTTAGCTGATTAATGATATATTATATATAAGAAAATCTTATATAGGGTGTTAATTCGGTGAAAAAATATTCAAACAACTTTCATAAATTCATCATCTTTATAATAATAACCATGCTCTGCATAATTACTTATTTTACAAATCAGTATTTTGTAGAACCGTCAGTGCATGACCTCTTCTTGAGGATGAATCTCTCAAATACTCCCTCTTCGCAAATTATCAATATAGCAATAGACGAAAATTCACTGTCAAAAGTCGGCAGATGGCCCTGGAACAGAAATCTCTACGGAAATATATTCGAATATGTCAAAGACGCCAAAGTCATAGTCTTCGACTCGGTCATAACTACATCTGATAACATCCGATCAGACCAAAAATTCTTCTCAAGACTGAAAAATATGGATAACCTTATCCTCGGCACATTCTTCTGCAACAAAGAACAAAATTCAACAATAAATATGACTCCATTTGCCGTAAATATTAAAAACGGAGAACAAATGAAACTCATAGAATATCAGTATTACGCCAACCTGCCTGAAGATTTGATTAAAAATGCTCACGCTATAGGTTCCGTATCAACTCTTCCTGATAACGACGGCGTAATCAGAAAACTAAGTCCAATCTTCCTCCACAACAACACTTTCTATCCGTCAGTTGCCATAAAAGCTGCAATGAAATACAAAAACATAAACTCTCTTATATACAAGAATAACACCCTTATACTTGACAATATAACAATACCTCTTGATAAAACAAACTCTGAAGTATACCTCCAATGGTACAAACCATCAAAACAGAACGCAAACTTCATCACTCACAAAACTTACAGCGCCTCTGACATTCTTGACTCTTACAATAAAGTGCAAAAAGGAGAAAAACCTCCAATTCCTCAAGAAGAGTTCAAAGATAAAATCGTAATAGTAGGTGCCACAGCTTACGCACTCAACGATATCAAAAAAACACCCGTAGGCGTGGACTACCCGGGGCTCGAAATACAGGCAACTTTCATCGATAACATCATCAACAACGACTTCATGAAAAAAGCAAGCCTCGCTTTAAACCTCATTGTCCTTGTTGTTCTTGTCATTCTGACTGTTCAAACAGCAAAGCAGCTGCCTATTCTTTACTCTCTGCTTACCCTCATAACAGTAATCCTCGGTTGGTTCTATATAGCAAAAAATATCTTCTTCGCTAACGGTTATATTATCGATGTTATAACTCCTTTGAGTTTCGTTCTGCTGGCATACTCCCTCACATTTGTCTACAAATACTTCCTTGCAGGAAGAAGCAGAAACAATCTCAAAAATGTAATGAGTAAATACATCTCAAAATCTGTTATGAAAGATGTTCTCCAAAATGAAACTGCCGAACTTGGAGGGAAAAGAGCTTATGTATCCGTTCTGTTCGCTGACATAAGACAATTTACATCAATCTCAGAAGTGTACACGCCTGAAGAAGTTTCTTCTCTGCTAAATGAATACTTCTCACTAATCGCCCCGATAATAGATAAATACAACGGAACTCTCAACAAGTTTATGGGGGATGCTGTCATGGCTATCTTCGGAGCACCGATAGAAGATGACAATCACGCCCAAAATGCGGTCCTCTGCGCCGAAGAAATTCTGCTGGAAGTAAAAAAACTTAACTATAAATGGAAAATATCAAATAAACCTGAAATTCGAATAGGAGTTGCAATCAACACAGGCTACGTGTTTATAGGCAATATCGGATCAAAAGACCGGATGGAATTTACAGTAATCGGAGACAGCGTCAACATCGCAAGCAGAATAGAATCACTCAACAGAGTCTACAACACCTCTTTTTTAATAAGCTCATCAACCTACGAAAAAGTCAAAGATATAGTCAATACAATCAAAATACGTGATGTGTCAATAAAAGGAAGAATATCAAGCGTAACAATCCATGAAGTAATAGAAATAAAACATGACAATCAAAATAACTAATCTTGAAATCCTCAAAAAAGCAATCGAAATAGAAATAGAAAACCACTACATAGACATAAGAGGAAAGTCGCACACTTTCTCAAGTTTTATTCTGCAAGAACTCAAAAATATTCTCAAACAGGATAAATCAAATCCCAAACTTAAAAATCTCCTAAAAATTTTCGAAAATTACCCGCTTGACAACGTGGCTGGGAGAATCAAAGCCGTAAAACACCTCATAAACACTCTTAACCACCCTGAAAATGATGAACCTCAAAAGACAACTTCATCTTCAACAACACCCTTCACAAAAACTCCGGATAAAACAGACGTTATGTATGTGAAAGGCGTTGGACCAAAACTTGCAAACATATTCAACAAAATGGGTATCTACACGGCAGAAGACCTCCTTAAATATTACCCGAGAAAATACCTTGACTACTCTGTCAGAACCTGCATTGCAGACCTCGAAGAAGGAACAGATTCATCAATCTTCGGCACAATCAAATCAGTCAACGCATACACTTCGCATCGAAAACAAAACCTCTCAATCATTACCATACAAGTATATGACTCAACAGGCACTGTTCAGGCAAGCTGGTTTTACGGAAAAACAAACAGATATACCCTCGAAAGATACAAATCACGATTCAAAAAAGGCGCAAATATCATTCTCTCAGGCAAAGTCAAACGTGATGAATACACAGGACAAATTATCATCGACAAACCTCAGGAACAAATCCTTTCGGGTGACTTCGACGAAAATTCAGAACCTACAAGCCTGCATCTCGGAAGAATAGTCCCTGTCTATCCTCTCATAGAAAACCTCCACATAAAAACACTCAGAAATGCAATACATAATGCAATAGAAAAATATGCGGAATTCATAAACGAAGTTCTTCCTCCATCTGTAATAAAGGATTACAATCTTCTATCAAAACAACAGGCAATAAGACAAATCCACTTCCCGAGCTCTCAGGACATCCTCGATAAAGCGAGAAAACGCCTCATCTTTGAGGAACTGTTTCTCATTCAGCTCCGCCTTGCATACATGCGCCAGTTGAATAAAATCTCACAAGAAGGAAATATCATCGGTATCAAAGATGATGGTCTTGTACATCAGTTCATAAAAACCCTCCCCTTTACTCTTACTTCCGCACAGAATAATGCCTTCAACGAAATTCTTCGGGATTTACAGGATAAAACCCCTATGCAAAGACTGCTGCAAGGTGATGTCGGCAGCGGTAAAACAGTTGTCGCATGCCTTGCAATATTGAGTGCCATCGAAAACGGTTACCAGACAGCACTCATGGCTCCGACAGAAATTCTCGCAGAACAGCATTACAAAAATTTTGTAAACTGGCTCACCCCTCTTGGCTTGAGCGTCGGTCTTTTCGTCGGAAAACACGGAGCAAAAGTAAGAAGAGAAATGCGCCAAAACCTCAAAAACGGTCAAATTCATCTTGCAATAGGAACCCATGCCCTTATACAAGAAGGCATAGAATTCAACAACCTTGGACTTGTCGTCATAGATGAACAGCACAGATTTGGGGTAAAACAACGCCTTGAGCTGAAAAACAAAGGAATTAACCCGGAAATGCTTACAATGACAGCAACACCAATACCAAGAACTTTAGCACTCACAGTGCATGGAGATTTGGATATCACTGTTATAGATGAATTGCCAAAAGGAAGAAAACCGGTAAAAACAGCTTTATTAACGGCATCAGAACGAAAAAAAGCTTATAACCTTATAAAACAGGAAATCATGTCAAAAAATCAGGTTTATATAGTCTTTCCATTGATAGAAGAATCTGAAACCCTCTCGGCAAAAGCCGCCACGAAAGAAGCAAAACGCCTGCAAGAAGAAGTATTTCCTCAATACAGCATAGGACTTGTGCATGGAAAAATGCCTTCTCAGGAAAAAGATGAAATCATGGAGGACTTTAGAAAAGGCAAATATCAAATCCTTGTCAGTACAACAGTAATTGAAGTCGGCGTGGATGTGCCGAATGCCACTGTAATAATTATCGAAAACGCCGAACGTTTCGGACTATCCCAGCTGCATCAGCTCAGAGGACGTGTTGGACGCTCTGATAAACAATCATATTGCATATTAATTAGCAACTCAAAAACTCCCGAAACACTTGAACGCTTGAATATAATGACTCAAACAAACGACGGCTTTATCATCGCAGAAAAAGACCTTCAAATCAGAGGTCCGGGCGAATTTATGGGAACAAGACAAAGCGGTGTCGCCGATTTGCTCATCGCAGATATAGCAAACGACACAGAAATCCTCGATCAAGCTCGAAAAGCTGCCTTTGATTTTATATCAAACAACAGCCTCTCAGATTACCCTCAACTTTCCCAATACATAAAAAACAACACAGAGCTACTTAACGCAGGTTAAATCTCCCTAGTCGTCTTTTCTCATCTCTATTTCTTTCTCTTTTTGCCTGAGAAAATTTTTCGCCATAACATTCTTCGCTTCATTGTTAATCTTTACAAAAGATGCAATAAAACTCAGACGATGTCTTGTTGAATAAAAACTCTCAGTAAAATAAATCTCATCAGGAGTCATTTTCTCTCACTCATTCTCTTTTGGTAATAAGCAAATATAACGCTTATTTTTGTAATGTTATCGTAAAAAAAACAAAATATAAATAAATTTGATAATAAATATAAAAAACTTTTCAAAAACTTTACAATAACCAATACTCATTGTTTTATAATAAAATAAACTACCAGAGGTGAATTATGAAGAAATATGTAATAGCCGTTTCAGGAAAACAATTTTCAGGAAAAGATACCGTCGTAGAAATCCTTCTGCAATATCTGACAAACTTTAAAAGAATCGGTATAGGTGATGCAATTAAAGAAGAATATTCAAAAAGAACCGGACTTTCGCTTGAAGAAATAGAAAAAAACAAATCTATATACAGACCAGATTTAATAGCACTCGGCGATGAAGGTAGAGCCATCAGTTCTGATTACTGGCTAAGAAAAATTCTCGATTCTGACTTTAATGTCATAATCTCTGATTTAAGACTGAAAAATGAGCTAAATCTCGCAAAAGAATATAATGCTATAACAATAAGAATTGAATCCTCAAGAGAAAACAGAGCAAAAAGAGGAAATATCGTCAAAGAAAACGACCTGACCGAAACTGATTTGGACGATATACAATCTTGGGATTACGTCATAGAAAACAACTCTGATTATGAAACTCTCAAAAATGAAGTAAAAATTGTCGCAGAAAAAATAAAAGAAAACATCTTTCCCTAAAAAATAAAGCCATCCATTTTTGGACGGCTACTAGACTTGGGGAGGAGGTTGGGGTATGACCTTTCGGTCTTATACTATGTTTATCGGCAACAACAAAAAAGTCTTTAGTTTTTATTTCAAAACTCCTCCATTTGATGTATATCAAAATATCTGTTATATTAATAATAAGATATTTATTAAAATCTTTGTTCAAATAATATCCCGCATACCAACAAGACAACATATTTTATCTCTTCTCCATATCAAATATTAATAAATTTTGCAATTATTTTTATAAATAAAGCAATTTTTGTTGACCTCTTGTTTTATTATAAACACACAAAAAAAGGTATGTTTTTAGACTTAAAACTGATTTTGGAGGTTCTATGACTGGTAGTGAATATAAAACCGTAGACAAATCAACAATGACCAAGCTTACTGTAGCTTGTCTTCCATCAGAAATCCCTGATTTGAATTCGGTTGACTCAACAAAAGACAACATCATCGCCGCATGGCTTCAAAATTGGATAAAAAATGATTTAAGCACAGGAAAGATTTCTACAGGCAACCTTCTGCCTCAAAAAGCAGATATAGCAAAATACCTTGGCGTAAGCATAGGTACCGTACAGAATGCCATCAGATACATTGAAGACAACGGTTATGTTGAATCAAAACAGCGTATCGGTACTATGGTTAAAGATTTGAACTCTTCAGACGCACAGGTCAGAAAACAAACTTCAAAAAGAGACAGGGTAATAGCATCCATCAAGAAACTCATAATAGATAACAACTACAAAGTTGATGAGTCTCTGCCTTCTTCAAGAGAATTTTCAAAAATGCTCGGCAGTACAGCAAATACAACACGACTTGCTCTAGAACATCTGAGTGCTCTCGGCGTTGTAGAATCAAAAAACAGCAGAGGCAACAAATCAAACTGGATTCTCAGACAAAAACCACAAATAGATTCTGAGACAGAAGAAGTATCAGGAGATATATCATCAGATACACTTGTTGATCAGGTCGAAAGAGATTTGAAAAACTATATAACAAAAAATTTCAAAGTTAATGATAAAATGCCTACACATTTTGAACTGGCAGATGTATTGCATGTAAGCATCAAAACAGTTCATGACGGAATGAAAAGACTGATTGAACAAAAAATTCTCAAAGCGAGAAGAGGCAGATACGGCACCGTTATCACAAGAATGCCTGATTCAGAAGCATCACCAGAGGATATGATGTTCGCACCTGCTTCAGATGCTGTATTCTACAACTATGAACGAGTTGAAAAACATCTGAAAATGCTTATCAAATCAAATTATAAAGTAGGACAAAAACTTCCGTCTATGGATGAACTCTCAAAAGAACTTGACGTGAGCAGCAATACAATAAGAAAAGCACTGCAAAATCTCGAAAAAGATCATATAGTAGAATTTTCAAGAGGCAGATACGGCGGAACATTCATCACAAGAATACCTGAAGAAAAAGAAAGCGCAAAATACTCATGGGTCTCTGTTAACCATGAACACATTAAAGCTTACAAAACTCCATCCGTCTAAAATGACTGCGATTGCAACTCAGCAAGAGTTGTTTCCATATTCGCATACTGTTTTTGAAGGCGTTCTCTGATTGCTTCAAGACGTTCTTCTTCGTCGCTTATTGATTTATCAAGGCTTGTTATGCTCTGGCTGATTGAATTTGTCTTCATGACAAAATAACCGTCTTCATAGTCAAGATAATCATCAAGACGTTCATCAAGCTTTTCAAAAATACCCTGAATTCCTGCATCGCTATCTCCTATCAAAAGCGCTCTTACATCATCAGGATGCTCGTTGAAAGCTTCCAAAAAAGCATCTTTATCAAATGTCAGAGTAGAAGATGTTGATGTTGCATCTGTAGATATAGCTCCGCTTGTTATACCGATTAATGAAGGGGTTTTGTATTCCAAATCATCACTGTCTACAGTTCCCATCAACATGCTGCGGAGCTCGGTTTGCATACGTGATAGGGTATATTCCCCTTTCAACACACCGTATTCACCTGTTTCAGTATCACTTGTTGAATAAGACTCAAGCGTCGTAACCATATCATTATAAGCATCAACAACTTTTTGTATTGCTTCAACAAGCGCATCGGTATTCTCCGTAATTGAAACCTCTACTGGTTCATCTTCTTTGGTAACCTTTTGAAGAGTCAGCGTAAGCCCCTCAATACCTGATTCGCTTGATGTAACAACATTTGATTTGACAGAAATTTTCTTTCCGTCAATTTCTATCTCGCCATCAACTCTTTTTGAATGGTTCCCGCCTGAGTTATCCCACACACCTGCTGAGTCGGTAACTCCGTAGTTGCTCAACAATGCAGAACCTGAGAAAAAGATATAATCCGAACATAACGTATCCTTTCCTGTAAATACAAGCTCGTTTTTAACCTTATCATAACTGACCGTTGCCGTTGAATCACTGTCTTTGTTAACGGCATTAATCAAATCATTAACAGTTGTATCTTCATCTATCTCTATCTCAACTCCCGCAAGGTTTATTTTGCCTCCGCTTGTAACAGGAAATTTCAAATTTGCACTGTTATCAAGAATTTTCCCTGATAAATTCAACCAAGTCTTCTGATCACCGACTATCTCCGTCGGGATAACATTCTCATCAAATGTAATTCCCATTACATCAAAAAAGTTCGATGACGACCCTCCAACACCGCTCAGCCTGAAGTTACTTGACTCTGTAGTGTGAGAACCGAGGTCAATCGAAAATCTTCCATCATCAGTTATGGAACACTTTACATCGGACAATCCGAGAGAATTCCCATCACCGTCCGTTGCCTCTGCCATGGCATCGTTTATCTTCGTCATAAGCGAATCCATGGTATCACCGTTTGTTATTTCTACAGTAATTTGAGTTGTCTTCGGATTTGACGTATCTGAATAATAACTGAAAGATATATTTCCGCTCGTAATTCCTAAATCAGTTACTAACGTCTTCCCTGTCATGTAACCGGCAAAATCCTCTAAAACTGTTTTCGGGGGTTCTGCAAGTTTATTTACGGATATCTCATAATCGCCTTTTTGTATAAGATTGTTTGATGTAACTTTTATAGCAGACTCATTAGAGCTTGTAATATCTTTTTTGTTAAATAAATCAAATGAGGAAACAATATTACCATCCAATAATGTCTGCAATGCAGACTGGAAAGCTTTATATTTTGTACTCATTGTTTGATATGCCGTCTTTTCGGCATTGTATGTTTCCTGCTGCTCTTTAAATCTGTTCAATCTGTAAGATTTTGAAGATATCTCCGCAGATATAAGAGCATCCGTATCCAACCCTGAAACCAATCCGCCAAATGTTACTGACATAACTTTTCCTCATCATATAGTTTTACTCCTACATGATAGATTGATTTGCAAGCTCTTTCATCCTGTAAAAACAGTATTTGATTGTTATTTCTTTATGACTGTAATTTCTTTATAATGCGTCAAATAAGGCAGGTGCTTCTCTTCTATCAGCTCCCCTGGCATAAGTATTGATATCCCTGGCGGACACTCCGCAATAACTTCCGCACAAATTCTTCCTATAGCTTCACAAAGAGGTATTCTCTCAGTATCACTCTGATGAGCCTTTCTCGGCGACATAACTATATCAGGCTCACACAAAGGCATATACTTGCTTTCTTCTGTTTCAAGATGAGATATATCAGAAAATCCGCTCTTTATAATCGACTCTACACAATCACAAAAATACTCTATGTCTTCAAATTTATTACCTATATTCGATAATATAAGAATACCCTCATCAGACGCAGACTCTATTTCAATATGATATTCCACTTCAAGGATTGTCTCAAGTCTTTTGCCACTAAGCCCCTTAACCTTCAAAAAGATTTTCGTCGGGTCAATGGTCTTTTCATCAGGAGAAAGACATTCAACACTTTCAATAGAAGACAAACGCTGTCTTAAATATTTCGAATGTTTCAGAGCTTTCTCAATTGCAACATGCCCCATTCTGCTCTGAAGATAGGCTCTTGCCGAATCTAAACTGGCAAGAAGAAGATATGACGGGCTTGTTGTGTGCAAAAGTTTTAAATTAGCTTCCAAATTAACAAGATTAATTCTCGAATTTTCAGCTACATGAAGCATGGAACTCTGCGAAAAACTTCCGCCTGTTTTATGAAGTGAATGCACAACAGCATCAGCACCAAGTTTCAGAGCGGACTCAGGAAGGTCCTTATTAAAATTCCACAAACAGCCATGCGCTTCATCGACAATCAAAGGAACATCATAACGCCTGCAAACATCAGCAATTGATTTTATATCACTGACAATCCCTTCATAAGTAGGACTTGTTACCCAGACAAATGCGGCATCTCTGTTTTTCTTCAAAGCTTCTTCTATGGATTCAGGCGTAATCTCACCAAAAAGCCCCCAGTTATCAAGTTTCTCAGGCATAACCCACACGGGATTTGCTCCTGACATAATCAAACTTGTCAAAACAGAGCGATGAGAATTTCTTCCGACAATAACACTTTGGTTTTCTTTTGCAAGCGTAAGCCCGAGCGCAAGATTACCAATTGTTGAACCATTCAATAAAAAGAAGGTTTTCTTTGCTCCGAATGCTTTTGCAGCAAGCTCCTGAGCTTCTGCTATCGGACCTGTCGCAGGATGAAGAGTTCCAAGATTATCAAATTCATCAGTCGTATCAAGAAACGGAACTCTTTCTCCTATCAAATCTCTAAAATCTTTGAGAATAGCTTCGCCTCTCGTATGCCCCGGAATATGCAGCTGAACCGAAGGATTTTCATAATATTTTTTCAAAGCATTGACAACAGGAGCGTATGGAACTTCAATATCTTTAAACAATAACTTATCTCTAAAAGACAGTGTTTTTGTAATGATATTTTTACCTTTTATAAAATTGTTCAACTCTCAAGATTCCTTCTTTTTGCCTAGTGATTACATACCGGTGATTATGTTATACTTTATAATTACAACTATTTCAATACTTTATAATAAAAAACAAAAAGTTTTTATTTTTGCCACTGCTTCAGCTTTACATTATGAAACAATTAACCATGTTTAAATTTGCCTCACCCAAAACACTGTTGTTCTCAATATTTCTTCTGCCGTTCCTTATCTTTGGAAACTATTCTTATGCGGTGCAGGAATACTCGGAGGAAGAAACAAGCATCGAACGTGAAGAAAAAGATCCGAATCAACCTCTCGAATCTCAAATCGAAATAATAGAACATGAACTGAATGAACCTATTCGAGGATTTCTTGGAGAAGATGCAAAAATCAGAATAGGCGGTGATATGGTTTATGGAACTGGAGATGGAGCAAATCAGGTCTATTTCCCGCAGTTTTCGGTAGGTCTACAGGGAAATATTACAGAAAATAACTTCTTCCTGATAGACTGGAATATCGCAAATATGTGGAGAGGAAACTTTGAACAGAGCATGATGGATATCACTCTGAGGAATGAGTCTATAAAAAACAACAAAATTTATATAGGAAGAATGCGCCCTCAGGTTGGTATTGACGGAACAGTGTCAAGTTATCATATCCCGATGATAGAAAGAGCTCAAATTTCAAGGACTTTTGCCGGAGTAAGAGACTACGGGATAAAAATAAACGGCGACTACAAATATGCAAAATATTCCTTCGGATTGTTCAACGGTTTCAGAAACGAATTGAGGCATAATCCAGGAAGCCCTGATTTTTCAGGAATGATTGTGCTTATCCCGATGAACAGCGAAAAATTCGGCGAATTCTCCATCGGCGGAGGATACTCTACAGGAAAGAGATATTACAGCTACAATGTGCTCAGCTCTTATGCAAAATATTCATATAAAAAACTCGACATAGAAGCTGAATATATGCATGCTGACGGTTACAACGGAGAAGTCAACAGCCCTGATAAAGCTCAGGGATTTTATATTATGCCCACCTACCACCTCAAAGATAACATAGAAATTCTTGCCCGCTATGATGTCTTTGACCCGAATGTAAATATCGGCGATAACAACTCAAAAGAGTACTCCATAGGCATAAACTACTATCTCGCAAACAGAAGAATAAGACTCGCCACAAACTATGTATACGCTGATACACCAAACGGAAACTCAAACCGCATAATGTTTATGACTCAGTTCAGACCCTAGGGATAACGTGATGTTGCCTTCTCAAGCATATGAGCAAGCGCTTCGCTTCCTTCAAAGGGCTGTTTTTTCAACTTTTCAACCGCCGAAGCAACATCATAGTCAACAAATTTATGCACAATTTCATACTCTGATTTTTTCAAATCAGGATAATTGAATATAACATAACATGCCTTCGGCTCTTCGCTGAAAGGACGTCCGACGCTGCCAGCGTTAACTACGGTTTGATTTTCAAGCTGGTAGCCTGCAGGCATGTGAGTATGCCCGCAAAAAATCAAATCCTCATCAGCATCCTGAATTATTTCTTTTATTTTATCAACCGGCTGGTTCGGCAATATATCCTCATTATTCCTGCGCGGGGATCCATGAACAAACAAAACATCAATCTGACCGATTGTTTCAGTGTGAGCAAAAGGAAGCTCGCTCAAAAATTCTTTCTGGGACTCGTTCAACACATCCTGTGCATATACAAGAGCATTTGCCATAATTTTATTCGGAGGAGTATATTTTTCTCTGTCTGCGCCGACAGCTTTGACAATCATTTCATCAGTATTACCCTGAATAAAAGTAACATCTTCTTCTTCAGAAAGCTTTCTCAAAAAATCTATGGTTTCTGATGGTTGAGGTCCGGCCATCGCCAAATCCCCGCATATAAAAATCCTGTCAGCTTTCTCTTTTTTGGCGTCCTCCAATACAGCCTTAAGCGCATCGAGATTGCCATGAATATCAGATAAAACCGCTGCTTTCATATTATCCCTTTTGTTGTTTCGATTTTATGTCTAACGCCGCATCATGTGCCAAGAGATATACTCCGCAAGTTTTATAAGGTTTCATATACCAAGCGCACTCTTCTTGCAGACACACCTGAGGATATGTCTGACCTGCGCTAATCAGCGGGCAAAACGGTATTTCTTTTGTTGCAGCCATTTTTTATTTCTCCATTACATTAAACAAACATAATTATACAAATTTTCTTTAATTATGGCTACATAGATTCTGGAGCGCTGACCCCAATCAAGCCTAAAGCCGTTTTTAGAACCTGTTTCGTTGATATAACAAGAGATAAACGCGCCTTCATAACTTCCTTTTCAACATTCAGAACTCTTGCACAGTTGTAAAAATGATGGAAAGAAGCAGCAAGCTCCAACAAATATCTGCATATCATATAAGGTGCCCTGAGCTTTGATGCTACAAGCACAACATCTTTGAAGTTTTCTATTTTCAAAATCAATTCTCTTGTCGCTGAAACAGCATCTTTATCAGAGTCATTCCACAAATTAGTCAAATCAACACTCTTTTCAAGATTATCAATTTCTTCTTTTTCAAAGAATGCGCTCAATGTGGAATTATTCTCTACATCAACCCTCGGAGCACATGCATTTCTCAATATGCTCGATGAACGGGCATGAGCATACTGTGCATAATACACGGGATTTTCATCATTTGATGATTTGGCAAGGTCTATATCAAAATCAAGCGTAGTATCTATGTTTCTCATAATCATCCAGAAACGTGTAGCATCAACGCCAACCTCATTAATCAAATCTTCTAGAGTAAGCATCCTCGTACGTTTACCCATCCTTACCTGTTCGCCGTTTTCAACAAGATTAACTAACTGCCCGAGCAAAACTTCCAACTTATCAGGGTCATCTCCAAGTGCCTCTATTGATGCTTTAACCCTTGCAACATAACCGTGGTGGTCTGCACCCCAGATATTTATCAGCTTGTCAAAACCTCTTTTGAGTTTGTCATAGTGATAAGCAATATCTGCAGTCAAATAGGTATTTGTACCATCATTTTTTTTGATTACTCTATCCTGTGTATCCCCATAATCAGAAGATTTGAACCATACAGCCCCGTCTTTTTCATAGAGTTTGCCGGCTTCTTCAAGTTTTTTCACACATGCATCAACATATCCGTTTTGATGGAGGTACAACTCGCTGAAATAGTTATCAAAATGAACTCTGAAATTCGCAAGCAAATCCTGTTGTTTTTTTAGCATCTGAGCTTTTGCATAAACAGCCATCTCTTTCATTATTTCATCCGAAGGATTGAGCACATCCTGACAGCTCTTTGCAAAATCTTCTGCTTTTTCTGAGTTCTCTTTCAAATAGTTTTGAGCTGTTTCTATCAGATAATCACCCGTGTAATAATTTTTCGACAACTCTTCATCAGCAGGGAAATCAGCAGGCTTGCCCATTTGCTGCAAAACTCTTATCCATAAAGATTTTGCAAGATTGTTTATCTGATTGCCTGCATCGTTGATATAAAACTCCTGATAAACATCATAAGAAGAAAACTTCAACAAATTGGCAAGAGCACTTCCCATTGCAGCCCACCTGCCATGCCCGATATGCAAAGGACCTGTAGGATTAGCAGAAATATATTCAAGAATAATTTTTTGAGATTTTCCTGACTCATTTGACCCGTACATATCTTTTTTTGTCAAAACTTCTTCTACGACGGAATTCAAGATTTTATTTGTCAGCTTAAAGTTAACAAATCCAGCCACTACATTAACATCGGCATCAGAAAAATCCATATTATCAGCAATAATCTGCGCTATCTGAGCGGGAGCTTTTCTTGCAAACTTTGCAAGCGGAGAAACATTTACCGCAAAATCGCCATATTCTACGTTTTTGGGAATTTCACATCTCAAAAGTTTCTGATAATCTTCCATCTCAGGCAGCTGCCCTGCTTGTACAGCTTTTATGACAGCTGATTCTATTTTATTCAAAATTAAATCTTTAAACATATTCCTATCCTATTCGCTCTTTTGCGTAAAACAATTATAACAAAAAATTATTCATCCACTACTTCAATATAATCTTTCTCTATCATTTTGATATGTTCTCGAGAAATCTTCTCCCCAGGTACCAAAACAGCAATCCCAGGCGGATAAAACGTAACGGTTTCCTTTGATATTAAACCTGCTGATTCTTCTTTTCTTACTTTCCTGCCTTTCGAAAAAAACGCTTTCCTCGGCGGCAGCTTCATCTCAGGAAGAATATATTCATTAGAAGAAGCCTGATTCATTGATGAATAACTCTTTGATGATATGCTCTTGAGCGCACGATATAATCTTTCAAATTTATTTTTCTCAGTTCCGCTTCCGAAAATAAAAAGTACACCTTTTGAGTTACATAACTCATCTTCTATTCTGAATTTTTCAAATAATATATCGGAGAGTTCATAACCGCTTAGACCTCTCACGCTCACAAACAATTTTGTCACATCATCATTTTTTAATATTTCAATTCCATCAATAGATTCAAGCTTTTGTATCATAGAAAAAGATTCCTCTATAACACAGTTGAATTTTTTCCTCCCTTTTGATGAACTCAAAAAAGATACGGCACCCTCTACGCTTGCAAGAATCGGGAAAGACGGGGAAGTTGTATTTACCAGATTCAGTGCCTGCTGAATTTTCTCATCCTCAACCATAGAATGGTGAGAAACATGCAAAATAGCCCCCTGATTTAATGCTGATGCATTCTTATGCAGCGACTGAATACTCACATCAGCCCCTTCTTCTATAGCGGTAAAAGGAAGCTCAGGAGAAAAGTTCCACAGTGCACCATGTGCCTCATCAACAATTAATACAACCCCATGCTCATGGCATAAATTGGCAATACCTGCAATGTCACTCTTCTTTCCTTCATAAGTCGGACTTGTTAAGATAAGAGCTTTTATATCTCCATGCTCTCTCAGTAAATCAGACACATCATCAGCCATCACACCTGAGAACAAATCCCACTTATCATCCTTTTCAGGCATAAACCACTCAGGAATTGCTCCGCTCAAAATAAGCCCCTGAATTACGCTTATATGAACATTTCTCGGAAGCAAAACCCTGTCGCCGTCTTTCAAAACAGCAAGCATTGACGCCACTATGCCTGATGTTGAACCATTATATAGATAAAAACTTTTTTTTGCCCCGTAAATTTCAGCAGCCTGTTTCTGGGAGTCCCAAAATGCACCATGAGGATTCCTTATATTATCAAACCCGTCAATTTCAGAAAAATCGTTGCGAAAAACCTTACTGCCAAACAAACTCTTTGCAGGATTACAGATTATCTTTGATTGAACATGCACTGAGGTTGTAAATAAAAACCTCTTGAGAGAATGATTAAATCTTTTTGCCAAATTTATAACTTTCATACTTAGATTATAGTAAAATATATTGAGAAACGCTAAATTTTCTAAGGAAATCATATGGAAAATCTAAACCTCTTCAACATACCACAGCAGATAGAAGCACTGCGAGAGCTGATAAATAAATATAACCACCAGTACTACATCCTCGATAACCCTGAAGTTACAGACGCCGAATATGACGCCACTTTCAGAAAGCTTAAAGCTCTCGAAGAGGCATATCCTCAGTACAAAACCCAAGACAGCCCTACAAACAGAGTCGGTGCCGTTGTCAGCGAGAAATTTGACAAAGTTACTCACAAATTCAGACTCTACAGCCTCGATAACTCAAACTCCGATGAAGAACTTATCAAATGGTATGAAAGAATACAAAAAGCTTATCCTGGTGAACAAATAGAAGTTTTTTGCGAGCTGAAAATAGACGGACTCGCTATCGCTCTTACATATGAAAACGGAAAATTTATACTCGGGGCGACAAGAGGGGATGGAACAACAGGAGAAGATATCACTCCGAACCTCAAAACAATCAAAACAATCCCTCTTTCTATAAAAGAAAAAAAGCGCCTCGATGTAAGAGGAGAAATTTATATGCCAAAGAGCTCTTTTGAACAACTGAATAAAAAAAGAGCAGAAAAAAATGAACCCCTGTTCGCAAACCCCAGAAACGCAGCAAGCGGTTCCGTACGTCAGCTTGATTCATCAATTACCGCAGAGAGAAATCTGAATATATTCACCTATGCGGCAATCCTCAAAGACGAAAAAATCAAATCACACTCTCAGATGATGGAATACTTGAGAGAACTCGGTTTTCATGTGAACGAAATAGGGCGTCTTTGCAAAAGCGCACAGGAAATTATAGATTTTTGCAAAGAATGGCAGGATAAGAGATTCGAACTTGACTATGCAACAGACGGCATCGTTATTAAAGTTAACGACCTGAAAAAGCAGGATGAACTTGGATTCACCGCAAGAAGTCCGAGATGGGCAACAGCTTACAAATTTCCTCCTGAAGAGCTTCCGACAAAACTCAAAGAAGTAGAACTCAATGTCGGGAGAACCGGAGCAATTACTCCTGTTGCAATCTTAGAACCTATACAGCTTGCAGGTACAACCGTTTCAAGAGCAAGTTTGCATAACTTCGATGAAATACAGCGACTTCAAGTAAGAATAAACGACACTGTAGTTGTCAAAAAAGCAGCAGAGATTATTCCAAAAGTCATAAAAGTTGATAAATCAAAACCAAATGACAACCCGATAGAAATACCTGTTCCTGAAGAATGCCCTGTCTGCCATGCCAGGGCAGAGAGAAAAGAAGGAGAGGTAGGATTGTACTGTTCGAACACACAAAACTGTCCTGCCCAAATAAAAGGACGCATCGAATACTGGGCGTCAAAAGACGGTCTTGACATCGACGGCATGGGAGAGGCTTTGATTAACCAGCTTGTTGAAACGGGCATGGTCAAGGATGTTGCCGATTTATACGCTCTATCTCAGGATGATTTGAAAAAGTTAGACAAAATTGCGGAAAAATCGTCTAATAATTTATACAACTCCATACAGAAAACCAAAAGACCGGCATTGAATCGTTTTATCAGCGCATTAGGAATAAGGTTTGTAGGAAAAGAAACAGCCGATATCTTAACGGAAGAGTTTACATCTCTTGATGAAATAATGAACACCGGCACGGAAAAATTATCACAGACAGAAGGTATTGGAGATAAGATAGCACAAAGTATTTCAGACTTTTTCAGAGATAAAAATACACTTCAACTGTTGGATAAACTCAAAAAAAATGATGTCATTCCAACAAAAAGTAGTATAATGAAAAAATCGGACATATTTGAAAATAAAATATTTGTTCTAAGCGGAACGCTCAGTTCTCTCACAAGAGAAGAGGCACAGGAGATAATAAAATCCCACTCGGGAAAAACAACTTCTTCCGTAAGCAAAAAAACAGACTACCTCCTCCTTGGAGATAACCCGGGGTCAAAATTGCAAAAAGCAACAGCGCTTGGGGTAAAAATCTTAACAGAGGAAGAATTTTTGAATATGTTGAACCAGCAAAAAACAGAATAGGAGAGAAATATGAATAAGAAAGAAAAAGGTTTCAAAGTTGTTCAAATTTCAGGTCTAAAAGGACTCTTTTTGATATGTTTTGTCCTGTTTTGTTTATTCTGCGGATTTATTATATTCCCTGTATGGCTAATCATGCAGGTTTGGAACTACGGATTAACTGAGATTGTCTCGCTGCCAAAACTCAGCGCCCTGCAAGGGGCTCTAATCTGGAGTATTGTCTGTGTTCTTGCTGTTATGTCATGCAGAAACAGCTTTTCAATACAGGCATGTTCAGAAGATATCATAGCCAAAGATTTGGAACTGAAAAATATTGTAAAAGACCAAATTGTAAATGACTATGAGTCTGAAAAAGAGGAAATACATAAATAAAGGAATGAATGAAGTATGAACAAAAAATTACCGGTCGTTTTATCGGCTTTTGTTTTGTTATCCGCACTCAGCGTAAGTTGTGCTTACGCAGCACCAGCTTGTCCTGATAACAGAGGTGTTATTGTAACTGATGCAACAGAAACAGACTATGTTGACCCGGATCAGATGATACTGACAGTAAGCATAGAAACTCAAGCAAAAAATGCAAAAGAAGCAATGGACAAAAACACTGAAAAAGCATCTGCCGTGGTAAAAGCGCTAAAAGCAAAAGTAAATGAAAACGAAGTAAGTACATCAAATATCAGCGTATACCCTGTATATAACTATAAAAATAAGGTAAACTCTCTTGAGTATTACAGAGCGCAAAATGAAATTACAGTAAAAACAAACAAAATTAATATCGGAGGGGAACTAATTTCTGCCGCTCTTGCTAATGGAGCAAACAGAGTAACAGGAATCAACTTTGCCCTAAAAGATAAAAGCCCTTATTGCAGTGCGTCTATGCAAAAATCAATTGAAACCGCAAAAGCAAAAGCTGACTTAATTGCAAAAACATTAGGAATACAAATTGCAGGCGTAAAAAGAGTTACATCAAACTGCAGCTCAAATAACTATTCAGCTTACAACGGCGTGAGAATGCTCAAAGCCTCAGCAGCCTCTATGGATGCTGCAGGAGAAGCTTCCTCTGTCGAAGTTCCCGTTGAAATCAAAAAAATTCCGATGACTTCAACAACGTCAATCGAATTTTTTGTAAAATAGTGACACCTGAAAAACTAATTCAAACTCCCTGCCATAAAAATAACAGGGAGTTCTTTTATTATTAATTATATATAACAACTCAGCAAATCATCTTTTAAACAAATATCTCTGAGCTTTCTGATTGCCCTAAGTTCGGTTTGTCTTATGCACTCTTTTGTCACTCCATAAGAAATCCCTATTTCCTCAAGAGTGTTCTTCTTCGTATCATCCAGCCCGAAACGTCTTTTAATCACATCTTTTTCTCTCGTTTTCAACCTGTCAAGAACATTGCTCAAATCTTTTTTTAGCTCATCGAACTCAGCAAACTCACTTCCATAAGGATTTTTCGAAGCAAGAATATCCCCAAGACAAACCTCCTTCCCGTCAGATGCCTCAAACTCAGAATTTAAAGACAACGATGAAGTAAAAGCATTCAAAAAACTCTCCATCTTTTTCGGAGGAATATTCATCTTCTGAGCAACCTCTGAAAGCTTTACCTCATTGTGATACATCGCCTCCATCCGAGCCTTCAACCTTGAATACTTAGAAACCGTTTCCTGAACATACACAGGAATTTTTACACTGTAAGACTGCTCTGAAATTGCTTTAAATATCATCTGTTTTATCCACCATGTTGCATATGTGCTGAAACGATACCCCAGTTTGTAGTTAAATTTTTCAACGGCAATCATCAATCCCGTATTCCCCTCTTGAATAAGATCAAAAAAAGTTAAATTTGAATTTACTACATTTTTTTTTATAACACTGACGACAAGCCTCAAATTCGATTGTATCAGCTGCTTTTTTGCCTTACTGTCGCCCTGTTTGATTTTCTTTGCAATCTCATACTCTTCTTTTGCACTCAAAAGAGGATACTTTGCAATCTGCCTCAAATACTTATCTACAGATTCATTGAATGATAAAAACACAGCATTAGTCATAATAACCACTCCTAAAAAACATACAAAAACTAACCCCAAAATAGATTACACTACGGGATAAAAAGTAAAAAACACAACAAAAATAACCCTCTTGAAGAAACCTTCCTCAAGATAAATTTGATATACTTTATATATATCATAGTATATACTAAAAAACAATCATGTTATTAAGAAATATTAAGCTAAATATAAAAAAAGCTCGCTAGCTTAATAATCCTTAATATTCTAAAAACAAAAGAGAAGCCCTGTATTCAAGGCTTCTCTTTTTGGTATAAAACTAAACTAGTCAATAACAGAACCGTTAGTCAAATCTATTTTCACCGCTTTATTCAGCTGAACATACAGAGGAATACCTTCTTCCAGTGTAATTTTTTCGCCTTTGAAAATAGCTCTGAAAACTTTTTCATACCATTTTTTCTCTTTTGATGTATCAATTACCCCTTTGAATACAGCCTGTTGTTCAAGACCTTTCGGAGTAATCGATTTTGTTTCAAGAACCAGAAGACCATTTCTTACGAAATATCTGCCGTATTTAACATCAAAAACTTCTCCTGATATCACGCTGTCTTTTTCGATTACAAGGTAGCCTTCTTTTGTTACGAGATTTTCTGGGACAACTGTTTTGAATGCATCAAACATTGTGTTTTTCTGACTGCTCAAAGTTTGAACAAGAACTACAGGAATTTTTGAACCTGCAGGAATTGTTGCAATTGTTCCGTTGACGATTACATCAGGAAGTTCTACACCTTTTGCTTCACGTGGTGTCAAGACTTCAGCAAGTTTTTTGTTCGGTCTTGATTGTACCCATTTTCTCATGTTGCAAAGGCTTGCAGCCATCTCAGCTCTTGTAATTTGTTTATCAGGTTCGAATTTGTTTTCAAAACCAGGAACTTTCACAACTATAGCCAGTGCATCAGCCTTAGCAGCATTAATCACAAACCATTCCTGAATTGATGCATGGTCAACATAGCTTGCTTCAAGAATTTTCTTTGCTTCTGCAAGAGTCATCGGATCTGTATCCAAAGATGACATAATCAAAGAAATAGCTTCAGCTTTCGTTACACTGCCTTCAGGATTGAAGGTTCCGTCAGGAAGACCTTTTACAAGGTCAAAGCTGAATGCTCTTTGAATGTTATCATGAGCCCAATAATCACTCGGAACATCACTAAATTCAAACGTTTCTTTTGCTGTTGCGTTCTCCACATTTATAGCTTTCAAAGCCATTGTAGCGAACTCAGCTCTTGTTACAGGCTGGTCAGGTTTGAAATTTCCGTCCGGATATCCTGCAATAACCCCGTCATCAGCCAATGCCTGAATTTGAGGATAAGCCCAATAAGATTCCGATAAATCAACAAAATCTTTTGCAAATACACTGTTCATTGAGAACAACATAAGAGCAAAAATAAGTAATACCTTTTTCATACTCCACTCCTAGCTTTCTGGTACACTAAAATTTTATCTTATTCACCCGAGTCTGTAAACTTTATTATTTTACAAATGAAACAAAAATTATTCATTCTACCAACACCGGCAAAAGATTTCGACAAATAATATTCGGTAAATTTTTTTTAACAAAACCGTTCCATTAGCTAAAGTTTTTCAACAAATTTCCGATGATAAAAACATAATAAAAAAAGGGAATATACATATGAACTATACAAATTACTGGGTAGGAACCTACTGCTTTGATATCAAACTTGTTTTAACAATCATAAAAAAACATGTGGATGAGCTGTTGGAGCAAATCGAAAAAACAGAAAAAATGCTTGGCTAAACTCTATCCGCCAACAAGCTCTTTTGCTTTTTCCTCAGATAAATACATAATCCCATGCGATAAACTTGATGGAAGATTCTTTGACTTACTTCTCAAAAATTCTTCCATAGACTTGTTTGCGTCTTCATCTTCAAACCTGAATCCGCATTTGTAATAAAAAGGAACGGGAGAAGCATATCCATTTGCCGCTGAAAGAATCAGTCTGCCTTTATAACCGTTTCTGATACTTTCTCTCACGGCAGATTTAATGAGTTCAGTACCAATACCTTTATATTTGCTGAGTTCATGTCCGTCATTATCTGAATATAGATAGTCAACATACATGGATTTCTTCGCAAATTTTCTGAAAAAATCACTTGAATCAAAACATACACTCTCTGCCTGCTCCGGAGTTTGAATTATAATACCTCCAAGTTCCCCTTCATTTTTCACATATATTCCAAAAGAAACCAAATCATCATGCTCATCCCTTGAAATATAAGCAGGAACTTTTTTGTCTGATTTTCTCAAAGATAACTCCGCCACCTCAAACACATCCTTCCCGTAAATTCTGGAAGAAACAAAATCATTATTATCAGAAGTTTTTACAAATGTATCTTTGTTCTCTCTTTTTCTTCTGAAAAAGCTTCCGAAAGATTGCTGCTGTACGCCTCTGTAATTTTTATTATATATATTTATATTTACGGGTAAAACTAACATAGCTTTTTCCAATTTCCGCTACCAATAAATAAAAACCAAAATAATTTTTAGTTGCCATCAGCTGTCAGGCAAAAAATTTTATGTAATAATAAAATCTGTAAGCTATAAACAGAGAATTTGTCTATGAATGATATCCTCAATACAGCAGTTGTAGTCTTTTGGTCACTGTTTTTCACAATAGATGTGCTTGGAACAACACCTATATTCATATCTTTGACAGCAGGCGGGACGAGGGATTATCAAAAAAGAATGGCAAAAAAAGGCGCCCTCACTGCATTTTTTATCCTGCTCGTATTTACCCTGAGCGGTTCTTTAGTTCTTGATATGTTTGGAATAAGCCTGCCTGCGTTCAGAATAGCGGGAGGAATATTATTGCTTCTCCTGTCTATCGGAATGGTCATGGCAACACCTGAGGCTCCAATAAAGAGTACAAACAAAGAAGAAAAAGAAGAGACACTCCACAGAGATGATATTTCCGTATTTCCTCTTGCAATTCCTCTTCTATCAGGACCTGCTGCGATTACCATGCTGATTTTGTTTATGAAACAATTTGAAGGTGTTCCTCTAAAACAACTTATGGTTATACTGGCTCTTATATCCAATATAGTTATATGCTGGATAGTGTTGACCTTTGCATCAAAAATAAGCAGATTTTTAGGTAGAACGGGGATAAATGTCCTTACAAGAATTTTCGGTATTCTTCTGACTGCGTTAGCCTGTCAATTCTTTATCGACGGAGTTATCGAAGCGTTTAAAATAAATTAAAAAAAAATAAAATAAAAAAATGAACTTTCTAAATTATAAATCGTTATAATAAATAGAAAGGACAAAACGAAGAAAATGACAAAAAAATGCGACAAATACGAATCTTTATTTATTTTTGCAGATGAAGAAACTCTGAACAAACACCTGCAAGAATGTGAAGATTGTCGAAGAGAACATGAAAAAATGCACAAAGTCTCGGCTCTTGTCAAAGAAGCAGAACCTGAATTGAAAAGACGGGCAGCTTTTTTTAATTCTCTGAAAGTAGCTTGCGTGTTGTTCCTGTTTATCACAGGCGGGGTATTTTTCCAGACATTTGCACCTATGCAGCTAAATAACTCAAACGCAACAATGACTGCAAGCATAAGCTCGGATATGTCATTTGACTACGAGGATTCAATTATCGCAGATATGGGTCTGCCAACGGATGACTACGGGCTTTTAATGTTAGATTAAGCGGAAGAAGAAGTTGAAAGAGATTATAAAAACCTATCAGAACACGATAAAACACAAAATCAGACAACTGACAGGCACATCAAATGAAGACCTGGAGCAGGAAGTCTATATTAAAACCTGGAAAAATTTAGGCAGGTACAAAGAAGAAGGGAAATTCAAACAATGGATAAATACCATTACCTACAATACTTGCAAAGACTTCTTAAAGTCCTCTTCCCATAAGAATCAAACATTATCTGACGGCGAAGACAAACTTGTCTATATAAAAGATTCCAAAAATTCCCCGGACAAAAAAATTCTTCAAAAAGAACGTCAAAAAATTATTGCAGATGCAATAGAAAAACTCAAACCGAAACTGAAAGAAGTAATCATATTATCCGATATAAAAGATATGAACTATGAAGAAATTTCAAAAAAACTAAACGTTCCTCAGGGAACAGTAAAATCAAGATTATTTAATGCGAGACAACAACTCAGTGAAGTATTGAAAGATTTATTGTAAAGGAGATTATTATGAACAAAAATTTTATTTTAGCGACTGTTTTGGGACTTAGTTTGAGCCTTGGAACAACTCTTGCAAATGCAGAAAAATTGCCTGCTCCTGATGGTCCAATAAAACCTCCCTGCAACTGTGACTGCAAATGTGACTGCGGATGCGACCACCATAAAGGACATCATCATGGTTACCACAAAGGACATCACCCATGCCCGCCTCACAAAAAACACAACCATGAGCTCGAAAACAAACTGAATCTTACAGAAGAACAAAAAGTTAAAGCCAAAGAAATCAGAATGCAGGGACGTGAAGAACTAAAACCGATAATCGATGAACTCCGTGTAAAAAAAGAAAAAATTCGTGAAATAAAAGACTCAACCCTCTCAGAAAAAGAAAAAGCTTCTCAAATTGAAGCACAAAGAAAAGAAATAATATCACTGAGAGAACAAGCCGACAAAATCAGAGAAAAAAATATGGCTCAATTCGAAGAAATTCTGACAGCAGAACAAAAAACAGAATTTAACAAGTTCAAACAAGAAATGAAAGCAAAACATGAAGCTTTCAAAAAACAAATGGAGCAGAAAAGACAACAAAAAATGCAGCCTCAGCCTACAACTGCTCCTGAAGAAAAATAAAACCTTAAATTGCCAAAAACAAACATACCTGAGGGTCGAAATATTCGACCCCTTTTTTTATTTGTGATAAGTTTCGTTATTCAAAATCTTGAATGCCCTATACAGCTGTTTTAAAAGCATAAGGCGGGCAAACTGATGAGTAAAAGTCATCTTCGACATACTCAGCCTGAAATCAGCAGACTTTTTGAATCCATCATCAAGCCCTGTAGAACTGCCGATGACAAATACAACAGAATTTAAACCTGAAGAAGCTAAAGCGTCTATTTTTTTCGCAAACTCCTCAGATGACAACTCTACACCGTCTATGTCGAGAGCAACAACAAAAGAATTTGACCCTATTTTTTCCCGAATTTTTTTTGCCTCTATCTCTCTTGCATGTGAGGCAAGAACATCAGAATAAACAGGTTCCTCTTGAACTTCAACTATCTGCATTGAACAATAAGGACGAATCCTCTTCAAAAATTCGTCTATTGCGGATTTCATATATTTCTCTTTTATCTTTCCTAAGGCAATAACTTTAATATTCATGCCATTTATTGTTTTATAAATTAGCCTTTTTGTAAATATCTGAAGTATAATTAATTTAAATAATGCAGTTATTTCTCTGTGTAATCTGCTATAATTTCAATGGAATCTACTGATAATTTTTCACCGTAATTACAAGGAGCAACTCAAAATGGTAATGCCTACAGGCCCAAAGGATATAAAACAAAAATCCGAAACACCATCTATCGGACAAAAAGACAACAGAGGTCAATCTATGGATATGACCAAAATGATTATAATTAACACCGTAATAATCGCCGTTGTATGTTCATTGTTTATGGGTATAAACTATCATATCCAAAACTCTCTGCTATCCCAAAAGCTTTCAAAACTGGCAGTTGCAGCTGGGGAAGAAGAAGATTTGTCTTCTGGTGATGAAGACGTAGTAGAACGAGGTATCGTTGTTGACCTCGGTGATTTCATTCTCAACCTCAGTGATACAAATGCAAGAAGATACCTCAAAGTTAACGTAGCTATCGAATTAAGCAGAAAAGATACAGACCCTGACCCGACAGCTGCAGCTTCAGGCGGCGGTCATGGAGGTCATGGAAGCGCCCCTGACCCTATGGCACAAATAGAACAAGAAATGTCTCAATATAAACCCGCTATCAGAGATGCCGTAATTTCTTGCATTTCAACAAAAAACTCGGATGAACTGGCGACTATAGCAGGAAAAGAACAAACAAAACAGGAAATCAAAGAATCCGTTAATGCCATACTCAACGGAGAAAGAGAAGTAATAAGAGTAAGTTTCGGCAATTTTATTATTCAATAAAATAGGAATTTTGACCTTGGCTAAAAATATCAACAGCAAATCAAAATCATCAAATATCAACGTCTATGGATATTCCCTGGATGATCAGAGTGCAATACCTCATTCTCTTATGGAGAGCAACTTTGAGAATACAAAAAAAGGTTATAAACTCTACAATTTTAAAAGACCCGATAAATTCTCAAAAGACCATCTCAGAGTATTGCAGGACATACACAGAGAATTTGCCCGCCAGCTAACACTAATCCTGACGGCATATCTTCGTATGCATGTCGAAATAAATGTCGTTTCAATTGACCAGCTCACTTATGAAGAATTTACAAATTCAATGCCGGAAACAGTAACGGTAGGTATTGTAGAGCTTGTACCTTTGCCAAGTCAGGCTTTGATTTATCTCAATCATGAAGTCGTAACAAGTATTATAGACAGAATGTTCGGCGGTACCGGCGAAAGCGAAATAAGACTCAGGGAATTGACCGATATAGAAGAATCACTCGTAACAAAATTGCTCGAACGTATGCTGCAAGCATTGAAAGAAGCTTGGAGCAAAATTATCCCCATTGAAGGACATATTATTAATATCGACAACAATCTCTCATATTCTCAAGTTGCAAACGCAAGCGAAATAGCTGCGCTCATAACTTTTGAAGTACAACTCGCATCAAAATACTTCGGTCTTTTCAGTATATGTTTTCCTTATCCTGTTTTGGAAAATCTTCTTGATAAATTGAGCTCACAGCACATATTTCAGGGCAGAGGAATTCAAGCTACCGAAGAAGAAACCAATAATCTGATTGAAAGATTGAACATCACAGATGTCGATGTCCGTGTCGAACTAGGAACAACAGAAATAACAATGAAAGATTTTATGGATCTCAAAAACGGAGATGTTATCAAACTAGATAACACGGTCAGCGACAATCTCCTTGTAAGAATAAACGGAGAGCGTAAATTTTATGCTACTCCCGGGATGAGAAAAAATAAAATATCGGTAGAAATTACCGATGTTTATACTCCGGAAGAATAAGGAAACTTCGCAAAATGCCGACAAACAACAAGCTTAGTAACAAATTAATAAACCAGCTAAATGAAATATATTCTCAAATATTTGCTGATATCAGCAGCACTTTGGGCGGCATTGCAAACAAATCAATCGAAATTTCCATAGAAAATATAGAAAAATTCCCAAATCTTAACAAATTTCTCGAACAACTAAAATATGAAGACTTTATCTGTAATTTTGAAGAATATGGAGGAAGACAAGACCTCTGCTCTTTGACTATAATTTCTCATGAGGCTTCAAAAGAAATATTCGAAAAAAAAGCTCCTCAAGAAAAAATTTTTTCTGAAATAATCAAACAATACAACCAAAAGAACCCTGATTCGGATATAAAAACAAAAGAAATTGTTACCGATAAAAATAAACTCAAAAACACTATAAATTATCCGATAATCATACTAAATACAAAACTGAAAGTTGAGAACAAAGAGTATTATCTTATCAGAGTAATCCCGGAGGAAGTCCTGATGACAGACAAAAAGAACAAAAAAGAAACAGAAGAGAACAACACAGCAAAAAGCGACATAATTGACCAGGAAATAACTAAAGATACAAAATTTGATGAATTTCCAAGTATAACATCAAAAGAATCTGATACTTCTCAGACAGGAGAACAGCCGATTACTGTTCAACCCGTTCAGTTCCCTTCTTTTGACAACCATCTCGGGATGAAACTCGAAGGAAACAGAAACTTTGACCTGCTCCTCGATATAAAACTACAGTTGACTGTAGAACTTGGAAGAACAGAAATGCCAATCAAAAAAATACTTGAACTTACAAGAGGTTCTATTATTGAACTTGATAAAGTTGCAGGAGAACCTGTCGAACTCTATGCAAGCGGGAAAATGATTGCAAAAGGTGAAGTTGTTGTTATCGAGGACAACTTCGGGTTGAGAATTATTAGTATAGTCAGCCCTGATGACAGAATTAAAAATTTATAAAAACAAGGGATTTATATAGCAAATTCCACCAAAAATTTCCAAAACAACGTCATACTGAGCGTTAGAGAAGTATCTAAACAAAAAAGATTCTTCGGGCTAAAGCCCTCAGAATGACGGACTTTTAATAGTATCTGTGGAATTTGCTATATAAATCCCAAAAACAAATACTTGAAATTTTCTTTTGATTGGTTAATAATAATGAAACGAGGTGGCATAGTAGCTCAGTTGGCTAGAGCACGTGGCTCATACCCGCGAGGTCACTGGTTCGAACCCAGTCTATGCTATTTTGAGGGCTTGTGGCGCAGCGGTAGCGCAGAGGACTCATAATCCTTTGGTCGCTGGTTCGAATCCAGCCGGGCCCATTTTTTAAAGGTTTATTATAATCCCTCTTCAAAGAGGGATTTTCTGTTGTTTGTTGCTGTAGTTTTTTGTCCAGATTGATTTGTACGGATAGATTGATATTTTTGGAAAGTCCGCTTTGTGTGGGCTTTTTCAGGTCGGAATTTTAAGTATTCCAAAATAATCAAACTGCCGAACTGGACTTTTTTCGGACTGTACGGATAGATTGAGATTTTCTTAATATAGCTGTAAAGAAACAGGACAGTATAGAAAAGTGGAACCTGCCTTAAAGTCGCTGTTGGTAAATAATTTTAAATAAATTTAGGGTTTCAGAAAAGTCCAAAATGTCTGATTACTGTCCTTTATATGTCTAAAAATACCGAAAAAATTTAATAGACATGCCCCAAAGGGTTATTTCCGTAAGAGAAAAGATAAGGACAGTGATAAGACATTCATTGTCAAAAATTTAACAGAAGTTCCAGAAAAAAATTTTTCTGTTCATAAACGGAACCTTAACGGAACTTTATTCGGAACCAAACGGAACATTAGTTTTAGTATGTTTAATGTATAATGAAGTTCAAAGGAAAATAAAGCTGATGAATAATGAAATAATACTTGATACAAAGCTTATTGGTGATATAAAAGGAAACTTCTTTGTTCCTTCTTATCAAAGAGGTTATCGTTGGGGAAAGTCAGAAGTTACACGTCTTTTAGAAGATTTATGTTCTACCGATGGGAAAAGAAATTACTGTCTTCAACCTATTGTTGTAAGAGCAAATGGTGATAAATATGAACTGATAGATGGCCAACAAAGATTAACTACAATATATTTAATTTATAGGTACATGAACGAAGTAAGTTTTGGATTTATTGATGAACCACGTTTTACACTTTCTTATAAAACTAGAGAAAAATCAGAAAAATTTCTAAAAACAATAGATGAATCGTGCAAGGATGACAATATTGACTTTTGGCATATTTGTTCTGCCTATCAAAGTATTAAAGAATGGTTTGACAAAAAGGATAAAAAATCAACTATAACAAATATAAATAAATATTTTGATGAAATCGTCAAAGTTATATGGTATGAAGTCAGTGAGTCAGAAGATGCTATAAATTTATTCACAAGGCTTAATATTGGTAAAATCCCGCTTACTAGTGCTGAGCTCGTAAAAGCAATGTTTTTAAGTAGGAGTAAAGAAACAAATCTTGGAAAGAAAAAACAAGAAGAAATTTCTTTGCAATGGGATTATATCGAAAAAGAACTTCACAATGATCATTTATGGTATTTTTTAACAAACAAAACAAAAATAAAATATCAGACAAGAATAGATCTAATTCTTGATCTCATCTCTGCAAAACCTATTGATAATCGTGAAAAATACTACACTTTTTTTAAATTTGATGAAATGAGCAAAATCGACTCATTGGATAGTATATGGGAGAATATTCAACAAACATTTCTTATATTAAAAGATTGGTACGAAAACCATGAATTATACCATAAGATAGGCTATTTAATTGCATCAGAGACACTAACATTGGGAGAAATTTTTGATATTTCAAAAAATAAAACAAAAAATAAATTTAGGGAAGTTATTGATGAAAAAATAAAAAATAGTATAAAAATCAATGAAAATTATTCCGAATTAAGTTACGAAAAAGAAACAGATAGAAATAGAATATCTACCTTATTGTTACTTTTTAATATTGAATCCGTTCGTCAAAATGGTGAAGAAACTCAATGGTTTCCTTTTGATAAATACAAATATAGTAAGGATGAAAAAGTTTTATGGAGTCTTGAACATATTCATGCACAACATTCTGAGGGGATGAAAACTCAAGAAACTTGGAAAACATGGCTTACACTTCATCTTCCTTCTATCCAAGTCGTTAAAAAAGAGTCAAACGAACTTATAGATAAGATAAAATCTGCAATAAAAAAAGAAAAATTAGAAAGAACAGAATTTGAAGCAATTCAAAAAGATATCATTAATATACTTTCAGTAGAAGGAAATATTGAATATCTACATTCAATATCTAACTTAGCAATACTTAATTGTGGTGATAATGCAGCATTGAACAATTCAACTTTTGATGTTAAAAGAAATGCAATTATAGAGATGGATAAAGGAGGAAAATATATACCATTTTGTACTAAAATGGTCTTTTTAAAATATTACACACCTTCGTCAGATAATCAATTACATTTTTGGGGACATTCTGACAGAGTGGCATACATCAAAGCAATAAATGAGATTTTATACTATAAATCTCATTATCTTGATGAACCTATATACCTTGAAGGGGAGGAAAATTAAGTGGAAGCTAAACTTTATTCTTTTATTGACATTTTCAATAGTGAATTTAATACCGATCAAGAAATTGTAAGACTTGAGCAAATTACAATACCAATCATACAAAGAGATTACGCCCAAGGAAGAAATGATCCAAGCATAGAACGTATAAGAGATCGTTTTCTTAATTCTTTGTATGCTGCTATTACCAAAAAGCCTATAATTCTTGATTTTATATATGGTGATATTGATAAGTTTGGTAATATGACACCGTTAGATGGTCAACAACGACTTACAACCTTATTTTTACTTTATTGGTATGCTGCAAAAAAAGAAAATATTTCAGAAAACGAATATAGTTTTCTGAATAAATTCAGTTATGATACAAGATATAGTGCTCGAACTTTTTGTAAATATCTTGTAAAATTTTGTCCATCTTTTGAGGACGCTCTTTCTAATGAAATTATCGATCAGGAATGGTTCCCACTGGATTGGAAAAAAGACTCTACAATTAGTTCAATGCTTGTAATGCTTGATGCTATAGATGAAAAATTTAAAGATGTAGAAAAACTGTGGCAAAAATTAAAAAATAAATCTATTATGTTTTATTTTTTGCCAATCAAAGATATGGGACTTACAGATGAACTTTATATAAAAATGAATTCTCGTGGCAAACCTCTAACTATCTTTGAGCATTTTAAAGCCGAATTAGAACGTAATATTCGTATAATAGATGAGAACCTTGCAGACAATATAATTTATAAAATTGACCAAGATTGGACTAATTTATTGTGGCGATATAGAAATAGTCATATTGGCTCTGAAGACGATAATATCATTGATGATGAATTTCTTCGTTATTTTAAATTTATATGTGATATAATCTGTTATAAAAATAAGGAAAATCCAAAAGAAAATAAAGATGAATTTGATTTACTACAGAAATATTTTTCTCCCGACAATCCAGATGTATTAAAAAATCTTTCTACAATGGAAGCATTTTTTGATTGTTGGTGTAATCTTTCAGGATATAATACTCCTTTTGATTTTTTTAAATCGTTTATGTCATATAAACATGAATTTAATAAAATTATAGTAGAATCTCGTTTTAACATTGATATCCTTGGAGATTGTCTTCATACATATTCTGATAGAAATGGTCGTATAAGATTATTTCCATTGAATAGAATGGTGTTATTATATGCAATCATATTTTATCTTAACAATCATGATAGAATAACAGAAAATGATTTCAAACGAAGGATTAGAATAATTAATAACTTAATTCAGAATTCGGAAGATGAAATAAGTGATAGGGCGGATAAAAATCGTATTCCCGCTATTTTGGATGAAGTAGATTACATTCTCATGACAGGAGAGATCAACGATAATATCAGTAGCAACTTTAATATTAATCAATTAGAAGAAGAAAAAGAAAAAATTGCTTTTCTAAAGGAAAAACCACATTTAATAGAGACATTATTTAGACTTGAAGATCACAGTATGTTATTTGGACAAATTAGCATTTTAGGGTTAGATAATTTAACATATGCTGAGAGATTTGAATCATTATTCAAGTGTAATTGGGATAAAATAGATTGTGCTCTGATGGCAATAGGTGATTATGGGCAAATGGAACAAAATAGGTGGCGCTATCAATATGCTTCTAGCGCTATTAAACAAGCTTGGATAAAGCTTTTTCATAAAAGTTCCAATTTTGGCTTTGATAAAACTAGAAATATTCTTGTCAAATTGTTGTCTATGCACAAAGAATTTAATGATGAAATCTTAGATAAAATAGCTAAAAATTACACGGATGAATGTTTACGTAACAAAATTTTTCCATTTAGATACTATTATATATGTTATCCCGAATATCGTCCTGGTTCTTATGGAAAATTAAGTAATGGTTCTGCTAAGGATGAACCTTATATGTTTGCGGTACTACAAACAAAGGCACAATGGTCGAAAAATGCTTATATTCCTTTTTTAAAGGCTGCTGATGCTGAAAATCTTTCTGTCGATTATATGGGACAACGTCTTATATATGATAATGAGCAAATTATTTGTAAAAACGATTCATATATATGCCTAAAGAATAATAATATAGTTTACACAATAAAAATCAATCAAAATGAAAATGGTTTTGATATTGAAGATCGCATCTTAAAATTGAAAGAATATATTAGGACTCTTCCTAAATGTAATTAACATAAAAGATATATTATATTTTTATTTTTCACCCTCAACAAATTCTTTAATAACCTTGTATACATATCTTGTAGTGGTTTCGCAAGCTAACACAAGTTTATTAATTGTATATTTAGTTCCATCAAAATTATCTATAATATATTGTTTTTTGTATTTCTGATTACAATGAGCATGGATTGAAAACTTTTGCCCTGCTGCATTGAACATTAATTTTTTAGTTGCTTCCAAGCCAATAATAGAACACAAAAACTTTAAATCATCTGTTGGTAAATTCTCTTCAGTTATGTATTTTGCCCATACCGGCTCTTCTGTTTTGCAATTTCTAACCATATTACTCCTTTTCTCTATTATAGTACAAACGGAACCTTTGTTGGTTCCGTTTTGTTCCGTTTGAAAAAATCTTCTCTATCACAAAATTTTTGCTTTTTCAATATCACAAAAACAGTGTTTTATTTGCATTGAAGAAGTCAAAAAAGATGTGTTTCGATATGGATACATTGACTACACTTTGTACAGCAACAGAGTTAATCTGAGAGAGGAGAAAAATATGCAAACTTCAAATGCTGACTGGATTACAACTAAAGAACTGGCAGAAATTAAAGGAGTATCTGAAAGAGCTGTTAGAAAAGCTATTAGTAATAATAAATATGTAATCAGAAAATGCTCTAAATCTTACGAAATTTTAGTAACATCTTTAGAAGAAAATGTTAGAGAAAAAATAACAGCTAGTAAAGAAAATTTGCCACAAGTAACAAATAATTCATATATTGTTCCGGAAATGCAAAAGAAATTAGCTTTAGCAAAATATGATTTAATTAAGAAATGGGATGAGTTTAGAAAGGATAAGAAAAATAAAACAATAGCAGGAAAAGATTTCCTTGAAGCATATAATCATAATTGTATTTGCGAAGAATTGTTCAATGTAGTAGGTAAAGTTGCAATAGGAACAATTTATGAATGGCATAAAAAACTTCGTACCTATAATGATGATTGGCATTGTTTAATTAATAATTACACTTTTGGTGAAAAGACCAGAAAAACATTAATGAAACCTGAAGAGGAAGCCGAATTTCTTAAAAACCTGTTACATCCTAATCAATTAAATATAGGAAAAGCAATCAAACTAACAAAGTTGGCATTAACACAACGAGGTTTTAAAAATTTGTGTTGCGACCTTACGTATAGAAGATTTGCCAATAATTATAAAAATGAGCATTATAATACTTGGGTAGAAGCAAGAGAAGGTAACAAGGCTCTTCACGATAAAGTTCTGCCATATATAACAAGAGACATTTCAAAACTTGAAGTCGGGGATGTACTTATTGGTGATGGACACAGATTATCATTTTTTGTTAAACATCCATATACCGGTAAACCTATAAGACCAATGATGGTAGCATACCAGGATTGGAAATCGGGAGGCTTTGTTGGTTTTGAAATAATGCTGGAAGAAAATACGCAATGTATTGCAAGTGCATTGAGAAATGCAATCATAAATTTAGGGAAAGTTCCGAAATTTGTTTATCAAGATAACGGGAAAGCATTTAAAGCAAAATATTTTATAGAAAATGGGCTAAGCGGTTTATTTACTAATCTTGGAATTCAACCTGTTTATGCAAAACCATATAACGCAAAAGCCAAACCCATAGAAAGGTTGTTCCGAGAACTACAAGATAGCTGTGAAGTATTGCTTCCTTCTTATACTGGTACAAGTATTATCAAAAAGCCTGCCCAATTAAAAAGGAATGAAAAATTACATAAATCTCTTTATAAAGTTAATGTTCCAACTCTTGAGCAAGTAGTAAATTTTATTGGGAATTGGGTACAGAAATATCATTATGAGCAACCTTGTCCTCATATAGCTGGAGAAACGATTGGTAAGGTTCTTGAAAGCGGTAAAGGGGAAGGCGTTAATATAGAAACATTAGACGATTTTATGATGGTAAGAGAAATAAAGAAAATTTACAGGAACGGCATTTTATTCTTAAAAAATAACTATTATGACGAAGCTTTATTTGGATATAAAAAAGAAGTGATTATTAAATACAGCTTGTTCAATTTGAGTTCAATTAAAGTTTATAAATTAAATGGTGAATTTATATGTGAAGCTAAAAGAATTGAGCCAATACATCCATTGGCAAATTACTTAGGTGAAGTGAAAGATATAGAAGAGCTTAAGCAAAAAACAAGGATAAAAAAGAAATTAGAAAAACAGACAGAGCAAGAATATATAAACCAAATAAAACGTAATCAAGTTCATACCCCATTATTAACAATGGATTTAATTGAGAAGCAGGAAGAGGATGAAATAAATGATTTTAAATTAGCAATAAAAGAAGAAATTCAAGCAGATGATTTTAACGGTTGTTTTAATACAAGATTTGAAAAGTATGAATACCTAATGAAACAAGATAAGTTAACTAAAAAAGAACAAGAATGGATTTTGGAATACAAATCAACAAGTGAATATGAGCAAATATATGGCGACGATAATAAGGAGGTTTTTAATGCATAAATTATTTGTGAAAACACGTAATGTTAAAAATTTTATTGATTTAATGAACAACCTTATTGATAAATCAAATGAAGTCCCAAAGATGGGATTAATCTATGGTGATCCTGGTTTAGGAAAAAGTCGAACAGCAGTTTGGTGGGCAACACAAAATGATGCTGTCTATGTAAGAGCTCAAAATAATATGACAAGTCATGGAATATTGGAAAAAGTTGTGGAAGATTTAGGAGAAGCACCTTCTAAAAAATCTACAGAATTAATGAAACAATGTATTGCCCATTTAAGACTTCATCCACAGATAGTTATTGTTGATGAAATTGATTATCTAATAGGTCATTCAAGAACAATTGAAACTTTGAGGGATTTACACGATTTAACGGGTGCTCCAATTGTCCTGATAGGAATGCATGAATCAAAAACAAAACTTGGTAAATACAGACATTTGTATGACAGAATTTCTGAAATTGTCGAATTTAAACCGTTTTCTAAAGAAGATATGGACATTATTGTAGAAGAATTATCAGAAATAAAAATAACAGACGAGGCTAAAGAAATATTTTTTGAAAAAACAAATCGTTTTAGACAAGTAATTAAGGGGATTGCTTTACTTGAAAATATAGCTAAAACAAATGGGTTGAATAAAATTGATGTTAAACAAGTGAAAGGATTAAACATTGAAAAATAAAGATTTAATAATAAAAGTAGCAAGAAGATTAGATAAATTTAATCTTGATGAAATAATTGTAGTATCTGAACTTCAAGAACAAGAAGTGAAAGCGATTTTATCTGATTTAATTAAAGAACAGGTAATTATTAAAAGTAGTAACAAATATTTTTTTAATAATAAAAGAAATAATGAGCAAAATGAAATATTATCTACAAAAAATAACACTCTTAAACCTATTATTCTTGAAGAAGAGGAAGGTTATGAGGAGCTACTAAAATATAATAAAGATGTTCAAAATAAGATAAAAAGGTATGTCGCAGCGATAAATTTTGTAATTAATGCTGGAAAAGGTAATTTAAAGCGTGTGGTAGAATTATTTAATGAAACTTCAGGCTTAAAGCGAGTTCCATATTCAATTTTAGTAAAACTTCTTCATAACTATAAAATGTATGGGTTTAAAGGGATATTACCTAAATACCATAATCATGGTGAAAGCCCTATTCCAGATGAATTATACACGTGTTTTAAAAATTTTTATCTAACAAAAGAAAAATTAAGTGCCAAAGAGGCCCTATATCGTGCACAAAAGTTATTACACGATGAACAAAGAATTGAACAACCTTATACATATAACCTAAACTCTTTTACAAGAAAAATTAAAACGGATTTTACGGAAGAACAAATTAAATACTTTAGAAATAATGTAAAACCATTAAAAGCTAAAATTTCTAATGATGAAAATGATGAACCGCTTGATATGGAGTTTAAAAATGCTGCCAGAATTTATCTTAATCGATTAAAAATAGAAAATAAGCAAGAAAGATTATTGCATGAGAAAACATATTACAAAAATCATCTGAAAGAATATTTTGACAATTTAACTATTCGAGAAATTACGCCCAAAGTTGTTGCTAAGTATAAACAAAGTATGTTTGATAAAGGTTTTAAATTAGTATCTGTGAAGCAATATATTTTACTCTTAAAAGCTATAATAAAAGGTGTTTGCCCCAAAATAAACAATTTAGTAACAAGAGAGGATAAGGATCGTAGAAATGCTTATGCACTAGATATGAATATTCTAACTGAAGATGAAATTCTAAATTTACTCAATATATGTAAATTGAAATACCCTGAAGCCTATCCTATAATTTATATTTCATTATCAACAGGAGCTAGTGTTCCTGAATTATTGGGGTTAACTTGGGATAGGGTAGACTTTGAAGAAAATACAATATTTTTAAAATACTTTCTATATGATGAACGTTTAATTACAAATAGAAGCGGTACTTCAAAAAGAAAATTAAAAATTGATAAAAGGATGACTGAGATTTTGAAAGAAAAGTATAAAGCTACAAAACCTTTACCTGCTGATTTTGTTTTTAGATTTTCTTCACCCAAACTACCACAACAATATTTTGAAAATGTGGTATTAAATGGTTTATCCAAAAAATTGAGAATTCAAAGGATCTATCCAAGTGATTTACAACATAACTTTACTAATTTATGCCTTAAGCAAAAAATCCCTTTTACATATATACAAAAATCATTAGGGTATTTTGGTATTATAAACTTTGTTAAAATATATCGAAATCTAATAGAGCAGTCAGAAGAAAAATACTATAATCCGTTAGAAAATTTAAACCCTCTAAAATGAACCCTAAGTGGTTCATTTTTTATTTTAGTATATAAAACTATATAAAATGAATTTTATAACCCTTAATGGCGGATTTGAACACTTTTTGAACGGCATTAAAATCTAGTTTGAATATTCACTTCCGGATAATTTATAAAATATGCATTTAAAGTATCAGAATCTTGTCTAAGATTATGAATAATAGGAGTAATATTTCTAAGCTCTTCGTATTCTTGTTGTTTTTGACAGAAATAATCAATTACAACAACCATATTATAAATCCGCTCTGCTAATTTTTCTAACTCCCTAAAATCTTTTTGTTTAATGCGATATTTCTTACTTTTACTCATACAACCTCCTAATGTAAACAACACATTAGCGTGAAAGTAAAACAAAAGCATTCAAATCTTTACAGAACAACACAATCATTATGATTAGCTTGTAAAATATTTTCCAATTATAGCAATTTTTGTTGTTTTAAGGTGAATGAATGTCGCTTCTATTGAGGTATTAAAATTCCAAGTTTCGAATCGTATTGGTTGATAAATCTAACTTTTGTCATAACTTCCTCTTCGCCGATTATTAAATCAATATTACTTTGCATTCGAGCCAATGCGTCTTCATCATGGTAATAAATATTAATAATAGATTTTTCTTTTGCCAAAAGAATATGTTTCAAAATATTATGGTCGGTTTTATCAAGAGAATGTCCTATTATGTGGAATGTCGGAACATATATTTTCTTAGGGTATTTTAACTCATTTAACAGTTCTTGATATGGTTCTATTGTTCCATATTTATGTCTTTGATGATGTTTTTTAAATATATTAAATTCGACAGGAATTTGTTCATTATCAAAGCTATGAGTTCCCAAAACCATATTACAGCTATCTTCATTATTTATTTTTCCATGTACATAAACTGCTTTTGTTTTTATTCCGCAAGAACTATAATTGAAATTTATTTTATAAAGCTGTTCACATGTATCTGTATAATTAAAATTCAACAAGCTTACACAATCACTATTTACACGTAAGTTAAATTTGGGCGTATTTTTTATTTTTCTATTTTCTTCTTCAACTAAATATTTTTCAAACTCTTTTACAAAATCACGAAGTTGACTATATAAAAAGTTAACAAAATCTTTGATTGTTACACAATAACAATCGTTAGCGTTATAAAAGTTTACAGGTTCTCTAAAATATTTTTGAGCTTCATCAAAATTAAATTTTCTATAATCTTTCGAAATAAAAAAAACTATATCTTTATATCTTTCATACCAAACACCATTTTTAAAATAAGGCAACTTGCTCAGTTTTGTAATTACATTATAAATCTCATTTTCAAGATCAATCCATTTATCACCGGCTAGTGTTTTATTTAAAAAATGTTTAACCCAAACATTGTTATATAAAAAGTTGTTGCTATGAACTGTACCAACGCTATTAATACTACTATATTTTTCTTGGCAATATTTTAAAAAATCATTATATTTAGTGTCTAATTTGTGAGCTAAATCAAATCCATTTCCTAAAATCAAAATATCCATAGAACTACTCCTGATATTCTTTAAAGTTTTCCACTTGTTCCATAACTTTATTAAATGCTCATGTACGGTAAGGAAGCAAGCAACCGAAAACAAGAGATAGACCGCCAGCACTACACTATTCCGAACCAAAGACCAAAAGATAAGCATTGTGGGAAAATCTAAACTTTTGGATTTTCCTACAATGCCAACTACGGCGGAATCCCTCCCACTCCTTATATCTTTCTGTATACATTGAATTTGTATTTAGTAAAATGCAGACAACACCACGGATCGGCTTTTGGTTGGACAATTCCAACCAAACACCACAGCAGACAGCAGAAAACATTCTGAACGCTAGGAAGCCGGTATGATTGTTACAT
>CALUSR010000007.1 GCA_944323485.1 Candidatus Gastranaerophilales bacterium
TTTGTTGGAGTTGATGGGTTTGTTGGAGTTGATGGGTTTGTTGGAGTTGATGGGTTTGTTGGAGTTGATGGGTTTGTCGATGGTTTTGGATCAGGCCCGCCATCCCCATCACCTGTAGATGTTGGTTTTTGACCATCATCATCGTCATCATCACCTTTCACCGGAGATGTCGGTCCTTGAGGTGGAATAGCTGCATCCTGTTCATCATCTACAGGAGGGAGTTCTTGTCTTCTACCTTCACCATTAACTCTGCTGTTATCAATAGCAACATTTTTTGAACCGTTTATCCAGGCGAGAGTAGCGTCATCTCCAAATTTACCGCTGATGTCGCCTTCATTTATTTGAATATTTTTGTCTTCACCATCTGTATCTTCGCAATCTGATGAAGAACCGGTTCCATAGATATCATATACATCGCTGTCATCAATAGCAATATTTTCAGAGCCGTTTATCCAAGCAAGAGTAGCGTCATCTCCAAACTCAGCATCTATATCACCGCTGTTTATTTGAACATTTGATCCGTCTCCGATTTTATCAAGATCAATATCCTGACTGCCGCCATTGATAGCATCAGCCATATCAAGCAATTCTTCAGAAGTAAATTCTGCCCATTGCTCATCTGAAATTTTTGACAAAAATTCAGATGTTGTAGGATCAGTAGCCTCAGCAGTTGCTGTTGCCTGAGTTGTACCTTCTTCAGGTTTATTATCAGCAGCTTTTACTTGCACAGGAGATATAGCCATCAAAGCAGCCATAACAACAGCAGTAGCCCTTGCTTTTATAGAAGCGAATTTGGATTTTTTGCGACCGCCTTCTTCAGATTGACGCACAAAAGAATCATTTGCGTCCTGCGGATTTGTGTTATAAGAAGAGTTTTCTTGTTTTTTTCTTCTATTAAAAATTCCTTTGAAATTTGCAGCAGACTGAGTTGAATTGATACCGTTAATTTGCATCGTAGTCCCTTTCCTTTTTCTTTAGTTTTTATTTAATGTATTAAAATTAAGTATAAAAATAAAAAAGATTGATAATTTTCCCGACTTTTGTTTACATTTATACACAATTAATTTTGAAGATATTTTTCTCCTTTCTGAATAATTATAAAGAATAACGTCATAATACGCAAAGATGAAACAATAAGTAATGTTCATAAAAAAACGTTTTTCTTTAATTTGAAAAACGTTTTTTATTTTATATTTTATATCGGAATACCTGCCTGCTCTTCAGGTTGAGTCTTCATATTGTTATATTCCTGCAGAATTTGATATCCTATTTCCTCCTGAGGAGGTAAATTAACCAATTTTGTCGGAATACCGGCATGGTGAATTTTCGGAATAAGTTCCGATGCTGAAACAGTAATCGGCATATTTGTATCATCATCAGTATCATTGACGGTAAATACCACTTTGCCGTCAGCATCCTGTTGATAACCTATAACGGTGATTTCATGCCCGCCGATTATTCTATTACTTTCATCAGCCTCAGTTATACCGATAATTACATCAGAACCGCCGTTGAGAGAATCAATAAGCTGTTTTTGAACAGCATTAAAATCATAGTTATAGCCTACTATTCTTTGATTATCATCAACTATTTGATAAGTCAGGGATATTTTCGATTCATTATTGACTATTGTTTCAACAAAAGTTTTTTCAAATTCAGTCAGACCTTCGTTATTTGTACTGAGAGGTCCAAAGCGCTTATCGACAAGAGAGTTGTAGGCATCTTCACTTCCGAGATTCATCAGCGCTGACTGCATCATAACATCTACTGATGAACGTTCATTAGGGTCTTTAAAATCATTTTGTATTTGTGCTCGAATAATTGCATTCTTATCAGGTTTGATAGTTACCTCTGCAGTATTCCAGTCAAGCAATTTATAATCCGTCTTAAAATCATCCAAAATGGATAACGAATCTGCAGGTTTATCAGTAATTTTATCGAGCTGGACTCTTGTTTTAATCTCAGGATTTTGAGAAGTCAGCCCCTCTACCATTCTTGCAAACTCGGCAGGTTTTTTGTGTGCAAGGCTGAATTCAACACTTGCAGCAACACAACAGCTGCTTGCCGTTACATTGGTAGCTTCAAGATTAAAAGTATTCTCAGGCGGCTGATTTTTGCCGTTAACTCCTCGAGCAAGTATGACATCACGCATTTTCTCAGGCGGAATATCGCCAAATGACTGAGTAATTATATGAGGATTTGCAAGAGTATTTATTGTTTGAGAAAGAATTTTTGATGTTTCAAGCCCGTCATGGCGCGGATTTTTCAAAATTTTATACAAATTTTCAAGAACAGAAGAACCGTCATTAGAGTTTCTCTGAAGGATTATACCGGTATCCGTAAGTTTATCAAAATTTGCCTTCGTTTCCCTATCGAGAGATTTTTCTATTTCCGAATACATTTGTTTATCATCAGGAGAAGATACATTGTTATTGAACAATCTTGATTTCCAGAAGGCTCCGAAACTAAGCTGTTCCAAATTCTGCCTTGAATCATAAGAAGATAACCTGCTTGCTTCTGTTGTTTTTCCCCGAACAGAAGCAGGTTCTATTTTGTTATTATAATTAAAATATTGACTACCTAGAGAATTAACCATAATCTTACGCTTATACCTTCTTATTAAGAATAAAAACAAAAGAATGGATTTTATTGATATTTTTCTTTAAAATTAATTAAGTAATATTAAAAAAAGATTGATAGTTATATAATTATACTAAGTTTTCGTTATTGAGGATAGTATCATCAGCATTTCACAAGTTCTAAGAGTAAAAAAAGAAAATTCAATTTTTGAACTGAATGCAGAAAACATTGAGTTCAAAATATTGTCAGAAGAAGAAAAAAAAATAAACTTCGAAAGGCTGACCCGTTTCAAATACCCTCCGGAAAGACTTTTCAGAGTGTATTATGACATAATTTTGAAGCATCTTATTTATCCCAAAATATCAAAAAAATTTCTTCAAAATTTATCTTTCCATGATGCAGAAAAACTGGCATCTATGATATGGAACAATTCAACAGCAGACGGTCAAACAGAGAATAATCTCCATAGAGATATTATAAATCTCGACATTCATACATTTAATACAAGATATGTATTGCAGGATTTGTTCTTCATCAAATTACCGGAAGAATTCAACTTTGAAAAAATTTCAAAAAATCCTGTTTTTTCAAAATACAATTTGCAAAAGTCTGACTTCGAAGGGCTATTTTCTTATGATAAACTATATGAACTCATCAGAAAAAAGAATATATTTCTATTTCCCAAAACAGATAAAACATTATATAGGGCGAACCTGCTGATAATTGCGGAAGGGGTAACCGAAGAACTGCTTCTCTCAGAAATAGGAAAACTCTGGGGCATTGACTTCGCAGAAGCAGGAATTCAAATTTACGGTGCCGGAGGCAAAAATCAAGCTGTCAAAGCATATAACGAAAATAAAAACAGATTGAATATTCCCATTCTTGTCCTGTTTGATTCGGATGCAGAAGAAAACGAAGAGCTGATAAAACCAATTCTTAGAAAAGAAGATAAAATTTATCGCATAAAAAGCGGAGAATTTGAAGATTTATTATCAGACTCATTAATTCTAAACACAATAAATGACAGATACAAAATGAATATAACCCAGCTAAAACTTGAAGATATCAAAAAAGAAAACCACAGGAAAACAGAAGTTCTAAACGACATATTCAAAGATAACGGTCTTGGAGATTTTAAAAAATCAGAATTTTCAAAGCTCATAAGCCAGCATATTGAGTCAAAAGAAGATTTTTCGGATGAAGCGGACAAAATTATGAAAGAAATTAAAAAAATGTTCGAAAATAAACAGCTTTAAGTTTCTACATATTTCCACATCAAAAGTATTTTTCTAGTAAAATAGATATAAAATAATTTTTTAAAGGATTGATTATGTCAGACAAAGAGAGTGGTCTAAAATACAAAAGAGTCCTGCTAAAACTTAGCGGTGAGGCTCTTATGGGGAATCAGGGATTCGGGATTGACCCTGAAATGATTAACAACATAGCAAAAGAAATCAAAAATGTAGTCAACCTTGGAGTAGAACTTGCTATTGTCGTAGGCGGAGGAAATATTTTCAGAGGTGTACAAAACAGTGCAAAACTAGGAATGGATCAAGCTTCAGGCGATTATGTCGGAATGCTTGCTACTGTTATGAATGCCTCGGTTCTTCAAGGTGTTTTGAGAAAAAATGGTGTTGAATGCCGCGTACTTACTGCTATCACAATGAATAAAATAGCAGAACCTTATGTCAGATTTAGAGCAATCAGACACCTTGAAAAAGGCAGAGTGGTTATATTTGCAGCAGGAACAGGCAACCCGTTTTTCACGACAGACACTGCTGCAGCACTGAGAGCAGCAGAAATAGATGCCCAAGCTATGCTTATGGCGAAGAATAAAGTTGACGGCATCTATAATAAAGATCCGAGAAAATTTCCTGATGCAAAAAAATATGATGAAATATCTTTTGATGAAGTAATCCATGAAGACCTCAAAATCATGGACACTGCAGCAGTTGCTCTTTGCAAAAACAGTGATATACCTATAATTGTATTTGATTTTGAAGCAACAGGGGCTATCGAAAAAATTCTTAAAGGCGAAAAAATAGGAACAACAGTAGGAGGACATAAATAATGAGTACAGCCGAACTGATGAAAAACGGTGAAGATAAAATGCAAAAGGCAATTGCAGCATGCAAAAAAGAATTTGCAAATGTAAGAACAGGCAGAGCAAACCCGCTTATATTGGACAAAGTCCATGTTGAATACTACGGAGTTCCTACCCCGCTCAGACAAATTTCAAACGTTTCTGTTCAGGACGGTCAAACGCTTGTTATACAACCATATGATAAAGGTATTCTGACAGAAATAGAAAAAGCTATCACAAAAGCTGATATAGGTCTTACTCCAAATAACGACGGTATGGTCATAAGACTGAAATTTCCTCAGCCAACAGAAGAAAGAAGAAAAGAACTGGTAAAAACAGTCAAAAAACTCGGAGAAGAAGCAAAAGTTGCCATAAGAAACGTTAGAAGAGATATGACTGATGACCTCAAGAAAATAGAAAAAGAAGAAAATATGCCTGAAGACACAGTAAAAGGCTTCCAGGATGATATACAAAAACTTACAGATAAATACATCAAACAAATAGATGCAGCTATCGCAGAAAAAGAAAAAGAGGTTCTTACGGTATAGTGAAAAGAGTTATTACAGCAACTATCGGACTGGCACTTCTTTTTGCGGTCTTGATTTTTGGAGGAGTATATTTATTTCTGTTCCTGTGCATACTCTGCGGATTAGGGCTCAAAGAGTTTGCTGCGATGCTTCGCAAAAAAGGATTTAATCCTGTTATGCCTGTTGTCTACGCTTCAGGTCTGCCTATTTTTCTTGCGGCATTGTTTAACAAACCTTATCTTATTCTCGGTTTTCTTGCAGTATTCATAATAATCACATTCCTTGCAATAATGAAAAGAAACGAGAAAGCAACAACAGCAGATACAGCCCTTACCATTTTGTGTATGATTTACGGATTTTTTCTCCCGTCGCATCTGCTTTTGCTCAGAGGAATAAACTCTTCTAACCTTTCCTTTTTTAACCTGAACTTTTTTAATGACGGTTTCTGGTTCATATTTATTGTCTTTTTGGTAATAAGTATATCGGATATTGCCGGTTTTTATGTCGGAACAAACTTCGGAAAACATAAACTCTGTCCGTATCTGAGCCCCAAAAAGACAATAGAGGGAGCATTAGGAAGTACTATCCTCGGAATACTTGCTTCTATGGGGGTTGGATATCTCGTAGGAATAGATTTGTTGAACGGTTTTTTATTTGGAACACTAACCGTTATTGCTGCTCAACTCGGAGATCTTGCTGAATCTATGATGAAACGTGATGCTCATACAAAAGATTCAGGTGACATACTCCCGGGGCATGGCGGTATTATGGACAGGTCTGACAGCTATATGTTTACCGGAGCAGTGGCATATTATTATATACTCTACTGCTATCCTGTAATAAAAGGAATATCATCTTCTTTTGGTTTAATATAAACTCAAACTATGAAAATCAGCGAATCACGAAAAAAAGAACTTTTGCAGTTTCTGCATAACAATAATCTGATATGCGATAATCTTGAACTTCTCAACAAAGCTCTCACTCACAGCTCTTATACAAATGAGAATAACCTGAGTTCTTTTGAAAACTATGAACGACTTGAATTTCTTGGAGATGCTGTTCTAAAACTTATATCAAGCAGATACCTATACGAAAAATTTGAAAACTATGATGAAGGCATTCTTTCAAAAATCAGAGCAGCCCTCATAAGCGACAACACACTGTCAAAATTCGCATCAAAAATTGACCTCGGAAAATATATGATTTTTGGACCTGCCGAAAAGAAACTCGGTGGTGAAAATCGAAAATCAAGTCTTGCCTGCGCCTTTGAGGCGCTTCTTGGAGCTTTATATCTTGATAACAAAGGAGAAATCACAAAAAATTTTCTTTTGGAATTTCTCAAAGAAGAAACTCCATACATAGAAACCCACCTTGCACAGTTGAATGCAAAATCAACACTTCAGGAATATACTCAAGAAAAATATAAAACTCTCCCTGAATATAAAATCATTAATGAAACAGGTCCTGCCCACAAAAAAACATTTGAAATACAAATTGAAATCAACGGTCAAACTATTTCAACGGCAACAGGTGACAGCAAAAAAGAAGCCCAGCAAAATGCTGCCTATCTTGCTATCAAAAAATTAGGATTACTCGCAAAGGAAGAGGAACAAAATGTCTAGGAATATTCTAATCGCCCCCTCAATACTATCAGCTGATTTTGCAAACCTGAAAGATGAAATCAAAAAAGTTGAAAAAGCAGGCGCTGATTGGATACATATTGATGTAATGGATGGTCACTTTGTCCCGAATATAACAATAGGACCTCAGGTTGTACAATCATTGAGAAAAGAAACAAGCATCACATTTGATGTCCACCTGATGATAGAAAATCCTCAGAAATTTATTGACAGCTTTGCGCAAGCCGGTGCTGATTACATAACAATACACTACGAAGCCTGTGAAAATAACCTCGATGAAGTCATCAACAAAATAAAATCACATAACAAAAAAACAGGCATCTCAATAAAACCTAAAACGCCTGTCAATGTTCTCACACCGTTACTTAATAAAATTGATCTGGTGCTGATTATGAGCGTAGAACCGGGATTTGGCGGTCAAAAATACATAGAAACAAGTACTGAAAAAATTCGGCAACTCAGAACAATATCACCGGAAAAGCTCATCATAGAAGTTGACGGAGGAATAAATCAAAATACAGCAGGATTAGCCGTTAACGCAGGTGCTGATGTACTGGTGGCAGGAGCTTATATCTATGGTGCAAAGGATACTAAACAGGCAATAAACAGCCTAAAAATCGTATAGTTAGCTGATAGAGATATTTGTGAATTCTATCATAATAAATAATAGTAATGGCAGGTTAGTATGAGTTCACAAGAAGATAAAAAATTTCTCTTTCTGACATCAGATGACAATAAAAATCAAACAACGTCAGAAGAGCAAACAGCGACAGAAAAAGCAGAAAACCTCTTTCCAAGGCAAGAGGGAGAAATCCCTGTCAAAAGACTAAACGATGTGGACTCAAAAATATTCGAAGACTCTGCCTACAATGCTGTTGAAGATATATCTCTAAAACTTGAATTGAAAATGCTGCAAATGAATAAAGAGCTTGATTTGATAAACGAGCAGATAGAACTCTTGAATATTGTAAATCCTGAAAATAAAGAACAAAAAATTACAGAATTTTGCGAACAAATACAAAAAAGAAAAAATATATTATCAGATCTGAAAAAAGAATACAGAAATCTTGGAATTCTCTACAAAATCAACGATACAATGTCTTCAACAATCGAATTAACGGAACAAAATCTCAAAAAAACCAAAGAAACCATATCAAATACAGAACTTGCAAACAAATCAATCGCACTAGTCCCGTTTTTGAAGACCCGCTCTTATCTTGTAAAAACAATGGATAAACTGGGGAAAATTTATAACAAACTCGAAGAAATGAGCAATTCGAAACAAACACCCTGGGGTGAAGGGGATGAGAGAATGGACAATTTTGTATCATTTATGAGAACGGCAAATAAACTTGATGCAAGTTTAAGCCGATTTTTCGGACTAAAGCCTCAAATAGATTCATCAAAAAAGAAAACATCTTTGTCAAATAAAATGTAAATATTCATTACAAATTTGACTTTTATTTTCACGAATATGTCAAAAAAATTTTTTCACCATATTTTTGATAAATCACACATGTCAAAAAATGGGAGAATCCTCTAATTATGAAAAAAACTTTTTTATTTGCCATAAGCGCAACACTTATGATGACAACACAAGCATTTGCAATTGATGCAAACTTGAGCGGAGTAGGCGGCGGAGTTAACGTCAGCGGTCTTGATACAAATCATGCAATAGTTGATACAAACCGAATTCATGGTTCAGTAGGAGTGACTGACTGGACAAAATTCAATATAGGAAAGGGTGAAACAGTAACAAACAGATTTAACGCCCAAAATCAACACCTCTTATTCAGAGTAATCGGTGATCCTACAAAAATTAACGGAACCTGGAACTCAGCAGGTGTCGGTGCAGCAACAGGAAGAACAACACTCATAAATCCGGCAGGTGTTATGGTAGGAAACGGAGCCGTAATCAACCTGAATGCGCTCAATATCTCAACAGTTGATGCGGTAAATAAAAAAGCAGGCAATATAAGACTCGAAAAAGGAGCAAAACTTGATGTAAACGACCTGAATGTATCAGGCGGTGCAATTTATTCAGCTGCGGATTTACTCGGGAAATCCGTTAAATTATCAACAAAAGACGGTGTAAACTTCGAAGCAATCCCGGGAGTTGAAATCGGCGGTGTCGGAAAAGGAGATATTCTTGTAGGAAATTCAACTTATCAAACAAAAGACGGAACCCTCATCATCACATCAGGAAACAACCTGAAATTCCAGAATGCTACAATCAAAAATGCAAATGCAAATTTATCAGCCAAAGGAGATATAGTTGTCGAAGCCGGATTTATAGATGATGCCGGCAAAGTTGACTACTCAATGGATAAAAGAGCAAAATTCGATAACGCAAACGTAAAAATTTCAAGCGATAACGGAAATATCTATATGAATCATATAGATAACAAAAACGGCTCTCACCTTCTCATTCAATCAAAAACAGGCAGCATAAACACATATAACAATGTCAACTCTGGAAGATCAACTTATACTGTCGATAACAAAAGCGGTGAAATCATCACTCAAAACTTCCATAACGACGGAGGTGTATTCTCTGCAAAAACAGAAACAGGCAGACAGGTCGTAACAAATCCTGATAATAACTCTATATCTTTAATGAACATCGTATCTGACTCAGGAGATATTTATGTTGAAGGAATGAATAATCATGAATTTTCAAAAGTTAATATCTCCACAGGCTCTGCTAAAGGAGAAAAAGCTCCTTCTGTGAACATTATCGGCAGCAAAAACGCCAAATTGAGCCAAGTTGATATAACAAACAAAAGCGGTAATGTTAACATCAACCAAATCAAATCTAACGGTGCTCTGTCAGTAGAAGGCAAAACATACGTAAATATCAAAAATGACAGCGTACTTGCAGGTGATACAAAACTGAAAGGCGGAGAAATTAACGTAACAAAATCAGTTGTATCAAATCTTACCTCACTTGAAGCTGACAAAAATGCCTCTTTCACTGACATCAAAGGAAATATGAACATAAACGCAGGTTCAGGTTTAGGACTGGATTCAGATGTAAAAGTCGGTGAAAACTTGATAATAAAACCAGAAGATCCTACAAGCCAGGTTGATATAATCAACAATAACGGCAAAAAATCCGTTGTTTCTGTAGGCAAAAATCTCAACATAGATGCAGGTCATGTAAAAATAAAAGGTAATAACATCAACGTAGAAAAAAATCTGAACGTAAACAGCAATGGATTAGAAGTTACTGATGGCGTAAAAGTCAAAGGTGATACTGTTTTGAACGGTGAAATCCTGAAAAAATAGAACACATTCAAAAATGCAAAAACAGGTCTTAAAAAAGACCTGTTTTTTGTTGATTATTCATCATCCATAAGAGATACGAGTTTTTGTATGTTTGTATCTATATTTTCAACTTTTGATTCAAGATTTTTTATTTTCAACATAATAGTATCATTTTTCTGAAGAGTATCAAGCTGCGTCAAAATTGAATCAAGTTTATCTTCAAGAACAGATATACGATTGTTATTCTCATCGATTTTTGATGATAAAACTTCATCAACTTTCTTTTCTACAATCGCAGCTATTTCTTCAGAGTTAATCGCTATAGGAGAATTTTCTCTGCTTAACGCTGAGGAAACAGAGTTTTTCAGCTCTTCCAAATTCTCTTTTAAGTCAGAAACCTGAACATTTGGCAGTTCTTTTGAGAGGAGTTCGAGAGTATTTGCCCTTATCTCATCAAGAACGGATGAATAATCAGCAACAGGAGAGTGAACTAATTCTGATATAGCTGATGAAATATTGAGGATATTTGCAGACATATTTGCAACTGAAATTCTCAACTCTTCAAATTCTGATGAATAATCATGTATATCAGAAACATTTGTAATGTTTTTCAGTTCATTTATAGAATCGGTAATTGCATCAAGTTTTTCACCGAATAGCGAATTATTTTGATGGAAAGAGTCTATCTCTTTTGAAAATTTTCCATAATCAATTTCTTTCAGCCCGACGATATCTTCACCGAGCTCTTCAATAACTTTGCCGGCAGATTCCATCCATTCCGCCAGAACGAGGAAAGAATTTTTTATGTTCTCAAGAGAATTTGAATTATTTGCAGAATGCTCTGTAAAGACCTGCATTTCATGTTCTAATTCTGAAAATCGTCTATCAAAGAGTTTTATCGAATCATTGAAAGCAAAAGTCATATTTGAGAGTGTTTGTTGAATTTTATCAGGTTCACTCTTTGTAATCATATTCTTGAAATTTTCAAGATTATCTCTCAAGACATTTGTGCTGTCTTCCGATGATAGAATCAACTTGTTTGTACACATATTCAGATTTGTCACATCTTCATTCAGCTGTTCAAACTTTTGAGCGATATTTTGAAAATCATATTTGAGGTCAACGACACTCTCTCTTATATTATTAATTTCTTCTTCATTCTCTGTTTTTTGAGAGAGTTCGTTTATCGCAAGCCTGATTTTTGCAAAGTCATCTTCAACATCCGTCAAACTGTATTTCTCACTTTGAAAGAAAGAGAGCACACTGCCTATTCCGTTTTCTACTCCTTCAATCAATGTTTGAACGTCAGATAGCCTGTTTAGTTTTTCTATAATTTCATTAAGAGTATTTTCTTCTGAAGAGCCCCTCAGAGTATTTTTAACTTCAAAAACAGCATTTTTTATCTGTCCTACATCATATCTTATACCCTCAGAAGATTCATATATAAAATCTTTGATTTCCTCTGATTCTTCATCAAAAGAAATATTATCAAATATTGTGACTATCTCTGATACCAGATCACCGACAATCGAATTTACCTGTCCCTTGAGCTCCTGCAAATCCTTTTGTGTTTCTACACTGCTTATTTTTGAAAGGCTGTTTTCTATTTTTGCATCAAGAGAAACTATTTCATTTTTTATTTCGTCTTTTGCTTCCGAGAAGTCTGATTTTATTGAAGAGATATCAATATTTTTTATCTCGTTCTTCAATTCGTCTTTTACTTCAGAG
>CALUSR010000008.1 GCA_944323485.1 Candidatus Gastranaerophilales bacterium
ACGTTTTTGATGCTGCCTGAGGATGGTGCTGCATCAGCGAAAGCGAGTTGACCGTCAATTTGAGTTTCATCAGGAGAAGGTATGGTTGAAAATTCCCGCTGTTTTTGCCAGTCATCAAGAGTCATCTGCCCTGGTATTTGGGCGTTATCGCCGGTTTGTGCGATGGTTTCATCAACGTTTTTGATGCTGCCTGAGGATGGTGCTGCATCAGCGAAAGCGAGTTGACCGTCAATTTGAGTTTCATCAGGAGATGGGATTATACTGTCTTTAGAAACTTTATTCTCTTTTGTCATTTGATGGAATTTATTTTTTGCCGCATCTTTTAGCTCTCCCGCTTTTTGGTAAGCATTGGAGTTTTTGATTTTGTCACCTGCTTGATGAAGTTTGTCAGAAGCAGCATTTTTGAGCTCGCCTGCTTTATTCAAGAAAGATGATTTAGATTTATCTGACACTTCATCTGCAACGCTGTCTCCGATGTCTGATTTGCCAATCATATTTCCAATTTTAGAACCGCCTTTAGTGGCGAGTCTGAAGCCGCCGCCGATGAGAGGCGAAGCGACAGCGCCGCCGGCCAGCCCGTTGAGGATATCTTGAGGGATATCCTCGATGCGTCCTTCTCCGAGAGCTCTTGCTAATCCGTCAGTGGCCCCGCTGAGCGCCCCGTCAACGACCATATCAGTGCCGTAAGCCGCAACTTTTCCGATAGTAGTTTTGAGAGTGGATTCAGCCCCCTCCTTGAGAACATATTCAGTGCCCTGTTTTGCAAGAATTTTAGAGATAGTGCTTTTTCCGGCCTGCTTTGCCCCCTGTTCAAGAACTTCTTCAGCGGCTTCTTTGCCTACAGTTTTTGCAGTTTGTTTGAGAGCAGTTTTGACAGTGTTTTCAGCGGCTTCAAGTCCGAAGGCTTTAGCAACGCCGGTACCGGCAGCACCGCCTAATCCGTTTGAAATCGGAGCAAACAGACCGTTTATGGAACCGGTGACAGAGTCATAAGCGAAGTCAGAAAGTCCGTAAGTTTTTTCATTCCCAATACAGTCACTGGCTTTAATGCCGACTTTAACAGTAGCTCCGACTCCGGCAGCGAGTACAAGAGAAGCTCCTCCTGTGAAAGGTGCAGCGGCAATAGCGCCGACAGCAACAATACCAGATGTCACATCGGCAACGATATCAGTAGCCATTTTTTGCCCTTCAGAATATTTTGAAACAGACTCGGCAGCTTTAGAGTCGGAAACAAGAGAGGTTTCTCCCGAGATGAACTTATCAAGTTCATCAGTTGTTAAATCTTTACCGGTGATGTTTTTGTACGCTTCAGCGAGATTATCCGGATTTTCTTTAAGCGCTTCAATTTCCTCTTTCATATTTTCAAGTTGAGTTTCACTTTTATTGGAAGAAGCGCCTATTCCTGTCCAGTTTTTGAACTTATCCCAGGCACCTGAAATCCATCCGTTTGAATTTTTTGCCGTCTCAAGAGAGTCTTCAATTTGTTCATATTGGTTTTCAAGCTCGTCAATAATAGCCTGTTTTGTGGAAGAGTCGAGAGAAGAAACAAGAGAAGAGGAGTTTCTGATTTTTGATATTTCCTCAGCGCTTAAATCTTTTCCCATAATGGATTTGTAGACGGCATCGAGGTTATCAGGTTCTGTTTCAAGAGTTTTGAGTTCTTCTTCAAGATTTTCTATTTCTTTAAGTTCGGCTTTATCGCCGCCGCCGAAGAGTTCTTTAGCGCCGTTCCATAGAGAAGTAGCCCAACCTCTGTCATCTTTTTTATCCTTCAGAGCTTGTTTTTTTTGTTCAATTTCGTTTTCGAGTTGTTCTTTGATAACGTTATATGTGTTGCTATCTATTTCAGAGTCATTCTCAATAGAAAGCCCGTTTGAATACTGTTTAGAGTCAGAGGATTCAGAATAGATACTGCCGGAGGTATCAATCTGCGCAGATTCAGAAACTTCTGAAGATTGGTTTGTATTAATAGTTTTAGAGGAAGATATTTTTTTGTTGTAAATATCAACATTTTGTTCAAAAGGATTAACCGAAGACACCTAAAAACTCCTTAGCTAAGTAACATATATGTTATTTATCGGAGTTATGTGTAAATTTCTTTATACCTTTTGATGTAATATTTACATTTTGTTATAAAAATTATTTTGCGTTCCTAATGTTTTTGAAGTCAGTGATAGCTAAATCAACGCTCAAGGGTGCATGTCTTGAAATAGGTTCTTTGTATGCAAAGTTCAGCGTATGCAGAGTCCTTGCATTGTGCGGGGCAAATTTTTCTGAGCCGCCTTCTTTTTCAAACGGGTCTGTTCTATAGCCTTTGATGAACATCCAGTCAATTTTTGAGTTGGCTATGCCGAAGTTTCTGTTGATGTGATAAGTCGGAACAAAGCCTACATGTGCTCTTTCATTTGAGTTTGAGAGCCAGCCGTTCGGGTCAAAGTTTTGTATTTGTGATTGGTCATCGCCTCTAAAGTCAAATCTGTAGCCGTCGTCAAACGTAAATTTTTTGAAGTTGTTGAATACTTTTCTTTCGTAGTTCGGAGCTATGATGGGAATACTTTTTACCGTGGGGTCTGATGATTTTCTGAAATAGTCAATTGTAGGACGTGTGACATTCAGTATCAGCCCGGGCGGGAAAATCAGACCTACTCCGAAGCGAGCGAGGTTGTGTATGTCAGTGAAAGTGTTTTTTATTACCCTCATCGGTCTGACCGGCGCATTGTTGCGGGTTGTTGTGTTGAAGTTCCCTGCTACGATAACGGGGTTATTTATTGATTTGATTTGTTCGAGGAGATATTTTGCCTGTTTAGCTCTGTGTATTGCATCAGTTCTATCTTCCAGCTGTACTGTCAGCAGAGTTATTTTTTCTCCGTCGATGGTTGTATCTGCAAGGAGAGCACAACGTGAACCAAGTCTGACATGAGATGTTGTTTTTTCGTTCAGAACATTTTCAGCGGCATATCTTTTGACTTTTTCGCCAAAGAAGACGTTTCGTTTTTCTTCTCCATACCAGTCATAAAAGTCAGGGAGTCTGATTACTCTGACATTTTCGAGAGGAAATTTGCTCAGGATAGCTATCGCCGTGATAGCTTTAAGTTTTTCTTTGTCAACATTATGCGGCTGCATAAGCTCAGGAGAGATATTTTCGTTGTCGAGAACTTCTTTTGAGACCCCTAGAATTTGCGGGTCAATCTCAAGAAATTCAGGAATAAGAGCGTAGTTATAACCAAGCGTTGTTGCAAGTTCATCGACCATATTTTTGTAGTTTGTTCTTTCAAGTCCGATATCGGCATCATTAAGCATCAATATATCAGATTGCGAGAAGCGATTTGCTTCTTCGAGAACTTTTTGTTTTGCTTCTTTTTTTGTGATTGAAGAACCTTTCATATAGCTCATTTTTGAGTTTTTGGTGTCAATTTTTTTTGTAAGTTTTTCCGGTTCAAAGAAGACATCTTCTATTTGTTCATAATTTACGCCACCATCTATGCTCCAGAAGGAGACTCTTATGTAGTTGCCCATATGCGGACATTTTTTGAAAGGATAGTCATTGCCAACAGATGAAATGTTGTTGTTGACCACCGGAAGAGAAAAGATTTTTGATGTTATATCCTGTTTATAAGTCTTATCCCTATAGATATGAACCAGATCCTCATAAGATAAGAGAGATAAATTTTGTTCGTTTATTATATTTGAGTGTTCTTTTTTCTGAGTTTTTTGAGGAAGGAATGTTTTTTCGTCGAGGATTTTGAATTCATCCTTCTGGTCAGAGTTTTCGATTAGTTTTTCATTGATAATTTTCAGGTCATAGTCATTTTCTTTCGGTGCAGATTCTTCCCCGTAGGACAAGTTGGCTGCTAAAAACAGCATAAGAGATAATATGATAATTTTTCTTAAATCCATATAACCTGAAGCTCCCATAAGTGTAGAATTTTAATTTTTATTAATTATTGCGGTTTAAATAGAAAGTATAATTTAATTTTATTGTACTATATGCTAAAGTATAAGAACAGGAGGGTTAGTGCATGAATAAATTTATTTTTACAATAATGATTTTTTCATTGATTGCTTTGATTCCGTCTGTTTCTTTCGGTAAAGAATCCTCAGGGATTAATCTCACTGTAGATGAAGACAAACCTGTTGTTGAAGTTGAAAGACAGGAAGATGTTTTGAAAAGAGTAAACAGCGAGCAGCCAAAAGTCAAGAGAACAATAATTACTCCCAAAGAAGAAAAAAACGACGAAGCAGACAACTATCTGCAAAACAAGGATAAAGAGTTTATTAATATTAACGCTCCTTTAAATAAAATGATGAATTTAAGAAGATAATCAGTTTTAATAAAATTCAGGTCAGATGAGAGAACGAGTACTATTAACATTATTTTTAATTATATTTTGTCTTCCTCCGGCTTTTGCAAAGGTTGATTATTCAGGTATAAATTTGCAGGTTGATGCCTTTGAAAAGCAGGAAGTACTTGATATAGGAAATCCTGTTATTCGTATCGAAAAGCTGAACGGACAGCAGCCGATAAAGAAAAATAAGTTTAATATTACAACTGAAACAAAAGAGAATGCGGCAGCAAAGAGTGCAATTCCTTTTGATTATGATAAGAGGGAATTTTTGAAAATAAATGAGCCTATTGAAAATTTCGGATTTTTTTCAAAGAAATACCAGAATGCCGATTTTGAAGAGAGTATCAAGTCATCACCCCGTTTCTCAGGAGATATAACAACTCTATCAACTGATGAAGAGGCTGCAGAGGAAGAGAGTCTTGAAGGCGGGATATCAAAAGATGACGGAAGTACAAAAGTTGCGAAAAAACAGAGAAAGTATGATAAAGCAAAGGCATTTTGGGAGTGGTTCAAGGGTGAGCCGGCTTATGATGCGCTGCTGCTCGGGATGTGGAGCTGGCATGTCAACTATGACCATGATGTAAACGGAACAAATGATTTGCTCGGGATGCAGTATGCAGGGTATCTTTTGGGTACGTTTAGGAATAGTTATTCTCAGCGTTCTTATATGGCAGGTGTCGCAAGAAGGGTCTGGTCGAAGACAATCTACAAGGATTTTGGAGTTGATTTTCAGTATAAGGCGGGAATATTCAAAGGTTACGGAGATAAGTATCCGAATGTCGGAGGGTGGACGCCGATTATTTTGCCTATTGTAGGGTTTAACTATAAAACATCCGGCGTTGATATGTGGATTATCCCTTCTGACAGACCGATTTTTGTGTGGAATTTGCGTTTTGCTCTTCCGATGAAATATCAATACATAAACAGAGATCAATGGGGAAAAACAGTGTACAACGAAGATGGTTTGTCGGATAATTATATCGGAAGAAATTAGTTTGAGAAGTATTTTGAAAATATGATAAAAATAAGAAGACCTCTTGTCCATCAGGTAAGAAAAGATGCCTGGGTTGAAGTTGATTTAGGCAATATAGAACATAATATTTATGAATTTGAGAAGATTATTCCCAAAGAAACAAAGATTCTTGCCGTAGTGAAAGCTGATGCTTACGGGCATGGGGCTGCGATGTGTGCGTCAACTTTGATAGCATCAGGGGTTGATATGTTTGGTGTATCTTCGATTGATGAAGGAATGCAGCTTCGTGAGGCAGGAGTAGAAATACCGATTTTGATTCTCGGAACAAGTCCTGATTGGGCATTTGCAAGTGCAATAGAAAATAATCTTACGCTTGCAATATACAATGATGAGCATATTCAGGCATGTCGTGATTTATATGAACAGCATGGACTCAGGGCTCAGGTGCATGTGAAGATTAATACAGGAATGAACAGAATAGGGGTGTCCGGGGAAGAGGCGATTAATTTTATATCAAAAGTGAAAGAGTGTGAATTTTTATCTCTTAAGGGTGTATTTACTCATTTTGCTTGTGCTGAGTCAGAAGAAGAAACAAAACATCAGGTTGAGAGATGGAATAAGGTTTATGATGCGTTCTCTGAAGATAAAGATATTATATTCCACTGTTCAAACACGGCAGCGACGATAGCGTTTAATCTGAAATTTGATATGGTTCGTGTGGGTATTGGACTTTATGGGCTTTTGCCTGATTTACCGGAGGGGGATTATTATGTTCCGCAGGTTAAGCAGGCAATGAGTCTGAAGGGGCGTGTTGTCAATCTGTTTGAAGTCCCTCCTGGCGAGGGTGTCAGTTATAGTTTTACGTATCGAACTGATAAAAACACGAAAATAGCAACTATCCCGATAGGTTATGCTGATGGTGTTTTGAGAGGGCTGTCAAATAAAATTTACGGGATTGTGAACGGACAGAAAGTCAGACAAATCGGGAATATAACTATGGATCAGATGATGTTTGACGTAACAGGTGTTGATGTCAAAAAAGGGGATGTGATAACACTTCTTTCTGAAGAAATAAGCGTTGATGAATGGGCAAAAATTTTGGGTACAATCAGTTATGAACTCACCTGTTTGTTGAAATCAAGACTTCCGAGAATTTATACAAGAAGTAAGGTCTAACAAATCGTAAATTTTTGTAAAAAAGATTTAAAATTTGTCATTTTTAATTAAAGTTTAAAAAATAAAATCCGACTATTCATGTACGGGATATATTTCTTGGAGTATAAAAATGGCTAACAATCTGCCAAAAACAGTCGGTCTGAAACCTTTTGTAAATACCGTAAAACCTGTTGCTCAACCAGAGGAACAACAGCAGGTAACAATAAAAGACATATTCAAGCCGGTTAGTAAACTCTTTAGATTTGTAGACCCCGTAGCACAAAGTCCTGAGATGTTAGACTATTTGGTCACTCAACAGCATGTTGAAAGCGTACAGGCTTTGACTTCTTCAAAACTTGGAAATAAACTTGATTTCAAAGCTTAATTCATTCTTGTCAAAAATTTTTACGTCGGCTAAAATAGCAGAATGAGTGATAAAATTGCTTATATTGGTATAGGTTCAAATCTTGGAGACAGACTCGGTTATATTCAGCAGTCTGTTACTATGTTGTCTTCTTTTGACGGAATAGACGTTCTTGAAACATCAGGGTTTTATGAAACGGAACCTTATGGGTTCAAAGAACAAAACTGGTTTGTGAATGCAATAATCAAAATAAAAACTACACTTCTTCCAATAGATTTATTGCATGCATGTCAGAGTGTTGAGGAAAAACTCGGTCGTGTCCGCGGAAAAAAATGGGGTCCAAGAACAATAGATTTGGATATTTTATTTTATGATGATTTGGTAGTGAACAGTGATATACTGACTATTCCTCATCCGGGGATGAAAGATAGAGCTTATTGTATTGTGCCGATGTTAGAGCTTGATGAGAATTTTATTCATCCTGTTTTGAAGAAGACAATGCTGCAAATTCACTCTGAGCTGGAGTCTGTCGATGAAGTATTTTTGTATGGTACAAGACCTGTTAATTAATTTCTTTTTGCAAATTATTTTTTACGATATACTAAATTAATAAGAAATACTTTAGAGAGAATTATGCGATGAATTTTCAAGAATTGATTTTTAATTTGAACAAATACTGGTCAGATTACGGCTGTGTTATTCAACAGCCTTATGATATCGAAAAAGGTGCAAGCACGATGAATCCTGCAACTTTTTTGAAAGCACTCGGTCCTGAACCCTGGAATACTGCAATGATTGAACCTTGCAGACGTCCTGCCGATGCGCGTTACGGAGAAAATCCGAACAGACTCGGACATTATTATCAGTATCAGGTAATTATCAAGCCTTCTCCTGACGATGCGCAGGATATTTATCTTAAGAGTCTTGAGGTAATGGGAATAGACCTGAGCAAGCATGATGTCAGATTTGTCGAAGATAACTGGGAATCGCCAACTCTCGGTGCATCAGGTGTCGGCTGGGAAGTCTGGCTTGATGGTATGGAGATTACTCAGTTCACATATTTTCAGCAGGTTGGAGGGTTGGAAATCAGACCTGTTGTTCTCGAGTTGACATACGGACTTGAGAGAATCGCTATGTATCTCCAAAATAAGCAGAGCGTATATGAAATTCAGTGGAATGAAACGCTTACTTACGGCGATATTTATTTGCAAAATGAGATAGAACAATCAAAATATAACTTTGAATACTCTGATTCTGAGGGGTTGTTCAAGATGTTTGATTTATATACAAAAGAGGTCAACAACTGTGTCGAACATGAACTTGTTTTGCCTGCCTATGATTATGTCCTGAAATGCTCTCATGCGTTCAACCTGCTTGATGCAAGAGGGGTTATCAGCAGAGATGAGAGAACGAATTTCATAAACAGAATCAGACATATGGCTCATGAGGTAGCAAAACTCTATGTTTCTCAAAGAGAAAAGATGGGGTATCCTCTTTTGAACAAAATGTTGATAAAAAAATAATATTAACGGAAATTTTGATTGCGGGTGATTTTTTCATCCGCAATCTTTTTTTATTTCTTTGAAATATGCTAATATAAGATTTGGAGTTATTCCTATTGGAGCGTTCCGGTGATAAAAGAGAAGTTTATTTATTATATATCAACGGCTGATGATATTTTTTGCAACGGCAAGTTGTTTGATAAAGCGTGTGACTGCTATAAAAAAGCGAGAGATTTATATGATTTATTAGATGAGTCTACAAAACATGAGTATTCTTCGCTGATGGATAAATTGACTTTGAAATATTGTGATTATATAAAAAATCAGGCAGCTGAAGATTATAAGAAGAAAAATTACAGAAAAGCACTTTTGCTCTATGAAGATTTGATGTTTTTATCAGATGATGAACAGAACTTTCCTTTTTTTGCGATGGCTGATTGCCAAAAGCAACAGGGCGCAATCAAAACAGCAATAAAAACTTATAAAAAAGGATTAGAGTTTTCACCGTCGAAATATGATGTTTTTCGTATACTCGGTGATTTATATTCAATGATTAAATCTGATTGCAAGGAGGATGAAGATAAAAATACCTTCTCATCCATACAAAATTATGAAGAATATTGCAGGCATTATTTCAAGAACGCTTCTGTTTATGCAGCTATAGCACGTGCTTATGCACGATTGAGAGATGAATACTCTTTTCGCGGTAAACAGCTTGAATATCTCCAAAAAGCTCTTGAAATAAAATCGGATAGTTTTGAAAATAATAAAAATCTTGCTCTTTTCTATGCCGATAAAGAAAATAACTTTGAAATGGCAAAAAAATATTTTGATAAGGCTTTGTCAATTTTTTCAAATCATGATTATTTGTTTTTGTATGCAACATTTTTGATTAAGTATAAATGTTTTTCAAGAGGCTGGGAGTTGTATGAACACAGGCTTGAAAAAGAAACGAACCAAACTCCTTATCCAAAAATAAACAAGCCTCTATGGCGGGGGGAAGATATTCCTGATAAGACTCTGCTTGTTTCATGCGAACAGGGCTTCGGAGATTCGATTATGTTTCTCAGATTTATTGAACAGATTACAGGGAAAGCAAAAATGGTTATATTCAGGGTTCATGATGCTCTATATTCCCTGATAAAAGATAATAACTTTTCTTTTGATGTTATCAAAGAATCAGAAAATCTTGAGAATATTGATTTTGACTGTCATATTCCGCTATTGGATATACCTCATATAATAAATCTACAGCCTGAAACCATTCCATCAACTTCTTATCTGAAGGCTGATGATGAGAAAGTTCTGTATTTTAAAAATAAATATTTTAATCATAATAAACTGAAAATCGGATTTGTTTGGAGAGGAAATCCTAAGTTTTATAATAAGAACAGAGATTTGCCTGTCTCAGCTGTTGAACTGTTTTCAACATTAAAGGATGCCGAGTTTTATTCTTTTCAGTTGAAAATTGATAAATCTGAATTTAGAGGAAATATTCATCCTGCTTTATTGGGGGATGAGTTTAAAGATTTTTCGTATACGGCTGCAGCTCTGAAAAATTTGGATTATCTTGTCTCATCTGATAACGGTGTTCTTCATCTTGCAGGAGCTCTCGGTGTAAAAACATTATGCCTGCTCAACTGTGATGCTGAATACAGATGGATGAACGAGGAAGGAAAATGCAGCTGGTATGATTCGCTCACAATTTTTCGGCAAACTTGGGATAAAAGTTGGGATAACGCAGTTAAAGCTGCCGTTGAATATATTAAATGTCATTAAAGAAAACAAGCTCTATATTTATAGAGCTTGTTTTCCGTTTGATAGATAGTATATAGGAACTTTGTTTGATTATTGTTGTTCTTCTTCAATAATCTCTTCTTCAACTGCTTCAGCTGGCTGTTCGGCTGGCTGTTCGGCTGGCTGTTCAGCTGGCTGTTCGGCTGGCTGTTCGGCTGGCTGTTCAGCTGGCTGTTCGGCTGGCTGTTC